>CANQMR010000015.1 GCA_947625015.1 uncultured Lachnospiraceae bacterium | reverse complement strand
GAAAAAAACGGCTACACCCCGCATTATTACTGGATTTGTAGCCGTTTTTGATTTTCACAAGTGTCAAACTCGGGATTATAAGTATACCATTTTTTGCTGAATCATACTACTGCAAATACTCTTTGCAATAAGCAAAATCTGTAATATAATACACAAAACAGGATATATTTAAAATAAAACCATACAAAGGAGAGAAAGAACAGTGAAAGAACAATCTTCCAAAATAAAGAATAAAATAATCGCCGGTCTTATCATCGTGCTTTTGGTGATTCTTGCCGTAATCTGCACGATAACCGGATTCCGAAAATATATTTCTTCCCAGAATAAGATAACGAAAATCGGATTTGAAAATATCGGCGAGCTTGCCACCCAATCCGCATACTGTACCGAAGTAAATGTGACCGAGGCCGCTAAAGAGCTTTGGGGAATAGAGATTCCGTTTACCCAGTCCAAATACATTTACAGCTATGATTTTGTCATCAAGGCCGGGTTTGATTTTGGACAGATTCAGTGGAAAGAGGAAAACAATAAGATCACAGTTACCCTGCCGGAGGTAAAAATTCTAAGCAGCGCTCCGGTGGACGGTTCCTTTAAGCTGTTCCATGAACAGGAAAGCATTTTCAAGCAGGTTACGCTGGAGGAAAACATTGCCTCCATAGAAAGCATGAAGCAGCAGGCCGAGGAGGAGGCCATAGGCAACGGCCTCTTTGAAAACGCCAAGACAAATGCGGAGGCAATGCTAAGAAGTTTCTTTGGCAGCGTATATGATATGAATGAATATGAGATTGAATTTATCTATAAATAAGGCATTTCCCCAAATTCATCTGACCGGTGAATGACGGGCATACTGTTTTTGCTTTTTTAGCGGTAACTTTGTATCATCAAATCTGGAATAGCTCCTGTATATAAACGGCAAAAGTACGATAGAAACTATAGCATACAGTGCTATCACAAACGGAACCTGACGGAATACAACATTTCCTATTTGGAAAATATGTGGATGGCGCAACGCTCTATCAATATCTATCAATACATCCGTCGTAAAACAGAACACATTTGTAACCTTGGAAAGCGGCCTACTGAGAAAGATCAACCCATAATACATCAAAAACGGTAAACTGACTGCCAGTTTTACCGTATGCATCTTTGCTGCGACCAACATCGTTACAGACGCCGACAACAGACAGGCAATATAGCCTCCTATTACAATCAAAAGATAAGATTGCCCCTGTGTAATAACATAAAAACTATAGGGATACTCAAACTGGTATGGTGTATCAAAACCGCCCAATCCCATCGTTACAAATGAAATCAACAACAAAATCCCAATACCGGCCCAGTAAATAATGGTTGTCGCAAGCATTCCCACTGCGATTTTACTTCTGACTGCTTTTGACCGTCCGTATTTTGCAGTAAAAAATATCAGTTCCGCATGATTCCGAAATTCTTCTTCAAAAATTCCTGCTGTCAGAAATCCAATGACAATCACCAAAATCAGGGAATAAAACGCTATATACTCTGACATGCCCTGCCACGAATCGCAGGCTTCGTAAGCTACCGGGGTTTTAATCTCCTTGTACTTTTCGGCAAGAAACTTCTCCTGTTCCGGAGTATTCCCATATTCCTCTGCCATCTTCTGCAAATTATCGGCATAAGCATCATATATGTGAGCAATGTCTTTTTCTGCCAGACGATTCATATTAGCAAGCGCTCCATCAATATCCGTTGTATACATACTAGATGCCCAAAACACAATATCCCAATAAGACTGCACAGTTCTTCCGTATTCCGTCTCCGGATAATCCCCTTGATACCGCTGCATTATTTCATGATAGCTTTCCGCTACATTGGTAATCTTTTCCGGCGTCAGTTCCCCTTTCCACCTGTTCTTGTCTGCCACAAGCCTGTGACCGGCAGTAATCTTGGCAATCCCGGTAGGTTTTTTACCATCCACATCTACATATTGCACTCTGGAAACCGGCACAAAGCCTAATATCACTGTTCCCATGAGCAATACGAACAATATCACCTTATTAATCCCTTTCGAGAAAAACTTCTTCCATTCAAATTTCAGCATCTTCGTCACCTGCTTTCTCCCCAAAATACAGCAAAAATACATCTTCCAGCGTAGCCTCTTCCCGAACTGCGTTTTCAGAAGGCGGCGTCTTGGAAAGCAGCCTCAGCTCCACACCACCGGATACATGTTTCACATTTCCAACCGGATACTTCTGCATATACTGATTCACTTTATCACTGGGAACCGTACAACTCCAGACTCCTTCTTGCATGCCGGAGGTCAGTTCCTCGGAAGTCCCGGTAAAAAAGAATTTTCCATCCTTCATCAATATGATCTGTTCCGCAATAAATTCCACATCCGATACGATATGAGTAGAAAGCAGTACCAGACGGTCTTCCGCCAGTCCACTGATTAGATTGCGGAAACGAATCCGTTCGTTGGGATCCAGTCCCGCCGTCGGCTCATCCAACACCAGAATTTTGGGATCATTCAGCATAGCCTGTGCAATCCCGACACGCCTTGCCATACCACCGGACAGCGTTTTCATCTTGCGTCCCTTATATTTTGAAACCCCGACCATTTCCAACAATTCTTTGATTCTTTTCTTTGCAGTATCCGGACGGATGCCTTTAATTGATGCAATGTACATCATATAATCGGAAACGGAAAGGTCCGGGTAGAATCCAAAATTCTGGGGCAGATATCCCAGCAGGTCGCGGTATCGTTCCCCCAGTCTGAAAATATCCTTCCCATCCCAGGTAATTTCTCCGGCGGTGGGGCGGGTTACTGCACACAACATCGTCATCAGCGTTGTCTTTCCTGCGCCATTCACGCCCAAAAGTCCATACACACCCGTTTCCATAGAATAAGAAACGTTATCTACTGCAAGCACATCTCCATATTGCTTCGATACTCCTTTAAATCTCAATTCCATCTTATTTCACCTCCAAATATTTTGATCGTTTTTTAATGCTCTTTGCGGAATCGTATCTGGAACAACTCCTGTATATAAAAGGTAACAGTATAATGGAAACTGCAACATACAACACCATCACGAACGGAATCAGACGGAATACAACATTTCCTATTTGAAAAAAAATGTAATACTTTGCAGCATTATCCATATTTACCAATATATACGGCACAAAATAGGCTGCATCCACAACAGTCAGCCGTACGACAATATACGACACCCAATACATTAATATCGGTATGAAAACAGCCACTTTTTCAGTATGCATCTTTGCTGTAACCAACATCGTTACTGCTGCTGACAACAGGCTGGCAATATAACCGCATACTACAACCAAAAGATAGCGCTGCCCCTTTGTTATGGTATACATAATATAAGGATCATCAATCTGGCATGGCGTATCAAAACCGCTCACCCCCATAAGCCCAAATGAAATCAACGACAGAATCCCGATACCTGCCCAGTAAACAATAGTTGTCGCGAGCATTCCCGCTATGATTTTATTTCTGACTGCCTTTGACCGTCCGTATTTTGTAGTAAAAAATATTTTCTCTGCATGCGTTCGGAACTCTTCATCAATAATTCCTGCTGCCAAAAAACCAATGACAACCACCAATACCATGATATACATTTCTGCATCTTCCGCCATGATTTCCCATGCGTCGTATGCCTCATAAGTAACCGGAAATTTAATCTTCCCAAACTGCTCGGTAAGAAGCTTTTCCTGTTCCGGAGTTTTTGCATATTCTACAGCCACATCCTGCAAATTATCAGCATAAGTATCATATATATGTCCATGATCAGTTTCTGCCAGCCGATCCAAATCTGCAAGAAGAATTACATCATTTTCTGTTTGATATATCTTAGCCGCAAAGTATAAAATATCTAACGGTGGTCCGGTTTTTTCAGATTCCAAATTGGGAACTCCTTCCGAATCTGATTGTTTCAGTTCATGATAGCTCTTTGCCGCATCGGCTATCTTTTCCGGTGTCAGTTCCCCCTTCCACTGATTCTTCTCTGCTTCAATCCTTCGCCCGGCAGTAATCTTGCTAAACCCGGTAGCGATTTCCTCACCCGTATCCGTGTAGCTCATATTGTCAACCGCCAGAAAACTTATTATCACGGCTCCCAAAAGTAAGGCAGTTAGTATCGCCTTATTGGTCTTTTTTGAGAAAAACTTTTTCAATTCACATTTCAACATCCTGCTAAACCTCCCAAACTGTTTCACAATTCGATAGTAATTTTTGAACACATAAAATCAAATATCCAAAAGATAATAAAATTACCCCAAGCCAAACCGGTTCAGCAACCCTGTCATAGACTGTCTCATTTGCCACAGCGATCATCCAGATTACGTTCCACACCGCACATAACACTGCGGATACATATTCCAGCCCCTTCGACCTGTTGCATAGCATCCGAAAACAAATGCAGCAGGATACAAGGAACGGAATCAGAAAATCAACCGCCAGCCTGTATGCCGCAATCTGAACGGTATACAATGTAACCGCGAAAAAAACACTAACCATGACTATGTCCACAACCGCAAATAGTAAGATTCTTGCGGCACAGATATCCCTCAAAGAATAATAGGCTGCCTTTTCAACTGCAATAGAAGAATATCTGCGGTTCTTCCAAATCTCCGGAATGATCAGGATTGCAAATACAGCAGAAAAATTCCCGATTATCCGTTCCACATTTCCTTCCACTCCATTATCCACTAACAGATACCAGAGAAGCAGCAGTACAACACCCTGCAACACCCACCATTTTTTTTCAATATACCGGACTTGTCCATATACAAATTCAAAATGGGACATCCGGTTCTCCCCCTGCCTTGACATTATATCCTTACACCCGGCAATCACCTTTTGAACAGAAGTTTCCCGCACATAATAATCTTGTATCTGTTGCTTATACTTTTTGATTTTGTTATGATACTGTGCCATTCTGTTTCACCTCCGTTTTTATCTTTGAAAAAAACTTTTTCTATTCCCAATTCACCATCTGCCTATTTCTCCCAATATTCCAACAATATTTTTCTTGCTTCCTTTATGCGGTATTTGACAAGAGGCAAACTGATTTCTAATAAATCCGCTATCTCCCTCTGCTTCAATTTTTGAAAGAAAAATAAAATGGCCGTTTCCTTCAAAGTCTCCGGAAGTCCGTCGACAGCCCGCTCGATATCCAACCTAAGTTCGATATCTTTGATATCTTCTTCCACATTCTCTGCCATATCACCCAGAAGCAGTTCTTTTTTCCTTTTGCAATAATTCTTAATACAATTCCCGGCAATACGATACAAATAGTTCTTTACCTTTCCCTGCTCCGTATATCTGTCTACCGATTCAAAAAATCGTAAAAATGTTTCCTGCGTCATATCCTCTGCAAGCTGCCGGTCCCGAATATGTAAAAAACAATACTGGTATATATCGGAATAATATTTTTTTACAAAATCTTCTCCTGCCCTTTGATTTCTGTGTTTTATTTTTTCTACCAGTACAATATCCAAATTCACTTATGGTCCTCTTTTCTGATGCATATATCTAAGTTCTGCTTTTCCCATTTCTTACAGTTGCCTATATATAATAACAACTAACACATTCAAAAAGATAGTCAAAATATAATTTTTGTAAAAGCTGCGCATTGAAACCGGTAAATTAGAAAAATGTGCAAATAACGCTAAAAAAAACACCTAAAATGGTGCAAACAATCCTTAAAAAAACATATAAAATGGTGCAAATAATATGTAAAATAACTTGATAAATGGTGTATATTATATTAAAATACACTTATCAGGCGTATGGAGGTTTGTCTATGGAGCGAATTACTTTGCAAAATCTGATAGATTGGAACAACAATGAGCACAAAAAGCCGTTGATTGTCTGGGGCGCAAGACAGGTCGGGAAGACCTATCTCGTGAAGGATATTTTTGCCGAAACCTATTATAAAAATCATTACATTTATATTGATTGTAAAATTGAAGATGAAATCCGCACATTTTGTTCCGGGACTGCAAATGCAGCAAAAATCATTGAATATATTTCTCTGCGGAAAGGAAAACAGATAAATGAAAAAACGCTCCTGATTTTTGATGAAGTGCAGGAATGTCCCAACATCATATCTTCACTGAAATACTTTTGTCAGGATTACAGACAAATTCCCGTCATTGCCACCGGCTCTATGGTGCGTATCAAACTCCAGAGAGAAACCCGCAAGCCGGGTTCAGGGAATAACGATAAATTTTTATTCCCCGTAGGGAAAATCAATCAAATAACCGTTTATCCCATGACATTTGACGAATTTCTGATGAACAGCAATGAGATGCTTTACAATGCCGTCAAAAAAGCATACGACAACAAACAACCGTTGGAAAGTCAAGTTCACGAATTGGCGCTGGAGCAGGTGTACAAATATCTGCTGGTCGGCGGTATGCCCGAAGCGGTAGAGATTTATATTGATGAGGAAAATCTGCTCGAAGCAAGGGAGATTCTTACGGTATTATATGATAATTACCTCTCTGATATGGATTTATATCAGGCAAGCCAGGAAGCGGTTCTGCGCTCCCGCACTCTGTTTCAGAATATCTACAAAGAACTAAATAAAGAGTCCAAAAACTTTTCGCCGGGACTCATTGAAAAAAGAAGCAAAACAAGAGACTTTGCCACCTCCATTCAATGGCTCACCATGGCGCATGTTATCAATCAATCCTTTGGACTAAAAGAACATATTACGCTGCCATTGATACCGGATAGCGAAAGCACCTTCCGCCTGTTTTTAGGCGACATAGGAATGTTTTCCTATCAAAGCGGCATCAATGCAGCCTCGTTTATTTCAAGTGAAAGAGAAAATACTTTATCCGGCATTTTCTTTGAAAACTTTGTGGCTAATGAACTGATTGCAAAGGGACATAAGCTGTTCTATTGGCGCGGCAAAGCCTATGCAGAACTGGAGTTTATTGTGGAATCGAATAATAAGCTCTATCCGATTGATGTCAAAAAAGGCAGGGGAACACTCAATTCTCTTGAAAAATTTTCAAACCACAATCCGTTTGAATGTGCCATTAAGGTTTCCAAAAACAATTACGGCTACGATTCAAAACAAAAGCTGCTCACCATTCCGTTTTACTTTATGCCCTTTGTCGCAGCGGACCTTGCAACCCCTAATGGAAATATTTTTTTTGCACGAAATACGAATTTCTAATTTTTCTTCTTTTTCTTTTTTCTTTTTGTTTTCTTTATTATATTTCTTTTAATATTTCTTTTTTCTTTTTCTTCTTTAGACTGCCGAACATACTTCCTGCAATCATGCGATGCCCATACAGTACTGTATTGGCGTCGGTAAACTTCTTATTGTTATGTTTGTTCATGAAAATAGCTCCAGCCTCTTGATAATTTCCTCTCCAATCTTTCTTCAAATAGGTCTGGTTGCTTTTGCCCCGTACAATCGGATAGTTGATGCGAGACGGTTCCTCAAACCGTATCCAGCCTACCACATCGGGATTTATCCGCCGTAGGGCGTCCCAGTCAAAGCCCTCATCGGATTCTTCATACTGTGTAAGGTCTTGCTCCATATCCCGAATGGACAATTCTTTTTTGACTTCTGTTCCACCCAAGTAGGCGACAATCCCAATGAAAATCATCATCAGCAGTCCCAACAAGGCAGAAATTCCGTTTTGTTTCTTTTTCTTTTTTGCTGTTTTCACGGGGTTTGTCTCCTTTCCTTTCTATTATACTGCAAATTTTATTCTTTGCAAATAGGCTCTTTGTCAAAAACTCGGAAAAAAAAGAAACCCTGTCGGGGGTATCCCCGACAGGGTTGGTCTTACTTATACTTTTGCCACTTTGCAGTTTCCCAGACATCATTTCCGACATAGATATTGGCATACCAATTCGGTCTGTCTGCAACAAATGCCTCTCTGTCTCCAGAGATAAACTTTACTGCCCCGCAACTACATTCAGCATACTGAGCTGTAGTTGATATACAATGGTTGTCTTCCCAGTATCTTTGCTCATATACATTTTTGAAGTCATGGCCTTTGTGTCCTGATACAAATTTGAGTTTCTGCTTTTTCCCTTTGTAGCTTACTGTTAGAGTAAAGTTTTTCTGCAAATGTTTATATTTAATTATACCTTTCTTTACCGTTGCTACTTTCTTATTACTGACTTTATATTTTGCTTTCTTTGTTACATTTACATTGTTGTAATAGACTGTAAGATAATATGTGTTTCCATTGGTACTTATGTCATTCAAAACACAAGTTTTCTTTCCACTTTTATTTTGTGTTACATGAAAACCATAATCTGTTATTACCATTAGTACATTCTTTTTCTTGCTCTTTGCCTGTGCTGATGTGCCTACCATTAGACCTACTGCGAGTACCATAATCATTGCGATAAGTGTTCTTTTCATTACTGTTTTCATAGCAATCCCTCCATTCATAAATACTTTATTAATAAGTTAATTTTTTTTCATAAATAAAACGGGGTATGGGGTTTGGCCCCAAAAACAAGCTGTCCTCGATGTAATCGAGCCCCCATTGGCTTTAGTATACTTACCACCAGTGCTTTGTCGCACTTCTATAATAACAACTGTTTGCAGCGTCAACCCAGCCGTTGCAAATCTCTTTTGCAACATAGAAGGATAATGCTACTACCACTGCTAACAAGCCCAGGGATACAACCAAACCGACTTTCAAAGCAATAATCACAACTTTCAAAGCCTTTTCACCTGTGTTTAATGTAGACCATTTGCTGCTATTTACTTTTGCGATTTTACGAAATACCTCTAACATTGTACTCACCCTTTCTTTGATATTATCTTGTATTTCTATGAATCTCCAGAGGACTTTTCCTTCTTACTCCTCTGCTTTCATCATTTTTTCAAATTGCTCTCCTGTCAACCAGCTCTCCCGCATCAAGACAGGCACAATCTTTTGGATTTTATCTTTTCCCTCTTCAATCATTTTTATTGCGTTTTTCATCTCATCATTCAGGATTTCATTGACTCTACCCACATATTTTTCAGCCAGCGCTGACTGCAATATCTCGTCCCTGCTGAGGGCAATTAACTGATTGTCTTCCATTCCATATGCGCACACGATCTGAAATGCCCAATAGGTAGCACACTGCAAATCACTTCTTGCCCCTGTGTTGAGTGATTGCGCCTTGCCATAGAACACTTCCTCCGCTGCTCTTCCAGCCAAAAAAATTCTGATTTTTGCAAGAAGTTGTTCTTTCGTCGAGTATGTAACATTCTCGGACACAGGCAATCCCGTATACCCTCCGAAATTTCCCCTGGACTCAATCGTGATATACGTAGGCTTACCTATTCCGCTAATATAGGTCACATACGCATGCCCGAGTTCGTGGACAGCTGTCGACTCGCAGGTTTCCTCTGTATGCTCTCTCTTTTCACCATGATTGTATTCCTCAAGAGCAGTTATCAAATCCGCATCCTCCATCACCCGTAACTGTCTTGCAGCATTACGGAATGCGATTTCAAACACATTCTGAAGAATTGCAAGGCTCTGCCCCGGCGTCCTCTTTGCGATATGGTTCACTGTCTCTTCCGAAACAGTCGTAATCTTCTTATCATCAAGCATCTTACGAATATATTTTCCGCGTTCGCTTTCTTTCGGAATGTCCACACGAATCTTATTGTCAAATCGCCTGAGCAGCGCCTCATCCAGCAGAGCAATCCCACCGCTTTCCCTGTCGACTCCATAGTTTGTAGCTGCCAGAACAAAAACCGGCTTATTGCTTCCAGTATCATAAAAACCGTCCATCTGTTCCAACAGGGCGTTCAGCATACTTTCTGTTGAAGCAGTAAATGACGAACCGGTTCTCGCCTTGCCGATTGCATCAATTTCATCAATGAATATAATGGACGGTGCATATTTCTTCGCCCTTACAAATAACTGCTTGATAGCAAATATACCCTTGCTTACAAACTCTGCGGCGCTAGTCGGGAAAAAGGTCGCATCTGATTCGCCTGCCATGGCTCTGGCAAGCATCGTCTTTCCGGTTCCCGGGGAGCCATAGAGAAGAATCCCTTTTGGCGGCTTAGCACCGTTCAAGCGAAACTTTCTCGGGTTCTTCAAATACTGCACAAAGTACCTAAGTTCATCCTTTGCTTTTTCTGCCCCGATGACATCATCAAATTTGGTATCCGGTCGTTCTTTCTCAGCCAGAAGCGAAGACTTATCCTCAGCCTCCACTGCCCTTTCCAGTTTAAAATCACAAAAAACAACTTTTCCTGTATTGGTTTTTTCATCAAATTCCTGTCGGGTTTCATATGTCAAAACCTGACTCTTCGCTGTCAATGTGTTCATTACCTGACAGCAGCATATGTTCTTATAAATCTGCTCCAACTGGCTGGTAAGGCATTGCACATCTATCAATCCTCTGGCGCCTTTTTCCATAAGAATTTTCTTTTCTTTCGACGTATATTCACGTGCACGTCCTCCGTTCAAAATATACACAGGAATTTCTTTATTTTCCTCTCGAAGTTTCAAAAAGACTTTTCGGCCAATCGTTTCGGCATCTGCAAAATTCAACTCTTTTTCCACATTTTTAAGACCATATGTATAATCAATAACTGCAAAAAGGACGTTCTTCTCTCCGTTGATTATTTTCATATACTCTTCGAAATCTGTAGTCGTTTCCACAGATACATTATTTTCTTCCAACTGTTTAATTGGCTTATGTTTCACCGTTCCAAAAACAGGAATTACGCAGTCCCGCTCTCCCAGATAAAAGTCCCTGATTTCTTCTTTGGTTCCGTCAAGATTGCATTTCCAGTCGATTTTTTTCCCCGTACCGTTTTCATCTAATATCTGCTTATCCTCCAACAGTCCCAAAAACTTATGCAATTCCCTGCTGATTAACTTATCTGCGCTTTGGGAAGCATTTCTGGCATCTGCGCTTCCGCCCATGGAATATAATATGGTTTTGGCAATGTATTCCATTCCCTGCTTATGCTTCAACGTATAGCCGTAATTTTTCTTCAGGGCCTTGAAACATTTTTTAATATCAGCCTGCACCAGTTCAAGAATTGCATCTGCTCTTAAATGATTTAGCATGATAACCGTATAAGAAGACAGCCTTGAAAGTATTTCCGGAGGAAAATAAGGCTTCCCCATGTCATTTGTATCCTTTTTAAGCGCATCAATCACCACTTTATCCGGAAGCAGAGTTAGATTTTCATCCTGTGCATTATCATAAAGCTGTCTGCCTGCATTGGTCGTAAAGAAAATAATAGTATCCTTGAACGCTACCTTTCCTCCCTTTTCTTTATCTTCGCAGAACCCGGCATCTAAAATCTGTAAAAACACTTTTATAACATTGGCATGTGCTTTTTCTATTTCATCAAACAAAAGCACACATTTTGGATTTTCAAGCACAAACTGGGTAAGCTTGCCTGGGGTGGGACCCCCCTGCCATGACTTGTTAAAACCAAGCAATTCTTCTATGCGTTCATGAAAAACATATTCTGACATATCAAACCGTTTAAAAGGTAACTGCAATTTGGCAGCAAACTGCTGCGCCATAAAAGTCTTTCCCACGCCCGGAGGTCCTGCCAGAAAATATACATTTCTCGGTCTGGTTCTGTATGGCGATGTATGCGCCTTCCATTCTGCATTGAAATAGGCTTCACTGAGTTTCTCAATAGCCGCATCCTGTCCAAAAATCCGTTGCTTCAGTTCCGTTTCAATAGCTCCGGTCTGCATATAAATCTGATTAAAGGAAAGTTTCTCTTCCTTAATCCAATCCTCGCTTAATTCCGGCTCCGGGTATTCCATCAGCATCAAGTTTACAAATCCGTTAACGGCATCTGTCTTATATCCTAAAACATTGTCTGCCTTTTGGTCCCGGTAAATAGCCGTTAATTTGACTAGATTAACATCCCGTTCACAGCGATACAACTGTTCCCTCAGTTTTTTAGCGGCAATCTTTTTTTCAGTTTGTTCGAATGAATTTTTGATAATCCTCCTATATTCATCCATATCTTTTGCCCATTTCCAATATCCTGCTGGTGCAACGGGCTTTATATCTTCAGAGATAAACTTTTCATATTCATTATCTTCTTCCTCCTCCTCTTCTTCCTCCTCTTCTTCCTCCTCTTCTTCCTCCTCTTCTTCCTCTTCTTCCAGCTTGTAAACTGACTCTGCCTTTTCCGAAACGGATTCATTAACGAAAGGCAAAAAGCCATCTTCCCGCCAAGTCGTAACCTTCAAATAATCGTCTGTACTCTCCCCCTGATACACCAAATTTCCTTTTCCCAGGTATTCTTCCGCTTCTTTTATGGCATACCGCAAGCTGCCGACTACATCTTGCGGCTCCTCCTCAAGCTCAGTCCAATATTTGAAGCTGATATAGGTTGCATGATGATACCCTTTTGTCTGCTCCTCACATTTCTTCCATTCATCAAAAATTCCTGTCGTTCTTCCAATTCGTACCGCATAAATAGATTTCTTCAACTGATTGTCCTCCTATAGCTTGCACCTCATGTGTTTCAAAAAACATTCATTAGTAAGATTATTTTCTGAATGCCCATATATTACCCCTCAACACATTTCTCTAAGCTGTCGCTCATTCCAACGCCCAGTTTAGCAAGTCCATCTGCAAGAACATTGCCGGGGTTATAATCTTTTTTAACACTATGCGACGTTTTTTGTATGCTTTGAATTTGAATTTTCATTACTTCTTTTTTTTCGCCATCTCCTCGGTTTCCTGTTCTCATATTATATATATACTGAGCGGTTATCAGAGTAATCGGGGCTTTTCCCAATCCGTAAGAAGCCCATTTAATTTCATCGCAGTCATAAACAATTGTAAGTTTTGACAAGTGCAATGTTTCATAAGCATATTTAATCGCTTCCATGCATGCCGCCACTTCGCCAATAATATTCCTGCTCATTTTGATGTCTTTGACTTGTTTGACTTCTTCGACTTTGTCTTTTTTTATCTCCTCGGGAATCAAAGCAATCAAATCATTCATCAGCCTCTCAATTTGAAGCTCGTTTGTACCCAAAGAAAACATCTGTATATCTTCTGGATTTTCACCACAAACAAAAGCAACGCCTAAACCAATGGAATCTCCCCTATAACTACCATCAACATACGCCACTCCTTCACCCTGTTCCCATTTCCTGCCTTTGTGCTGCTCACAAATTTTCGATTTCAACGAATCTATAGTAGGACCTGATTCAGTAATAGAATGTTTAGACAATTTTTCATCCTCGTTAACATATGCATTAAATATAGGGCGGATAATCTCTTTTAAATTGTCCGTTAAACGGTCCCTTGTCCTCGACGTGCTATATAGGACATTGCCATTTAATATGCTGAGTTCATCGTCCCCATATATAGCTATACATATAGTCCTATCTGCTTTAGTTTTGTCATATATATATTCCCTTACTTTTTCAATGCAGTACTCCTGACAGCCAGGACAAACTTCCTCATATGATTTTTTTCTCTCTTCCTTTTTACAATTTCCATAATCCCAATTGTGATATTTTCTGTATCTTATTTCTTCTCCATATTCTGTTTGGTATGAGCCTGTTATTTTAGGCAATTTACCTTTTATATCTTTTATCGCTTCTGTTTCTTCGTCATCTTCTATCATTATATAATATTTTTCTTTTTTATTAGCGTTTTCCGCCGTCCCCACATTCTTTGATAATCCCTGTCCTTCTTCCTTTTTGTCCTGTTTAAACATTTTATCCATTTGTGTTCCTCCTAATGCCCATTTATATTGGAAATAGCTATAAATCAGGTACGTATCAAAATGTGTACTTTTTGACATGATTTTTCCCTATATATCCATTTGAAATAGGAAATAGCTAAATCATCCTCTACTTACTAAAAACATGAAAATACTAATTAAAACAAAAAATTTCTTGAATAAGTTATTTAAAAATGGTAAAATATTCCATATGAATTATGTGTCAAAAAGTACACTTTTTGACACGCTAAGATTATTTTTTTACCCCTGTTTTATGGCTATTCGCCCCTTGTTCCAACCGCATTTCCCGTAATCTTCGATAAAAAGTTGATTTGCTGATTTGACACTTTTCAAGGGCTTCTTCCAGCTTAAGATTTCCACATTTCCATGCCTTTACAATACCTACAAAGTTATCCGGTACTTTTGTTTTCGGCCTTCCAAATCTTACGCCCCTCTCTTTTGCAGCGGAAATTCCCTGCTCCTGACGTTTCCGAATGTTATCCCTTTCGTTCTCTGCGACAAAGGAAAGAATCTGAAGCACCAGATCAGCAATAAACGTTCCCATAAGATCTTTTCCATTTCTGGTATCCAAAAGCGGCATATCAACCACGCAAATATCAATCCCTATTTCCTTTGTAAGCATACGCCACTGATTTTGTATCTCCACATAGTTTCTTCCCAGTCGGTCAATGCTCAGGATATAAAGCAAGTCTCCTTTTTGCAGCCGGGATACCATTTTTTCATAATTTGCTCTACAAAAATCTTTGCCTGACTGTTTATCCATAAAAATATTGCTGGCAGAAACTCCGGCCTTTTTTAATATAATTACCTGGCGGTCTTCATTCTGTTCTATACTGGATACCCGCACATATCCATAAATATTACTCATCTGTCATTCCTCCTAAAAGATTCTTTAAAACAAACAGAACATCAAAAAAGGTTCTATCATAATTTCTACAATAGAACCTTCTTAAAGCCAATAATTATATCAATGTACTTTTTGCTGAACCACGCCTTCGTCGCATTCCCAACGAATATTTCCGGACACTGCGTCTCATATCAACATCATTTCATGTATTCCATACCGCTGTCCCATGCCTGACCAACCTTCTCGCCAATAGCATAATAGCCGTTCTGGAACTGGTCAAATACAAAGGCATTTAATTTAGACGGTTCCACATTCCCATCTTGATTCAGTACATTTTCTTCTGCAAGGACATTGACAATTTCGCCTAACACCCGGAAACCATAGACCGTCTGCTGAAGCTCAACTGCCTTACATTCTAAAGTCACAGGATATTCCTCCACAATCGGAGCGTCCACCCGGCTGCTCTTAACTGCATGCATTCCGGTACATTCAAATTTATCTGCCCTTTTATGTCCGGAAGCGATTCCGAAGAAATCGGATTCTTTCAGGTGTGGAATGTCCGCAATGCTTAAGGTAAAGGCATTCCGCTTTTTGATGTTATCCGCCGTCTTATGCGCTTCTCCGATATTCAGGGCCACCATGTTGCTTGCACAGATTCCACCCCACGCCATATTCATAACATCAACGGTATCGTCATCATTGTAGGTTGCAATCATCAATACCGGCATTGGGAATAAATAAGGTTTAACTCCAAGATCTTTTTTCATTGTCATACCTCCTCGTATAAAAAAATAAGATAAGAGAACAAGCAATCAAATCATTCCCCATTCTCTTATCATTATATATATTGAATCTGAAAAATCAAATTAATTTTTGCCTTTATCAGATTCCCTGTCACTTTAGCATCTGTATATCCTTCCTGCGGTAAAACAGATAACTAAACAGGCTTCCCAACACGCCGGTACAAAAGAACATAACGGCCATGCCGCTGCCAAAGCCCTCCCCCACCAGCAGATGAAGGAACTCCGTCACGCCGTTGTCCTTTCGCATAAAAGGCTCAAACACATAATCCGCAAGAAAGCCCCCTGCCAAAATCCCAACGGGTATGGTGCCAAACTGAATCGCATTGCGGACGGCAAAAATCCGCCCCTGTATATACATTGGCACATGCTCATAAAAAATCACATTCTGCCCCGCATTGATAAACGGAATGGGAAGGCTTGCCATAAGTCCTGCAAAGGACCACAAAACCACATTCTGTCCAAGCCCCATCATCAAATCTCCCAGCAGAAAAGACAGCATGGCAGAAAAATATATCATTTTCACGCTGCTGCCATTCCATTTTCCGGAAGCCACAATCACACCGCCTAATATGCCGCCAATCCCCATCAGCGCATTTACCATGCCCAGCGCAAAGGAATTATTTCCGCTCCTTGCTAAAATCATGGGAGACAGAATATTTTCATATGTCAGTCTGGAAAAGAAGTTAATCAGCGCCATTGTAATGATAATGGTAAAAATGGCCTTATTGCGTATGAGATAACGAAAACCTTCCCCGCATCCGGCGAAAATTCCCTTACTCTCCTTTTTTGCCAAATTCTCCTCCGGAATCTGAATAAACACCAGCAGCACAAAAAATGCAATGGCAAAGCTCACCAAATCCACAGCCAATATAAGCCCAAGCCCATAGAACCCATACAAAGCCGAAGCCAGAACAGGGGCAAGCACCATAACCAGATTATCGGAAAAGGAATTCATTCCGCTGACCTTGGCAATCTTTTCCTTCGGCACCATTTTCCCCACAGCTACCGCCGACGCCGGTCCCTGAAAGGCATTCATCAGCCCTAGCACAAAATTAATCATATAAATGTGATATATCTGCAAGGCTCCCGACAGACCAAGTCCCAACACTGTCACAGAACATAATGCGGCTATGGAATCCGCCGCCAGCATAATACTTTTTTTCCTGTGGCTGTCCACAAAGCTCCCCGCCACTACGCTGACCAAAATGTATGGCACATAGTTAAAAAATGACATTAGCGAAACCGTCATCGCAGAGTTATGCTGCCCGTAGGCCCACAAAATCAGGGCAAAGCCGGTCATTTGGCTGCCAAGCTGCGATATGGCCTGGCTCAACCAGAATACAATATATTTTTTATAATTTTTCTCCATCGAATTTATCTCCTTATAGTTTAATCTTATTATTGCCTATAAGTACAAAATCCGATGCGGGCAATCTAAATTCCTTTTATCCCTCTGTACAAGTATTGCCCTGCGTCAGACCTTGTACAGAGATAAATGCTCAAATCAATTCTCATATGACACAACATTAATGTCCCTCCCCAAAATAACTATTTTTAGGAAACAGAAGCCTTACCTCTGTTCCCACATTTTCTTCCGAATCAAGCTCAATGCCAAGCCCTAATTTATCGCACAGCTTTTTACAAAGATAAAGCCCAATCCCCGTAGATTTCTTCCCGATTCTGCCATTGGTTCCGGTAAATCCCTTTTCAAATACCTTCGGCACCTCCGAAGCCTTAATTCCAATTCCGTTATCCCGGATATGGAGGACAACCGACTCCTTTCCCTGCTCCGCAAAAAAGCAGATTTCGCTGTCTGTCTCCTTCCGGTATTTAATGCTGTTGGCGAGAATCTGGTTCAGGATAAAATGACACCATTTGGCGTCTGCATACACAAAAGCGTCCACATTCTCTATAACAATGCGGATATGCTGATTAATCAAAGTCTGCTTATTCCTCTTTACCGCCTCATTTACCATATCCGGCAGATGGCACTTCGTTATCCGGTAATCCTTATTGGCATAGCTGCTCCTTGCATAGTAAAGGGCCTGCTCCGTATAGTCCTCTATCCTGTTCAGCTCCTCTCCAATGCTTTCAGATACCGCATTGCGGTTGTTTTCAATAATCATCCTGGCAGTGGCAATAGGCAGCTTGATTTCATGAATCCAAAGTTCGATGTAATCCTTATATTCCTGCTGGATATGCTTGTGGGCATTGACCTGCTCCGCCATGGATTTGCCGGTCTCCGCCAATATCTCCATAAGCTGCCTTTCCTCAGTAAAGGCAGCCGCTCCTAACATCTCCACAATCAGATATTTCTCCTCTAACTGTTCTAGCTTTCCCTGCACATCATCATAAAATACCTTTTTGGCATGGTACTCCAAAAAGACGCCAAGCAAAAATGCAGCCGGCACCGCTAAGGCGACATAGATATGAACAAATCCGTTTACCTGATAGGTCAGCAGAAAAATCTCAGTGGTCATAACGGCAAACGCCAGCAGTAATATCGTTTTCCATCTCTCCCAAAGATATGTCGTAAACTTCATGCTTTCAACTCTTCTGTCTGAAAGACAGAATACGCTCCTCCATACTTTCTCGTTTAACTCCGGTTACAACAGCATATACCCCTGTCCCCGCTTTGTCACAATCCGCTCCTTAAGTCCTAACTCCTCTAACTTCTTCCGTATTCTGGTCATGTTCACTGTCAGGGTATTGTCGTCAATAAATGCTTCATTCTCCCACAAATCATTCATTATGGCTTCCCTTGACACAATGCTTCCCCGGTTTTTTACCAGGCATTTCATAATCCGCAGTTCGTTTACGGTAAGCTCTGCGCAAGCGGCTCCCGTCTCAATGCGGCTTTTCGATAAATCAAGGACAAAGTCCCCGCAGTCCACCGTATCGCAGACGGCCTGCCCGCCGCTTCGTTTCAGCACCGCCACAATCTTAGCCAATAATATCTGCGGATTAAAGGGCTTCGTCACATAGTGGTCTGCCCCATAGTGCATGGAGAGAAGCTCGTCTAGCTCGCTGTCCCTGCTGGTTATCATAATGACCGGCGTATCCGACACCTTGCGGTACTCCTTGAGCAGATATTCCCCGTCTGCGCCCGGCAGGTTAATGTCGAGCAAAATCAGTTCCGCATCCGACTGCACCATGGACGCTAATGCCTGCTCATAATGCTTTACGCCCTCCGTCTCATATCCATTGCGGTTTAAAAAAATCTCCAACTCATACCGCAGCTTTTCATCATCTTCTAATATCAATATTTTCTGCATATCCGTATTCCCTTTCCTGCTGCCTTGCTATGGAATGTAAAACGCCCGCCAATCAGAAAGCTTTTTGCAGCCGCGCCCATTATACAGGCACCGGAATCTCTCTGCCCAATGCAAAGGAGTAAATGTATGTCTCCGCAACGGTAAGCCCCGTAAGTTGCTCCAATGTGTCCTTATAATATTTTAACTGGGTTTCATACCGGTTGGCAAGCATTTTTTCCTGTCCTTGCCTTACCCTGTCCGTCTTATAATCCACTAACACCAAAGCGTCCCCCTCCCGGAAATAGGCGTCGATGATTCCCTGTACGACAACAGGCGTCTGCTCCGTTCCCTCCCAGTCCGGAAAGAGCCTGCCTAACGGAACGCCGATTACAAATTTCTTCTCTTTATACAGCAATCCTTTCCTTGCGGCGTTGCCCATGCGTTGTCCAAGAGCGGAATTAGCAAAGGAGAAAACCTTGTCTACTGTGACAAATTCCTTTGTCTCCTCCGGAAGAAAGCCCTCCCGCCAGAGCCTGTCCAAATGCGCCTCAATCTCCTGCCGGGTGACTGCTCCCGCATTGTCAAAAAGCTCCATGGCCTTGTGCATCCATGTACCTTTCTGCGCAGCGTTAAAGGGCTGTTTGCCGGAGATGAAACAAGGTTCATCCGGCACATATTTATCCTGAAGCTGCGTCTGTCTTGCCACCACATCCGAGGGTTCGTAATCTGTCTCATATATCCGCTTAATCTCCGTCACCGACAGCTTGGATTTCTGTCTGGTCAGCCTGTCGTCTTCATATGTCCATAAAAGCCCTTTCTCAATCTCCGCCTTTCCTGCCGCCGGTGCCTGCCGCAGCAGCTCTAACTGCCCCATCTTATCCATCTGTTTTTCCGCCAGGGAACGGACATGGGTAACCGCCATGCTCTTAAAATCGTAGACCTCTGTGTGCAGGCGTATATCCGGGGTATCCAGCGCAAAGGACAGTTCATAATCTGCGGAGAGAATCTTTTCCCCTTTTTTATCCATGCGCTTCCTCACCTTTCCCATGGCCTCATGAAAACTCCGGTTCCGCATGAAAGCCGCTGTAATAAAATCCAGATAACTCCCGGCGGAACGGACAGTGCTATAAGATAACTTCTGCTCCTTGCTCTCCGCCACCCCTTTATACCGTTCAATCAGTTTGGGAATATCCGGTGTCACCCCGGTCATAATCAGCTTTTCCTTTGCCCGGGTAAGCCCCACATATAAAATCCGCAATTCCTCGGCAATGCTCTCGCTTGTCATCAGCGATGCCACCGCCTGCCGCCGCAGGGTATCGTTGCCGCACCGTCTGCCCGTATCTACATATTTGGCCGCCAAATGATAATCGGAATGAATGATAAGCGGCGTCTTCGTATCCGTCAGATTAAATCCCTTGCCAATGCCGGAGAGAAAAACTACCGGAAATTCCAGTCCCTTGCTCTTGTGTATGCTCATAATCCGAACCACATCTTCATTGCTTTCCTGAGCCGGGGCATCGCCTAAGGACACTGATTTTTCCCGCAATTTCTCCACAAACCGCAGATAATCGAACAGGGTTTTAAAGGCTCCCTGCTCAAACCGTTTCGTCTCCGCCAAAAACAAATCCAGATTTTTAATCCGCTGGCCGCCCTCCGGCATTGCCTCCACATAGTAATAATATCCCATGCGGTAATAGATGTCCGACAAAAGCTGTCCCAAGCCGGTATACGCTTTCCGCTCCTGGATGTCCTCAATGATTGCAGTAAACCTCCTGCATTTTGGATAAAGCGTCTGCAAAATGTATTCCCTGCTATTGGAAGGCCCTGACTTAAACACCTCCTCTATCAGCTTGTCCATATCAAGGGCGCCGCCTTCTTCCTGCTCCCCGCCATAAGCGGCAAGCCTTTCGACAACCCTGTAAAGGTGTCCTCTTTTTTCCTCCATCTTCCCTTGCAGCAACGCCAGCATGGCCAGCTCTTCATTGTTCATTTTTCCAAAGAAACCTCTGAGCGCCGCCGCTAATTCCACATCATTATAGGGATTGTCCGCCACCTGAAGCAGACTTAAAAGCAGGCGTATTTCCACCGTATCGAAATAACCGTTTTCATTCTGTACCTTTGCGGGAATGCCGCTGTCCATCAAGACCTCGCTGAAAATCTGCTGAAAGGCTTTCGGGGCGCGGAACAATATTACAATGTCCTTAAACCCGACATTCCGAAGGCGCCCGGTTTCACTGTCCGTCACCTGATAGGGCTTTCCTCCTTCCCGCCCAAGCAAGCGGTTAATTCTGCCCGCCACAACGGAAGCCTCCAACTCCATCCTGCCAATGTCCTCTAAATTCTCGTCCAGCGTCTCCTGTTTTTCGCTAATCACCTCTTTATCCCCTGCATTTAAGAAGACAAAATCCTTGCTCTCTCCTAACAGCAGTTCCACACAATCCGTCTCTCCCTCATTTGAAGCGCCCTCCATCGGCGGGAAGTCTTTTCCCGGCACCAGTTCTTCATTTTCCGTATAATCAATCCCGCCTAACGCTTTCCCCATAATCTGGTAAAAAATATAGTTAATCGTCTCTAATACATTCGCCCGGCTACGGAAATTGTTCTTGAGCAGGAACTTCCGGCAGGAATGCCCGGTCTCCATGGGATAGGCGTGGTATTTGTCCATAAATAAATCCGGCCTTGCCATACGGAAACCGTAGATACTCTGCTTTACATCGCCCACCATGAAAATGTTATATTCTCCCTTAGAGATTCTAGATACACACCTTAAAATGTCCTCCTGTAAATAGTTGCTGTCCTGATACTCGTCAATGAGAATTTCCCGGAACCCGTCGGAAAGTTCTGCGGCGGCTTCGCTTGGCACCGGATTGCCGTCCCCGTCGTATCCGCTACACAATACCCGCAGGGCAAAATGCTCTATATCACTAAACTCCAATATATTTTTCTTTATCTTCGCCTGCAAAAAACATCTTCGAAATTCGTCTGCAATATCAAGAAATGCGGACAACATGGCGCGCTGCTTTTTCATCTGCGAAAGAACCGTATCAAAGGGCAGTTTAAATCCCTTGCGCAGTTCCTCAACCGCAGCCTTATACTCATCACGCTGTTTCTTAATCCAAAGCGCGGTATCCGGGTTATACTCCGTCTTGCCGGGCCTTCCGATATTGGCGAACTTAATCCCGGAAAGCTCCGACCAGCGGGTATAGGTGTCGGCTGCAATCATATCATCTAACAACGCAATATCGGCGCATAACGCTTTTTCCATATAGGGAACGCCGTCTATTCCCCTTGCCCGTTCCAATACCTTTACCACAGTATCTTTCATTTCCAACGTCCTGCTGCGGATTTCCTGCATATAAGCCTTCATAAAGGGCAGCTCCATAAATTCCGTTTCATTTTCTGCAAAAAGCTCTTTTCTCGCCTGATTAATCCATTCCTCCGGCCTTGGGTAGCTTGAGGACAATTCGTAAATTTTTGTGATGTATGCCTCTATCCCCGCATCTTGCTTATCTGCCGAAAAGGCGTCGGAAAACTCCACAAAATCAGGCCGTTTCTCATAAAATTCCTCCATGACCTGTTGGAGCACCTCATCTCTTAAAAGCGCAATCTCCCCCGCCTCTCCCACGCGGACGCCCGGATCGATTCCCAAAAGGTGAAAATGTTCCTTTACCACCTGATAACAAAAACTGTCTATGGTTAAAATGTTCGCTTTGTGAATATAATTTAACTGCCGCATAAAATGCTCGTTGTCCGGTTCCTTAGACAGCATATCCTCTAACGCCGCAGTAATCTTATCCCGCATCTGGGCCGCCGCCGCTTTGGTGAAGGTCACGACTAAAAGTTCGTCTATATTCATCGGGTTATCACTGTCGGATATCATCCGGAGAATCCGTTCAACTAAAACGGCCGTCTTACCGGAGCCTGCCGCCGCCGACACTAACAGATTGCTGTGTCTTGCATCGATAACCTGCTGCTGTTCGCCTGTCCAATTCATGCCTTATCACCTCCCTGCGCTTCGCCTCCCATTATCTTCTCTCTCGCCTCCCGCTTATCCAGCCCGCAACGGATACGGTACTCATTGCCGCCTATGCCTGCCTCAAACCGGCACACGCTCCGGTAATCGCAGTAGCGGCATGGGGAATTTAGTTCTCCCTTTTCCGGATTCATGTCAATCTTGCCGTTTACGATATCATTGCCGATTTCTATCATTTTCTCCCGGACAAAATCTGATACCGCCTGCAATTCCTCCTCTGTAACCAGGGAAGCGTTCTGCGCGGATAACCCGCCGTCCTTATTGTAATTTACAGGCGTTGCCATTCCAGTCTTTCCATCCATAACCTGAAGGCTCTCTTCTGCTAAGTTGACCAGTCCCGACAGCCTTCCGGCCTTTATTCTCTCCTGCTTAAGTTTTTCTTCATCTACGGCCTCAATAACAGGGTCCTGAATATGATAATAATACATGCCGGTGGGAACAATCCGTTTGCCGGGATAGCGCCGCTTAAGAAGCTCCTCCATAACGCTCATATATACGGTAAGCTGAAGCTGTTTCCCCTCATACATCTTAACAAAATCAATATCCTTCTCGCTGGATTTATAATCGATTACCTTGATATATACGCAGTCCTCCGTCTCCCTGATATCCACCCTGTCCACAATACCGTTTAACTCCATGCGGCTGCCGTCTTTTAGCGCCATATCAATGTATGCAAGCTGCTGCTCCGGCGCAAATTTCATTTCAAAAAATGCAGGCTCCATATCGCCATACGCTAAATGGCGGCAGAGATTTTCCATACTTCTGGCGGCAACCCGGATTAAGACATCCAACTGGTGGCGGCTGCGGTAACTGCTCTCAAATATCGTCTCATTCTCCTCCTTTGCCGCAGCCTCGGTAAGCTCCTTAGCAGCCTCGTACCGCTCCTCGTCCGTCATGCTGTCAGGATGATACTTCCCATCCCGCACGCCCTTGAAAAAATTCTCCATTACAGCGTGAAGAATGGTTCCGATATGATTTGCCTCAACCTTGTACTCCTCCCGCTTGCGCAGTTTCAGTCCATACTGCAAAAAGAACTGATAGGCGCAGCCCGAATAGGTCTCTAAACGGGACACGCTATGCAGCATCTTATCTCCATAAAGACTTTTGGCAAGCAGCTTATCCAACGCGCGGTTCTGATTGTTATAGAGAAATCCGTCTAATATCCGTTCCTCCATAGGAGAATCATATTGCTTTAACGCTTCATATGCCGAAGAATCCGCCATGTCGCCGGACAAAAGCTGTCCCGCAAAATCTGCGCCTAACTCCTCTTTGGTGGCCGGGCGCATGGTTCTTATCTGTTCCCCTGCTTCTTCCGGCAAAAGGCCGGGGAAAATCTGCCGAATCCGGCTGACAAAATAGGATGGCCGAAGTTCTGCCCCTTTGTCGTCCGACTGCCGGTAGGATATGCAAATCCGCTCTCCGGCCTGGGTAAGCTGAAGATATAAGTAAAACTGCTGCAAGAAAATTTCCTGTCTGCTGTCCACCGCCAGTTCTACATTCATCTCCTTTAACTGCATCCGGTCCTTATCCCCTAAGATTCCCTTTTCCGAGGTGTTTGCCGGAAGCAGCCCCTCATTGGCTCCCGCCACAAAAAGAAACCGGATATGGTGAAGTCTGGTCCGCTCCATGTCTCCAATTACCACCTGGTCTAAAGTGGACGGGATAACCCCAAGTTTCATATCGGCAATTCCCGTCATAAGAATCCGGGAAAAATCCTCTCTGGCAATCTCCTCTTTCCCCAAAATATCCATGGTCTTATCCAAAACCTCTATCCATTTGCCATAAACCTGCTGATATGCCTTCGCCTCCTTAAGCCTCCCCTTCTCCTCTAACCAAAGGCTCTTTTCATGAAGCTTTTCCGCCATATGATTTTCCTTCAAAAAATCATAAAGCGCCCTTATATACTCGTCTGCCAAAGCCCTCTTCTTTCCAAAGACAAGGGCTGATTTTTCCAGCTTTTCCATGAAAACCCTTCTGGTCTCATTTAATTCATGGAGCCCCTTCACTCCGCCCTGAAAGGCCCTGTTCCACCAGCTATATCCGCGAACGCCGTATTTTAAAGCATAGTTTTCCAAATCGTAGACCGCAGTCCTGTCCATTTCCAAAAATCCCGATTTTAAAAAGGTAAACACACTGTCATAGGAAAAATCCGTCTCGAATAAATCCATGAACATCTGCACCGCCTCTACAATCGGATTGCGGGATAAGGTTTCACTGATATCCAAAAAGCAGGGCACTCCCGACTGCTCCATGGCCTGTCTCCAGACCTCCGCCTGCTCCTTTGTGTCGCCGGTAATAATCGCAAAATCCCTGTAGTGCCAGCCTCCCTCCATGACATACCGCCTGATTGTTCTGGCAATCCATACCGCTTCCTGCCTTACATCTTTCGCCCGCACCAGCCCAATATCCCCGACGCTGCCGGAATACGCCTTTACCGGGAACCGGAACAGGCTGCGCTCCATATGCATAAGCTCCGGCGAAGCCTTCTGCCGATGATTACCGGAAAATCCCACATGGGGCAGTACCGGCACACGACGGTCCCCTGCCAGACGGCACAGTCTGTCGGCAGACTGCTTACCAAGGGTAAACAATCCCTGCTCGCTGTACTCGTTCCGCCCGAAAATATCCTCGTCCATGGTAAAGGAAAAATACAGGTTGCCCCCTAATTCCATCAATTTTCCAATCACATCATACTGTACCGGCGTAAACCCGGTAAACCCGTCAAAATAAATCTCCGCTTCCCTTAAAATCTTAGAATCTCCTGCCACCTCCGCTAACATGGACAAAATCTGTTCCGTTACCATATAGGAATCCGCCATAGCCTGATTAAACGCCTGATAGAGCAGCCGCAAATCCGAAAGTTTGTGATACAGGCTCCTCTCCGGCGGCAGGCTTTCTAACACCCGGTCTAACACCTGCTCCGTAATCCGGTACTGATAAAATTCCGAAAGTACGGACTTTACCTCGTCTACAAAACCCTGCCGGGATACCATGCCGCCATAATAGGTAAGCCGCTCCTCATTCTCCTTTAAAAGTTTCATAATCAGCATACTCTTGCCATAGTCGTCTAGTATATCCCTTGTGTGGACATTAAGTTCATCAAACACCTGAAACGCCAGCCGGGTAAAACTTAGGATAGAGATCTCCATGGTTCCCCCCATGGGATGCATGGCGGCCATGTCCTGTTCCGCCGCCATGTTAGCCTGCTCCGGCAGAATAAATAATATCGGCTTGTGGTCCGGCTCCATGGATTGTTCAATCATCTTCTTATACATTGCCGTCGTCTTACCACTGCCACCGGAGCCTAAATAGAATTGTACCGCCATGCTGCACCTCCTGTTTCGCTGAATATTTAATCCCATTATAACATACTTTACCGCCGCCCCATGACATTTCTGAAAATTTTTTGTTCTATTTTTTTCCCTCTCCTCATATCCTTATAATAAGCAATCGTTGGGAGGAATCTTATGGGCGCACAGACAAAAATTGTCGTAATCAAAGCAAAAGAAATCCTGTATACCGCAATTTTTTTGATTCTTGGTATTTTATTAATCATCCTGCTGATCAATATGTTTGGAAAAGGAAAAGGCAGCAAGGCGGAAACCGCAAATAAATATATCCCCGGAGTATATTCCTCAACCATTACCCTCGGCGAAAGCACCTTGAATGTTGCCGTCACCGTTGACGAGGACACCATAAGCGGGGTAAGCATTGAAAACCTTGACGAAACCATCACCACCATGTACCCGCTTCTTGAGCCCGCATTAAATGAAATCAACAACCAGATTTCCGTTGTGGACAGCGTGGACGATATTACATACTCCAAGGAAAACCAGTATACTTACATCATATTAAACCAGGCGATTAAAAATGCCTTAAGCCAGGCCGCAGTAAAGAAAAAATGAATCATTCCCGAAAGGAATACAAAAAAACAGAAATGAGGGTATCAAGGACCACAGCCGGTCCGGATACCCTCATTTTTTTGACTTTTCAGATAACAAATCATCCGCTTAGTTTATTTTGAAATCGCTAATTCTGCTTCGGGACAATGGAATCCTTCGCCTTATAAATGGAGTGGGCCGGCACAACGCCCCGTACCATGCTGACCGGATATACATTAGAATCCTGACAGATTACCGAACCGGGATTTAATACGGAATTACAGCCAATCTCCACATGGTCCCCCAACATTGCGCCAAACTTTTTAAGGCCGGTGTCTATGTCGTAACTCTCCCCTTTTACATGAACTAAGGTTTTATCGGCTTTCACATTAGAGGTAATGGAGCCGGCTCCCATATGGGAATAAAAGCCTAAAATAGAATCCCCGACATAATTGTAATGGGGCACCTGCACATGGTTAAATAAGATTACATTCTTAAGCTCC
Source organism: uncultured Lachnospiraceae bacterium (assembly GCA_947625015.1). GTDB lineage: Bacteria > Bacillota > Clostridia > Lachnospirales > Lachnospiraceae > CAG-590. The sequence continues at coordinate 48,706 of CANQMR010000015.1, read as the reverse complement.
GTAGAATTGCCTACTACACAATCGTTTCCCACTAAAGCGTTTCCCCGGATAAATGCGCCCGGACGCACCTGGGTGCGCTCGCCGATAATGCAGGGGCCGGTTATATAGTTGTTGGGATAAATGACTGCCGACTTGGCAATCCACACATTTTCTTCCCGCTGTTCATAAATATCTTCCGGCAGCGTCTTTCCCACTTCCTTAATAAACTCTCCGATTTTCGGAAGCGCCTCCCATGGATAGGTCAATCCCTCCAGCAAAGGTTTTGCCAGTGTTTCCTCCAAAGTATACAATTCTTTAATCGTCACCTGATTTTCCATTATTGATTCCTTTCATAGCTGACATGATTCTACTTGCGCAACACGCATAGCGTCAAAAGTGTTTTGCATACACTCATCCAATCTTTTCTGATTATAACATACTACAAAATAAAAAAAAACAAAAAGCTGATGCCTTCTGCCATAATAAAATCACAGAAGCACCAGCTTTAAGCAACCGGAAGTTTTCTCAAAATCAGCGGCTTGCCGCATAGGATGTCTTGCGCTCTCCGTCTGTATCCGTATAGGAATAGGCGAAAACATAATCGTCACAACCGTCAATCATGGTAAAGACGATTTTTCTTTTGACGGTGTCGCCAGGTCTTGGGTTTTCTTCTCCCTCTCCAATCGTATCTTTCGTAACATCCGTACAACTTCCCACACCCAGATACATTGTACCGTCCTTTTCAAATCCTCTGCCATCACGATTTTCGGCGCTTAAGGACAGATCACTGACCGTTATGCCAAAATCCTCTTGGGAATATTCCTCCGGATACCTAATTTCATATTCCATCTCATAGTATTTAATGAAATCTTCCTCCGGCTGCTCTAAAACCCAGAAATTACCGCCGTTGTTATAAGCCTCCACAGAAGCCTGCGCGTCACTGTTCACGCCGGTAACCCTCCAATAGATAACCTCCTGTTCCCCGGAGACGGGATTAAATGCAGCAGACTTTATCCACTCACCTATCGGCGCCGGTGATTCTGCGTTCTTATATTGTTCATCATCGGCAACGCCCGCTTCGTCAGACGACTCTTCACCGGCATCCTCGGATACTTCTTCGCTGTCACCGTCAACGCTTTCTTCCACCGTTGAATCTGCATCAGTGCCGCCGTTTTCCTCCCCGTTGCATCCAAATAAGCCGAAACATATAATCCCACAGATGATAAGGGCAAGTTTTGTTTTTAATTTTCGTTTCATTAATATTCTCCTCCTGCATAAGTTATATAAAATTTTTGTTTGCAGGAGCATCATATCCTAAAAATCTTTTGCTTTCAATAATTCTTGCCTATTCGGTTGTTCAGCTTGATTATTCGGTAAAAAGGCGCTCAATTCAAAATATCCATCCTTCTCAGACACCTGAAAATCACCGTTATATTTATCACATATGGCTTTCATATTTTCAATGCCAAAGCCATGGGAAAAAGCGTCTTTTTTTAAGTCCGCTCCAACGGCTCTTCGGTTCGCGCTGACTTTGTTTCTGACAAAGACAGATATTCCTCCGGCACAGGGCAGCACCCGTATTTCAATCACCCTGTCGTCTGTATTTTCAATGCGCCTGTTTTCCTCAATAGCGTTGTCAATAGCGTTTCCTAATAGAATACACAAATCAATCTCGTCAATCGATACAAGCTCCCCCAACACCACCGAAATATATCTTTCTTTACATATCCTATCCATTTCTTTTTCTTTTGCTTCCAACAATGCATCTACCGTTTGGGACCCTGAAGATATCCGGGACACAGAAGAAATCTGTTCTGTATATTCCTGTAGCTTCTTTTTTGCCTCCTCCACTCTGCCCTGCTCCAGATAGGATTCTACTGCCAAAGCAAAATTCTTTACATCATGGATATTCTTACTTGCGGCCCGGGTGTTCTCCCGCAGATTTTCATAATTTCTTACCTGAAGTTTATACTGATTCTCCATCTCCCGGAGTTTAATCTGATTTTCTTTATACTGTAGCTGCCGGTCGTTAAGGAAAAATACGGCAATGACAGCGGCGCCCATTAAAATCATGGAAATAACGGCTAAGACATTTTTCGTTCCGGAATAAGAATCCACCACTTCATTAATAAAAAAGGCAGTATGAAACAGAATAAATATAAACAGCACCGTCAACGCCACCGAAAAGCCGCCGTCAAGTCTCCTTCGGCCCTTTTTGGCAAAAACCGCCACCAGCTTCAACAGCAGATAAGGCATCACCTTGCTGGCCAAAATATTTAAAACATATAACAGATCTGATTCTCTTATACTGTTGATATCCACTTTAAGCAGGGTAATCGTGATAACGCCCGTCACTATTTCAGAGGTATCGAGAAAAGCACTGCCAATCAGCACCGAATAGATCCTTTTCAAAAAAGTAGAATCATAACAATAAGTAAACAGGAACATCCAAATGACAGTGACAAACACCCTGACCTGCATAACCTCCACAAAAAATACATTCCCAACGGAAAGAAAGTACGCTGCGCCGGCGCATGCCACCCTGCGAAACCTGCTCCCGCTTGGTGAAACAAGAAAAATTTTGCAAAAAACCGAAAACACAAAAATTGTGGCAACACACCCAAATATTTCTATAAAAAACCTTGTCAAACTCATATCAGACTCCTGAAAGATAAAGATTCAAATCAGATAAAAAGGACTTGTAGAAACGCCTGCTGATATATCTTATGTCCCCATTGTCAAACTCAATCCGCTTCGTGTCAACCCTGCGGACATGGCAGAGGTTCACGAGAATCCCCTGCTCCGCCTTTGAAAATCCGTATTTTGAAAGCTGCCGCTCCGCCTCCTTTAACGCACCGTTATACAGATATTCCTTACCGGCAGTTTTCACTGCAAGATGTCTGTTTCTGGTTTCAATATAAAGAATATCAGAACATTTAAGCAATATTTTCTCATGGCCATAGCTTATTTCAAAAGTCTGGTTCCTAAGTTTTATGGTTCTGACTGCCCGTTCCAACTCATATCGAAAATCCCTGTATTCAATGGGTTTAAACATATACTGAAAAGCATTGACATAAAAGGCCTCCTTCACATACTGTTTGTATGCGGTTGTAAAAATAATCAGCGTACTGCCAAAATCTTTACAGATACACTTTGCCGCCTCTATTCCGGTCATGCTGTCCATCTCAATATCAAGAAACACAATGTCGAAGGCATCGCCTTCCCTTAGTTTTTCTAACAGTCCTTCCGCGCTTGAAGTAAAAAAACATTCTATCGGATATTCCTTCATGATTTCCAGATATCCGCTTATTCTGTCCAAGCACTCCTTTTCATCATCAACCACTGCAATTCTGATCAAGTTTCTACCGCCCTTCTGTATCAATCCTCATCCTGTGTCCAATGATTGCGACCATATGCACTTATGCTTTACTCCCTTTCCTGCCGGAAGAGCCGCTCTTTGCGGGCTTTTGGTAGAACTGCGCCGCATAGTCAAAATAAGTTCTAAGCTGGTACTGATTATTAAGCCCTTTAACCGCCTCCGTATGCTTGCGGATAAAATTCTCCAGCTTCTCCATGTATTCCTCTTCCGTAACCCTGCCCTCCGTCACAAAGGACAGGCCCCTCTCCCAGCTTGCCGTAAGCTCCGGGTTTAACAGGGAACGGATGGAAAAAGCCACCACATCATGAATCATCTCTCCCATCTGGGTAGGGGTGATAATCTGGGTTTTTTTATTCAGCGCAAGATACCTGTTATTTACCAGCTTCTTGATAATCTCTGCCCTTGTGGCAGAAGTGCCAATGCCGCTTCCCTTAATCTGCGCCCTTAACTCCTCGTCCTCAATCAGTTGTCCCGCATTTTCCATGGCAAGAATCAGACTGCCGGAGTTATAGCGCTTTGGCGGAGAGGTCTCCCCCTCCTTAATCTCAAAATCCCGAACCGTCAGCTTTCCGCCCTTTTTCAGCTTTGCTGCCGCCTCCGCCGACTCCTTTGAATATTTGCCCTCTTCCTCCTCCTTATCCTTCTGCTTTCCGAAGGAATAGGCGGTAAGGGGAAGATAGCCCTGCTCCACTAACACCTTAAAGCTGGCAAAGAGCTTTTCCCCGTTCCGGTCAAGGGTAAGCGTCGTCTTCTGATAGACTGCCGGAGGAAAAAATATGCTCAAAAACCGCCTTACAATAATCTCATATATCTTTCTGGCCGTATCCGACAGGCTTTTGTAAGCGCTCAAGCCTTGCCCTGTGGGAATAATGGCATAGTGGTCCGTAATCTGCTTGTCATTTACATATCTGGTCTTTGCAATTCCCTTGTAGCTGCCACTTTGAAGAATCTGCTCCACAAAGGGGCGCATAGCGGGTATGTTTCTAAGCCCGGAAAGGTTCTTGTCAATCTCTTTGCTCACTGCGGTTGACAGCACCCTGGCATCCGTTCTTGGATAAGTGACCAGCTTCTTTTCATACATTTCCTGCACAAACTGTAAGGTCTGATCCGGACTGATTTTAAAAATCTTGGAGCAGTCGTTTTGCAGCTCCGCCAGATTATAGAGCAGGGGCGCGTTTTTCTTCTCCTTTTTCCGCTCCACCTTTTCAATGACCGCCTGCATCTGCCCCGGCTCATCCCCCACTGCCGGCTGCCTTAACGCCTCCTCTAAAACCTTTGCGTCCTTTTCCTCTTTAAACCCATTCTCCTTGTAAAGCAGAGGGGAATTAAAATATTTTGTCCCCTCCGCAGCCTTCCATTCCGCCTCAAATTCACCGTCCGCCAGACTCACATTGCCGATTACCCGGTAAAAGGGCGTCTTCACAAACTGGCGGATTTCCCGCTCCCTTCTGACAATCATGCCGAGAACGCAGGTCATCACGCGGCCTACGGAAATCACGCACTTATCCCGGCCCAGATAACTTTTTACGGCATTGCTGTATTTCAAAGTAAGAATCCTGGAAAAATTAATGCCCATAAGGTAATCTTCTTTTGCCCGCAGGTATGCAGAGGCGCACAGGTTGTCATATTCCCGAAGGGGTTTTGCCTCCTTAATCCCCCTTAAAATTTCCTCCTCTGTCTGGGAGTCAATCCACACCCGCTTTTTCTCCTTCGTGTCCGGCACCTCGGCCATCCGGTCCACCAGACGGTAAATGTATTCCCCCTCCCGTCCGGAATCCGTACACACATAAATGCAGTCCACATCTTCCCGGTTCAGCAGCCCCTTTACAATACGGAACTGCTTTTCCACATCTTCAATCACCTGATATTTAAAGGTCTTCGGCAAAAAGGGCAGGGTATCCATGCTCCACTTTTTAAGGGCCGGATCGTAAACCTCCGGATAGCTCATATTGACCAAATGCCCCACGCACCATGTCACAACAGCGTCCTGGGACTCAATATAGCCGTCCCGGCTCCCTCCGTTAATTTTCAACGCTTTGGCAAACTCCCTTGCCACGCTGGGTTTCTCAGCTATGTATAAATTCTTCAATCTGTTACCTGACTTTCTATCATCTGTTATATTATCGGTATCTTCCACACTGCATTATTGTAACTGGAAACCTTCTATTTGTAAATGCCTCTCTATTATTTTTTCATCTTGCAGTAGCAATTCCCCCGCAGATATGCTATGATGTAGCCGGTACCTCCATTACAGGTATCTCATAACATATAACAAGCGAAACGCTATAAAACCTTGGGGTGCTGCAAAGATACAACAAATACCATAAGCAGGTTGTTTTATGCACGCCGGTACTTAATGAGTGCAAAGCGCGAATTTAGTACCGTTGCGTGCATAACCAAGCGCAAGCGTACCTGCGTTGGTATTGTTGTATCTCTTGCAGCGTTTGTAACACATATGCGTTTCGCCCATAAAAACCATATAAAATATTACATCATGGAAGGGATGACATCATGGCATACGAAGATTACATTAAGGCCCAGAAAATGGGTTTAAAAGCATATAAGATGAACACTGCAAGAGGGCAGTACCCATATCTGCCCGTATTAGACGAAATATTAACTTTAGCGGAGACGGAATGTGAAGTCAACCTGGGGGTGATGAACATTCCCCTAGGCCAGGTAATCGGCACCAGCACAGCCGGAAGGACAAGGGCCTTCGCCTCCAATTTCATGCCCCTTTTGGATTACGGAACCGAATTTTCCGCAAAATGGTCGCATTTAGTTGACGCACAGATTGAAGAGGGGATTCACGACGCGATTAAAGTCTATGAATACATGAACCGGTATTATGTGGTGGAGGGCAACAAACGAACCAGCGTATTAAAATATTTTGACTCCCCCACCATTGCCGCAGAAGTAATCCGGAAGGTGCCAAAACGGACAGAGGATTTGGAGAACCGGATTTATTATGAGTTTATGGATTTTTACCGGCTGACGAAGATTAACTATGTCCAGTTTACCAAGTTAGGAAGCTTCCCGAAACTTTTGCAGACCGTGGCCGGAGATACCGAAACGCCATGGAGCGAGGACCAGTGCATGGATTTTTCCTCCTTCCACACCGCCTTTTACAAGGCGTTTAAGGAAAAGGGCGGCAACCAGTTAAAGGACACCACCTGCGGAGACGCCCTGATTTTTTATCTGTCCCTCTACCCCTATGACAAAGCCAGAGAGATGAGCAGCGCTGCAATCAAGGAAAACCTTGACAAGATATGGCCGGAAATTCTGCTGTTGGGCGGACAGGATACCGTGGAACTCCACATGAATCCTTCGGAGGAAAAAAGCAGGGTAAACTCTGTGATTAACCGCATTATCTCCACAAGGAAAAAAGTAGCCTTTGTCTATGACCGGGAGCCCGCCAAATCCGGCTGGATTTACGGACATGAACTGGGACGGCTTCATTTACAGGAAGTCTTCGGGGAAGAAATCAAGACCAAAAGCTATATTACGGACAGCGAGCACGCAGAAGAAGTGTTGGAATATATCTGCAACGACGGGAACGACATCATTTTTACCGTCACCCCGCAGCTAATCAAGGCCAGCCTTAAGGTGGCAACCGACCACCCCAATGTAAAGATACTAAACTGCGCGCTGAACTCCTCGCACAACACTGTGCGCACCTATTATACCCGAATGTACGAGGCCAAATTCCTAACCGGCATCATTGCCGGCGCTCTGTGCGAGAATGATAAAATCGGCTACATCGCCGACTATCCCATTTACGGAGTAGTTGCCAATATCAACGCCTTTGCCTTAGGCGCCAAAATGGTAAATCCAAGATCAGAAATTTACCTGACCTGGTCTTCCACAAAGCAGTCGGACGCCGGAGCCTTGTTCTGGGACGAACAGATTAACTACATATCCGCCCAGGATATGATTACGCCTACCGACGACGCCAAGCAGTTCGGCCTGTACACCATCCATGGCGGGGAAAAGACCAATCTGGCCATGTCCATATACCACTGGGGCGCGTTCTATGAGGAATTAATCAGCAGCATTATGCGCGGCTCCTGGAAAGCCGAAGAATCCACTGAAAGCAAAGCCATTAATTACTGGTGGGGACTGTCGGCTGGCGTGATTGACGTCATCTGCTCGAAAAACATTCCGGCAGCGACGATTAAGCTTGTCAATCTGTTGAAAAATTCCATTTCCGCAGGCGTATTTCATCCCTTCAGCGGGCTGTTGACAGACCAGAAGGGCAACGTACGGTGCGGCGAATTTGACATTTTAACGCCGGAACAGATTATGACGATGGACTGGCTTGTAGATAATGTAGTGGGGACAATTCCGGTTATCGACGAACTAAAAGATAAGGCGAAGCCGATTGTGGAACTCAGGGGAGTTGATACAACCTCCCCGGATAAAGGGGGGACATCTCTGTTATGAGAATACTTGTACTTGCCGATGAAGAATCCAAGTACCTATGGGATTACTTTGAGAAAAGTAAACTGGAGGGGATTGATTTAATTATTTCCTGTGGGGATTTAAAACCGCAGTATCTTTCATTTCTTGCCACCTACGCCAGGGTGCCGGTGCTCTATGTCCATGGCAACCACGACGCAGTATACAAAAGCAATCCGCCGGAGGGCTGCATCTGCATAGACAATGACATCTATGTCCATGAGGGCGTCCGCATTTTAGGCTTAGGGGGCTCTAAATGTTATAATTACGGGCCGTTCCAATATACTGACCGGGAAATGCAAAACCGGGTCCGCCGCCTGTGGCGCAAACTCCGGAAGCACAAGGGCTTTGATATCTTAGTCACTCATGCTCCCGCCTATCAGTTCAACGACGGGGAAGACCTTCCCCACTCGGGCTTTTGCGCCTTCCGGGAACTGTTGGACAAGTATCGGCCAAAATATTTTCTTCATGGGCATGTACATCTGAATTATAACATCAACCAGCAGAGGGAATGTCAGTACAACAAACATACTACCGTTATCAACGGCTATGAAAAATATATATTTGAGTACGAGGAATAGCCTATAGGGTGCATACAAATTTTTCCGCCTTCATGTCATGGTATACCATGCTTTCAAGGCCGGATACATCATATACGCCGATTATGCTTTCTAACTTCCCGCTTTCCGGACAAATTTCCGTCAAAATATTGTCCATATCCTTCAGGCATTCCGGCCGAAAACACTCTGTCTTTTCATTTTCAAAGACTGCCACATAAAGGATACCCGCCTCCACCAAATCCTGAAAAATATGGCTTCCATAGGAAAGCTCCGGCAGATATCCCGCCCTGCTTTCCGACACCTCGCAGACCACATCAAATTCACTGATATCTGCGAAGGAGGTCGGCACGCCAAGTTCCGGGGACGAAGTCCCAATCCGGCCCGGCACTAACAGCATCATATGTTTTCCCTTGTCCCGGAAATACCAGTTGATTGCGCCAATGGCTTTTGCCACTTTGGATTTCTCACTGTAATTCATCTCATAATAGCCAACCGGATCAACCATCACAAGGTAATCCAGCCTGATGACACGCGAAAGGCCCATGGACGCATGGCGGCAGGACAAAAACAGCTTTTCCGCATCCAAATCAGCAGGAATTTCTACGGAATCCATATCCTGGGCCACCTGCAAGGGCCGGCATTGGAGAAGGTTAATCACATATTCCCCATTTTCCGCAACATTAATCGTATATTCAATGTCCACCGGATAGTCGTACTCCTGTTGGATTAACGCCATGATTTCACGCATGTCCTTCATCAGCGCATGATTTTTAACCAGACCAATACAGGAAACAAACAATATATCCCGCCTCTGTCCACGCTCCCGGAAGATGCGCTCCCCGTCAAAATCATGCTCTAGCAGTAAGTTTTTCAAATACGCCGGTATCTTATTTTCCAGCGTCTCAAAAGGCACGCTTTCTACTTTTCCCGAAACCATATGGATTGCATCAACCTTCCGCTGGGAATATTGATGTTTCTCCGCGCTGGTAGTCGCGGATACCTTTTCCGGCTGGTCTAGGCTTACCAGTCTGGGATAAGAACCCTGTGTCCGGTCAACGGCGCCGGTTCCTAACCCCATGACAAGCCGCAGCATTCCCGCCCCGGCGTCCATAGTCTGGGAAAAGCGGTATGGACTATAAGAATATCCCACTCCGGCAGCGCAAGGCATGAAATAGTTTTCATACCACATACCGGACACTCTCTGAACCAAAAGAGACATCTGCTCATCCCTTCCCGCAAGTCCTCTCCGCAGCCGGTAATCCAACGCCGATTTGCTCATGGTGCTTGCATAAACAATGCGCACTGCATTTTCAAATTCCTGCAAGCGTTCTTCCATACTTCCGGTATTTTCACAAAAGACAGATTCATACTTACCGGCAAACGCATTTCCAAATCCATCCTCCAAAATACTGCTGGAACGTACAATAATGGGGTTTTGCCCATAATAATCCAACATCCGCATAAACTGCTCCTTCAGATTACCGGGAAAAACACCCTGCTTAAGCGATTCTGCAAACGTATCTGCCAATGAAAAATATTCTTCCCTGCTCCTCTGCCTTATCTTGATATCCCAAATGTTGTTATATACGATAAAGGAGTAAAACACATCAGAGCCGATATAATAGGAATCATGGGGTTCCAGCTTCGCATAGATATCCGGCCTCCTGTTTTCAATTAACTTTCTCGCCAAAAGCATTCCACATGCCTTTCCCCCAATCATGCCTGTGCCAATCATGCGGCTCCGAATCTGAAAATAGTCCTCCGGCGTAAAATTCTCTTTTACCATTTCCCGCAGTTTTTCATCGCGCGTCATCATAATATTACACATACGTCCGCAGGCTTTGGTCACGTCCATGCCCTGACGATACATTTCCATGGTGGAAGAAAAAAACCGCTCCCAGCTGTCCCGGTTCTGGTCAACCCCCTGCGCCTGACTTTCCGACATCAGCCGATAGAACCGGCTTACGCTGACGCCGTCCATAAGCGGTTTGAAGTCTCCCTTTTCCCGGTCATAGATATGGGGCAGAAACATTGTGGCAGAGTAACGGTTCCACACCTTAATCGGTCTTACATATACTCCCGTTTCCTCAGAGTAGACATCCAAAAAAAGCTGCGTTGTATCCCGTATCTGCGCAATGGCCTCAAAGGAATGTTTTCCGCGAATCAAAGGGAAGAAAGCGACGGTGTCCAAACTAAACAGATAAGGACAGGTCACCCGGAAAAAGTTACCCATCATCAAATCCGTTGACCACGCCGTCTGAAGCTCTGACAGGCAGTCGAAGACATAAAAGGCGTCAAAACCCTCCCGCTCTATGATTTGATGAATCTCTACAGTGAACGTCTCAAACCTGTGGGACAATTCAACCCGCTCAATCTTTACGCCCTCCTGCTCCTCTAAGAAAGGAGGGTGGGAGGCAAAACGCATATAGATGATGTTCCGGTTATCCGCCTTCGCCTGTCTCACATAAGGCTCTATAAACAGCCGAAATTCATCTAAATCCGTCACCTGCCATACTACATTATCCCCTAACCGGATATTGTCAAGGGCGGTATCCATCTGCGGAATACCGGACATAATACGTTCAAATGCCGCCATACTCATTCCCTCCTTACTGTGATTACACGCAAAAAGGTGTCAGGAAAATCCTAACACCTTCGTTCTGATATTTATATTTAAGCATACTCTCTGTTGCTTGTCAACACCTTACAAAATGGCAATTTGGCCACTGTCAAAAGCCCCTGTTTTCTCTCTTGTTTTCTCTTTCATCTCTTTTTATTGCGCAGATAATCCTTCACCTCGTCAGTGGGAATCCGGGACTCTATCATCTTCTGAATCGCCTTGTTATAGGTAAGCTTGTCCAGCTTATTTTTCTGTAAATATAAATTCGTGTGATAGGGGAAACAGCAAAATGCTTCCGCGAGCAGCCAGGCTGCGCCCATGGACGCATAATAGGCGCTGGTATTCACGCCGTCTAACGCCTTCAAAATCCGGCTTATATACATTCCCGGCTTTTCTTTCCGATTGGATAAATCCGCCATTTCCACCTGCTTTAGACGGGACATTTTCTTCCCCTTATCGTCGCATTTTAACAAATGCTGCATCATAATAATAAGAGCCACCCGTATCTCATATTCCTTATCCGACTGCAAATAGGGCTGAATATATTCCCATGCTGCTTCCCGGTCTTTTTCTAAGACATTCATTCCCATAAATACGCTGTCGCAGACCGACCAGCTATCTACCAGAGGAATAAATTCCGTAATATAGGGCAGCATTTCCTCCAAAGGCTCCTTTGCATAGCTTAACACCATGCCCCGCAGCATCTTTTCCTCAAAATAAATATCCTCTTCTTCTATCGCCGCCCTCCAGTCCTGCCCTGCAATCTGCTTTGCCAGCTTGCGCAGCTGCGGCAGGCGGATTCCCAGCATATTGGTAACGCCGGGAACTAAGGCGGCGGAAAACGCCCGGTATTCGTCCTCCGCCATAGTGCATAATTGTTCTCTGATTTGCTGTTGCATAGATTACCTCTCATATAATATTGATTGTACTTTTATTTTCTCAGTAACTATTTAACAATCTTATGCAAAACTTTCCGCTCATTAATTCGCTTATTTTTGTCTTCTTCGCTCAAAACTTCGCTCAATCTTCGCTCATTTTTATCTTCTTCGCTCAAAACTTCGCTCAATCTTCGCTCATTTTCATCTTCTTCGCTCAAATCTTCGCTCATTTTGTTTCATTAGAATTGTCTATGTTATGAGTTTTCTTCAAGCTTCATAATGAGGGTAACGTTACAAAGTTAATTGTAACATACTATACTGATTTTACCACCAAAAAGTTTTAAATTTCAGATAACAGGCTGTCTTGTACCTTTTGTTTTATTGTTCCGTTTTAACACGTCTCTTGCCATACACAAGTGGATTTTCATTCAGTAAATCTAATTCATCTAAATCATCATAAAAACATTCCTTAAAATCTCTAAACTGAAAATTTATATATTTTTTTAAAGAATTACCTTTTCCATCTTTAACATATATATACACATTACAACTATCTGTATTATCAATAATATTTTCTAATACATATTCGTAAATTAATATTCTATCTGAAATATCATTATTATCTTGATCAGTTGCTTTTATTGAGCCAAGAAAACTAATATATTGTGATGTTTTATGAAACCCATCATTAAAATCCATATATAAAACTTCATAATCATTTTGTATTTCTATATTTATTTTATCTGATTGTTGAGGCGCATAACCAATCATATCAGAATATGTTATATCTCTTGTAATATTATATGTGATTCCATTTATTGTTTCTTGATATATTCCAGTTGTTGGTTTTTTAGGAACCTCCGTAGCAGGTTGCTCAGTAGTAGTTGGTGCTTCTGTGGTCGTCGGTATTTCCGTAGTCTGCGTTTCCGTTGTAGTATTTGTTTTTTGCTCTACCACTGTGATATACCGCTTCTTCGTTGCCTTATTCCCCGCCTTATCCTTTACGGAATAGGTTACCGTATACTTTCCGGCACTTGAAAACTTCACCTTCTTATTCTTCTTAATCTTTGTTGCGATTGATTTGTAGTTGGTCTTTCCCTTTTTCACCGTTACGCTGATTTTCTTTGTCACATTGCCGTCTTTGTTATCCTTCGCTGTGGTCTTGGGGATTTTTATTACTTCGTTCTTTTCTACGGTAATCTGTGACTTTCCGCTGAATTTTATTGTCGGTTTCTTTTTGTCCGTTCCGCTTTTGGCTTCTACCCTTACGCCTGCCGGATTTGTCATGCCCGGAATCTCCGGCGCTGCAAATATGCCAAGCACAAGGGCTAACGTCAACACCAATGCCCCTGTTCTCTTTGCATGCAGGCGGTTCCCGCCTTTTCTTATTCCATGAATCTCATTCTTTTTTCTTTTCATTTTCTCCGTCTCCTTTCCATGTACCCGGACACACTTTTGTTGTGGATTGTGCAGTTGCAGTATACCTTCCGCTTTTATAGTAAATAACAATATGCTGTTAATATATTTGTCTAATTATTTTGCATGGGTGAAGAAATTACAATATGTTCAGAAGATCTTAAAAAACCATACACTAAAGGATCTTTGCTTAACATATGAAAAGCAGAACCAAAAGTTCCATCATCATATTCATATCCTTCTATAAAATCACGCACATAAAGACAAATCGGTATTTTTATAGAATTACGCTCACATTCATATACAGCAGTGTCTTCTATATACAAATATATATAGTTATATGTTTTTACTTCATCAAGATATGGCGCATAAACTGTTATACCCTCACTCATATCAATTCCATTTAAATCCAATGCCGTCATTTCGCCCAAGAAACTTAAATAATTATAATTTTCCAGCAATCCGGAATCTTTTGAAAAGACAAATGTTGAATAATCATTTTCTATAGTAAACGTTATATTCTCACATTCAGTAGGCGTTTTTTCAATAACAGATTCAAAATCCGGATCATTTATTATGTTGTACATTTTATCTCCAACTTTAACTCTATTAACACCATAATAACCATCACCAGCCACAGGTTTTTCAACAACAGGAGTGCTTTGTGTTTTTTCTTCCGTCGTAGGCGTTTCTGTCGTTTTCTTTTCTGTAGTTGGTGCTTGCGTTGTTACATTCTCTGTCGTTTTCTCCTCTGTTGTTGGTGTCTGTGTTGTTTTTTCTGTTGTTTTTTTAGTTGAATTATTTTTGCTTTTTGATTTCGGGTCCGTTACTGTGATATACCGCTTCTTTGTTGCCTTATTGCCCGCCTTATCCTTTACGGAATAGGTTACCGTATACTTTCCGGTACTCGAAAACTTCACCTTCTTATTCTTCTTAATCTTTGTCGCGATTGATTTGTAGCTGGTCTTCCCCTTTTTCACCGTTACGCTGATTTTCTTTGTCACATTGCCGTCTTTGTTGTCCTTCGCTGTGGTTTTGGGGATTTTTACTACTTCATTCTTTTCTACGGTAATCTGTGACTTTCCGCTAAATTTGATAACCGGCTTCTTTTTGTCCGTTCCGCTTTTGGCCTCTACCCTTACGCCTGCCAGATTTGTCACGCCCGGAATCTCCGGCGCTGCAAATACGCCAAGCACAAGGGCTAACGTCAATACCAACGCTCCTGTTCTCCTGCCATGCAGGCTGTTCCCGCCTTTTCTTATGCCCTGAATCTGATTCTTTTTTCTTTCCATTTTCTCCGTCTCCTTTCCCTGTACCCGGGCAGACTCTTGCCTGTTATTACATCAAAATAGTTTTTGTTGTATCACACACCCATAACTATACTAATTTTTTGTTATCCTTTTCATCATAAACAATATTAATAAGACTACTAGCTGGTTTGTATCTCATTCTAAATTCATTTTCTTCATCTGTATAATTCCAAAAATCTATTTCATTTGCATACGCATTGTAATTTGTATATATATTTATATCATTATAAAAATGTCTTACATTTTTAGAGTCAACATACATTATATCAATAGCATATACTTGTTCATTTTGCGCATATGGATAAAAGAATAAATTGTCTGTAACATCTACACCATACTCGTCAATTAATTTAATTTTCCCAAATAACTGTAAATAATTATTATCTTGATGATAATTATACTTAGAAAAATCATATGCGAGATCTGTTACATTATAGCCAGTGCACTCTAACAATTCATAACCATTTCTTGATGAATAATCTTCATTACTCTTATAAAAATCATTTGCTTCTATTAAAACATTATATGTAACACCATTTTTTGTTACCTTTTCTATAGTTCCATACTTTGATAAATCTATTGCGTAACTGTTTGTATCTCCAGTAACAGACTGCTCTGTTGTTGTAGCTATCTCAGTAGTGGTTGGCGCCTCTGTGGTCGTCGGTATTTCCGTAGTCTGCGACGTCGGCGCTTCCGTTGTGGTATTCTCTGTTTTCGGCTCTAACACTGTGATATACCGCTTCTTCGTTGCCTTATTCCCCGCCTTATCCTTTACGGAATAGGTTACCGTATACCTTCCGGTACTCGAAAACTTCACCTTTTTATTCTTCTTAATCTTTGTTGCGACTGACTTGTAGCTGGTCTTTCCTTTCTTCACCGTTACGCTGATTTTCTTTGTCACATTGCCGTCTTTGTTATCCTTCGCTATGGTCTTGGGAATTTTTATTACTTCGTTCTTTTCTACGGTAATCTGTGACTTTCCGCTGAATTTTATTGTCGGCTTCTTTTTGTCCGTTCCGCTTTTGGCCTCCACCTTTACGCCTGCCGGATTTGTCATGCCCGGAATCTCCGGCGCTGCAAATGTGCCAAGCACTAGGGCTAACGTTAACACCAACGCCCCTGTTCTCCTGCCATGCAGGCTGTTTCCGCCTTTTCTTATTCCCTGAATCTCATTCTTTTTTCTTTTCATTTTCTCCGTCTCCTTTCCCTGTACCCGGACAATTTTTGCTGTGGATTGTGCAGTTACAGTATACCTTCCGCTTTTGCGGCAGATAATAGTATACTATTGATATATTTATCCCATTACTAATATTTATAGTATATGTTTTGTGTAGAATAAAGTCAATAGTATATTCTTAGTTATTGATATTCATGATTATGTCGTTCAAGTACAGGAGGAACACAATGGACATTGCCGAAATCGTTGGGAACCGCATACGGATGTACAGACAGAAGCAGCGCTTAAGCCAGGAAAAACTTGCCGAATACAGCGAACTTCACCATACCTATATCGGGCAGTTAGAACGGGGAGAGAAAACCCCCTCCATTGACACTCTGTATAAAATTGCGAGGGGCCTCAACATCCCCCTTGGCAAACTGTTAGAAGACATTGATACGTTAAAGGACGCCCCAACCGATTACGCCCTGCAAAGCTACCGTCTGTTAGAACAGCAGACGCCGGATAACCAGAAGCGTCTTTACCAGATACTACAGGATATCCTGAAAATGGATTTGTAAGGACAGGCTCCTGAAAGCCCAACATAACAAAAACCGCAGGTCTCATGGTTTCCCATGAAATCTGCGGTTTTCCTTATCTTATCTCTTTATAAAAGCCTTGTCAGTATTCCCGATTATACATAGAACAGCATATCTTCATACTGCGGGAATGGCCAGTACTCTTTATCCACCAGGCTTTCCAGTTTATCGGCAGGCTCTCTTACCTCACCCATCACTGCAAAGACTTCATCATGGAAGCATCTTGCCGCTTTCTCCATATCGTCCTCTAAAGCAAGGGCCTTAGCGTCTACTGCCTCCAGCTTATCTACCGCTGCGGTAAGGGCTTTAAGCTCTGTGGCGATATCCTTCAAAATGCCTTCCTGTACGGAGGTATCCACACCGGAAGCCTTTAAGTCCACAACGCCCTTCGCCATATCGGCAGAGTATTTCATTACGGCAGGAGCAATCTGTTTCTTTGCCATATCCAGCATGGTCTTTGCCTCAATGTTAATCTGCTTAGCATAATTCTCATAGTAAATCTCTGCCCGGGACTCTAACTCTGCCCTGTTCAATACGCCAAACTTCTCGAACATTGCCACATTTTCATCCTTCACCAATGCGCCTACGGCGTCCACCAGACATTTAATGTTCGGAAGTCCCCGCTTCTCTGCCTCGGCAACCCACTCGTCAGAGTAACCGTTGCCGTTAAAGATGATTCTCTTATGCTTGCCAACTAACTCCTTAATCTTGTCATGGACTGCCATTTCAAAGTTGTCTGCTTTCTCCAGTTCGTCAGCTAACTCACACAGGGAATCCGCAACAATAGTATTTAAAATGCAGTTCGGCGTAGCGATAGACTGGGTAGAACCCACCATACGGAACTCAAACTTATTACCGGTAAAGGCAAACGGTGACGTCCGGTTACGGTCTGTTGCATCCTGCATAAAGGACGGCAGCGTGGTTACGCCGGACTCATAGGTCTTGCCCTGGATAGAACTGGTCGCCTCGCCGGTAGTGTCTAACTGCTTCAACACATCATCTAACTGCTCGCCTAAGTATACGGAAATGATTGCAGGAGGCGCCTCGTTTGCTCCTAATCTGTGGTCGTTACCGGCAGAAGAGGCAGACAGTCTCAACAAATCTGCGTGCTCGTCAACAGCCTTCAGGATTGCGGTTAAGAACAGCAAAAACTGTACATTCTCATGAGGCGTCTTGCCCGGCTCTAACAGGTTGATTCCGTCATCAGTTCCCATGGACCAGTTATTGTGCTTACCGGAACCGTTGACGCCTGCGAACGGTTTCTCATGCAGCAGGCAGGCAAGGCCATGACGATCTGCCACCCGTTTCATGGTCTCCATGACCAACTGGTTGTGGTCGGTTCCCACATTGGTGGTGCCGTAAATCGGAGCTAACTCGTGCTGTGCCGGAGCCACCTCGTTGTGCTGCGTCTTAGCGGTAATGCCTAACTTCCACAACTCGATATTCAAATCTTTCATATAAGAAAGCACTCTCTCCCGAACCGTACCAAAATAGTGGTCGTCTAATTCCTGTCCCTTTGGCGGCATTGCACCAAACAAGGTTCTGCCTGTAAAAATCAAATCCTTACGCTTTGCATAATCCGCCTTGTCAATCAGGAAATACTCCTGCTCCGGTCCAACAGACGTTGTGACCTTCTTAGAGGTTGTGTTGCCAAACAGCCGCAATATTCTAAGCGCCTGGGCATTGACTGCCTCCATGGAGCGCAACAGCGGAATTTTCTTATCCAGCGCCTCTCCTGTATAGGAAGAAAAGGCTGTGGGAATACAGAGAATCGTGCTGCCGTCCGGAGATTCCTTGATAAATGCGGGCGAAGTACAATCCCATGCCGTATATCCTCTTGCCTCATTGGTGGCGCGCAGTCCGCCGGAAGGGAACGAAGACGCATCCGGCTCACCCTTAATCAGCTCCTTGCCGGAAAACTCAAGCAATACTTTCCCGTCGGCAGTCGGGCTGATGAAAGCGTCATGCTTTTCCGCTGTGATACCGGTCATAGGCTGGAACCAGTGGGTATAATGCGTTGCGCCATGCTCGACAGCCCAGTCCTTCATTGCGTTGGCAACGGTATCTGCAATCGCCGGATTTAATTCCTTTCCAAGCTCAATGGTCTTTTTCAGCTCTTTATACACCGCCTTCGGCAGACGTTCCCGCATGGCCGCATCATTAAACACGTTCGATCCAAATATCTCTGTTACATCAACAACTTTTTCACTCATAAGATAATACTTCCTTTCCTTTAACTTTATCAGCGAACGATTCTTTTCAAGAAAAAAGGGTATTCTCCTGATGAGAACACCCTTGTCCTTAGCTGTCTGTATTCGCTTTTGATAGTTGTAATATAACCCACTCTGTTAAAAAAATCAAGTCCTTTTTTCGATTTTTAATAGATTTCTTCATTTTCACTTAAAAATAATAAGTTTAAGCCGGATTTTTGTGGAAATTTACTTAAACGGAAGAATCAATATGCTAAGGCCGCCTTAAGCTTTACGCCCAGCTTTTCCAACGCCCCGTTTAGGGCCTGTAAGGTTTCCTTCATATTTTCTTCCGTACAGTTATACCCCATATGGCCAATCCGTATCACCTCGCCCGCCAGCACATCAAAGGAGCCGGCCAGCATGATATTATAATCCTTCCGCATAACCGATAAAAGCTGCTCCGCCGTAATCCCCTCCGGTATGGTAAAGACGGTTACGGTATTCGAGTAGCCGTTATCCGCATAAAGCTTAAGCCCCGACCGCACCAGCGCCTCCCTGGTCCTGCGGGCAACCTCCTCGTGGCGCTTTAATCTGTCCTTATCCGCTTTCAGATTCTCCAACGCCTGCCGCAATCCGCATATGTCGCTGATTGGCATGGTATATGGAAACCATTTATCCTTATCGTAATCCTTAAAGATATAGAGGTTTGCATAAAAAGACGCTATTCTTGTCTTCCGGTCCGCCATTGCCTTTTTAGCCGCGCTGCTGATTGTCACTAAGGTAAGCCCTACCGGGCAGGAAATTGCCTTCTGGGAACCGCCGCAGAGGATATCAATGCCCCAGTCGTCCACCCGGACTTCATTGCCAAACATTCCCGATACCGAATCCACGACAGTCAGGATTCCGAACTCTTTGAGCAGGGGGCAGATTGTACTGATGTCATTTAACATTCCGCTTGGGGTGTCGCAGTGTACTACGGTGGCATATTTAAAATCAGAATCCTGCTCTAAGAACTTCCGCAGGGGCTCCGCCTCCAACGCAATGCGGTAATCCGCCGTATATAAGACCGGCTCCCCGCCATACAGGGACACAAAATCGGCAAAGCCTTTTCCAAAAACGCCGTTGTCAAGGACTAACACCCTGTCTCCCGGCTCCGTCAGGGAGGCGACTGCCGCCTCTAAGCCTAATATGCCCTCGCCGCTTAATATCAGGCTCTCATTTTCCGTATGCAGAAGACTGCTGTATAGCTGACAGGTCTCCTTATAAAAATCATAAAACTCCATATCCAGGTCCGGGTTGCCGGTTTCCATGCTTCTGGCCTTCCTCACATTTTCCGCCACCATCGTTGGCCCCGGTGTCATCATCTTATACATCATAAATCCTTCCTTTCGCCGGTATTGTTCCGTTCCCGCGGTATACGCCGGGTTATCGGTCAAGTGCCCTTTCTATTCCAGGGACCGCAGTCCCCGCTCTAAGGGCGTAATCAAAAAACTCACAATAACTGCCGCCGTAACAACCTGAACCACATTGCCCGGCACTGATTTCAGCGCAGCCACTGCGCCGCTTCCCATGATAAAGCTTTCAAAGACAAAATACCCTGTAATTTTTATCAGTAAGGCAGCCGCCATAGCCGCTAGCTTCCACGACATTCCCTTTCTTTTTTCACAGATCGCGCCGGTTACATATCCCATGAGGCCGCAGGTGATTATCGTACAGGGCGCCCAGGCCGCCCAACCGCTTAACAGGTCAAACAAACCCATTCCCATAGCGCCTGCCAAAGCGCCGGTACGCTTTCCGTAAATCATAGCGCCTACAAACAGGGGAACATTTCCCAGATGAACCAGACCGCCTGCCCCGCCAAAACTTGGAAGCTGAATATTAATGAAGGCGGTAAACACCAGCGTTAAGGCCACAAACATGGCGTCCCTTGCAAGCTGCTTCGTTGCGCTTACAGAGCTGCTCCCTTCTTTGTTATATTTTCTCTCTATCGCTTTTTCCATATCTCTTCACCTCTTGCTTTTTCCATATCTTCTCCTCTTTTATTTTTGCATGGGTGTACTATACTCCCTATATGGCACTTTCAAAAGTGACAGTTTTATATTTTTTAACAGTGCCAGTTATTAAGACTTGCTTTTTTTCCTGAAGTGTAATATCTTATATAAATAATTCAGCTATTACACACTTGCGAAACGCTCAAAAAATGAAATTATGTTGTGCCTATAGAACAAATACGATAAGCAGGTTGTTTTATGCACGCCGATACTTAATGAGTGCGAAGCACGAATTTAGTATTGCTGCGTGCGTAACCAAGCGCAAGCGTACCTGCGTTAGTATTGTTCTATATGCACAACCATTACGAACCTAAATGCGTTTCGCCCCTGTAATAATTCAAATATCAGATAGGAGATAACCCATGCAGAAATCCATCGCTATTGTAAACGATATATCCGGCTTTGGCCGCTGCTCCGTCACTGTGGCCCTGCCCATTCTCTCTGTGATGAAGATTCAGTGCGGCATTATCCCTACGGCTGTGCTGTCCAACCACACAGAATATCCCGACTACTGGATGTTAGATTTCACTCCTTATATGCAGGATTATCTCGCCAAATGGGAACAGCTCCACCTGTCCTTTGACGGCGTCTATACAGGGTTTCTGGGTTCTAAAGAACAGTTGGACAACATTACGGATATTTTCAAAAAATTTTCCTTCCGGCAGAGAATTGTAGATCCGGTCATGGGGGATCATGGAATCATTTACGATTCCTACACCCCGGAGATGTGCCATGCCATGAAAGAGCTGGTAATACATTCTACGCTGACGACGCCCAATATAACCGAGCTTTGCATTTTGACAGACACCCCTTACCGAAAAGATTTGTCGGAGCAGGACATATATCATATGTGCCGCAGCCTCTCAGCGTCCGGCGTGCCGAGGATTGTGGTGACCGGATTGGAAAAAGATAACCAGATTGGAAACGCCATTTTTGAAAATGACAGCTTTCATGTAATTTATGGAGAAAAAATACTTCCCCTGCGTCCGGGAACCGGCGATGTATTTGCTTCCGTATTGGCAGGGTGTAGTTTACATAACATACCTTTGTGGGACGCAGTAAAGGCAGCCGCAGATTTTATCCGCACCTGCCTGCTGACCTCCGCCAAGCTGGAGGTTCCGATCAATGACGGGGTATGTTTTGAAGAACATTTAGGACAGCTTCTCTCCCTAGTATCCAAATAAAGATTGCTGCGAATTGATTGCTGCCTGCCGCCAACCGGCGGGACCGCTAACTGCTCTTTCCGCCCTCCCGTTTTAATAATATCTTCTTCCGCATCTCGCGGTAATAATCGGCATATTCCTCCGAAATCAGCCGCCCCTTTACCAGATTATCGAGCGTAACGCTGAACTCCATCTGCAAAAGGTCGGAATAGCACAGATCCTTAAGCACTTCCTCTACCGCCGCCTTATATTCCATAATTCCATAGACCTGATCCGTATACAGAATATGGGCCGCATAAATACGCTTGAAAAATCCATTCAGCACATCTGATTTGGTAATCTTATCCTCCGGCATAAAGTTAAGGCAGAGCAAATCCATCACATCATCTACTGATTTGTTGGTAATGCAGATATCCGGATAAATGGTATAAAGATTCTTAACCCGGGTTCTTCCCTTTGCCCCTTTTACCGTCTTATAATCCGGCAGAAACTCCTTGAACACGCCCGTCACAAAGCCCTCCTTCCGGAATGCCAGATATTCCTCGGACGGATTCGCCTCCACATTGGGCTTATAACCCATGTTCCGGATTAAATCCCTGGAAATGGAAATCCGGCGGGGCTCTTTTTCCAACAGCAGCAGGTACACTTTATTGTGAATCCGCCAGATAAAAGCGGGACATTCCTTAATCCGGTAGGATTCGGACGAGTCAATGATAATGGGACGGTGATCCCTGCGGAGACGGTATTTCTTCTTCACTTTTGCCAGCGCCGCCTTGGTGTAGTGGTGGAACTGGGCAGGTTCGATGAAATCCTCCTCTTCATCGCCATGCTTTTTCCTGTGTTCCTTCTCCTCTTTCTCCTCCGGGACTTCCGCCTGTTTTTCCATAAGGTCTTTGGGCTTCGGTATTTCGGCCGGTTCCTTCGCCACCTCCGGCTTCTTCCTGCCGGATTTATTCTGCCCTGACTTATTCTGCCCTGACATGGACACTGTCCGTTTCACTGTCACCGCCTGTACCGTATTCTTGTCCCCTTCCTTATTCGTCTCAGCCACAAAATCGTCGTCTACCAGCGTAAAGGTCTGGGAACCGATTACCCCGAACATTATGGATAAAAGGCCAAAAATGAACAGATAAAAATTACTGATTAAGGCAGACACCGCAATTAAGACAACGCCTAACACGCTGAAAAAGATCACGCTGCCTATGCACTTCCTTGTCTCTGCATCTCCATAGCGCAATGCGTTCCATATCCGTCTCATCTCATCACCCCATTTCATCTTATGCCTGATAATAATATTATAATATATCCTGAGCTATTTTTCACTATAAAATATTTGCTTTTTCAGACTGTTTCAGTTAAACTATTATTATTCTTAATACCATAGGAGGAAATAAAAATGAACACAAGAACCACTGGCATTGTTGCCTATATTACATTAATCGGGCTGATTGTCGCTGTATGCGCAGGCGATAAAGAGGGCGCCAAATTCCATATCAACCAGGCTTTGGTGATCTGGCTTTTCGGACTGCTCTCCGTCATTCCCTGCATCGGCCAGATTTGGGCAATCTTTATCTTTATATGCTGGATTATGGGACTGATTGCCGCTATCAATGAAGAAGAAAAACCCGTTCCGTTAATCGGCGGAATCACACTGATTAAATAATACCCGCAGGGTTCTAAAAACAAAGTACGGCACATACACTAAATCAATACTATTGTCAGGTAGTGAAATCATGTCCGCCTCTGTTCCCAGCCATTATATGAAATATATAACCCTTGTTCTATTATTAGCCGTATTTCTGCACTATGCAGGGGAAACGCTGTCAGACCGGAATACCGTCGCCACCACCGCCTTTTCGGTAAACGAGCTTCCGATTTACTGCGTAGATACTGCGCAGCCGGTAGTGGCGCTTACCTTTGACAGCGCATGGGGAACAGAGGATTTGGACCAGATTCTTTCCATCCTGCAAAAGCACCACGCCCCCGCCACCTTCTTTGTCACAGGAGAATGGGCGGAAAAATATCCCGAGGCAATTACCGCCATTGATAAAGCGGGGCATGAAATTGCCAACCATGGCTATTCCCACAAGCATATGCCGCAGATTTCCCAGGAAGAAATGATAACAGAAATCCAAAAATGCCATGAAACCGTCTATCATCTGATTGGCAAGGACATGACTTTATTCCGGGCGCCCTACAGCGACTGGAACAGCGCCGTAGTGGAGACTGCCCGCTCCTTAGGCTACGCCTCCATCAACCATTCAGTGGACAGTTTGGACTGGAAGGACTACGGCATTGACCATATCATTTACACTGTCTGCGAGCACAAAAATCTGGAAAACGGAAGTATTATTCTGCTCCACAACGGCGCCGCCTACACCAAGGATGCGCTCGATGTTATGTTAACTAAATTGGAGGAACAGGGTTACGGCTTCGTCAAGGTTTCTTCTCTCATTTATCGTAATAATTACTATCTCGACCACACAGGGAAACAATTTCAAAAAAAATAATTTCATTTTCTATATTTTCATGGATATTCTGCATAAATAAAAAAGAAAGCAGACATACTATCTCTGAACTAAAATTCCGGGTAATTGCAAAATTTCATTTACTGCGACGACTGCCGTCTAAACTATGCAATTACCAGAAAATTTAACCAAAAAAGGAGAATAACCATGAAAAAATTCAGACATTATATGGGACTGCTTCTGCTTAGCGGACTGTTCTGCTTTATTCTGACAGGGTGCAGCAACACAGCTCCCGGCTCCACCAGCGGCAATAATGACAACAAAACAGGAGATGAGATGGCAGATGATGTAGGAAATGCCGTAGAGGATGTGGCGGACGGCGTGGGAGACGCCGTAGACGATTTAGTCGGCAAGGGCGGTTTTGACAACTACAGCGACGCCCATGACTATTTTATGGATACCATGGGTTCCTACCATTCCGACGCTAAATTTGAACTCCGGGACGAAGACAAGAACTTAAATGATTATCAGGAGGGTTCTAAGGGATACCGCTTTAACCTGTATGACACCAGCAGCAACAAGGACGGTGAGCTGTTCGGCGAATTTTATGTAGACGCTAATTCCGGCGCAATCTACCGCAAAGGCGACGACGGCAAGGTCACAGAGTACCGGGGTGATTCCGCTTCAGGCAACGGTTCTGCTACCGGCAGTACGGGCAACGGCTCCACCACCGGCAGTACGGGCAACGGCTCCACCACCGGCAGCAAGGGCAATGGTTCCACTACCGGCAGCAAGGGCAATGGTTCCACTACCGGCAGCACAGGCAGCATGAGCGGAAATCAGGCCAGCCGGAGCGGCGCATCTTCTTCCAACGGCGCCATTACCACACGCTAGTGGGCTATAATCCATAACAATTCATTTAAGCGGAAAATATGATATGAGACTGCGCCTCTCCTTAAGCGGCGCAGTCTTATATTTTGCCAAAAAAGCACCCGTTCCAAAATGGACGCCCAGACATCATCGCTATTTGCCCTGCAAAAATTCCCGCACGTCGCTCTCAGACGGCATAACCCGCAACGCGCCTTTTTTCGTCGTGATAATAGAAGCCGCCGCATTTGCGAACCGCAGCATCTCATACAGCTTCTGCTCATCAAGCTTCTCTAAGCCGTTTTCTAACACATAGTTTAACACGCACGCCATAAAGGTGTCCCCGGCGCCTGTTGTTTCAACGGTATTCTCATTCGGAAAGGAAGGACACTGCGCTTTGTATTCTTTATAATACGCCATACTGCCGTTTTTGCCCATTGTGGCGCAGATTAACGGCGTATGGTATTGTTCCCTGATTTTCTGCACGCCCCGGTCAATGTCCGATGCGCCGGTAAAAAATGCGATCTCGTCGTCAGAGATTTTTAAAATATCGCACTGCTCAATACCGTATCCTATTTTTTCCTTTGCCACATTTAAGTCCTTCCAAAGAGGCGGGCGCAAATTGGGATCAAAGGAGATCAGCGCGCCCGCCGCCTTTGCCGCTTTCACAGACATTTTCGTTGCGCGCTCCGCTTCCCCGCGCGTCATGGACAGACTGCCAAAATGAAAAATCTTTGTATTGCCTAACAGGGAAGTATCCACCTCATCTTCCTTAAGCATCGTATCCGCTCCCGGATTCCGATAAAAGGAAAAGCTGCGGTCCCCGTCCGGCGCATTGTGGACAAACGCCAATGTCGTCGCATTTTCGCTGTCCATAATCAGATTGCCGATATCAATACCCTGTTCCGACACAGCGCGGCGCAGTAATTCCCCAAAGGAATCCCTGCCGACTTTTCCGATAAAAGCCGTCTTTTTTCCTAATTTCTGCAACATTGCCAATACATTGCAAGGCGCGCCGCCCGGATTTGCCTCATAGAAAGGGTTTCCCTGACCGCTTACGCCGCTCTCGGTAAAGTCCACCAGCAGCTCTCCCAGCGCCGTTACATCATATTTTTTCAAACAGAACACCATCCTTTCCCTAATTCAAAGCAATCCCGTACTTTTCAATATTGACGAGCGCCGTTCCGTCGCATGTAAATATAATATCTTTTGCAGACGGCGGCGTAAAATAAATCGAGCTAAATGCCTGCGCGCCGTCGTTGATAAACAGCTCTGCCGAAAATACGTCCAGGATCAGGCGGAGTTTTAACGTCTTTTCCGGCTTTTTGATCAGCATGTCCCTCCGGCACACCACGTCCCGCGTCATTCCGCAATATGTGCGGTCATATTCAATCTTTCCGCTGGAGCGTTGATAGCAGACTTGCGTGAAATGCGTTTCGTCCTTTGCAAACTGAATGGAGAACCGTTCAAAATCTCCACCGAGGATTTCCAGCGTCAGATCAAGCACCCGTCCCTCCACGCCCGGTATCACACAGGTTCCGGAGATTTCCCTGTTGCCGCAAAGCACCGGCGCTGTCCGGTATTTCTCCAGTTCCCGGACAGGATTTTGATATAACACGCCGTCCCGCAGTTCTAACTCCCTGGGAACCGTCATCATTCCATTCCACTTTTGACCGGCCGGTTTAATAAGCATATCCCACGACTGCATCCATGCAATCATGATCCTACGTCCTTCCTCTGTCTGCAATGTCTGCGTCGCATAAAAATCTGTCCCATAGTCCAGCGGGACAACCTGCTCGTATTCCAGGCGGAAATTTTTTCTGTCGTAGGTTCCAATCACTGCGATCGACTGATTTCCATTGTGAAACTCTTTTCCGTCTGCCTGCATATCCATCGGGGAAACCAGCAGAATATGTTTGTCTCCCATCCGGAAAAAATCCGGACATTCCCACATCGTACCATACCGGCCCTGATTGTCAGCCAGTACGGATACATATCTCCAATCCGTCAGATTCTCCGAGGTAAACAAAACAACCTGTCCATTCCCCTGTTCATTCCTGCTGCCCGCCACGAGATAATACCGCTCTCCCTCTTTCCAGATTTTCGGGTCCCTGAAATCCCCCCTGGAAAAACCGTCAGGAAGCTGTTTGCCTGAAATGACGGGATTTTCCTTCACCTTATTATAGCAGAGCCCGTCGCCTATTGCCAGACATTGCTGCTGGAGCGTTTCCTTTGTCCCGTCTTCTCTCTTTGTGTCTTTCACTCCGGTATACACTAACGCATGCCCGTCCGCAGTCTCTACCGCGCTGCCCGAAAAACATCCGGCAGCGTCGTACTCCTGATCCGGCGCTAATACGGCAGGGAGTTCCTTCCAGTCGATAAAATCATCAGAAACACAGTGTCCCCAGTGCATCGGTCCCCAGACTTCGCTATACGGGTGGTATTGATAAAATAAATGGATCTTTCCCCGATATACAGAAAAGCCGTTGGGATCGTTCATCCAGCCTACCGGCGGAGTAACATGGAACACCGGTTTTTCCTCTTTTCCGATTCTGTGCTCGTTCTGATATTGGTTTGCTCTCTCTAATGGCGTCATTTTAGTTTCATCTCCTTCCCGGTAACCGGTTATTTTTTCGGTTATAATACGCCTGTATTCTGCGTTTGTCAATTTTCCCTTGCATTTTGCCGGATTACAGAATATGATACATACAGGGCTTGGCCGCTCATTTTCCGGCCGGCCAATATATGATTCGGAGGTTATTCCATGGAACAGACACCTATTCTTGTAATCGGACACAAGAATCCTGATACGGATTCTATCTGCTCCGCCATTGCATATTCCCATTTGAAAAATAAATTACAGTCAGGCAGATATGTCCCCGGAAGGGCGGGGCGGATTAACAATGAAACCGCTTTTGTATTAAATTATTTTCATATAGATATTCCCGAACTGATTGAAGACGTCAACACGCAGGTTATGGACATTGAGTACCGGCAGACGCCGGGCGTAAAGGATAACATCTCCATTAAAGCCGCGTGGAAAATGATGCGGGAATTAGATGTCGTTACCCTGCCCATTGTGGAGCGGGACAATCTGTTAGAGGGCATTATCACCATTAACGATATTGCCAAATCCTACATGGACGATTTAGAGAGCGATGTAATCTCCCGCGCGAAAACCCCTTACGCCAATTTAATTGAAGTATTAGAGGGAACCTTAGTATCCGGCAATCCCCATAACCACATTATCCATGGAAAGGTGATTATCGGCGCCGCCAATCCCCATCTGATTGAAAATGTCATAGAGCAGGACGACATTATGATTGTGGGCGACCGGGTGGACACCCAAATCTGCGGTATTGAAATGGGCGTGGGCTGCCTGATTCTCTGCTTAGACGCCCAGGTTAATCCTTTGGTGTTACAGCTTGCAAAGGAGCGGGAATGCAGCGTCATTACCACCAAGCTTGACACTTATACGGTTGCCCGCCTGATTAACCAGAGTATTCCGGTAAAATATTTTATGCGCCGGGAGAACCTCTTAACCTTTGAATTAGATGAAACCGTCGATTCCATTAAGGATATCATGTCAAAGAAACGGCACCGGGATTTTCCGATTGTAGACGATATGGGCCACTACTACGGCATGGTTTCCCGCCGGAACCTGTTAGCCCTGCGGCGGAAAAAGGTAATCTTAGTGGACCACAACGAGAAATCCCAGGCAGTAGACGGGATTGAAGAAGCGGAAATCTGCGAAATTATCGACCATCACCGTCTAGGCTCCCTACAGACCATTTCGCCGGTATACTTCCGCAACCAGCCTGTGGGCTGTACAGCCACGATTATCTATCAGATGTACCGGGAAAATAATCAGGAAATCACAAAGGAAATCGCCGGTATTTTATGCGCGGCAATCCTTTCAGATACCCTGCTGTTCCGCTCTCCCACCTGTACCCCGTTAGACGAGGAAACGGCAAGGACTTTAGCTGACATTGCAGAGATTGATATGGAAACCTTTGCCATGGAAATGTTTGAGGCGGGCAGCAGCTTAAAAGACAAGACGCCGGAGGAATTATTTAATCAGGATTACAAGGTATTCCAGGTGGAAAATATGCGGATTGGCGTAAGCCAGATTAGCTCCATTAACCAGAGGGAGCTTGACAAGGTGGCCTCCATTATGCAGGAATATGTGCCGCAGGCTTTATCCAGCCTGCCGATTCAGCTTTCGTATGTTATGTTAACCAATATTCATAAGCAGAGTTCCGACTTGCTTGCTTTCGGCCCGGACGCGATACGGTATTCGGCAGAAGCCTTCCATGCAGAAACCGAGGATAATATCTGCCACCTTCCCGGAGTGGTCTCCCGGAAAAAACAGGTGGTTCCGGCTTTAGTCAGCAAGCTTCAGGAGGAATTATAACGGAAGGTATTACCGTAACACATCCCCTCAATATGCATAGAATAGATTAGACATTTCAGGAGGTATATTATGCGTAATTCTTGTAAATTAAGCCAAAATGCCAAAGATTATCTTTCAACATTCTACTGCATTTTAGATAATATGATTGAAGGAATGACCACCGCCGAGCTTATGGACAGCATATCCCACAATTTCATTGTACAGATGATTCCCCACCACTGTGCTGCTATCGAAATGTCCCAAAATATTCTTCGTTATACTCATTCCCCGATTTTACAGAAAATTGCCAATCAGATTATTACCGAACAGACCAAAAGTATCTCCAATATGGAAAAAGCCCTACCCTGCTGTTCCCAACTGGAGAATACAAGGCAGGATGTGACTTTATACCAAAGGCAGATTAACCAGATTATGAATACCATGTTTTGTGAGATGGAGTATGCGGGAGATACCAACCAGACAGACACAGATTTTCTCCGGGAAATGATACCTCACCACAGAGGGGCGGTGAAACTTTCAGAGACCACGCTCCAATACGAGATTTGTGAGGAGCTGGTTCCCATTCTAGATGCCATTATCACTTCCCAGAAAAAAGGGATTCAGCAAATGGAGCAGTTACTGCATTGCATAAGGAATTGATTCCACTCCGAAAAGCAATTTATTTAACTTGATTTCCCTCCTGAATTTTGCCCTGTTCGTAGTCCATGGCATTTTGCAGGGTAATCTGGCTGATAGCCGCTAAAGCCTCATAGGTCAGAAAGCCCTGGTGGGAGGTAACAATCACATTGGGGAAGGATAAGAGCCTTGCGGTAACAGAGGACTCTAACAGTTCGTCCTCTCTGTTTTCAAAGACATTCTGCCCCTCCTCCTCGTAGACATCTAAACCTACGCCAAAGAATTTCCCGTTGCGGATTCCCTGTATTAAGTCCTCCGTCTTAACCAGCGCGCCCCTTGAGGTATTGACTAAAATCACATTGTCCTTCATCATTTCAATCGTATTTTTATTAATTAAATGGTGGGTATCCTTAGTCAGCGGACAGTGCAGGGAAATCAGGTCGCTTTCCTTAAGCACCTCCTCTAAAGACTTGTATTCCACAAAATCAAGGTCTTTATTGGGATACATGTCATAGGCAATCACGCGCATACCAAATCCCCGGCAAATCCTGCACATGGCCGCGCCGATTTTACCGGTTCCGATAACGCCTGCCGTCTTCTGGTAAAAATTCATTCCCGTAAGTCCCACCAGACTAAAATTATTCTCCCGAACCTTAATATAGCTCTTGTGTAAATGCCGGTTTACCGAAAGCGCCAGCGCCATAGCCAGCTCCGCCACAGCCTCCGGCGAATAGCCCGGAACCCGGAGCACCGTCATGCCACATTCGTTGGCTGCCTTTAAGTCCACATTGTTAAATCCGGCGCAGCGGAGCAGAATCAGCTTAATTCCAATCTCCTTAAGTTTTTCAATCACTTCCCGGCTCAAATCCGAATTGACAAAGGCGCAGATTGCGTCATAATCCCTTGCCAGGGATACGGTCTTTAAAGAAATATCAATCTCCTGATAGGTAATCTGTATTTCCGGGTAATTTTTCAGTTCCTTGTCAAAGGCTTCTTTATCGTAGCTGGTAGCATCATAGAATAAAATCTTCATGGCTGGTCTCGCTTTCTCATATCAATTTTTAATTAGAAATACTTTCGTTCTTTATAGGATAACCCACGAATTTGTAAAATATACCTTCTTTATATCCATTTGCCGCCCCGGCTAATATGGTTTCATTTCATACATATCATTGATACAGTTTTTCCAACAAACTCCCAATATAAATTGCAAATTATTAGAAGAAACCAGTTCATAATTTTTCATCTTGCTGTTAAACCTCCTCTAAAGTGTGTTGGTCCGGTGACGCAAGCTACAAAACATCATCACAATACCAGAAAGGTAATAATAATGATAAATCATCCAAATACTCTTTTATTTGATTTTCAAATGTTATCCTGCTCATTTACCGTTCTTCAAAAAAATGCTTACTGCTATGACCACTGTGTTTCCTCATCTTCCGCAAGCGCATATGTAAATACCAAAGTTGAATCAAATTGACTGACTAATTCATACGGTGCACCTCTATGCTCAAGATACATCTGTGGCTTTACAAAATCTTTCTCACTTTTCAACAAAGTGATTTCGCACC
Source organism: uncultured Lachnospiraceae bacterium (assembly GCA_947625015.1). GTDB lineage: Bacteria > Bacillota > Clostridia > Lachnospirales > Lachnospiraceae > CAG-590. Next base: position 17,010 of record CANQMR010000015.1, on the reverse strand, counting down.
ACTTCTTTTCTTCCTTTGTTCCCTCTACCTTCAGACAAATGGAACTGACAACTCTTTTCGGTTTTTGCCAATAATCTTGCACAATCGGCTTAAATTGTAAATTACAAATTTCCTCCTCCGTAGGCAATACATCGCCCATCCAATCATACAACATTACAACCGCGCTTCACGCATAGTCAAGTTCAGGGCAAATGTCTGATACCGGAATTTTATCAACATTAACAACTCGAAGTAAAACATACTCTCATTTACAACATTCAAAAGATCATATTTTAATTTTTTATCCTAAATCTACAATTTGACATCCAGATAATTTTGTATTTTCCTCGCTTAAAATCTTCTGTATCAAAATATTTTTTCCATGCTATTTTTATAATTTTACTATCATTTGGTTCTAATCTATATAAACATTTAGCAAATTTTGCATCCTTCCTATAATTTATTTTTCTCCACTTTCCTTTTTTATATTTACGTATTTTGAATACTTCTGAATACAAATATGTTTTACTTCCTCGATTTTCTAGTTTTATTTTAATCTTTTTACTGTTTGCAGATATCACCTTTACTGATATATACTTTTTAGTATAACTTTTATCTCCATATGTAACAGATGCATCCTTTGATGCAGCAATACATTTTGTGTCAGAATATATACCATCTGCTTTAAACTCCATATGTGAATCAGGATAATCATTATCAACTTCACTTTGTGTAATTTCGCTTTTATGTTCAAAATCTATAGGATTCTCTGGGTTATTATAAGGTTTTTGTTTGCCTTGAACATATACATTCTGGATTCCCCAAGGAATAAATACATCTATATTATCTGTTTCTTCTGCTGCCTTAGCCACTGTGGTGGGTGTTACCATTGCGATTACCATCATTGTGACTGCTACTAATATCTTTTTCATATTTACCACCTTTCTTTATAGATTTCTGTATGAATCACCATTACGCACTTCCCACAAATAATCAAAAAATTCATCATGCAATTCTTTGTCTTCATTAATAACGGTACCATTTTCCTTATCCACAATATCAAACCTATATTGTTCAAACCTTAATTTGATATTGCCTCATCTTACTTCTTTTTTGTTCATTTAAAATTCGCTGATATTCTTCTTATCATGCCGTCCACTCTTTCGCCGCTGCCAGCCGTTCATCAAACTGCTGATAAAAGTCCCGCCGCTGCTCATACAAGGTCATAAAAAATACATTTAATATATACAGATTTACCTCCTTTCCCTTTTCCGGCGGAAGGGAGGATAGCTTCTTTCCCAGCTCCTTAATAAAATAATGCCAGTCCGTTATAAACTTTTCATTCCGCAAGGGTTCCGGCGTGTCAATCCATTTTTTCACCTTTACCTTGGTACGGTTCGCCTTCCGACATTCATCAACCTGTAGAAAATAGGAAAAGCTGCCCTCCTCGTAAATCCGGCCCAGCGGAAAAATGCGGCATATGCCGGGGCGGAGACTGTGTATGCTGCATCTCCCTTCTTCACTTAGGAACCCACACCGTTCCCCCTCTCCCGACATTTTCAGGTTTGGCAAAATTATATTGTCCACAACATTCAGGTCAAGCTGCCTTCCTAAAAGCTCCTCAAACTTACAATTAAGTCCTGTAGTCAGCCGATAGACATCATAGGGATCAAGAACAATGGAATTTCCCATGCCCTGACAGCAGGCAGAGCAGCCCCGGCAGTCGTCGCAGCCTACCTTTACCATATCATTTAACCCATATCGTTTTCCATCAGAAACCTGTGACATATCAATGTTTCGTTCCATAATTTTATATTCCTTTCTGCCGCAGCCGATTAAGCGGTTTCATCCTTTTTCATCCCGTTCCCGTTTCTTTTGCAATAACTGGTTCATATCCAGCTTCTCATTCTGCCCGTTGGCCGCCGTTTTCTCCTGCCCTCTTTGCTTTTTCTTTCCCGCCGGAGTTCTCCCTTCGGACTTTCTTTCCTGCTCTCCTGTCGTGTCTTTCCCTTCGGGCCTTCCTTCCGGCTCTCCGGCAAAAATTTTCTCATTCGCCGTATCCTTCTTCGCAGATTTTCCGGCTTTTCTTCCTCTCACAACTGCCGCCGCTTTCCCACATACCGTCCGGCATCCGTTTTTCAATCCCGCCGCTAAGTCGATAGAAAACCTCCGGATAATAATATCCGCCAAAAACAACAGCATGGCGAGTATCAAAAGAGGTACCGTCAGGGAAACCCTGGACTTCATCATCTCCTGCTTATCAGACCACACATTATCCTCAAAGGTAATCTCCTTTCCTCCCGCCTGACGGACAAAAGAAAGAAAATCCATCGCCGAGTCTGTAAACTGATACTCCGGTGAATACTGGCTGGCATAGGCTGTGTTGTAATTTTTTACCACCTCGCCGCCGGAATATTTTCGCACATTTATACTGTAAACGCCTACATCTGTAATCGGCGCACTCCCCTCAAAAACCCCCGGCTTCAACGCCTGCATGGGAATTTCCTCTCTGCTGCCGTCTTCTCCCGTAACTACCGCGGACAGGGAGGTATCCGTATCATACTCCTGCGTCTCATAGTGCAGCCTTACAGAATTTCCATCTTTTGCGACCTCAAAGGCGTCCCCGCCTAAGTCCATATCCGACATAACATAATTCAAAATATTAGACCAGAGCAGGGGATAGCGCTCCCACTGGCTGTAAGCCGCCGTCCACTGGTTGTTACCGTCGCTGTTCCATGCAACCGTCCGCCCAAGTCCATACTGCCAGGTGGAAAGAATCGGGTCCCCCCGGTCTGACTCCAAAATAACCTCCGCCGTCTGCTTCGGCAGCGCCGCCACATAGCCGCCTAACGCCGGACAGCCCTCATCCATGACCTCCGCCAGTATTTCATTGCTGCTGGTAATCACAGGATAAAACTCCTCATTTATCAGATAAGTGCCTGTTGAGAGATAAACCTCCTTGGCAAAAATTCTCGGTATGGAATTATTAATATCCGTATAATAAAATCTGCCGTCGCATTTTTCGGCAATCTCCTTAAGTAAATTCTGGTCGGAATCGCCGCCTACCGCCACCGTTGACACAGTAACGCCATATTCATTCATTTTCTCCAACAGGTCGTCATAACCGGAAAAACTGTCCTGCCCGTCCGTCAGCAAAATGATGTGCTTAAGCATGGCGTCGCTTTGGGAAATCTTCTCAAACGCCTCCTCCAAGGCGGGATAAATGCTGGTTCCGCCGCCGAAACCAATCGTGCGGATTGCATCCTCCACATCTGAAGTATCTGCCGCCGGGGAAATAGGAACCACCCAGTTATAGAGGTCGTCAAAGGCAAGAACGCCAACCTCGTCTGTGCTGCGAAGCTCTGACACGCCGGATATAGCCGCCTGCTTTGCCAGGTCAAGCCCTGTTATGGAGGAGTTTTCCTCGGAGGGAGCCGTCATACTGCCGGACTGGTCAATCACCATAACCATGGCCATTTTCGGTATTTCCTTTTCCCCCTGCAAATCCATGCTGACGGGCAGAATCTCCTCTAAAACCGTATCCCGGTAGCCGCCAAGGGCATAGCTGTTTTCCCCGCCGATACAGACGAAGCCGCCGGCATAATCCTTCACATAGGACTGCAATGCATCCACGAAGCCTTTTTTCAAATCCTCATAGTGCACATTCAAAGCGACAACGGCCTTATACCGGTTCAAGTCCGCTAAGGAGGAGGGCGTTCCCTTTGGCGTCACCTTATCATATTCCATTCCCGCCGCCTGGAGCACCTTCTCAAATTCATCGCCTTCCCCGGCTGTCCCTTCCACCAGTAAAAGCCTCGGTTTTGCCGCCACCTCCGCAAAGGTAACATATGTGTTGTTGACGGAAACCGTATCTTTCTCCGGCTCAATAACCGCCCGGTAATCCGCAATGGTTCCCTCCTCGCCGACATCTTCAAAGACAAACCGGTTCTCCCCCTTGCTCAGATGAATTTCCTGCTGCCCTTTCATATTCCTGCCCTGAAATAAGGACAGGGCGCCATCGGTCTCCACATTCGAGCTGACAGATACCTCCACATTGTAGTGGTCTCCCGCATGGATTACTCTGGGAACCTTAAGCCCGTCAATGTACACCTCGTTATGACTGCTGATACTGTCCTCTAAAGGAATCGACAAAAGCTCCACATCACTGTTCTTTAAAACAGCCGCGCCCAGGCTCATATTTCCCTCATTTTCTGCCCCGTCCGTAATTAAAACCAGCCGCTTGGCCGCCCCTTCATCAAACATGGACGCAGCCGAAACCGCCGCCTGCTCAATATTAGTGGCTGTCGTTACGGTCTTTGCGGTAAAACCGGAAAATATCTTTTCATCTGTCAAGAACTGCTCCACAGCCGTATCTTTGCCAAAGGCTACAATCCCCGCATAATTTTTCTCCGGCATATCGGAAATTGTCTGTTGCAGATATTGTTCCAAATCCTCAAAATGGTCCTTCATGCTGTCGGATACATCTACCAGAAAAATAGTCTCCGTCCGGTTCTGCTTTTTGGAAACAGAAATCCCCGCCATGGCTAAAATGACGGCAAGCAGTACCAAAATCCTGACGGCAAGAAACTGTTTTTTCTTTGAAGAATACGCCTGCCGGATATAGACCAGCCACTCCACGAGCAAAAGAAGGATTACCAGCATAAGCAGCAGATTGCGGATTGCCCTGCCGCCGCCCTTCAGCCCTTTCAGGCTGCCTTCCACTTCTGCCGCCTCCACAGGGGTTACATCAGATTCCGACGCAGACGGGAAATTCTGAATCTGCTCCCCTTCCTGCCCGCTGCCGGAAAGGCTATCCGCAAGCTGGGATATGACAATGGGAAATTCAGCCTGTAAGGCTAAATCCGTATCGTGAATATCAAAGCCGATTACGCCGATTTTCCGTCCGTCTTTTTCCCCGTAGTATCCAACCACTTCATCCGTATCCGTTTTAATAAAGGGATTTCCCCACTCCGGCAGTTCATATGTATGGGCGGCGGCAATGCCGAAGGAATATCCGGTTACATATTCCGTAACCGGCGTCTCGTCAAAATAGAGAACCCGGTCCGTTACGCTGCCCGCTTTTCTGATATAGCCGCTGTCGTAAAAATCTTCGCCGCAGTTAAAAAACAAAAGAGCCGCATTTTCGGGAAGCTGCACCACATCAAAATCCTCCGGCAGGGATATCCCGTCAAACACATAAAGGTCAAAGGTTTCCTCCTGCTGATTTAACACTCCCGCATCATCAGACTTATATACGGTCATGGCGTCACCGGCAGAAAGGGCCTTTTCCAAAAATACATTCCCCTCCGACAGCAGCAGCGCCTTTTTTCCGGCAGTATCCGCAACCACAATACTCTGTCGGTTATCCCCTGTCAGACTGTCTTTTTTGCTGAGTTCAGCCGTCAGCGTCACGCTTCCGTCAGCCGCTGCCTCTAAGACGGGAAAATACACCGTCTGGCTCTCCCCCGGCGGCAGGGTTATGCTCTTTACATCCTGAAGGTCCGAATTTGCATACAGGCTTATATCCTGCGTTACCTCTTCCCCGCTGTAATTGGTCACATTGCAGAGTGCCTCCACTCCCTGCTCTGTCAAAGTATAGTTTACATAATCTACGGAGCAGTTTTCTCCCTCCGAATACAAATCTTCCACCACCAGCGCTATATCCCTGTTATGTTCTGTCCAACTGACGCTGTCAAAAGCGGTGTCCGTATAGCAGACCACCCGGCCGCCGTCCCACCCGGCAGTCATGGAATTTACTAAACTGGCGGCAGTATCGAGGGTACCTGCCTCCAGGGAGGGCGCAATCTCAGCAAGCCGTTTTTTCAGGGTAGTCTTGTCCTTTCCCTGATAGGCGACCTGCGCCTTTTCCCCGCAGACAATCAAAATTACATTCGCGTCCTCGCCAAGCCCGTCTATCTCCCGCTTTGCAAGCTCGACGCCCCGCTCAAACCGGGTTTCCCTGTCGTCATAGAGATACTGCATACTCGCGCTGTTATCCATAACCAGCGCTACATTTTCCTGACGGGCACCGCCTCTTTTCAAAACCGGAGCCATCAGGGCAAAAATCAGGAGCAGTATTAACAAAAGCTGTAGATACAGCAGAATATTATGTTTGAATTTTTCAAAAGGGGTTCTGGCCTCCAGATTCTTGTAAACCTCCCGCCAGAGCATGGTGGAGGAGATTTCTTCATCCCGCACCTTCTGCTTTAACAGATACAAAAGGATAATAAGCGGAACAAGAATCAGAAACGCCAGAGGCCATACATTTTGTACAGTCATAAGGGCTCCTTTCCAATAAATGTGAAACACAAACCGGTAAGCCTGCTCATATGCAGCCCAGACGGAACTGCTCCATCATTTCGCTGGTAAGGCTTGTGTCAGCGGAACGGTCCGGCATGGCGCTTCGTTCCACCCAGGCAGCCTCGGACAGTTCCTCTTCGTCTAAAGATATGCCGGTAGAGCCGTCAGCTTCGCAGAAATAACCCAAAAGCAGAGCTCCGGTAAATCCCCAGGGCTGGCTTTTATAGTAACGGATATTTTTCACTCTCAGGCCCACCTCCTCCATAACCTCGCGGCGCACCGTATCCTCCGGGGTTTCTCCGGCCTCCACATAGCCGGCGACCAACGCATAGTGACTGTAGGAATTATGGGAGGGCTGATACCGGGTAAGCAAAATCCGGTTCCTGTCAAGAACCGCCACAATCACACTGGGGGCAATCATGGGATAGGCTATATTCCCACAGTCCGAACAACACATGGCTCGTTCTTTCCTGCTGTGGACCATTGCTTTTCCGCAGACTCCGCAAAACCGGTTCTTCTGATACCACCACCAGAGATGATAACCCGTCGCCGCTGCAAAGGCAGCCCAAGCGGGCTGCGCATTGCGCAGGCATTTGATGTGTTCATACCGATATGTGGAAAACTCGTCAATGATTTGCCCTATTACACAGAAAAACCGTACCTGATCCACAGAAAAAAGATAGGTGCATATCTTTCCTGCCAGCAGCATTCCGTTTCTTTCTGCTTCCCCCACAGTAGGAAGGGTTATCTCTCCATTTTCCGTCTTATGAACCAATAAAGCTCCCCTTCGGTAACTAAGCAGCAAATCCCTTTCCTCTGCCTCAATTTCCATATATTCAATATGAAAAAAGCTGGGGCTTATTTCCTGCAGCATCATATTTCCTTCCTCCATATATTTGCTGATTTTTCTATTTACCCTGTAAAATGCCGTAAAATCCATGCAGCATGGCGTTTATCAGGGATTCGTCGGAGCGCATAAAAATATAGCCCGCCCCGTATTTTTTCGCAAGGCTTTTAAGGGACGCCTGCATATTGGCAAGCCGTTCTTGATAGCTTTTCACTACGGCATTTGACATGGTAATTTTTACCCGCTCCCCGGTCTCCATATCCCGCATATTTAAGGTTCCTTCATAACCGATTTCCATTTCCTCTTTAGACAAAATCTGAACCAGGACAACCGCCTGTTTTCGGAAGGCCAGATACCGGACCGCCTCCTCCACTCTGCCGCCGTCCAAAAAATCGCTGATGATAAAGGAGACGCCTCCGGGCTGTACAGGCCGGGACAGTATGGTGTGGTTAAGGTCCGTCCCCCCGTCAAATTCCATGCGCCTTAGCTCCTCAAGCACATAGGGAAATGCGGCTGCTCCCGTAACCCCTTTCCCTCTGGTTAGTGAATTTTCCTTCATTTCATTGATGTATACCCTGTCCAGATTATTTAAAATGATATAGGATAACGCCCCGGCGGTCTGTAAGGCCATCTTTGCCTTGGGAATTTCCCCAAAGGACATGGAGCGGCTGGTATCCACAAATATCTGGAATATGCCTTCCTTTTCCTCCATAAACTGTTTGATATACAGCTTATCGCTGCGCCCATAGGCGTTCCAGTCAATCCGCCGGATATCGTCGCCTAAGACATATTCCCGAAAGTCGGAAAACTCAACGGAAACTCCCTTCGCGCTGGACTTCCTTGCCCCGCTTAAGCCCTGGGAAAGCCGCATGTCAAGGCTCATTTTCAGGGTGTTCAGTTTTTCAAAAAATTCCCCGTCAAATACATCTGTCATACCGGTTTTACCGCCTCTAAAATCTCATGGATTACATAGTCCGGGCCAAAGCCTGCGGATATTGCCTCAAAGTTAAGGATTAGACGGTGCCGCAGAGCCGGGTATGCCACGAAGGCAATGTCGTCAAACGCCACATTATACCTTCCCTCCATCAGCGCCATAGCTTTTGCCGTCTTTATTATCGCCTGGGCTGCTCTGGGACTTGCGCCGCAGGCTACATATTTTTTGGCCGTCTCCGGACTTGCCTTAAACTCCGGGTGGGTTGCCATAACCAAAGTCAGGGCGTAATCCATTACGGCATCCGACACAGGCATATCCCGCACCGCCTTCCGCATCATGATAATATCATTCGCATCTATTACCGGTTGCAATTCCACATTTTCATTGGTTACGGTAATATCCATAATCGTCCTCAATTCCTCCTTTGTGGGAAAGCCGACTAAAAGTTTAAAGAGAAAACGGTCAAGCTGGGCTTCCGGCAGAGGATAGGTTCCCTCGTTTTCTATGGGATTCTGGGTTGCTAAGACCATAAAGGGCTGGGGAAGGGGATAGGTAGTCTTTCCCACCGTCACCGTCTGTTCCTGCATGGCCTCTAAGAGAGCGGACTGGGTTTTCGGCGTGGCCCGGTTAATCTCATCTGCCAACACCAGATTGGCAAACACAGGACCTTTTTCAAACTGGAAGACATTGCTGCCTTCCTCCTTGATAATCAGATTGGTTCCGGTCACATCCGCCGGCATCAGGTCCGGAGTAAACTGGATTCGGGAAAAGGTCATGGTAAACACCTTGGACACCGCCTTCACCATTTCCGTCTTTCCAAGTCCCGGAACGCCCTCTAACAGCACATTGCCGTCGGCAAGAACAGCCAGCATAAGCTGGCGGATAATTCCCCTTTGTCCGATAATCCCCCTTCCAATCTCTGCCTCACAGGCCTTTATTTTCCCTATCATTTCCTGCAATGTCTTTTCCTCTATCATATGGTTTCCTCCGTTAGAGACGGCTTAATTGAGACCGTCAAAATAATTCTTAATCCTGTCCTTTAGCTTTACCGGATAATTCGAACCCTCTACCTTCTTATACGCCTTCTCCTTGTAAGCGCCGGACACTTTCCCATAATTGACCTTGCTGCCGGACCATGCGCTTGACTGGTTGGTTTTGCCGGTTTCCCTGTTCCCGCTGCTGTTAGCCTTTCCGGTAAGGTTATCGTCGCTGCCGACCTCCCCTTCGGGAACGGTTATGCTCTCATCTGTCCTGCCCGGCCCTTCTCCGCCTTCCTTGCTGCCCTTGTTCCAGCCGCTGCCTGTGGACTGCCCCTGTCCGCCTTTGTCGTTGCCGGAATCTCCTTGTCCGTTTGGTCCCCCGTTTCCTTCACCAGCGTTGCCTGACGGGTTCTGTCCCCCTTGCTGCTGCTCATTGCCGCTCTGGGCATATTCCTGCTTATCCCCCGGCTGAACGCCATCACCATTCAGGGCGTCCTCCAGCTTTTTCTGTGCATTTTTATACTCATTCTGCGCATAACCGGAATCCCGATAGGACGCCGCTGCGTCCTCTAACGCCTCATTCTCCGTCTGGTCGGCTAGAGCCTCCAGACTTTCACATGCCTTTTCCTTATCCTTTTTACTGCCGTTTTCTGCCTGCTCCATGGCTTCCTTTGCCGCTTTTGCCAGTTCCTCTTCCCTGCCCGAAGCCGCATCCTCTGCCTCTTTTGCCCCCTGCTCTGCAATTTCGCTTAATGTCTCATTTTCCATGCGCCCTGCGGCCATTTCTAACTTCTTTGCAATCCGCTCCTCCGCCTTTTTTAACTCCGCTAAGGTATCCGCCTCTTTTATCTCCTCCCCGGCCTGTTTTAACTGTTCCTTTAACATTTCCGTCTCTTTTGGGGAAATGTCCTTGTGCTCCTCTAGCTGTTTTTCCACCTTTTCCAGTCGGGCAATATCCTCCTTCACCTCTTGCCCTACCCGGTGTTTCGTCCTTGCCTCATTTCTTGCGGGCGTATCCACCTGTATGGTAAGGGCAAAGACAAGCGCCAAAACCGCCAGCAACGCCAATCTTTTTCCCGGCAGCCTCACCGGAAATTCCTTTCTGACGGCAAAGCCCTCCATCACCTGTAAGGCGTCCTTTTTCTGTAACCGGCTAAAGGCGTCCTCCCTGCCAATCAGAAAATAGGCCGTAGATATTTTTTCCTTATATCCTTTTGCATCCGCCTGTAACGCCGCCTGCATGGGATCTGGCGTCTTGCAAATGCCGATTACTGCCCCTGCCGCAAAAAGCAGCGCCACAATAGCCGCTGCGGCCAGTGCGGCATAATAAAAGGGAACCGCTAAGGAGGCCAGCGAAATGACGTCAGCCGCCAGCAAACCGCAGACCGACCAGTTCACGAGATTAGACACAACCTGCTGCTCCCGCAGCCTTCCCCTGATACGATATACAAATTTCCGAATCTGCTCGTCCAAACGGCTCCCTCCTTACTTTCTTTTGATTTTCCGGCTGACCGTTATATTCTTGCCTGCCAGCTTCAAAAATCCCAGCGCGATGAGAAGATTTAGCCCTATCGATATGGGAATCCACAGATTATAAAAAATCTCCAGCAGGGGACTGATATTTCCTGCATCTTTCACCATTTCACATATGCTGTAGTTAGTCATGGAGCGCAGCATAAAATCAAAAAACGGGGAGTAGGGATTGAACATCATAATTGCCGGCACAAGTCCCGGATGAAAAACCTGCGGATTGCCGGCAGCCTGCTGGCTGTTGACCACCGTGGTCAGATAGGACAATACCCCCATTCCCACAGCAAAGAGAATCGAGGTCAGCATAAGGATTGCCACGCCGATAATGATTGTCAGCACAGTCGCACTGATAGAACGCTTTACCACGCTGGAACAGAATATACCGATACTTCCCACATAAATCCCCAAATACAACAGCATACCCAAAAGCCCTAAAAGAGCCCACCAGCTCATGCCCCCCAACACAAAAGCAATGGATAAAATGGGAATACTGGTAAGCATATACATCATCACGATCACCATAGCCGACCAAAGTTTTCCCGCTGCAATGGAAAAGGGCGACATCGGCGTGGTTAACATAATATCTAATGTCTGTTTCTCCCGTTCACCGGAAATGGAGCCGGAGGTAATGACCGGAACAATCAGGCTTAACATGCCGCATTCCAGACAGCCGATAATGGGAAACAGAGATACCAGCGCCGAATATTCATAGTTAGAAGAGCCCGCTCCCGCCTCTAAGATAGCCACCAATGCAATCAGGGCCAGAAAGGCATTGACTCCCATAATCGCCAAAGACATCTTTATGCTTCTGGAATTAACCACCAGTTCCTTTTTCAATACCGGATTCATGCGCCTTTTCTTTTTCATGCCCTCGCCCTCCCCGTTATCTCTAAGAACAGGGATTCTAAATTCTCTTTCTCCCTGTAAAAATTGCTGACCAACACATTTTTGGATATCAGATACTTAAGGAGCCTTGCCGCATCCTCTTCCTCCCCGGTAAAGGACAGCAGAATTTCATCCTCGGTAAAGTTTACCCGGCTTATCTCCGGCTGCTCCATAAGCAGAGTGACAATATAATCCCTGCTCTCCCTTGCATCTGCAAAATCCGGAGCGTAGGCCCGCATATGAATGGGCCGGGATATCCTTGTCTGGTGCATGATATCCTCTACCCTGCCGCTTAACATCAATCTGCCCCGTTCCATAATCCCGATGCTGGTGCACATTTCAGCCAGCTCCGGCAAAATGTGGGAGCTAATCATAATGGTCTTTCCCATGGAGCCTAAATTCTTCAGCACTTCTTTCATCTCAAACCGGGCTCGCGGGTCCAGACCGGAATTTGGCTCGTCAAGAATCAGCAAATCCGGATTATGGATTAACGCCCTCGCCACACAGAGACGCTGCTTCATTCCCCGGGAAAGCGTATCCACAAAAGTTTCCTTTTTATCCGCCAGATTGACCAGCTCCAAAAGCCCCACCGCCACCTCGTCCACATCTTCTTTATCCATACCGTACATATCGCCGTAAAACTCCATGTACTCCATAACCTTTAAGTTGTCATACACGCCGAAGAAATCCGGCACATACCCCACCTTCCGCTTTATCTCCTGCGGATTGGCTATGGCGTTTACCCCATCTACAAGGACGGTTCCCCCCGTAGCCCGGAGCAGACCGCAGATAATCCGCATGGTAGTAGTCTTTCCGGCGCCGTTCGGGCCCACGAAGCCAAAAATCTCCCCCCGGTCAACATGAAGGTTCAGATTGTCCAAGGCAAGGAATTTGCCATATTTTTTAGTCAAACCCTGTATTTCCAGCATTTACTCATCCCCCCTTGCGCTAATCCGAGGTATATAGTTATCATAGTAATCGGCTGTGGACGGCACATACTGTAAGACAATGACGCCCTCCTGCATATATTTTGAAAAATCCTTTCCGTTCAATATCCCGCTGTCCTCAAAAATCCGCTCAAACTGATTCGTTTCGGGATTCATCGCATATACCTGCGCATAGTTCCGGTGCTGTGAAGTATCGTATTCATCAAAGCATGTATTTTCCAAAGTAGTGATATCCGGATGCCCCTCAAATGAGTAGGCAACAGTCACCGGCGTATTGTTATAAAAGTATCCGTTCTCATCAATTTCCCCGTCGGAAATAAGGGCCAGTTGGCTGATATCCGGACAGAAGTCCGCCGCCGCATCCTCATAAGTCGCATCAAAGGTCTGGTACAGCATACCAAGGGAATACTGCTTTACAGAAGTCCTGCCGATAAAATCCGGCTGATACCCCCGAAGCTGCCCCCAGATACAGCCCTGTCCTAAATTATTCACATTGACAAAGGCACTTTCCATGGCAATATTCATCCGGTATTGCCTGCGCGTCTCCCGGCTTACATAAGTCTGCTTATTCAGCAAATCCTGAAAGGTTCCATACCCTACGGACACCAGCAGTTTGTTCGGGTCAATCTGCACTGTCTCCCCCCTGTCCAAATCGCCCGCCTGATAGATATACTTTTCAAAATTGATTACCACATTGGTCAAGTCGTATTGGGTATTGTTGGTAATGCTTCCCTCAAAACCAGCAGTGTAGCATTTGAGGTCGGCGTCTATCTGTCCTATGCCGCTTTGGTCCGTCCTTTGCAGGGAAATTTCGCTTTCTTCAAAGGTAGCGGAATTGTTAATCGCAAGCTCCGTTCCTTCAGCCCCTTTTTTCACCAGATAATCAAAGTCCGTCTCCTTAGTATTTAAGTCAAAGAGTCTAAAATCATATCCCGAAGAAGCCCATTGCAGGCCGCCGTATTCCGGTTTCATCCGGATTACATACTCCTTCGCCTTAGGACAGGTAACATTGACAAAGAGTTTTTCCGTCACGCTGCCGCCGTCCGGCATAACTAGGGAAAACGTATTCACCAACGGTTTGTTTACCCGGAACAAAAATCCCGACAGAAAGATAATCAGGGTAAAGGCCAGCGTCACCGCAGGGATTGCAACCCATAGCTTTTCCTGTTTTTTCAGCTTTTTCAAAACCAGATAAAGCACCGGCCCCACCAGTAACACATACGCCAACAGGATAAGGGCGTACAAAACCGCGCTGGGTTTTCTGCTCCGGTCTGCGAGAGGGGCAAGCTCAAAGCCTTCAGACATTCCCTGTAAGGCAGTAACCCCGCTGCCCAGCCGGTTTCTTATGGACTGCGGCAGGTCCGCAGTCATCAACTTGGCCGTTATCAGATCCCTGTTCTCATAGCTGGCAAAGGGTTCCATGCTGAGAGAATAAGACAGCACGATTACCCTTCCAAGTCCCATATCCCGGTAAAAAGCCGTTTGGTCATTGGAAAAACCGGTAAGCTCCCTGCCGGAATCAACGTCAAATTCCACACAAGCCACCCCGGCTAAGGCAATATCCGGTTCTTCCGTCTTTTCCTGCGTCTCTTCAGTCAATTGATTACCCGGCTGAATATTTATCCCCTGAAAACCGATATTCCACGATAAATTTTTTTTGGAAAGGCTGCCAATGGTGCCGCTTATAAAATCATCATCAAACCGGTTCAGCACATTCTGATAGTTGCCGCCTAAAGCCAGTATCAGGACTCCCCCGTTGTTTACCCAGTCCTTGAGGGCTGCGTACTGCGCATCAGATAATCTGCCGGTATCTATATTGTCAATAATCACATAATTAAAAATAGATAGCGCGCTGCTCTGCTCCGGAAAAGTCTCTGGCTCAAGCTCTAAAAGATCCGTATCCCACATCGTGTTTCCGGCAAACTCCAAAGACATTCCGGCAAGGTACTGAAACCCGTTATAATCATCGCTCATCACGCCGGTCATCACATGGGCGTCCGTAGAACTGATATTTAAACTTTTCTCCTTTTCAAAGACCTTTTTTCCCTTTTTATTCAACAGTGTTATGGTAATCTTATCGCCTGCCGAAAACCCTCCCGTATACAGGGTAAATGTCTTTTCTTCCCCGGCGGCCAGGGCGATATCCTCCCCATAGGCTACTGTCTTTCCGCCGCTCATATTATCCGGTATCAGGCGCAGCGTCCCTGCAAAATCCTTTTTCCCTAACACCGTCACCCGTATCATACTGGGATATTCATAGGCGAGAAAACCGTCAATGCCTGCCTCCACACTGATCTGAAAATCCCCGTCCTGCAAAACATCTCCCGCCTTTGCCGTTCCCCCTGCTTCGGTATCCGAATAGGAAGCCGCAGCAGCCGGTCTTGCGAACAACAGGCCAAAGCACAATATACACAACACCCACACACATTTATCATTCTTACCCCGCACAATCTTCTCCTTCCTGCCGCCTATCTCTTGTATTTGCCCACGCGGACAAAAGAAGCCTTTCCCGCTTTTGCCTGCATTTTGTCATACTGCTCGTACATGTCCTGCACACTGTTTTCCAACAGGAAATAGTGTCTGATATAGGGAATCATCAGTCCCATAAACAGAATAATCAACAGTGCCATGGGAATGGAAAAATGGTCAAAGGTGTATAAAATAATCAGCACTGTCAGGATAGCAAATGTCACTGTCACAATCAGGTGAATCATTCTCTCATGTGCAAAAAATGCAATCTGTACCAAATGCTTTTTCATCTCCTCCTCCCAGTCCATTTCTTCCTCCGATTCCAATAGCTGGTCTATGTACTTCATATATTGTCTGATTCGGTCCGCCATAATCTTTCCTCCTGTCGCATTATATTTTATATGTATATACCATCTCGACTATCGTCTCGATGGGGATACTCGTCAAATGCCTGCTTGTGCAAGCACAGCAGGCACTTTCCTCGTTATTATACCACACTATTGAAGAAATAGAAAACCCCAAAGGGAGAACGTTTGTGTCAACCATTCCTTGACAACTTTTTCTTATTTTCTATATATTCCGCACAGCATACAACGGCAGATTCACAACCCATTCTTCCTTCTGGTAATCAGACATCGATACCCTTACGGCATATTCCGGACTGTATTTCTGGCAATATACTTTTAAGCTTTTCGCTCTGAGATTCTTCTCCGCCTTTACCTCCACAGGAATCACATTTTTTCCTTTCTGCAACAGAAAATCTACCTCATAGGTGGATTTTTCCCCTGCGTAATAATACGGTATATAACTCGTGTCAGACACTAACTGCTGCAACACATACTGTTCCGTCAAAGCTCCCTTAAATTCAGTGAATATTGCATTTCCTTCCAATATAGCCCCCGCATCCAGTTCACTTAAAGCGCCAAGAAGTCCCACATCTAACAAATATAATTTAAAAGCAGAAAAATCAATGTACGCTTTCAACGGCACTCCGGGCTTGTTTACCCGATATACCTTCTTAATCAGGCCGCAATCCAACAGCCATTCTATGGCAAGTTCAAACTCCTTCATTCTGGCGCCCTTTTTAATCTGTCCAAAAAAGAATTTCTTGTTTTCCTTAGATAATTGCATAGGAATCGAATTCCATACCAGCCGAATCCTTGCCAGACTGCTTTTATCGGCATGCTTGCCAAAATCATTCTCATACTGTTCCAAAATGCCGTTTTGCAGATTGCGGACTTCCGCATAATCTTTATGCGCGCTGAAAAATTCAACAATCTCCGGCATACCACCAACATAATAATAATTCTTAAGCCAAAAACTGTACCGGTCACGACAATCCCTGATTAGCAGATAGTCTTTCTGCGCTATCAGCCGCTCCAATGTTTCCTCTCCCATAGCCTTTAAAAACTCCCTGAAATTCATGGGGTGTAATTCCATAGTCTCCACCTTCCCCACAGGATAAGAGACTCCTTCATGAATTGCAACCCCCAATAAAGAACCTGCCGCTATCACAGCATATTCCGGCGCATCTTCGCAAAAATATTTCAGCGCCTCAAGAGCTTTTGGCGCCTCCTGAATTTCATCAAAAATAATTAATGTATCCTCCGGCGTTACCTCTAATCCGGTTTCTATATTAATATTCATTACAATCCGGCGGATGTCATAGTCCTCTTCAAATATCTGCTTCATCCGCTGGTTGTTAGAAAATGAAACATAGGCGGTTTTTTTAAAATATCGTTTTCCAAATTCTTTCATCAGCCAGGTTTTCCCCACCTGTTTGGCTCCCTTTACAATCATGGGTTTGCGTTTTTCCTTATCCTTCCAACAGACAAGCTGCTGCATTGCAAAGCGTTCCATAGCAACACCTCCTTACATTTATTATAACAAACTTATTCTTATTATCAACACTTTTTCTTCGGTTATTTCATCATTTATATACATTTTTTCTTTGATTAAACCACATATTTTTTACACTTTTTCTCCGATAAGTTTTCTCTCCTGTATGATTTTTTTGTTCCGCCCGGCAACATACGATAAAAAATAAAAGACAAATTTCAAATTTTCTTGAGTTTCCGCAAACTGTAAAAAAATTGAGTATATCTTCCTAAACGTACCAATCTGCAAAATTTTTGAATA
>CANQMR010000014.1 GCA_947625015.1 uncultured Lachnospiraceae bacterium | reverse complement strand
TAATATTAATTATGTTGTTAAATCCTATGCAGATAATATGCCATTTTGCAGGATTGGTTGAAAGCGGATACTGCGAGGAGGTTCTATGTGGTATGTGATTCAGGTTACAGCGGGAACAGAGTTAATAAGCAGTGAAAAATACCGACAGACATTTCCTAAAGGAAGTGGACGCAGGGTATTTGTGCCTCAGTATGTATGCCAGAAGAAATATCAGGGCGTATGGCGTGAGGAGAGAAAGGTTCTGATTCCAGGCTGTTTTTTCTTGGATACCACCAACGGACAGGATACAGAGAGAAAGATATCCGGCTCGCTTGCGGAAGAAAACCATGTATCTGCCCTCTACCCGGAGGAACAGGCTTTTTTGAGCAGCATGTTTGATGAAAACGGCATGGTGCAGATGTCAAAAGGCGATATCGTGGACGGCTGTTTTCAGATTAAACAGGGGCCACTACAGAAAAAAGAAGACCGTATCCGCAAGATGAACCGCCATAAACGGATGGCGGAGATTGAACTTTCCCTGCATGGGGAGCACAGACGGGTGCTGGTCGGCGTAGAGATTGTGGAAAAGTCGTAACCGGCAAACTCCGGCGGCTAAATAGGACAAGAAGTTGCAAAGTAAAATCGTCGCTAAGCGCGTTTTATGGAGGAATGGATAGAAGGAATTACCCGATTCAAGGTGGAGTGCCATGTTGGAATGGCGAAGCTATGCCTTGGGGCGGGGATTTTTTGTTTGCAGGATAAGAAAGGGCAGAGTGTCAGGTGTTGAGGGATAAAGGTAAACAATAAAATACCGTTATTATTAAGAAATCAAAAACTGATAACTTTGCAGATAAAGATAGAGGGAAGGATGGACAACTGATGAAAAAAGTGATGTTGGTTTTCGGAACAAGACCGGAAGCAATTAAAATTTGCCCTCTTGTGAATGAGCTTAAGACAAGAAAAGGTATTCAGACAGTTGTTTGTGTGACCGCTCAGCATAGGCAAATGCTCGATCAAGTTTTGGAAACCTTCAGAGTCGTTCCTGATTATGATTTAAATATTATGAAGGATCAGCAGACGCTTTTTGATATAACAAGCAATATATTAAATACTATCAAAAAGGTACTGGAAAAAGAAATACCAAATGTTGTTCTTGTCCATGGAGATACATCAACTGCTTTTGCTACCGCTCTTGCATGTTTTTATCTGCAAATTCCTGTGGGTCATGTTGAAGCAGGTCTTCGTACATATAATATTTACAGTCCATATCCAGAAGAGTTTAACCGTCAGGCTGTTGGCATTGTATCTAAGTATAACTTTGCACCAACTAAGTTTGCTGCTGAACATTTAATTAAGGAAGGAAAAGATCCAAAGACAATTTATATCACAGGCAATACAGTTATTGACGCAATGCAACATACGGTACGAAGTGATTATACGCATCCTGAGCTTGAATGGGTCGGAGATTGTAAATTGATTTTTATCACAGCCCACCGCAGAGAAAATCTGGGAGAGCCAATGCATCATATGTTCAGAGCTATACGACGAGTTCTCGATGAGCATTCGGAGTGTAAAGCAGTTTATCCAATTCATATGAACCCCATAGTTCGGAAAGCAGCCGAAGAAGAACTTGGAGGATGTAAACAGATTCATATCATAGAACCAATAGAAGTTTTTGACTGTCATAATTTTGAGGCAAGAGCTTATCTCTGTCTAACGGATTCTGGAGGGATTCAAGAGGAATGTCCGTCATATGGCGTACCGGTTCTTGTGATGAGGGATACGACTGAACGGCCGGAAGGCGTGGATGCAGGAACGCTTAGACTAGTTGGAACGGATGAGGAAAATATATACCGAAACTTCAAAGAACTTTTGGAGAATGCTAAGGAGTACGAGGCGATGAGCCATGCATGCAATCCTTATGGTGATGGGAATGCTTGTAAGCGGATAGCTGATATTTTGGAGACTGGTAAGTATAATCCATGGTCAGTTAAAGAATAATTCACAAAGGTGGTAATTATGCAGAATAAGAGATATCCAATTCTGAATACTTATGTAAATGCCATTTCCATGGAAGAAACAATTACAGAGGTTGAAAAGATTATAAAAGATAGGAAACCAATACAACATGTAGTTATTAATGCGCTTAAGGTAAACCTAATGAATGAAGATAAAGAATTGAAGGAAATAGTAAATGCATGTCCGCTGATTAATGCGGATGGAGCTTCTATTTTATGGGCGGCAAAAAAATTAGGAGTACCTTTGAAAGAACGCGTGGCTGGTATTGATTTGTTTTTAAATCTTGTAAAAGTTGCTGCAGAAAAGGGCTATAAAATATACCTATTTGGTGCTAAAGAAGAAGTAGTTCAAAAAGTAAAAAATATTTTTTTAAAACAATATCCGGCGCTTAAAATCGTCGGTGTAAGGAATGGTTATTTTAATGAAGAGGATGAGGCACAGATTGTTGAAGATATGGCTGTATCCGGTGCAGATATGATGTTTGTCGCATTTTCCAGTCCTAAAAAAGAATACTGGATTAATAAATATTTAAAGGACCTTCATATTCCTTTTGTTATGGGTGTAGGAGGGAGCTTTGATGTAGTAGCCGGTGTGACAACAAGGGCACCAGAGTGGATGCAGAATCATGGTTTGGAATGGTTTTACCGATTTGTACAAGAACCACGCCGCTTATGGAATCGATATATTATCGGCAATTGGAAATTTGTTCTCTATACTTATAAAGTCAAACGGATGAAAAATGTTGAAATGGGTAAAACTCTGTGAGATGAAGAAAACAATTAAAATCAATTGAAATATAAATTAGAAATTAACTGTAAGGAGAGATAATTATGATTAACGTAATCGGTCTCGGATATATAGGACTTCCTACAGCTTTGATGTTGGCCGCCCATGGCGTGGAAGTTGTCGGTACGGATTGCAATCAAAAGCTAGTGAAGACTCTTAATGCTGGGAAAACCACATTCAAAGAAAATGGACTTGACAAACTTTTTAATAAGGCTGTCAAGAGTGGAATTAAATTCACAACAGAATATCAGGTTACTGATATTTATATTGTGTCTGTTCCCACACCCTATGATAAATTCAGTAAGAAAGTTGATGCTTGTTTTGTCGTAGCGGCAGTTGGAGATGTGCTTACTGTTTGCCCCAAAGGCGCAACGATTGTTATTGAATCCACAGTTTCTCCAGGAACTATTGATAAATATGTCCGGCCTGCGATTGAGGCAAAGGGTCTTGTGATTGGTAAGGATATTCATCTTGTACATGCTCCTGAGCGTATTATCCCAGGGAATATGGTCTATGAGCTTCTGAACAACAATCGTACAATCGGTGCAGACGAACGAGAAATTGGTGAAAAGGTAAAATCGCTATATGCCTCTTTCTGTCAAGGAGAGATTGTTGTCACAGACATCCGTACAGCCGAGATGACAAAGGTTGTTGAGAATACATTTAGAGCGGTCAATATTGCTTTCGCTAATGAACTCGCTAAAATTTGTCGGCATGATAATATGGATGTTTATGAGATTATCAAAATCTGCAACATGCACCCTCGCGTAAATATTTTGCAACCCGGTCCTGGTGTTGGAGGACACTGTATTAGTGTTGACCCATGGTTCCTAGTCGGCGACTATCCGAGCCTTGCAAAGGTTATCGATGAATCTATGAAAACGAACGACGGTATGCCGGAATTTGTCCTCAATCGCATTTATGAAATTATGAAAGAAAAAGGCATGACCGACGCAAGCCGCATTGGACTTTACGGTCTTACATATAAGGAAAATGTTGATGATATGCGTGAGTCTCCGACTTTACAGCTTTTGGAATGTCAGGAGAGACATTTAGCTGTACCGCTTAAGGTTTACGATCCATTTATAATTCATGATGTTGTCCCGAATCAGTATCACGATTTTGATAAGTTCCTTGATAATGTAGATATGATTGTCATCATGGTCAAACATAGTGAGATTTTAGAGAATATGAACAAGATTGCAGGTAAAATTGTGCTTGATTGCCATAACATATGTAATTTTTCGGGAGTGTACCACATTTGACGAATAATATGTTTTAAATCATAGGTTTTGAAATTGCAAACGGGTAAAAATAATTAGCTAGGAAGGTAAAAAATATGGATGTGTATAAATGGTATAAAATTTCAAGAAAGTTATATATCGCTCATGTTCCAGTAATTCCAATGCTCATTAAAGGGGCAATTAGAATTTTGTGGGGGGGGGTAATACCTTATCAGGCAGATATAGGTGAAGGAACCATTATAGGATACCAAGGTATTGGTGTAGTCATTCATAAAAAATGTATTATTGGGAAAAATTGTCATATATCTCAGAATGTGACTCTGGGTGGTGGCGGAGGACCGAAAGGTGGATTGCCTGTTCTCGGTAATCAGGTGACAGTTGGTACAGGAGCAGTTGTTCTGGGAAATATTCACATTGGTGATAATGCGGTAATCGGAGCAAATGCTGTTGTGTTGTGTGATATACCAGCAAATGCTATTGCAGTTGGAGTACCGGCAAAAGTGATCAAATACAACAATGTATAGAGTTAAGGATTATGAAAAACATCAAATGGCTAATAAACAGATTAAAAGCAATGGAATTAAGGGAAATATTATGGAGAGTAAAAGAAAGGCAACTTCAAAGAAAAGAAAAAAATATTTTTTACATTCTTAGAAAACCGGTCACAGATATTCCATTACCATCTGAATTAGCAGAGTTACATATTGATATTAATAAGATTTCAATTAACTGGAAAAATAAAAAATGGAGTAGGTTTGAGGCGATTGATCTTTTTGGTGTGTATGATTATTGTAAGTATAAAAATAAATGGAATGCTGGTTTTCAGACATTAAATATATGGCCTGAAGAACCGTTTTCTCCTACAATTCGTATTAACCAAAAGGTTGATATTGGGGATATTCGAACAAACTGGGAATTAAACAGACATTATCAGTTTGCAGCACTTGCAAAAAGCTATTATTGTACGAGAGAGAAGCAATATTTTACAGAATTAAAGAATCTTTTTGATGATTGGAATGAGCATAATTTGTTTCTTCATGGTGTTGAATGGACAAGTGCAATGGAACTTGCAATTAGAATTAATTCTTGGATATATACATTTGCTTTTCTTAAAAAAGCAGGGATTCAGGATAGAATTATCTATTCTTTAGAAAATGGAATTATTGTTATGGCAGACTATATTTCAAAGCATCATGCTAAATTTTCATCAGCCAATAATCACTTAATAATAGAAATGTATGCTGTTGCTTTGGTGGGGATTCTTACCGAATATACACCATGGTCTGATAAGGCATTGAGGATTCTTACTGATGAAATTCAGAAACAGAATTATTCGGATGGTGTAAATAAAGAAATGTCGTTGCATTATCAAGGCTTCGTGATGGAAGCATATGGGTTGCTTTGCCTTTTGATGGTAAAGAATAACATTGAGATTCCCCTATTATGGAAAGTATATCTTTCAAATATGGTAGAATTTGTAGCAGACGCTACTGATGATTTTGAAACTACTATTAAGTTTGGCGATGATGATGATGGAAAGATACTTGATTTGAATGGAACGATTGACAATTATTTTCAATATATATTAAATCTAATGGGATGTATTTTAGATAAAGAATATACTGATTCGGATTGGCACGAAAATCTGTATTGGATAGTACCAGAAAGGTTAAGAGAAAGAAAAAGGAAATATGTTCCCAAACTTGTATGTTGCCGAAAAAAAGGAGGATATTCTTTTCTTCGTAGTAAAGATAGACGAATATTGATTGGTATTGATCACGCAGCACTTGGTTTTGGGAGTATTGCTGCACATGGACATGCAGATGCGTTAAGCTTTCAGTTATATTTTGATGGAGAGCCGGTATTTGTCGATCCTGGAACATATAATTATCATTGTGGATTAGATATTAGAGATGCTTTTAGAAAGACAGAAAACCATAATACAGTTACGGTTGATGGAAAAAATCAATCTGAGATGCTGGGAGCATTTTTATGGGGGCGACGTGCGGAATGTCATCTTGTAGGTTTTGAAAATACATCAAATAAAATCGTAATATCTGCCAAACATAATGGATATCGACCAATAATACACCAAAGAACTTTTATATTTGACAGAAATCGAGAACTGTACATTGTTGATAAATTGTCTGCCTTATGCAATTATTCATTGACATTTATGCTCTCACCTGATGCAATAGTACAGATTGAATGTAATGCTGTTTTTATTTCTATGGGAGTATGTTCTTGCAAAATAGAATTTCACAGTAAAAATGTATTTGAAATATATGTGAGAGAAGCTAAGATTTCAAAACGATATGGAATGCAGGAGAATATAAAAGCAGTTAAAGTAAAATCTTATGGTACGAGAATAGTATCAAAAATAACCATTTGGGAGATTCAAAATGAAGATAGCAACAATAAAAAAAATAAACGACAAGATGCCGTATTGGATGAAGCGCCCTTTTATGCGCTTGATTCGTAACTAGCTAATCGGAAATCCAAAAGAAGGTGGTCGCATGAGTTTGAAAGATTTAAATGTTTATGAAAAAATAATTCATTTCCTTAAGGAAGGATATCATAAAATACCAGTTTGGATTTTAAATTTGTTAGCACCGCTTTTTTGGGCAATTCCTGCTGATAAGAGATTTGGAAAAACCTTTATAGATACTTGGAATATGCTTGAAAAAGAAGAATATCATACAAAAAAAGAGTTTGATAATCTTGTTGATGTGAAATTTGTACAACTTGTAAGAAACTGCTACGAAAATATACCATATTATAGAAGAATAATGCAGGAATTAAATATAAAACCAGATGATATTCAAGGTATATGTGATTTAATTAAATTTCCTCTTTTAGATAAAGACATTATGCAGCGGGAGGGAATGAATTTGGTTAATCGTAATATTAATCCAAAGGATTTAATTGTAAAACATACATCAGGATCAACGGGAAAACCAAAAGCATTGTATTTTGACAAATCAACTGCTTTAAGAGAATGGGCTAATGTTTTACACTTGTGGAAAAGAGTGGGATACGAATGGGGGAGCAGTAGATTAGTATTACGAGATATTCATTTTCAAGCAATAGATAGGGGAGTTCCATATCAATGGGATGCGATGAGGCGAGAGTTATGTGTAGATATACATAATATGTCAGATAAAAATTGTGAGATATATTGTAGGCAGATTGAAAAATATAAGCCAGAATATATATATGGTTATCCATCTGCGCTGTTTCAATTGTGCGAGTATGTAGGCAGGAGAAAACTGAACCATCAATTCAAGGCAGCATTGTTGGTAAGTGAAACAGTTAGTGATGTTATCAGAAATTATATTGAAAAAACATTAAATGTTTGTGTATATACTTTTTATGGACATACGGAGAGGGCTGTTATAGCGGGAGAATGTGAAAAATATACACATTATCATATAGAACCAACATATGGGTATGTTGAAATAATAGATGAAAATGGAAATGTAATTGAAGATAATCGAGAAGGAGAAATTGTTGCTACTGGTTTTACTAATATGGCTATGCCATTAATAAGATATAGGACGGGAGACTTAGGTCAATGGGATATTAATACAGAATGTAGTTGTGGACGATATCATAAAATATTGAAATGTGTAAGTGGAAGAACTGTGGACTTCTTTTTTGATTATGAGGGGAAAAAGGTAAATGCGACTGCGATCAGGTATAAGCTAGTAAGCTTGTACCATGTACTAGAATTCCAATTTGTACAAAAAGAAACAGGAAAAGTAGAATTACATATTATTCCTGATATTAATTTTTCCATAGATGATGAAAATAAATTAGTAAATTTACTAAAAGAAGATACTGTGAACAAAATCGATTTTAAAGTGATTAAGTGCAAAGAACTTCAGCGAGAATCTAATGGAAAGAAACGGTTAGTAATTCAAAATGTTAATAAGGAAGTTTAGTGAATAATTGACTTAAAATTTAGGAGAGCGTGAAATGATATTAAAGCGGATAAAACCGAATAGAATTTCGTGGAGGGATCTTATATATTTTATTGTTATTATTTCGCCATTTATAGATTTACTTAATAATCTTGTATTTCAGTTAGGTCTATCACTTACATTTTCTCCAGGACAGTTTATTCGAACATCTTTACTTCTTATAATGTTAATGATGTTAGCTATAGGATATAGGTATTTTCTGGTTATTATGGTTGCTGTTATTGGGTGTGTAATTGTGCGTAATCTTATATATTTGTTGCATTATGGCGCTTCATTTTATTTGACTTGTACACAGGATTTGAGATATGTTTATGTTCTTACGTTTTACTTTTTGCTTAGCGGAGCATATAGGACTTCACAAATTACATGGGAAGAAATGTATGATATGACCAAAAAGTTTGTTATTGTTATTGCAGTAGCATCATTAATTTCTGTCATAACTGGAGTAGGAATTGATTATGCAGGTGGGAAGAGATTTTTTACAGAAGTGAATGCATTGACTGCGATTCTTGTATATGGAGGCGGTGTTTTTTTATATGAAACAATTACTAGTCGTGATGGTTCGAAGTATAAGAATTTATTTGTTACAGCGGTTATCATATATGTGTTGCTATTTCAGGCGACAAAAGCAGGACTGATTGGTATATGTGTATGTTTCTTATATGTGATGGCATATGAGGGACTTTTAAAGGGAAAGTTTCTAAAACTGATGATTCTTCTTGGAGTAGCTGTATCAGGAATTTATGTAATTTATTATCATTATACTACGGGTGCAGGAATGGAGATATTAAATAGATGGAAATATTTTTGTGAACATATGGATTTTTGGTCGTTTTTACTAAGTGGACGGGATTTATTATTTCAGTTGAGTTTCAAAGTGTGGAAAAGAGATATTTTATTTGTTTTGTTTGGCGTTGGATATGCTAACGCATATACTTTTCTACAACAAGAAAATTCATCTCTTAGCTATCCGGGAGCAGAGATGGATTTATTTGATATTGGGTTTTATTATGGTCTTATTGCATTAGTACTAATTGGTATCCCCATTGTAAGAAATGTTTGGAAGGCGGCAAGAAATGTGGTTAGTCAATCAAGAAAGAGTTTCGTAAATTTTTTTTATATTATTTTGTTTGTTCTTTCTTTTTTAGGCGGCCATATACTGAGCAGTCCTTTAGCAGGAATTTTGTTTTGTCTGTCATCCGTAATGGTTGCTGACAGACAAAAAGATATGGGTAAGGAATAGGATTATGATATGTAATACAAAAAACAAAAGAATTGAAAATGAAGAGAGGGAAAAGGATATAGATTTCTTGCGCGGAGTAGGAATCGTTTTCATGATTATGGGGCATACCGGATGTGGGAATGGTATGTTGCCGCATTTTTTTCATGCGTTTCATATGCCAATGTTTTTTTTGATTTCTGGTCTTCTTTGGAAAAAACAGAAAACCCAGACATTTTTAAAAAAAAGAATCAGGACACTTCTTCTACCCTACATTTGTTTTGGAAGTATTGCATTGTTGATTTGTTGGTTTTGTGGTGACGTGACAAATAAGCAAATTTATGCAGTTTTTTGGTACAATACTAATAATTTCCCAATAGTGGGTGCACTTTGGTTTTTAACAGCATTTTTTATAGCACAGATGACTATGCATCTGATTTGTAAATTATTTAGACATGAATCAAGACGCGCACTGTCCGTTTTTATGATTACTATGGGGGGGTACTTGGCGAGCATAAATGGTGTTCGTTTGCCATATGCTATTCCTCAAGGATGTATAGGTTTGGGCTTTGTATATATAGGATATGTTATAAAAAAATATGGATTAGTAGAAAAATTTTGCCAGTATAAAAAGTCGATTGCACTGATTGCTAGTATCTTGATAATTTTGTCAATTTTTAGTAATGGTTATGTTGACATGAGGTGTTCGAAATACGCTAATGTGTTTTTGTTTTTTATAAATGCTGTGGCGGCTACGATGGAAGGTTTGTATTGGTCAAAATATATTGTTGATTATTATGGTGAGAAATGCATTTCCAAACATATTATTTGGATTGGTCAAAATTCGATTATATATTTGGTATTAAATCAAATAGTTATTATGTTTGTAAAGAAAATAATAAAAAGGATACCTTTTATATACAATAATCTCTTTATATATGCGCTTGCTGTTTATGTGTCTATATTTGTATTGCTATATATATTATCAGTTTTGTTTAATAATACTCCACTTAAAATACTTGTAGGAAAAAGAGCAACGAAATAGAAGAGGAGACGTTTTGAAATATGTTAGAAGATAGTAACAAAAAATTAAATGTTATTAGACACACAGGTGAAGAAAATAAATTAAAATACATCTTACAAATTGGTCCCCAAGGACAAGGAGGGATAGATACAGTTATAAAATATATTATGAACTCTCAATTAAAGGAAAAGTACAAATTTAGGCGTATAAATACTATAATTGGTAAGAAAAAAATTATACCCTACATGTTTTCCTGTATTCAGTGTAGGAAAATGGTTGATGATACAGAGTTGGTACATATTCACATGGCATCCAATGGAAGTTGCATGAGAAAGGGGATACTGATTAATTACTTTTATAAAAAATCTATTCCAGTGGTCATTCATCTGCATGGTGGAGGATTTCAAAAGTTTTATGAAAAATCATCGAATATTAAAAAGAAAAAAATTGTCAGCATGTTTCAAAAATCGGCAAAATTAATTGTATTAACAAATACCTGGTTGCCATTTGCAGAGAAAATTGGTATGAAAGGGAGAACGATAGTTATTCCTAATTTTACAAAAATACCTAATGTTGCAAAAAAAGAAATTGAAAAAAATCATAGATGGACATTTTTATTTTTGGGTAAACTTGGCAGGCAAAAAGGGAGTTATGATTTGATTAGGGCAATAGAGTTAATTGTCAATAGATATGGTATCAAAAATATAAAATGTATTTTAGCTGGGGATGGTGAAATAGATGCTTCTAAAAAGTTCATTAAAGAACTTGGTTTGGAGGATAACTTAGAACTAACAGGTTGGGTTGATTCTCAAAGGAAAGATCAGTTATTGAGATTAGCTGATGCATTGGTATTACCGTCATATTTTGAGTCTTTTGGTCTTGCATTGATAGAAGGCATGAGTTATGGTTTGCCTGTGATTGGGACAGTAGCTGGATCCATACCGCAGGTAATCAGGAATGGAAAAGATGGGCTTCTTGTTCCAATAGGAGATATAGCGGCGCTTGCAGATTGCATGGTGTGGCTTATTAATCATCCAGTGGAATCATGTCGATTGGGAATGTGTGGAAGACAGCATGTGATGGACGACTATAGTGAGGAAACATTCTGTCTAAAAATGGATAGAGTGTATAGCGAGATTTTGAATGGGTGATAAAAATGAAGCGGGAAAAAGTCGGTATATCTATAATGCTTATGATGATAGCAACTTTTATCGCTAAATTATTTGGATTTGTAAGAGAAGTATTAGTGGCCCAATATTATGGAACTTCTATTTATACAGATGCTTATATTATAGCAAATAACATTCCAACAGTATTTTTTGCAGCAATAGATGCCGCTATTGTAACGACATTTATTCCTATGTACAGTAAAATCGTAAGTGAACGGGATGAAGAGAGAGCAAATTTATATACAAGGCATTTGCTGGTTGTTTTGATTGTGATGAGTGCCATAGCTACCATCTTTGGAGAAATATTTATTAAAAAAGTTGTATTTTTATTTGCATCAGGATTTGAGGGAAAAGTATTTGACTTGACTGTGTCTTTTACCAGAATCTTATTTCCAACTATATTGGGAATGACGATGTTTGGAGTATTTGGCTGTTATCTACAAAACTATAGAAAATTTACGATATTAGCAATTGTTCCCATTATAGGAAACCTTGTTATTATATTGTCGCTAATTATCTCTAATGTTTTTTCTAATGTTTATATATTTGTTTGGGGAACTTTTTTTGGTCTTATGGCACAGGTCCTTTTTTATTTGCCTAAAGTCGCAGAGTGTGGTTTGTTTAAAGGTAATTGGAAAGGGATAACATCAGATCATTATTTGAAGGAATGGCTTCCTTTATTAATTCCAGTATTGATAGGAACTGCCGCAACGGAAATTAACTCTATGATTGATAAGACTCTTGTGTCGGGTTTGGAAACTGGCAGTGTGTCGGCACTGAATTATGCATATAAAGTGATTGGGTTGGTTATTGGAGTGGTAGTTGCTTCTTTTATTAATATTGTATATCCTGAAATGGCTGTAAGTGCAAATGAAGATGAAAAAAAATTTATAATAGTATGTACAAATACTGTAAAATCGGTAGTTGCATATATTGTTCCTATTTCGTTGCTGATTATTTTTTTGAGAAATAGTATAGTAAGTATTTTATTTGAACGCGGTATTTTTGACTCGGAATCTGTAAGAAAAACATCGGCTTCTTTGGCTTTTTATGCAATTGGTTTGCCAGCTATGGGACTTCGGGATATTCAAGTTCGAATGTACTATTGTAAGCAAAACACCAGAACGCCTATGATAAATGGGCTCTTGTGTACAGGAGGGAATATCATTTTAGACTTGATATTGATCAGGGTTATGCAATATAAGGGAGCGGCGTTTGCCACTGCAATTACAGCGATAATTGGTGCCATATTACTTTTTATATCCCTATCGCATGACGGTTATATTAATATTAAAGATATTCAGGGTTCATTTATTAAAACATTTTTATCTGGATTGACAGCATCCTTTTTAATATTTGCAATGGAGAAGCGAATTGTTTTTCGTATAGGAGGAACTATTTCCAAGATAATAGAATGTTGCGTAATTGCAGTCATTTATATCGTAGTATATCTATGTGTACAGATTGCGTTCAAAAATGAAGCTGTATATGTAGCATTAAATGGTATTATTAAAAAAATTCACTCTAAATAACTGTAGCGACTGAGAGTTTGATTTTTGATAGTACGGGAGGGAAATATTATATATGAAAACTGTAGGCACTGCAGTATCTTGTGTAAAGATGGAAGTTGAAAAATGTAAATGGAAATATGGTAAACAGGCCCCAGTCATGTTTATGATTGATGATTTTGCAAACAAATACATGGCAGATAAGTTAGATGGAGACTATGTCGGTGCTGATTGGGGAGGAAGATGTAGGCAACCCCATTCTTTGTATGAGTTTCTGCAGAAAAAGATATTTTCAGATTTTCCATATGTAAAAATGACATTGTTCCTTGTAGTAGGAAGACGAGAAGCATTTATAGCAAATGGGAAACCATCAGTTTCAAGGCGAATTGATGAAACCCCTGAATTTGCTGATTTTCTTAGGGAAATTACTGAAGACGAACGATTTGAAGTGGCTTATCACGGATATACGCATGGTAAATTGCAGGAAGATTATCTGACTCAAGAATGGATTACATTTACTTCGTTGGAAGAAGCCTGTCAAACCATAGAAAAATCCAAGAAACTTTATCATCGTGTGACAGGAAAGAAATTTTATGGCG
Source organism: uncultured Lachnospiraceae bacterium (assembly GCA_947625015.1). Lineage (GTDB taxonomy): Bacteria > Bacillota > Clostridia > Lachnospirales > Lachnospiraceae > CAG-590. The sequence goes on along the minus strand of CANQMR010000014.1, from coordinate 62,464 downwards.
GAAAATATTGCGGATATGAATTTAACGAATTTTCAGATGCATCCATTTCCAAATCAGGTTTTGAATGGTGGTGCAGACATTGGGATGGAAATATCTATATTCATCGTAGCGCCGGTGTAGAGAATTTGAACATAGAAGAATTTAGTGGGTGTGTTGATATTCCTTCGACAGTTGATGGAGGGTTGCTTTCATTACTGAATATTCAAAAATTTATTAGTCGAAATTATTTAAGGGCAATCTACTATTTATTTAAGTATGGACTTACTATTGAGCGTATTTTGGATCGTTTGGTGCAAAACGGTATGGTGGTCAATATTCAAGAGCACTCTTCGCCTATTAGGGAGGACGAAAAGCACCAGTCTCCTAATGTGGTAGATGATATTTCCAATATTCGGTATATTCTTAGATATTTGAAACGCTATGACCTTTGGTATGCTACAGGACATGAAATTGCAGAGTATTGGAAGACATATCAGAATACTACAGTATTGCTGGATGGTAATTGGGTAGTTGTTGCTGTAGAAAAAACTGAATTGGTTGGTAAATCCATTTGGATTGCACTGCGTTGGTCAAATAAAAAGGAGAGCAAAAAAGGAAAATATTTGTTGAGGTCTGAAATAGGAACAGATATTGAAGGAACAAACTATAACGATAAAATTATATTTGAAATTAAATTAAAGCAAAATCGAGAACGTTTTAAACTGATTAGTAATTAAACTAATTTAAAAATGTTGTACATTATTTTGAGGGAGAACAATGATTAGAATAGAGGAATATAAGGATGAATATTTAATAGGAGTAATTGACTTATTAAAACGAAATTTTCCATGGATGAGAACTTATAGTGATGCTACCATCAACAAATGGCTAAATCCTATAATTAATTATAGGTGGGAATTTAGCGATATTACAAATCAAAAGATTGCTTATTCCAGAGGAATGGTCTTAATTGATAAAGAAGATAATGTGGTAGGTTTCAATGGTTTGATTATATCAAAGCAAGTTATCAATGGAAAAGAGTATATATGCGGAAATCTCAGCACAACAGCGATAGATCCTAAATATAGAATACAAGTGTATTCTATGTTTAGTCTTGCACATGAAGTATGTGATATAGTAAGTAGCTATTCACCAATTGAGGTAAATCAAAAGATTGAAGAAAGTTTATTCAAATACAAAAGAGTTGATAAAGTTGGATATAAATTTCTTCCAATTCCTTTGATAAGAAGTAAAAAAGTGAAAATAGAAATTATCACTGATAGTAGTCAGATCAGTCAAAAAGACCTTCAGAGGGTCTATGAAGACCATAAAGTATATGGGGTCAGATGCGCTTGCATTTCTGCTGAGGGAACAATATGCTATCTTTTTTATCGTGTTATGGTAATGAAATTCGGAATTGGTAAATATCGATGCATACGTGTTCTTTATTCATCAGATCCAGATTTGTGTGGAAAGTATGCTAGAGATATTGTCTGGTCCATTGAAAAGAGAGAAAAGGCTTTATTAGAGGCAGACAGTCGTTTCCTTGGTGGAGAACAAATAAATTATAAATTACCATATTTTAAGAGAAAGAGAGTACGGTTAGAAAAGAACTTTAAGGATGATGAGCAAATGTTTCCATATGGTCTCTTGTATTCCGAACAAAGTATTTTAATACCTCCGCATGAACTGAATGATTAAATTTTGGGCAAAACAGTGAAAAAACAAATTAATTTAGAGAGAAGATAAAATATGATCGAAATATAGGAAATACTTGATTAAAAAGAGTGGGGGAGAATTATGAAAGAGTTAGGGGGAATAAATGTGCAGGTTAATGAAATATATGCTGAATTTATTCGGAAAAAGAAGAAGTATACAAACTGTTATTTCACAATAGAAGAACTCCGAGAACAATGTTCAGAAAAACAGTTCTGGACGGAAATGAGAAAAGGGAGTTTGCTTATTTGGCAACAGGAGTGCGGATACAAAAAATTATATTTTGTCGGGGATGACTTCTGTTGGATAAATGATTTCCAAGTGACAGAAACAGAGACAGTGGTGATTGAGATTGTAACCAAGGGTGGATTGGGGGAATATGACATCAGTAAAAAGATGGAATGTAAGGATGTTCTTCAGTATACAAGATTTCGAAGAAAAGGTTTTTCAGAGCCTAATAAACTGCCGGAGGAAGACGCAGAGTATTGTACAGAGATGGATATCCCGGCTATTCGCTACATGCTAGAAACTAACTTTTCCGCTATTGGTGATTATATTCCTTCCGATGCTGAACTAAGAGCATATATCCAGAATAGATTGGTGATCTGCCTTAGGGATGAAAGAAATATAATGGGTTATATTATCTTTGAGGATAAAGGCAAAACATCTTATATAAGAAACTTATGTGTTAATAAAAAATACAGAAGTAAGGAGATAGGAAAAAAACTTATGCTTGCTTATTTTTATATGCACAAGAATTTCAAAGGATTTACTCTATGGTGTAAGACAACAAATGACCCAGCATTGAAGTTATATACGAATTGGGGGGGTATCACAATGAAGACCTCCATAACTATATCTTCATATGCTGAAATAACAATAGAACAGGGGGCGGCATGATGCGATTTGAGAGTGTGCTAGTGATGGGGGCTAATAAAATCGCATGCGACTGTGTGGCGCTCCTTGCAAAAAAAGTGGAAACTACTATGCTTTCAGTATTGGAAACTGCGCTGCCAACAGTTTCTATGTTGTCCAAACTTGCCCATAAATATGGGTTGGAATATGTAAACATCATAGACAAAGGACAGATAACGGAATACCTGATGAAATATGCAAGAAGTCGGAATGTACTGATTATCAGTGCAAACAACCGGTATATTTTCAGGGAAGAACTGATTAGTCAACCCAATGTAGAAATCATTAATTTTCATTATGCTTTGCTTCCGGCATACAGAGGGATGAATATCCCGACATGGGTGATTTGTAATGGAGAAACAGAAACGGGGATAACTTGGCATTATGTGACAAAGGAAATAGATCATGGTAGTATTATTGCCCAGCGTACCATAATAATTGAAGATACCACAACAGCTTTTGACATAACAAGGAAAGGGATGCAGTTGGGGCGGGAGGCATTTGAATCCTTTTATGAGGAACTGCTGGAAAGAGAAATTCAAGGACGGGAGGTTTCCTATCCGAAAGTTGAAAGAGTCTATAAAGCTAGAGAACTACCAGATAAAGGATGCCTTGATTTGGACAAACCTATCCTGCATATCAGTAGGCTGTTACGGGCATATGATTATCGCGGCATGGATCTGATGCCGAAATTGAGGCTGATTCTTGACGGAACGGAATACAGTGTTGAAAGATATTCTATTACGCAAGAAATGGAAGCCGGAGACAAGAGGACAAAGATACATGAAGCAAACAGCATTATTTTAAGTGACAATGGCATGAAAATCACTATCGGAATTGTTCCGATGGAAATAGAAAAAAGATAAGGAGATTAAGAAAATGGAAGAGATTTACGCAATGTTGAAAGAAGTGAGGCCGGAGTATAACTTTAAGGAAAGTGAGGATTATGTGGAGGATGGGTTCCTTGATTCATTCGATATCATAACGCTCATTTCGAGGTTGGAAGAAAAATATCATATTCAGATCGATGGGATGGATATCATACCAGATAATTTTTGTACTGCGTCTGCCATAAAAGATTTATTAAAGAAAAATGGTGCAAATGTGTAATGGAAGGAGAAAAAATATGAGGAGAACCGTTTTATCCTATTTGGAAGAGAGTGCGGTAAAATATGCAGACAAAGTCGCTTTTTTTGATGAGCAAGACAGCATTACTTTTGCAGAGCTTAGAAAACGTGCGATAGATCTCGGATATCATATTAGAGGATACTTGAAAGGGAAAAGAAATCCGATCTTAGTCTATTTGCCGAAAACAATAGATAGCATCGTGGCGTTTATGGGAATCTTATATAGCGGAAATTTTTACACGCCCACAGATACCCGTTTTCCTGCTGAGAAGGTGGTCAGCGTAATTGAGACTCTTCATCCAGCCGCAGTGATCGTTAATGGGAAAACGCAGGAAAAGTTCCTGGATTTCGTTCCGGACAGCGAACTTCGGCTAATCAATCTTGATGAAGTGAAAAAAACTGGGGCATATGGAGATTCATCTGTCCTAACGGGGGACATTCTGGATGTAGATCCGGTGTATACATTTTTCACTTCTGGTTCTACGGGGACACCCAAGGGGGTAATTATCAACAACCATAATGTAATTGATTATACGGACTGGGCAGTAAACGCATTCCAAATCAATGAACATACGGTCATGGGAAATCAGTCTCCATTTTATTTTGACATTTCCACTCAGGATATTTATACAACCTTGAAGACTGGGGCGACACTGGGCATTATCCCGGTGAAGTACTTTGCCTTTCCAGTCATGGTATTGCGTTTTATAAAGGAAAGGCACATCAACTTTCTATACTGGGTTCCATCTGCGTTTGTCTCAATTGCTAATTTTAAGCTCTTGGAATCAGTTATCTTAGATGAGGTCACACTTATTATGTTTGGCGGTGAGGTTATGCCGGTAAAACAGATGAATTACTGGAAGAAAAACCTTCCCAATCTGAAGATGATTGCAAATGTCTACGGTCCAACAGAGGCAACTGTGAACTGTACGTATTATATTGTTGATCGAGAGTTTAAAGATGATGAGACTCTGCCATTAGGAAAGGCTTGCGAGAACACAGGGTTGATTGTCCTTGATGCCGATGGCCGAGTGGTCGAAAAGGACAAGTCAGGTATTCAGGGCGAACTGTGTGTATATGGGAGTTCCCTTTCAGTTGGATACTGGGAGGATGAAGAAAAAACCAATGAGAAGTATGTTAAGAACCCTTGTTCTGATCATTATTATGAGCGAATGTACCGGACTGGCGATTTAGTGTTTTACAATGAACGCGGAGAGTTAGTTTTTGCGGGAAGGAAGGATTTCCAGATCAAGCATTCTGGCTACCGGATCGAATTGGGTGAGATTGAGAGCGTGGCAATGGGGAAAGAAGGTATTACGAATGTATGCGCCTCATACCACCATGAAAAGAAGCAGATCGTCCTGTTTTATCAGGGGGATGTGACGGAAGATGAGATGAAGAATTATCTTCTTTCGGTAATTCCGAAATATATGGTACCCACTATTTATTATCGCCTTAAAACATTCCCGTTCAATGACAATGGGAAGATCGACAGGAAAAAGCTGTCAGCAGAATACATAGAAAGTGGAGATGCTGCCCAATGCTGACGATAGGGCAAAATGGAATTATTGTCCATTAGTTTATCTGGGCATGCATGGACTCAAACACATATGTGATAAAAGAAGATAGTAGAGTTTTTATTGTAGATTTCGTTGATTTGGAGAAATTTATGAAGTTTGTTTTAGTAGTAGGATTAAGAAGCTGTAGTATTTCTAACATAAATGGGTAGGGAAGAAAGAACGGCTGAGGGAACGCTTTAAAATCATGGGACCCGTAGAGGGCAACCCGCATGTTTATGACAATGTCTTTAAGACCATGACCATCCGGGTTCCGAAATGGAATATTCCCATGGTAAGTGAGTTCTTTGGAACCCATTACAGCATGGAAGACGAAGTGGAATACTTGTACAACATAGAGACCAGCGTATTCAACAGCTTTCGGATTAAGGACCGCCTTCCGGATTCTAAGTTTAAGGTAGGGGACAGGCGGTATCATCTGGAGTGCGAGAGCAACCCGAACGGGGACATTGCCATTCGCCTTTTTGAGTACGACTGGATGGATGCGGTAAACTTTGTGGAGCGGGAAGAGGCAGGAAGCTATGTGGTGCGGGTGCAAAATTCCGCCCTGCTTTACCTGCGGAGCAACGAAAATACTCCGGAGCAGTTTACCTATAAGCTGGTTCTGCCGGGCGGGGAAGAGGCGGTATATCAGGTTCCGATTATAAAAAATCCGGATTATTCCCTGAAGGAAATTTTTGAAAAACAGTTGTATATGATGCTGCCTTATTATATACTAAAATATGAGCCAAAAACGGGAACAGCAGAAGACAGCATAGAAAATGAGAAAGAAAAGGCAGAGGCGGAAGACCGCATGAAAGAACTGCTTGGCGGGGATTTGGAGGCAATTGAGAAGGAACTAAACCGCCGGGTGAAGGAGCATATGATAAGGGAATATGACAAAGTACTGCTGTTGCAGTTAATGTGGGACGTAAGCAGTCAGGCATTCGTCAAAAGCACGACAATGAAAGGAAGGGTGGACGAATTTATGGGTGGACAGGTTTTAGAGTATGCATGGGAAACGGAATACCGCAGGCAGCTTAAGAAAGCGGAGGATGAAGGAAAATCGGTAGGCAGCATTGAGGGCGCTAACCGGAAAATCATATTCCAAATCTGCCGCAAGCTGGCAAAGAATAAATCCGCCGGGATAATTGCGGAAGAATTAGAAGAAGATGACATTGAGTACATTCAACACATCTGTGAGGTGGCGGCAAAATATGCACCGGATTATGATGCCGACAGGATTTACGAGGAGTTGTATCCGGAGAGCGAAACCGAATGAAAGAAATTGGCTTAAGTGATAAAAAGTGAATACAACGAAGCCAAACAATTACAACAATGATTATTTTACGAATCCCCTGTCGGCTAACAACCGGCAGGGGATTTGTCGTATTTACAGTAAACCTGAATATCATCAAGCCAGCCGTTTTAGGTTAGTGACTATCTGTCCCACGAAAAAGTATTGATTACAAAGCCAAAAATGCTATAATGTTTGCAGGTGGTTCCGTTCCTGCAAACGGCTCTTGCAGAGTGCGGAATGAATTTACGGAGGTGACAGGAATGGAACAGCTCAACCTGTTTGACGACAGGGAACGGACAGCTCCTCTGGCAAGTCGGTTAAGGCCGGACAACTTAGATGAATATGTGGGACAGAAGCATTTAGTCGGGAAAGGAAAGCTGCTGCGCCGCCTGATTGAAGAGGACCAGGTATCCTCCATGATTTTCTGGGGACCGCCGGGAGTGGGGAAGACCACGCTTGCCCGGATTATTGCCACCCAGACCAAGGCGGAGTTTGTGGAATTTAGCGCGGTGACCAGTGGAATCAAGGAGGTAAAAGAGGTGATGAATCAGGCGGAAGCGAACCGCCGCATGGGGATTCGGACGCTTTTGTTTACCGACGAGATACACCGGTTTAACAAGGCACAGCAGGACGCCTTTTTACCCTTTGTGGAAAAGGGCAGTATTATTCTGGTGGGTGCGACCACCGAGAACCCCTCCTTTGAGATTAATTCCGCGCTGCTGTCCCGGTGCAAGGTCTTTATCTTAAAGGCTTTGTCTGAGGAGGATTTGACAGAACTTTTAAAGCATGCCCTGAAAAGCCCGAAAGGTCTTGGCAATATGGATATATCCATTGAGGACGCCCATTTATCCGCTATTGCCCGGTTTGCCAACGGTGATGCGCGGACGGCGCTCAATACTTTGGAGATGGCTGTATTTAACGGCAGAATGGACGAGCAGGCAGTGTTGCATGTGGATGAGGAGATTTTGTCCCAGTGCATGAACCGCCGCTCCCTGCTCTATGATAAAAATGGAGAGGAGCATTACAACCTGATTTCCGCACTGCACAAATCTATGCGCAACAGTGATCCGGATGCGGCGGTTTACTGGATGTGCCGGATGTTGGACGGCGGGGAGGAGCCTTTGTACATTGCAAGGCGTCTGATCCGGTTTGCCAGCGAGGATATCGGCATGGCGGATTCCAATGCCCTGTCTGTGGCGGTAGCCGCTTATCAGGCCTGTCATTTTCTGGGGATGCCGGAATGTGACGTCCATTTAACCCATGCTGTGGTGTATCTGTCCATGGCCCCGAAATCCAACTCCCTTTACCGGGCCTGCGAGGCGGTAAAGGCGGATATAAAAGAGCTTCCGGCAGAGCCGGTTCCCCTGCATATCTGCAACGCCCCTACCGGGCTGATGAAAGAGTTAGATTATGGAAAAGGGTATCAGTATGCCCATGACACAGAGGAGAAATTAACAAGGATGCAGTGCCTTCCGGATTCCCTTGCAGACAGGAGATATTATGTGCCGGGAACCGAGGGGAAGGAGCGGCAGGTCGGCGAGCGTTTACAGGAAATTCTCAAATGGAAGAAGGAAGAATAAGACCGGAGTATGGTTTAAAAGGAACGAATTTTAGTTATACTTTGGATAGAGCGATTCTGCAAAAGATACTTCATCGATAAACGATACAAATGGAACTTCACAAAAGATGTATTTCATGCTAGTATATGTAGTATAATAAACTATGTGTTATAGCCTTGAAAAGAGTATGGACTGCATTAGGAATTGTGAGGTGTGTATATTATGAAGTTTAAGATAGTTGGCGACAGTTGTACGGATTTTACCCCTGCGGATTTGCGGAAGGAATACTTTGTGTCTGTGCCGTTGACCATTGATGTCGACGGCCATGAGATTGTGGACGACGCTACTTTTGACCAGGCGGATTTTCTCATGCGGGTGGCGGCTTTTCAGGGATGTCCCAAATCAGCCTGTCCGGCGCCTGAAACCTATATGAAAAGCTACGATGGCGCAGAGGAGGTTTATGTAGTGACACTGTCCTCCCATCTGAGCGGTTCCTGCAACAGTGCGGAGCTGGCAAAGAAAATGTATCAGGAGGAACACCCGGAGGTAAAAATCCATGTTTTCGATTCTAAATCCGCTTCCTGCGGCCAGCTTTTGATTGCTCATTTAATCGAAGAATATGCCCTAAAAGGGCTGCCTTTTTCAGAAATTGTCACCCGGGTGACTGCATTTTTAAACGGTATGCAGACCACCTTTGTGTTGGAATCCTTAGAAACCCTCCGCAAGAATGGGCGGCTTACGGGGGTGAAGGCCATGGTGGCCTGCGCGCTCAATATCAAACCGTATATGAAGGCCATCGACGGGGTAATTGCCCAGGCGGGGCAGGCCAGGGGCATGAGAAAAGCCTTGGATAAAATGATTGATTATATCGGTGAGGTGGGAGAGAATTTGTCGGAGCGGGTGGCCTATGTAGCCCACTGCAACTGTTATGAGCGGGCGAAGCGTGTGGAGGAACAGCTGAAGGCCAGATATCATTTTAAGGATACCCTTGTGATTGATACAAAGGGAATCAGCTCCCTGTATGCGAATGACGGAGGAATTATCGTGGCTTTTTAAAAATCAAAAAATTTTATTTATATCTTGAAATTCATTCTCTTATCGTGTACAATATACTCAATGTTCGCATTTTGAGAAAGAAAGGAGGATGAATGCCAGAGCATAACAGAGATAAACCATAATACACATTCTTATGTATAGCAATTATGAAAAAGGAGTGTGATATGTATGACGGACAGCGAAAAGCTGGATATTATTTTAAACAAAGTAGAAAGACTGGAAGAAGTCTACGACAAAGTAGGAAAGATCGATGAAGTCTACGACAGGATAGGCAAGATCGATGAGATTTATGAAAAAGTAGGAAAGATCGATGAAGTCTATGACAGGATAGGCAAGATCGATGAGATCTACGATAGGCTAGACAAGATCGATGAGGTCTACGATAGGCTAGACAAGATCGATGAGATTTACGATAGGCTAGACAAGATCGATGAGGTCTATGACAAAGCAGGCAAGATTGACGAGATCTACGACAAAGTAGGAAAGATTGACGGATTGTGCGACAAAGTATCCAATCTGGAAATCGATATGAAAGAAGTCAAGCAAAGAACAAGTAAGATTGAATTAATTATCGAAAACGAGATTCGGGTTAACATCCAGCGTATTGCAGAAGGGCACAGCGATTTGGCAAGGAATCTGCTGGAGGCTAAGAAACCGAGCAGCGAGGTAGAAGTGTTGTCTGTTAAAGTCAATAAGCTGGAATCTGATGTAAGGGAATTAAAGCAGAGAATATCGTAGAGTATTATTATATTAGTGAATTACATAGTTTACAAATTAAAGGCAGGCTGCACCTGATGGGCAGCTTGCCTTTTTTATGCACAAATAGTATAATTTTATGGAATATAAAAAAGCAGATAACGGGAGTCGAACCCGCCTTTCCAGCTTGGGAAGCTAGCGTTCTACCGATGAACCATATCTGCATACAACACATCTATTATAAGTTTTTTAAGGGCAATTTGCAAGAAAAAAATGCAACATCAGCCAAAAAAGATACAGAAGGGGAAATTATGGCACAGTACCAGCATGTTACCCAGCCCTTTGCGCCGGTCTGGGATAACCAATCGCAAATTCTGATATTGGGGAGCTTTCCCTCCGTAAAATCCAGGGAGCAGGGATTTTATTACGGGCATCCGAAGAACCGGTTCTGGCATATGCTGTCAGTGATTCTGGGGGAAGATACGCCTTGTTCGATTGAGGAGAAGAAGGCAATGCTGCTTAAGCGTCACATTGCCCTCTATGATGTGATTGAAAGCTGTGACATTATAGGCTCCAGCGACAGCAGCATACGGAATGCAGTACCGGCGGATTTGACTGCGCTCATAGAACAGTCAGCGATACAAATGGTGCTCACCAATGGACGGCTGGCCGGGAAACTATACCGCCAATATCATGCGGGCAATATTGCTCTGCCTATGGAGGAACTGCCCTCCACCAGTCCGGCCAATGCGGCGTTTTCCTTAGAGCGTCTCGTTGAAATTTGGTCTGCTGCTATCGGGAAAATCTTATAAAAGTACAAAATACAATGAAGTAAAGGAGAGAACGAATGAATTGTTTGAGAGTACCGGAGATAATGCTGCCGGGGAAGGGCGTCGATTTGTATCAATGGGCTGTGGTCGCCTGTGACCAGTATACATCCCAGCCGGATTACTGGGAGGAGACAAAAAGAATCGTAAAAGGGCAGGCGTCCACTTTGAATCTGATTCTGCCGGAGGTGTATTTGGGAGCGGAGGACGAGGCGGAGCGCATAGGCAATATCCATTCTGCCATGGAGCGGTATCTGGAGGATGGCATTTTGCAGAAACTGCCTAAGGGATTTATGTTAGTGGAGAGAAGTTTTGGCAAGGCGTACTCCAGGTGGGGACTTGTGGCAGAGGTGGATTTGGAAACCTATGAGTACAAGAAGGGAACGCACAGCCTAATCCGGCCTACGGAGATGACAGTGGAGGAGCGGATTCCGCCCCGGCTGCGTGTCAGGCGTTCGGCTGCGCTGGAACTGCCGCACATTATGCTGCTGCTCGACGATCCGGAGTGCAGTATCATAGAACCTCTGGCAGCAAAGAGACAGGCGTTTCAGCAGATGTATGATACGGACTTAATGCAGCAGGGAGGGCATATCTCCGGCTGGCTGGTTCCGGAGGGCGGGGATACAGAGCGGATTATGAAAAAGGTGGAAGATCTGGCGGCGCCGGAGACATTTGCAGAGAAATATAATCTGGAAAAGGAATATCCCCTCTTAAATCTGGCGGTGGGCGACGGCAATCACTCCATGGCGACGGCGAAAGCGGCGTGGGAGGAGATAAAACAGGGGCTTTCCAAGGAGGAGCAGGAAAATCATCCGGCAAGGTTCTGCCTTTGTGAACTGGTCAATGTCCACGATAAAAGTCTGGAGGTGGAGCCGATACACAGGGTGCTGTTTCAGGTAAATGAAGAGCAGCTCTTAGCGGAGGCGGAGACATTTTATAGCGGGAAGGGCTGCCAGATGCGATTGGGAGAACCCGACGGGGGAGAGTTTCACCGGTTTATCATAGATAGTTCCAATGGAAGAAGGACATTGTCGGTAAAAAATCCCGTCTGGGGAATCGGGGCGGCAACCATACAGGCGTTTTTGGATGAATTTTTAGCAAAGCATCCGGAGTGCCGGATCGACTACATCCATGGCGCGGATGTGGCGGAGCAGCTGGGAAAAAAGGAGGGCAATTTGTGCTTCCTTTTGCCGGAGATTAAGAAAGAGGATTTATTCATCGGCGTAATCAGGGACGGCGTGCTGCCAAGAAAGACATTTTCCATGGGAGAGGCCCGGGAAAAACGCTATTATATGGAGTGTAAAAAAATCACAGACAGCGGAAGAAACAACTGTCCGAATAAGGAATAAAATGTTATAATGGGACTAAGAAGGAGGTGCGTGTATTATGGGTAAGCAGATTATTATTTCCATTGGCAGGGAATTTGGCAGCGGCGGTCATGAGATTGCAGAGCGGCTGGCAAAGCACTATAACATTCCCCTGTATGACAAGGAGATTTTTGAGCATGTGGAGGAAAAGGGCTCAATCAGCGCCGATGTGGCTAAGTATTTTGACGAGAAGCCGGTGGGTGCCATGTTTTACCCCATGTCGATGGACGGGGTTTACCTGCCTTTAGAGCAGACGGTGGCAAACCATATTTTTGATTTCATCCGCACGAAGGGGGATACGGAAAAACAGTCCTTTGTGATTGTGGGACGGTGCGCAGAGTATATTTTGCAGGACAATCCCAACATGATCAGCCTGTTTATTTTAGGAGACAGGGAAGCGAAGGTAAAGCGTGTCATGGAGAAATATAATTTAGATGAGAAGGGCGCGCTTAACAAGATGAAAAAGGCGGACAAAATGCGGAAGACCTACCACAACTTTTATGCTGACGGCAAATGGGGAGATTCCCGCTGTTATGACCTGTGCGTCAACAGTTCCACCCTCGGCATCGACAAGACCTTAGAGACATTGATTGCCTATATTGATGCCTCCATGCGGGACCGTTGACCGCTGAAAGTTTAACAAAATGTTCATAAACTGTCAGATAAAATCTATAGATTATCTTACTATATTTTGGTAAAATGAAAGAGGGTTTTAACCTGAATTTTATTTAAACGGAGGTATTTTTTATGGCAAACAGATTTGTGCTGAATGAGACAAGCTATCATGGGGCAGGCGCGGTAAGCGCAGTAGCAGACGAGATTACGGGACGTGGTTTTAAGAAAGCATTTGTGTGTTCCGATCCGGATTTGGTTAAGTTTGGGGTGACAGCGAAGGTGACGGATGTGTTAGACAAGGCGGGGATTGCCTATGAGATGTATTCCAATATCAAACCCAATCCGACCATTGAGAATGTGCAGACCGGCGTGGAGGCATTTAAGGCGTCCGGAGCAGACTGTATTGTGGCAATCGGCGGGGGTTCCTCCATGGATACGGCAAAGGCAATCGGCATTATCATTAAGAATCCGGAGTTCGCAGATGTGGTAAGTTTAGAGGGCGTGGCGCCCACAAAGAACAAATGTGTTCCGATTATCGCAGTGCCTACAACAGCGGGTACCGCGGCAGAGGTTACGATTAACTATGTTATTACAGATACGGAGAAAAACCGTAAGATGGTGTGCGTGGATGTACACGATATTCCGGTAGTGGCTGTGGTCGATCCGGATATGATGAGCTCCATGCCGAAAGGACTGACTGCCGCAACCGGTATGGACGCCCTTACCCATGCGATTGAGGGATATATTACGCAGGGCGCATGGGCGATGTCCGATATGTTCCACTTAAAGGCGATTGAGATCATTGCGAAGAACCTTCGCGGCGCAGTAGACAATACGCCGGAGGGCAGAGAGGGAATGGCTTTGGGACAGTACATAGCCGGAATGGGATTTTCCAATGTAGGACTTGGCATTGTGCATTCCATGGCGCATCCTTTAGGGGCATTGTATGATACGCCTCATGGCGTGGCCAATGCGATTATTCTGCCAACGGTTATGGAATACAATGCGCCGGCTACCGGCGAGAAATACCGGGATATTGCAAAGGCAATGGGCGTGGAGGGCGTAGACGCCATGTCGTTAGAAGACGCCAGAAAAGCGGCTATTGCGGCAGTGAAACAGCTTTCTCAGGATGTAGGGATTCCTGCCGATTTGAAGGAGATTGTCAAGGAAGAGGATATTCCGTTCTTAGCCCAGTCTGCATATGATGACGCATGCCGTCCGGGCAATCCGAGAGAGACCAGTGTGGAGGAGATTACTGAGTTATACAAGTCTTTATTGTAATAAACCATAAGCATGTGCGAGGAAAGAGGAGGACAGATTATGCCATTTATTGATTCGAAGGTCAGCGTTGCGATCAGCAAAGAGCAGGAAACCGAGCTTAAGACCAGATTGGGACAGGCAATTTCGCTGATCCCCGGTAAAAGCGAATCCTGGCTGATGACCGGTTTTGAGGACAATTATCATTTATATTTCCGGGGAGATAACAGCCAGCCCATGGCGTTTATTGAGGTAAAGGTATACGGCAGGGAGGATTCTTCTGCCTTTGCGTCTCTGACTGTGGAGATAATGAAGATTTTTAATGAGGTGTTAGGCATTGCGCCGGATCACATTTATATCAAGTATGAAGCCGTTGCCAACTGGGGCTGGAACGGCGGTAATTTCTAAAGCAGGATAAGACGGGGAGGATAAAGAGGGATGGAACCGAAGGAATACCGGGAAGATGAAGGTTTTTTCACTTTTTATACAAAAAGATTTGTACATAATATAAGCAGTTTTATAAAATGGCTGGTTTTGGCGCTTCTTACCGGGATTGTGGTAGGCGGCGCCAGCAGCCTGTTTTCTCATGCGCTGGCTTTTGTGACTGCATTCCGGAAAGAGAATTTGTGGGTGTTTTTATGTCTGCCCTTAGCCGGGGTGTTGATTGTATTTTTATACAACGCCTTCGGACAAAAGGATGGGGGAACCAATCAGGTGCTTTGCACAGTCAGGTCCCAGGACGAGGTTCCATTCCGCTCCGCTCCCTTAATCTTTATCACTACAGCGATTACCCATTTAGCAGGAGGCTCTGCGGGCCGGGAGGGCGCTGCCATTCAGTTGGGCGGCAGTATCGGGAACCAGCTTGGACGGTGGTTTAAGATGGACGAGCAGGATAAGCATGTCATGGTGATGTGCGGCATGAGCGCCGCTTTTTCGGCTTTGTTTGGAACCCCTATGGCGGCGGCAATCTTCGCCTTAGAGGTGGTCAGCGTGGGCGTGATGTATTATACCGCTTTGATGCCCTGCGTGCTCGCGGCATTGGTTGCCTCTAATCTGGCTACGGGGCTGGGAATCCACCCCGAAGTGTTTCATGTGTCCGGCATACCGGATATGACATGGCTCAATGCGGTGAAGATGGGTGGAATTGCTCTTGCGTGCGCCCTGGTCAGCGCATTATTTTGTATCGCGTTAAAACAGACAGGAATATTTTTCGATAAGAAGCTGGACAACAAATATATCCGCGTTATTGTAGTCAGTCTGGTAGTGATAATCATTACCCTTTGTTTGCAGACAACAGATTATATGGGCGCCGGCGTTGAGGTAATCGTCCGGGCGGTGGACGAGGGACAGGCGGCTCCCCTGGCGTTTTTCTGGAAACTGCTGCTGACGGTTCTTACTATGCGGGCCGGGTTTAGGGGCGGCGAGATTGTTCCCGCTTTTTGCATCGGGGCTTCCCTTGGCTGTGTTCTTGGCAGCGTAATCGGATTATCCCCGTCTCTGTGCGCTGCGGCGGGTATGGCGGCAGTGTTCTGCGGAGTGACGAACTGCCCCATTACCTCAATTTTAATTGCCTTTGAACTCTTTGGGTTTGAGGGAGTTGCCTATTACCTGATTGCCGTATCCATCAGCTATGCGGTATCAGGCTATTACAGTCTCTATAAGGATCAGACCATTGTATATTCCAAATATAAGGCAAAATATGTGAACAGGCATACTTCATAACGGAAAGGAAGAAAACTCATGGGAAATAAAATGCTACAGGTAAAAGATGAGATTAAAAAAGCGGTTAAGGGGAAGGACCATGTGGTGGAGAAGGTTCTTGCCACCATGTTAGCCGGCGGACATATTTTGTTAGAAGACATTCCGGGCGTGGGAAAGACGACTCTTGCCATGGCCATTGCCCGTTCCATGGCGCTAAGCTACAAGCGCGTTCAGTTTACGCCGGATGTACTGCCCAGTGATATCGTGGGATTTTCCATGTATGACCAGAATACCAAAGAATTTGTATACCAGCAGGGGGCGGTGTATTGTAACCTGTTCCTCGCGGACGAGATTAACCGTACCTCCCCCAAAACCCAGTCGGCGCTGCTGGAGGTTATGGAGGAAGGTAATGTGACGGTAGACGGCGTTACCCGGTCGCTGCCGGAACCCTTTACCGTTATTGCGACAGAGAATCCGTTAGGCTCCTCCGGAACCCAGATGCTTCCGGAGTCCCAGTTAGACCGGTTCATGGTATGCTTATCCATTGGCTATCCGGGGCATGATGCGGCGATTGACATTTTGAAGGACAACGCCAAGAAACCGTTATCCCTTTTGCAGGAAGTGATTCAGGTAGAGGAATTTATGGAGCTTCGGAAACAGACGAATGATATGTATGTGCACGATTCCATATATGAGTATATTGTGACGCTGGTGGAAAAGACCAGAACGGACCCGCTGTTTTCCATGGGGGCAAGTCCAAGGGGAAGCATTGCCCTCTTGCGGATGACAAAGGCTATGGCAGTGTTAGACGGAAGGGACTATGTGACGCCGGAGGATATCCGGAATGTGTTTGTGGATGTGTTAGGCCACAGGGTAAAGCTAAGCACCAAGGCCAGGGCGGAGGGCAAGGATATTCCTGCCGCGCTTAATGAACTGTTTAACGGGGTAAAGGTTCCCCGTACATAGAAGACGGCAGTATTCCAGAAAGGGCGCTTCATATAGGTCGGAAGTTGACGGCGGAAAAATAAAAATGATGGCGGGAAGGGCAAAAGAAACGATGGAGGAAAGGACATGAAACGGATTCGCAATATCATACGCTATGTGGTGATTGTAATACTGGATGTCTTTATCATGTATGTATTTCACAGCTATATCAACCTTCTGCTGCTGGCGTGTCTGCTCCTGTTTCCCTTTTATTCCGTCTATGGGCTTCATAAGGTCAGCCAGGAGGTAAAGATTGATGTGCTTGTACCGGAGGAGCCGATGGGAAAAGGAGAGGAGTTTCAGGTACGTTTTCTTCTTCACAATCCGACGGTATTTCCGCTGGTCAATGTGACATTATCCCTGGAGATTAAAAATGGGTTTTATGGCTTGGAAGGCGCTCATTTTCTGAATCTTCCCCTGCGGGCCAGAAAGGATACCAGGGTTTTTTATCCTGTGGTGATGGAACATTGCGGCCGGTTTGAAATAAAGGTGCGCAATATCCGCTTAACGGATTTGCTGGGCATATATGAGAAAGTAGTTCCTATAGAGGCAGAGCGGGAATGTCTGGTCTTTCCCCTTGGCAGCGAGCGGGGACAGGAGGCAGGGCAGATGTACCGCCGGGGCGTTACAGAGGCTATGGAAAGCAGGGAAAAGGGGTATGATTTTTCTGAGGTCAGCGGTATCCGGGAATATATTCCGGGGGACAAATTGCAGAATATCCACTGGAAACTGTCGGTAAAGAAAGATGAACTGATGGTGAAAGAACGGATTAGTGTGTCGGCCATGCAGTTGAATGTGCTGGTGGAGCTTTGCAATGATGACCAGATGCGTTTAGAGTCGGTTTTGGAACTGGCAGACAGCGTGACGAAGGCTTTTGTCAGCCAGAATCTGCCCTTTACGGTATTTTATTACAGTGTGAACCAGGGAAACTTACGGGATTGCTACATTGGCAATGAGATTGAGCGTGTTCAGTGGATGGAGATGCTCTTGTATGACCGGTGCTATATGGGAGAAGGCCGGGTGGAGGAGCTGTTTTTGCAGCAAAATCCTTCCGGGGGCACATACCTTTATATTGGGGCAGGTCTGGGAAATGAAGATGCAGAAAATACAATATTCGGGGACATGGGAGCAGCTGCACAGCTGCGCAGTTATTAGTCGGGAGTGAGAATATGCTGTTTGGGAGAAAGAAAAAAGAAGAACCGCATAAGGGTGATGTGCTGCTGGCTCAGGGAATTTATCTAAGACCACCGGTTATGGATAACGGACATCTGGTGCTGAATTGTTTCCTGCGTTCGCTGATCGTGTTTCTGCTGGTATTTGGCTCCATTGGGGGATTTTTATCTGCCTTTAATATTTCTTATCATTATTTACTTGTTCTGGTCATGTATTTTCTGTTGTCCATGTATTTTTCTTTTTTATATGCCACCCCTAAATTCGTGTACAGAGATTTGGGATATATTCTGTTTTTTTCTCTTTTTCTGGGCGCGATTTATGTGTTTAGAATCTATGCCAATTCAGGATTTTATGTGGTTATTAATACTGTGCTTGCCCGGGCGCAGGCTTTTTTCAATCTGGAAGGCGTCCGGGATTATGAGGTACAGATTAACAACGATTATCTTACTGTTGCCATCATGGCTGTGTTTGTGGGAATGGTCATGATTATTATTTTAAATATCTGGATTTATTCCAGTATGAGTCTCGTGTGGACTTTGTTTCTGACCTTTCCTTTGCAGTTTCTTCCCTTATATTTGAAACTGAATATGGATTCAATTTATATTATTGCTTTGAGTATAGGGTATCTGTCAGTAATTGTATTTAAGGCCAACGGGCATTATCTTGCCTTTGCCTGGGATGCGCCCTTTCATGTGCGGGGCCTGAAAAAGAACCGGATAACATACACCCAGGATGCAGGGATTTTCCGGCAGATTCTGACATCTCTCCTTATTCTGTTTTTTTGTATGGTCATTATAATGGAAACCGTTTTTCCTGCTTCCGCCTTTGATGGCAAATTTAAAAATGACCGCCTGCGGGAAAGCACTGCTGACGCTGTTTCTAATTTTTTACTGCTGGGCTTTGCCGGAATGTTTAACCGGTATCAATCTACAGGGGGGATGAGCGGCGGACGATTAGGCGGTATATCCAATGTGAGGCCGGATTATCAGCCGGACCTGATTGTTTCTTATACGCCTTATTCCAATGAAGCTATTTACCTGAAAGGATATACCGGCGGGGCGTATGGCGATAACTGCTGGGAGAGTATATATCCGGAAACGGCGGCTGATAAAGCGGATGATGTAGCCGTATTTGAGGAGGAGAGCCTTAAAAAAGAGGGACTGCAACTCCAAAGATTATTTGATGCCCAGCAGAAATACAGTGCCTGCGGCGTGATGGATGTGCGCAATGTGGGAGCGGATACGGCCTATTTGTATTATCCTTATTATACGATTTTTGAAGATTATTCCGTTTATCACAATCACAGTATGATGTCCTCTGTTCAGGGCTTGGGATACCAGGAGGAAAACAATTACCTTTATTATCCCAAAGTGGTCTGGGAGGATGCCCTCGGAGAAGTGCGCCCTGACCAGATTGATACCAGCCGGGTTGAAGAGGTGTATCTGGAAGTGCCGGAGAAAAATAAAAAGGTAATAGAAAAGGAATGCGAACGGATTGGCCTTACTGCACAAATGACGGAAAATGAAATAGTGGAAAGCGTCAGAACGTATTTTGCGGACAATATTCCTTATACGTTAAAGCCGGGCAGTACGCCAAGAAACGAGGATTTTGTCAATTATTTTCTGACCAGAAACCGAAAGGGCTATTGCGCCCATTTTGCATCTGCTGCCACACTGCTGTTTCGGAATATGGGGATACCTGCCCGTTACATCGAAGGGTATGCGTTTTCATTGGAAACAGCGCTTGCTTCGGATGAAAATACGACAAAAAAATATGATAATTACTATCAGGGATATTCATCCATTGGGCGGTCTACTGTGTTGGATGTGGAAGTTACAGATGCTATGGCGCATGCCTGGGTGGAAATCTATGTGGAAGGATTTGGCTGGAAGACGGTAGAGGTAACGCCGGGCAGTGCGGAAACCACAGATGAGGATGATTTCTGGTCGGCGTTTACTGAGTTTTTAAATGGCGCAAATGATGATGATACCCAAAGCAATTCATCGGGTCAGCTAAGCCTTTCCCAATATAGATGGCTGGTTAATGTGGTGTTGGCGGTACTTTTCCTGTTCGTTTTGGTTTATCTGCTGAAACTATTAATCCGAAAGACAGTCCGCATACTGCGCTGTAACCAGAAAAACCAGAGGGAAGCGGTTATTGCCAGTTATGCAGATATATGTGACATGATAAGACTCTGCGATCAGAGATTTAATAGCTGTAGAAGTCATAAAGAACAGATGTTATATATGTCAGCGCATTATTGTAACATTGAAAACCGGGATAAGCTGTGTGAAGATCTGGAGCAGATAAGTTTTAGTCAGGCGGAGGCCGCCGGGAACGTTCTGGATTCCTTGTCTGCAATGATTAAAAAGGTAAGGAAGGCGATCTGGAAAAAGGAAAAAATCAGAAACAGGCTGCGGCTTTGTAAAAGATAGAGGAGCAGATATAAAATATGAAAAAGTGGTTGTTATTAATATCGGCAGTTTTTATTTTTATCTTTGTATTTTTATACACCATAAAGTTTCCGGTTTTCGGGGAGCAGAAATTTTTTAAACATTCGGCAGTCTATGCGTTCTGCAATATAAACGGCGGCTGGGATATGGATAATATTGCTGTGTCGGCTGAAAAACACAATCAGGAGCAGAACTACATTTCCGATATGGTTTCCCAAATGACCCTGGAGCAGAAACTGGCGCAAATGATGATTCTGACTAACCATGAGGATATTGCAGAGTCAAAATTAAGCGTAAACCAGCCCGCGGGAATCATTTTATTTTCTGATGATTTTACGGGGAAAACGATACAACAGGTAAAACAGCAGATAGCAGAAATGCAGGCGGTGATGAAAATCCCTCTTTTTGTGGGTGTGGACGAAGAGGGCGGGCAGGTCACAAGGATTGCCGGTCTGAATGAAGAAGATATGCCGGTATTTCCGGGAGCCAGAACGCTGTATGAGAACGGCGGGACGGAAGCCGTCGGTGAGGATACCAAAAAGAAATTGGAAATCCTTACCGCGATGGATATTAATCTGAATTTTGCGCCGGTGGCGGATGTGGTAGGGAAAAAAACTTCTTATATGTATGAGCGGTCTGCCGGTGGGGAGCCGGAGACGGCATCAGCATATGTTGAAACGGTAATTAATACAATGAAAGACTATCATGTGGGAAGCTGTCTCAAACATTTTCCCGGATATGGCGAAAATGCGAATACGCATCAGGAATATGTAACAGACAACAAAAAACTGTCTGCTTATCGGAAAAAATATTTTCCTTCGTTTCAGCGGGGGATTGCGGCGGGCGCAGACATGGTTATGGTGTCCCACATTGTGATGAAAGCGGTAGATGAGAATACGCCGTCCTCCCTGTCGCCGGCAGTGCATCGTCTGCTGCGGGAGGAACTGGGCTTTCAGGGAGTCATTATGGCGGACGATTTGAATATGCAGGCAATTTTAAGCCAGATGTCCTTAGAAGAGGCCGCAGCCAGGGCTTTTATTGCAGGAAATGATATGATATTTTCCGCGGATTTTAATGCGACGATGAAAGGGGCGCAACAAGCGGTCAGGGAGGGAAGGCTTTCCGAGGAAGCGATTGACGCATCGGTAACGCGCATTTTAAGAATGAAGATGAATTTAGGGCTGCTTACGGCCCCGGAGGAATAGAGGGAGGAACAGCGAAATGCCAGACACACAGAAAGAATATCAGAGTAAAGATATATCGGTTGCACAGCGCCAGATCTATATTTTGTCGCTGCTGTCGGAAAATCCGAACGGCTATCAGGCGGATGAAATCAGGGAGAGGTTAAGAAGTTGGGATATTGCCGTCAGCCGGCGCACCGTACTGCGGGATATTGACGAGCTTTCCTTAAATTACGGGATTGGCGAGGAAGAACGCAGTGGAAAGACTTATTTTTATGCGGATAAGTATACGCTGAAAAATGTGGACTTAACCATCGGGGACCTGGCGGCGTTAGCCTTTGCGAAAGAAATGCTGATGGAATATTCCCATTTGGATATGGGAAGACATGCAGTGGGGTTGATTGACAAGATGGTGGAGGGATCGGCCTCCCTTAATAAGCTACAGTTTGAAAACCTGTGCGGGCATTTCAGGCAGGCGGGTAGGAAAAGCGGAAGCCGGGATGTGGTGGACGCCGGGCTGGAACGGACGCTGCAAAACGCTATAGACAGCCGGCGCAAGGTGGAGATTGAATACTATAGCTTTACCAGCGACGAGAAGACAAAGAGGATAATCCATCCGTACCGGATGCTGATGATAGACGCATATCTCTGCGTGGAGGGCTATTGCGAGCTGCGCAAAGAGGTCAGGAGATTCCGGATTTCCCGAATCCGGAAGGCTCAGATGTTAGACGACCGGTTTACAATGCCGGAAGGGGAAGCGGAGAGCGCGGGGAAAAATTTCTTAAAGTTAAACGGTGGAACAGAAGAGGAAATGGAACTGTTGTTTACCGGAGAAAGCATCCGCTATGTGAAGGAGTACGAAGCGGACAGGGCGAGGAAACTTACCGATACGCCGGAGGGCCTGCTGTTTTGCCAGACGACGGCAGTAGCGCCGGATGTGGTTCGCTGGATACGCGGCTTTGGCACAGAGGTGACTGTGGTCAAGCCGGAGTGGCTTAGGGAGCAATTGCTGGAGGAAGCCAGAATACGACTGAAACAAGCGGAACAGGCAGTGTGAAAACCGCAATAAAAAAGAGCAATCCGAAAGGATTACTCTTAGCTGGGGTACAAGGATTCGAACCTTGAAATGACGGAGTCAGAGTCCGTTGCCTTACCATTTGGCGATACCCCAATAAGCAGTCTTGCCGCTCACAAAACAATATTATACACATTTCCTTTTAAAAATCAAGGGGAAAATAAAAAAAGATTTCATTTTCCGGGAAAATGTATTATAATCTATGCGGTATATGCAAATGAAACACAGATAAGGATGAGGAATTTATGATCGAACTGGGAAAATGGCAGACGCTGAAGGTAGTGAGAAGCAAAGATTTTGGAATATATCTGGCCCAAAAGCAGGGGGATAAGGATGCGGTTCTGCTTCCCAGAAAGCAGGTGCCGGAGGGCTTAAAGGCTGGCGGGGAACTTAAAGTGTTTGTCTATCTCGATTCCTCGGACCGTCCCATTGCAACGGTACATCAGCCTTTGATTACCTTGGGAAAGCTGGCGAGGCTTAAGGTTGCCAGCGTGGGTAATATAGGCGCTTTTATGGATTGGGGACTGGAAAAAGATATTCTGCTGCCCTTTAAGGAGATGGAGGGTAAGGTAAAAAAGGATAAGGCATATCTGGTGTATATGTATTTGGATAAGAGCAGCCGTCCCTGCGTGACCATGAAAATTTATGATTATTTAGAGAGCAGTTCCCCCTATGAAAAGGGAGATTATGTGGAAGGCTATATTTACCAGCTCAATGAAAAGTTAGGCGCCTTTGTGGCTGTAGAAGACCGGTATCAGGGAATGATTCCCAAGCAGGAACTTACCAGACGGATTCAGGTGGGAGACGCCATGAAGCTGAGAGTTTCCGGGGTAAGGGAGGACGGGAAGCTGATTCTTTCCATGAACCAGCTGGCGTACCAGCAGATGGAGGAGGACAGCCGGATGGTCTATGATATGATTCTTTCCTATGACGGCATGCTGCCCTTTACGGATAAAGCAGACCCGGAGCTGATTAAGCGGGAATTAGGGCTTAGCAAAAACGCCTTCAAGCGGGCGGTGGGAAGGCTGCTTAAGGAAGGAAAGATAGAGATTCAGGAAACAGGCATTAAAGCGGTTTGATGATATTACAAAGCAGTTATTTTATTACATGATGCGGTTAATATGCAGCGTCACCAAAGTAACTGTTTTGCAAAGAATATATAGGAGGACACAATCATGAAAAAAGTAATCAAGACAGACAAAGCGCCACAGGCAATCGGTCCGTATTCACAGGCCATCGAGGTAAACGGTATGGTTTACACCTCCGGTGTAGTACCCATCGATCCGGCTACCGGCAATGTGGTGGAGGGAGATATTAAGGTGCAGGCGACCAGAGTCTTTGACAGTATGAAAGCGCTTTTAGAGGCGGCCGGTTCAAGCTGTGAGGATGTGGTTAAGACCACAGTATTCATCAAGGATATGAATGATTTTGCGGCATTAAATGAGATCTATGCCAATTACTTCACCGGGGATTATCCTGCCCGCTCCTGTGTGGAGGTGGCAAGGCTGCCTAAGGATGTGCTGATTGAGATGGAGGCTGTTGCCCTGAAAAAATAACATTTCGCAGCCCGGATTCGGGCTGCTTTTGGTTTACGGGAAAGGAAACATTACGATATGGAAGAAAAAAGTCTGAACGACGGAAAGCTGAATGATAGCCAATATGAAAGTGGAGGAATTGCAGAGGGCAATGGGGATATGGCAAAGGCCATGGAAATACAACAGATACGGAAAGGGGAAAAAAGAGCGGGAATCTTTTTTTTCCTTTTGATGCTTTTGGAAATTCCCCTGTCTGTCCTGATTATCATGCTACAGGAGAGGGCGCCTGAAAAATACGCTGTATTGATTTCCATTTTGTCGACGCAGAGTTATCTTTTTTTAGCGGCAGTTGTCTATATTCTTCTTAACAGGCTGAAGTGGAGAGAGGATTTAAGTGTCAGAAGATATAAGCCGTCTACTTTTTTCCTGTCTTTAGTGCTGTTAATCTGCGCCAGTCCCATGGCCACATGGCTGAATCTGTTCAGCCAGTTTTTTGTTAGCAACAGTACAAGCCGGGCTATTTTTACAGTGACAGAAAGTATTCCGGTGTGGATGGGAATTTTGGTGATAGGCTGTCTTCCGGGCTTTGTGGAGGAGACGATTTACCGGGGCATTTTCTTTTCTGTCTTTCGCAAACGCTCTGTGCTTACGGGAATCGTCGTAAGTTCTCTGTGCTTTGGACTGATGCACCTGAATTTTAACCAGATGCTGTATGCCGTATATTTGGGGGTAATATTTTCTCTGCTGGTGGAGGCAACGGGTTCCCTTGTGTCCACCATGATCCTGCACATGCTTTTTAATGCGGTGAACACGCTGTATGTGTATCTGCTGCCTGTTCTGTACAGGCTGGCAAGCATTGCCTCGCCGGAGTATGCCAATATGGAAATGGAGGAGCTGTTTAACCAGACGCAGACGATAGCGGATATTCTGCCCGCCTTTATCGCGGTTACTCCTTTCGCCGTTGGCGGGCTTGTATTGGTAGTGCTTCTCCTAAAGGCCATTGCAGGTATAAATGGCAGGCCGTTTACATGGAACTATATCGTTGGCGACAGGCAGCAAAGAAAAGCGGTAAAGCCGGTGACGGTCTGCTTAATTTTAGGGTGGCTTTTCTGTCTGGTAACGGCCGCGCTGAACGCATTGGCGGAATAAGGAGGGATGAGGTTGATAGAGGCAAGGAATTTGACAAAACAGTTTGTCCGCTCATTGAAAAAAGGAAAGAAGGAAGAATTTTATGCTGTGGACCATGTGAGCTTTCAGGCCGTTCAAGGTGAGATTCTCGGAATCTTAGGCCCGAATGGCGCGGGAAAGACCACGCTTTTGCGCATGTTGGGTTCCCTGATGGAGCCAACGGAAGGACAGGTGGTAATCCGAAACCGGGAGGAGCCCGTCACAAGCAAGCCGGAGCTGAAAAAACATATCGGGTATCTTTCTGAAAATACCAAGCTTTACGGGCGGTTTACAGTCCGGGAACTGCTGTCTTTGTTTGGGGAGCTTTATGGCTTTACCAAGGAGGAAATGCAGGAGCAGGTGGAAAAGACCAACGCCCTTTTGCACATGGAGGAGTTCATCGACAACCGCATTGAAAAACTTTCCACCGGACAGAAACAGCGGACATCCATTGCAAGGTGCCTGATCCATAATCCGGATATCTATATTTTTGATGAGCCCACCTTAGGCCTTGACATCATAAGTTCCAAAGCCATTATTGATTTTATGAAGCAGGAAAAGACACAGGGGAAAACGGTGCTTTATTCTACCCATTATATGGAGGAGGCGGAATTTCTCTGCGACCGGATTTTGATGATTGACAAGGGAAAGGTGATTGCCTCCGGCACGCCGTCCGAGTTAAAGGCGGCTACCGGTACAGGGAATCTTCGGGATACCTTTTTCGCCTATATGGAAGGAGGAGCGGAAAATGAATTATAGACAGTTAAAGCTCCTCTACAAGAAGGAGATTATGGATGTAATCCGGGATAAAAAAACAATTCTCACCATGGTGGTGCTGCCGGTGATTTTATATCCGGTACTCTTTTTGGTAGTCATGCAGGTGGTTGCTATGATTGCCACTACGCAGCAGGAGCAGACCTATTACATCGCCTATGAAAATGTGGCGGAGGAAGACAGGCAGTCTTTGAATAACTGGATTCAGGGGAAAGAGGATAAGCTGGACTACAGCCTAAAGGAAGTGGAGTCCGATCATCCGGAGGCGGATTTAAAGGATGAGACGATAGACGCTTATATTACCGTTTCGAAGGCAGCGGGACAGATTATCTATGAGATTCACTATCTGTCTGCGGTTACCAATTCCTCTACCGCATCGGATATGCTTAAGGAAGAGATTGACGCGTTAGCGAAGAAGCAGGCGGAAAAAAATGCGAAGGCGGACGGACTTGATATCAACCGGGTGCTCTACCCGGTAACGGCGAAACTTACGGACCGTTCCAGCAACGAAAGCACCATGGGCAGTATCTTAGGGAGCATTATTCCCTTCCTCATGATTACCAGTATTTTAATGGGCTCCATGTATCCTGCCATTGACGCGACTGCCGGAGAAAAGGAGCGGGGAACGCTCGAAACCCTGCTTACCCTGCCGATAGGAAATATGGAACTGATTATGAGTAAATTTTTCTCTGTGGCAACGATTTCGGTTGTGTCGGTGTTTATCAATGTGCTTTCCATGAGTGGGATTGCCGCTTACCTGTATGCGACGATGAAGGCATTTTCTGCGGCGGCGGATGACTTTCATCTGGCAAGTTTTCTGCCGGCAATCCTTATCTCCATTGTGTGCATCATTGCCTTTGCACTGTTTATGAGCGCTCTGGTCATGTGCGTCTGCGCCTTTGCCAAAAGTTTTAAGGAAGCCAATAATTATGTGACGCCGGTAACTTTGGTGGTAATCTTAACCGGATATATCGGCTTTATTCCGAACATAGAATTAAGTTTTGGGACATCCTTGGTGCCGGTGGCCAATATCTGCCTGTTGATGAAGAATCTGCTGGTCTTTAAATATGACTTCACTTTGATTTTGCTGGTGCTGTTAAGCAATGTCATCTATGCTTTTATCGCTGTGTGGTTCTTAGGGCGGATTTATGACAGCGAGACGATTCTGTTCGGGGAGTCGGCTGCGGGCATAAGGCTTTTTGAACGCCGGAAGAACATCAAGAAGGGGAGCCTCCCCACCATACAGGAAAGCCTGCTGATTCTGATTGTAGCGTTGCTCTTAATGGTCTATGCGGGCGGCCTGATGAGCCTGAAAGCGCCGGTTATGGGCGTAGTGGTTCCCCAGTTTTTCATCGGGGTGCTGCCTGTGCTGGCCTGCATTTACATCAAGGGCAACGGGAAAGAGATATTTAAACTTAAGCTGCCAAAGGGAAGGCATGTGACCGCTTCCCTGTGTCTGTTCGTTGGCGCATCAAGTCTGGCCCTGATTGTCAGCAGTCTGTTGGGAATGTTGTTTCCGGAAAGCGGGCAGAATGTCAATGAGGAATTTTTAACCATATTGGAGGGAGTGCCTTTTTGGGCGGCAATCTTGCTGATTGCGCTTGCGCCGGCTCTCTGTGAGGAGCTGTTGTTCCGGGGATATATGTTTACCGCCTTTCGCCAGAAAATGAGTGTGGGGAAATCCATTCTGTTTGTGTCCATTCTGTTCGGTATCAGTCATATGAGCCTGATCCGCTTCCTGCCGACGGCGCTGTTGGGGGCGGTGTTAGCCTATGCTGTGTACCGGTCGGAAAGCCTGCTGTCCTCTTCCATCATTCATTTTCTGAACAATGCCTTTTCCGTATGGACGCTTTATTACGGCAGCGACATTGCCATCCTCAACGACGAAGCCTATACCGGGAAGGTTATGGCGGTCTTAGCTGTGCTTACTTTGGTATTTCTGCCGGTGGGATTATCGCTGCTAAAGGAAAAAAAGAAAGAAACGGATAAAAATATGGAATAAAAGAAAAAAAGTCCGGGGATATCGTCAAGATACCGCCCGGACTTTCTATGGGGGTGTGGGAAAGCTGTCTTGCTTACTCGATGGCAATGTAGTGGTTTTCCTCTACCTTTGGCTGTTCCTTAATCTTTGGAACGGCAATCGTCAGGATTCCGTTCTCAAAGGAAGCGTGAATGTCATTTTGCGTCACCTGCTCGCCGACATAAAAACTTCTCTGGCATTTGCCGGTAAAGCATTCCTTGCGGACATATTTGCCGTTCTTGTCTTTGATCTCGTTGTCGGCCTTGCGCTCCGCCTCGATGGTTAAGTAACCGTCCTTCAGGCTGGCGCTTACATCTTCCTTGTTATAGCCGGGAAGCTCAATGCCTAATTCATATTTGTCTTCAAATTCTTTGATGTCTGTGTTCATCATGTTCCTTGCATTCGCAGAGTGGATGAAACTCTCGGCAGGTCTGAATGTGTCGTTGAAAAAGTTATCGAACACATCGTTTGAAAAAATACTTGGTACTAACATAATAAATTCCTCCTTTTTTAAAATGAGTCTATAGATATAGTCTGTAGGCTTTGGTTAAATATTATTCTCCAGGCTGCTTGTTTCCCAACCTGTGACTTTGTTATAACACCGATT
Organism: uncultured Lachnospiraceae bacterium; assembly: GCA_947625015.1. Classification (GTDB taxonomy): domain Bacteria; phylum Bacillota; class Clostridia; order Lachnospirales; family Lachnospiraceae; genus CAG-590. Next base: position 33,824 of record CANQMR010000014.1, on the reverse strand, counting down.
GTTAGCACTGTCAAGAGGTGAGTGCTAATTTTCACATTTTATTCACACATTAGCTGGACAATGGTCTATTATTCTGCTAATATGGATTAAAATGATGTAAAATAAACTATAGGGGGCTGACAGATGGCAGAAGACAGAAGAGTGCGCAAGACCAAAAAGGCAATTCAGGATGTGTTTTGTGAACTTACCAAAGAGAAGAAGCTAAATGAGATTACCATTAAAGAGTTATGCGCCAAAGCGGATATCAACAAAAGTACATTTTATCTCCATTACCGGGATATCTATGACCTTGCCGCTTCCATTCAGGGGATGCTGATTCAGGATGTGTGCGCAATCATTGACGAATATCCGTATAACGAAACCATTACCAGGGCGCCGGAGATCTGGAAGCGGGTAGCGGACGCCCATTTTAAAAATTCCAATGATTTAGGGGTGCTGATGCGCAGACAGGGAATGCAGTCCATGGTGCAGGAGTTTGAACGGGCTGTGATTGACCTGATTATGAAGAAGTTTGTGGACGCGGGTCTTAAGGAGGATTCTGAAGATTATTTCCAGCACCATTTAAACACGACCTTTATCATTAATGGCTATGTGGGCGTGCTGCGGGAGTTTGATGTTTCGGAGATGGAAGCCGCTATGATGGAGGTTTCTAAGCGGATTAGTACCGGATTCATGGTGGAGCTGTAGGATAAGGGGAACGGCGATGGCAATACAGATAAAGAAATTTTCCTTTGTCTCTGCATATGACCGGGTGCCTGTCCATGGAACCTGCATGATACCGGAGCATCCGGTCGGCATTTTACAGATGGTTCATGGCATGTGCGAGCATGAGGAGCGGTATCATAATTTTATGCGCGACATGGCCGGACGGGGCTATGTCGCTTTGATGCATGACAACCGCGGGCATGGAAAAAGCGTGGCCAGTCAATGGGATATCGGATATAGTTATCCTGCGGGGGCGAAAGGATTTGTGGCGGACATTTATTTTGTGGCGGAGCGCATCCGCCGGCAGTTTCCCGGCCTGCCGCTGATTCTCTATGGACACAGCATGGGTTCCCTGGGCGTCCGGGCATTTTTGGCAAGACATGACGATATGATTGACGGACTGGTGATTTCCGGCAATCCGGGCTATTACGGAGTGACGCCGCTTGCCAGGCGTCTCCTTAGGCTGTTGATAAAATGGAAGGGAGACCGGTATCGTTCTCCGTTTTTGCAGGGCGTCGGCTTAAATGCCTTTGGCTGGCGGTTTCGGAAAGAAGGACGGCAGTATCCCTGGATTGCGGCGGACCCGGAGGTGGAAGAAGAATTTATAAAAGATATAAGGTGTAATTTTACCTATACATTAAACGGGCTGCTGACGCTTATGGATTTAAGCGTGATGGTTTACCAATCCGGCGGATATCAGGTGAAAAATCCTGATTTGCCGATTCTTTTTGTGTCCGGGGAAGACGATCCCTGTTATATTAATGAAAAAAAGTGGCGGCAGGCAATTGAGCGTATGCACGCCATAGGCTATGAACAGACTACGGCAATCCGCTTTCCGGGGATGCGCCATGAGATTCACAATGAGGTTTTGCGGAAGCGGGTATTTGATGAAATGGATGGATTTTTTCAGGATTATATCTTGCATTTTGAGGGGAATTAATTTATAATAAGAATCAGCTAGTAGAAAATTCTGTGAAGGAGATGGACGAGATGGAGATTCAGGGAATGAGCATGTCTTCCACTGTACTTGCCAATGCGAATTTGCAGTCTGGCGGAATTGGTCTGATGATGATGAACAAGGCATTGGACGCAGATCAGGCAAATGGACAGATGTTAGCAAGTATGCTGGAGCGTTCAGTTAATCCAATGGTAGGACAGAATATTGACATCCGCGTTTAAGAATGAACACATCAGGATTGCTCCTGATGTGTTTTTTCTTGCGCCAGAAAGGGGTACTGGAATATGAAATTTTTTATTGATACAGCCAATGTAGAGGATATCCGCAGAGCCAACGAGATGGGAGTAATCTGCGGCGTTACCACGAATCCTTCGCTGATTGCCAAAGAGGGGCGGAATGTGAACGAGGTGCTCAAGGAGATTGCCTCCATTGTAGACGGACCCATAAGCGGCGAGATTAAGGCTTCGACCGAGGATGCGGAGGGCATGATTAAGGAGGGCAGGGAGATTGCTGCCTTACATAAGAATATGGTGGTAAAGATTCCGATGACGATAGAGGGATTGAAGGCGGTAAAGGTGCTGTCTGGTGAAGGAATCCGGACCAATGTGACCTTGATTTTTTCCGCAAACCAGGCTTTGCTGGCAGCCAGAGCAGGAGCCTCTTATGTCTCCCCTTTTTTAGGACGGTTAGACGACATTAATCAGCCAGGCATTGATTTAATCCGGGATACGGTGCAGATTTTTAACAATTATGGCATTGAGACAGAGATTATTGCCGCTTCTGTCCGTAATACCATGCATGTCATGGACTGTGCGCTTGCCGGCGCCCATATCGCTACGGTACCCTATAAGGTGTTAGTGCAGATGGTGAAGCATCCGCTGACGGAAGCGGGGATTAAGAAATTCAAAGAGGATTACGAAAAAGTGTTTGGTTGACAAGCATTTTTACCTTTGTTATAATTTGTATACTTTGAGTACTGACAGAATATCGAGGATGTTATATCTTATGATACAGGATAGGTATGGATTAAGAATAGGAGGTATATCGTGAAAAAGAATGTAATATTCGGTTTGGCACTGGCGGCTGTGGGAGCGGTTGGTATGATGATACCGGGTTTTGACAGTCAGGCGGAGATTTTGGATGATTCTACGGTTGGAATTACTTATGCATTAGACGCATATGTGGACAGCCTACAGATAGAAGAGATTAAAGAAGAAGATGTGGTTCCGGAGGAGGAAGCGCCTACCTGCAAATATCCTGAGTTTGAGGGTAAATGCCTTGCCTATGTGGAGGAGGCGGTAAATGTCCGGAAGGAGCCGGATGAAGAGTCAGAGCGTGTGGGCAGTCTGCCGGTTCATGGTATTGCGCTGGTAGTGGAGAAGGGCGACACCTGGACTAAGATTGAGTCAGGCATTACCATGGGTTATGTAAGGAATGATTTTTTACTGTTTGGTGATGCAGCGGGGGCTTATGCGGAGGAGACATGCCCTAAGGTGGCAAAGGTCAATACCACTACCCTGTATGTCCGCGCCGGTCAGGACGAGAGTTCAGATTGTCTGACCATGATTCCGGAAGGGGAGTCATACGAAGTAATCCCAAGAGATGATGATGTAGAGGGCTGGACATATATTAAAGTGGATTCTGATATTGAGGGTTATGTATCCTCTGATTATGTAGATATATCCTATGGATTTTCCCACGCAATCTCTGTGGCAGAGGAAGAGGAGATTCGCAAGCGGGAAGAGGAAGCGGAGCAGGCAAGATTAGCGGAGATGACCAGTACCAAGCGGCAGCAGGTTGTAAACTACGCTTTGCAGTTTGTGGGTAATCCCTATGTATACGGCGGAACCAGCTTGACTAACGGAACCGATTGTTCAGGATTTACCATGAGCGTATATGCGCATTTTGGTTACGGTATTCCGAGAACGGCAGCGGCCCAGCAGCAGGGATTAACGAATGTAAGTCTGGATTCTATCCAGCCGGGAGATTTGTTGTTCTATAAGGGCAACGGCGGTTCTATCGGCCATGTGACTATGTACATTGGCGGCGGACAGGTGGTTCACGCCAGCAGTTCGACAACGGGAATTATTGTTTCCAATATTGGTTATCGTACGCCATGTGCGGCGGCAAGAATTATCTGGGATTGATTTTGTAACAGGCATGGATTCAGAGGGGCATCGTTTTGCGCGTGCCCCTTTTTTACTTTGTATTAAAAAACTATTTAAATATGAATAGGAGCGGGTATGAAAAAAATATTGATTGTTATTGTTTTGGCCTTTTTTATATGTGGCATTGTGTGTTTTCGAAATCATGAAAAAAATGATACATTAGATGCAAGCAGACAGATAGAGTCGTTTGTGCAAAATAAACACGAGTGGAGTGATATGTATAATGAATATTTCCTGACGGTAGCAGATATTAATCAGGATGGAAAATGGGAATTAATTGTGGATTCTATACAGGGCACCGGAAAATTTGCAAATAACGATTACTTTATTATTGATAAACCGAAAACGGTAATAAAATTGGATAAGGATGATAAATTTGGTGCGTATTTGAGTTCATATTATGAGTCAAAAGAAGGTCTGGTATCCGTTCCTGTATATTTTGATGAGGATAAAAATGTGTATTATTCTATTCAGGGAACCGGATATAGAGATGACCCTGCCACCTTTGTGAACAGTATTGTAAGTATTTGGCTGGAAAATAATAAAGTAGAAGAGGAAACTCTGGCAAATAAAATTTGCAGGGAAAGCGAAGAAGGAAACAGTGTAATTACATATAAAAATGTTCAGGGAAAAAAACTGACGAAACAGGAATTTGAAACCATAGCAAAACAGCGGTATCAGGGTTTGACAAAAATGCAAATGAAATGGAAGTGGCAGAAAGTAAAGGCAGAACAGATAGCAGATATGTCGGATAAGCAGTTGACAGATTTATTAATAGATTCCTGTGAAAATTTTAAAATTGTCTCAGATGAAGAGGGATAAAAATATAGTTATACTAAGCGGATCATAAATATTTTAAACAACACAGATAAATGTTGCAAAGCGGGAGCTGACTATGCTCCCGTAGAACCAAATCCCCCTTCGCCCCGGACCGTATCGCTTAATTGTTCCGTCTCTTCAAAATGTGCAGTCAGATATGGCGTGATGACAAGCTGCGCAATCCGTTCCTTGGGTTCAATGGAAACAGGGGCGTTGCTGTGGTTATGCAAGGCCACCATAATTTCACCCCGGTAGTCTGCATCCACTACCCCGACCTTATTGGCGGGAGCAAGCCCTTTCTTGGAGGCCAGACCGCTTCGGGCATAGATAAGCCCTGCATATCCGGCAGGGATTTCCATGGCAAGACCGGTAGGGATTAACTTAGTCTCTCCCGGCGCAAAGGTCTCTTCCTGTTCGATGCAGGCGTATAAATCTGCGCCGGCGGCATATTCGGAGCCGTAGGTGGGAAGGACTGCGTTGCTATGAAGTTTCTTGACTGCTATCTTGGCATTTATCATTGGTTTACCTCTTTCTCTATATGCAGGCATAATATAGGTGATGGAACATCTTGCAATGCCTGATTCATATCACATGTACATTAGTAGATGGAAAAATCATGGGTATCATCCCAGAGGATAACTTTGTTCTCCTTAAGGGAATCCGGCACTTTGATAATGCGCTGGTTAGAGGAGCCCCTAAACCGCAGGGAAAGGTCTTTTTTGGCCTCAATAAATTCCCCGTCCACCAGAACATCAATTAAGGAAATCATCTCATAGGTCTCCGGCCATTTTTTGGCCATGTCTCCCAAAATATCCTTCTCATAATCGTAACCGGAATAGCACCAGATATCCTTGGTGGGAAACTGCTGCTTAATCTCCTGCAACAGGGGCAACAGACCTAACTGGTTCTTGTATTCAAAAGGCTCTCCGCCCAACAGGGAAAAGCCATGGATATAGGAAGGCTGTAACGCCTCTAAAATCTCATTGATGACGTCGCTGTCAAAGGGCTTTCCGCTGTTGAAGTCCCATGTCTCCGGATTAAAGCAGCCGGGACAGTGGTGGGTGCAGCCGCTGACAAACAGGCTGACCCGGACGCCGGGACCGTTGGCAATATCGTGTTTCTTAATTGCGCTGTAGTTCATATATTACTCCTATCCTTTACAGGTGCAGAACCCTTGCTTTAATCTCTTTGGTCTTGCCCACATTCCAGAAGTTCTCCCCGAGATATCCACAGGTCCGTCTGGTCACATTCATCTTGGCGTGGTCCTTGTTGCCGCATTGTGGACATTCCCATTCGTTGTCGTCATTAATCATAATCTCTCCGTCATATCCGCAGACATGGCAGTAATCGGACTTGGTGTTAAACTCTGCATACTGGATATTGTCATAGATGAACCGGACAACCTCTGCCAGTGCGTCTAAGTTATTCCGCATATTTGGAATCTCCACATAGGAGATGGCGCCGCCGGAAGAAATCTTCTGGAACTGGCTCTCAAAACGGAATTTGCTGAAAGCGTCAATGCTTTCCCGGACGTCCACATGGTAGGAGTTGGTGTAATATCCCTTATCCGTAACATCAGGAATACTGCCGAACCGCTCTAAGTCAATTCGCGCAAAACGGTAGCACAGGGACTCCGCCGGACTTCCGTAAAGGCCGAATCCGATTCCGGTCTCCGCCTTCCATTTGTCGGTTGCCGCCCGCAGACGGTTCATTACCCGAAGGGCGAAATCCTGACCGTTGGGCTCCGTATGGCTGCATCCCTTCATCAGCTTGGTAACTTCGTAAAGACCGATATATCCTAAGGAAATGGTAGAATAGCCGTCAAGCAGTAACTTGTCAATCGGCTCGCCCTTTTCCAGTCTTGCAATCGCACCGTACTGCCAGTGTACGGGACTGACGTCAGAGGTGGTTCCCATCAGTGCATTGTGGCGGCACATCAGCGCCTCGTAGCAGAGGTCTAAACGCTCCTCCAACAAATTCCAGAATTTCTCCTCGTCTCCTGCGGCAAGAATACCAATCTGCGGCAGGTTCAGGCTTACCACGCCCTGGTTGAAACGCCCCTCAAATTTGTAGTTGCCGTTCTCGTCCTTCCATGGGGTTAAAAAGCTCCGGCAGCCCATGCAGGAGAATACATTGCCTTCATAGTTCTCACGCATTTTCTTGGCGGAGATATAGTCCGGATACAGGCGCTTTGCGGAGCATTTCACAGCAAGCTCCGTAATGTAGTCGTATTCGCCGCCCTTTAAGCAGTTATGCTCGTCAAGAACATAGATTAACTTCGGGAACGCCGGAGTTACATACACGCCCTTTTCATTCTTGATTCCCTCTAACCGCTGGCGGAGAATCTCCTCGATAATCATGGCGTTCTCTTTGATATATTCGTCGTCCTTATCCAGATTCAGGAACAGGGTGACAAAGGGGGACTGGCCGTTGGTAGTCATCAGCGTGTTAATCTGGTACTGAATGGTCTGGACGCCGGAGCGGAGTTCATCCCGTAAGCGTTCTTGAACCAATTCTTCAATGACGTCCTCGGACACCCGGTCGCCAAATTCGGCAGTCATCTTTGTCTTAAATTTGTTGTAGGACTTGCGCAGGTATTTGCCCAAGTGGCGCACATCAACAGACTGTCCGCCGTACTGGCTGCTGGCAACGGCTGCAATGACCTGCGTCATAACCGTACAGGCAACCTGAAAGCTCTTGGGGCTCTCAATCAACTTGCCGTTCATAACCGTTCCGTTATCTAACATATCCCCTATATTAATCAGGCAGCAGTTGAAAATGGGCTGTAAAAAATAATCTGCGTCATGGAAATGCAGCACGCCCTCCTCATGCGCCTTGGAAATCTTCTCCGGCAGTAAGATTCGCTTGGTTAAATCCTTGGATACCTCGCCGGCAATCAGGTCCCTTTGGGTGGACGCCACAGTGGCGTTCTTGTTGGAATTTTCTTCCATAACATCTTTGTTGCGGTTCTGTATCAGGCTCAAAATCGAATCATCTGTAGTGTTTGCGCGCCGTACCAGTTCTCTGGAATAGCGGTATATGATATAAGTCTTGGCAAGAACAAACTTCTTCTCGTCCATCAGCTTTTGCTCGATGATATCCTGAATGTCCTCGACTAACATTCTGGAGCGGTTCTTGGTCTCAATACAGTTGATGATATACTCAATGGTATCATCCGTAACCTTCTCCGCAGGCTCCACCTCCGCATTAGCCTTCTGAATGGCGATTTTTATCTTGTTCCGGTCATAAGAAACCGTAGTTCCGTCTCTTTTGATTACTTTCATATCTCTACTCCTTTTCCTCTTTCAAACGCCAAAAATGTCCGCAAAATGGACACAATCGGACTGCAAACACATTTATTATAACACTCTATGTTGGGTTTGTAAATGAGAAAACATACAATATCGTGTATACAATATTGTACAAGCCGGAAAATGGCGGAAACTAAGGACTTGTCCGGAAAAAATAATGGTATTTCTGTGAATTTTCCTATTTTTACTTTATTTTTATCTGCATATGTGATATAAATATGTAGTATGCGGTTGCGTAAGGGTTTTTTATGCCCTGATATGAATATAAGGAAGAATTAATGAAAGGAAAAAAAGAATGAAGAAACAAAGAACAGCAGCATTTATATTAGCCGGCGCAATGTTACTGGGATTGACCGGTTGTGGCAATAATAAGGCAAAGTCCTACAGCAAGTATGTAGAGCTTGGACAGTATAAGGGAATTGAGTATACCAAGACTGTGGCGGAGGTTACAGAAGAAGACGTGCAGAGCCGTCTGGATTCTTTTGTGGAGGGCCTGTCAGAGACCGAGGAGATTAGCGACAGAGCCGTACAGGATGAGGATATTGTGAATATTGATTTTGTCGGGACTATGGATGGAGAAGAATTTGACGGCGGTTCCGCAACGGGTCAGGAACTGACTATTGGCTCTGGACAGTTTATTGATGGCTTTGAGTCTGGTCTTATCGGGCATAACATCGGAGAGGAAGTTTCCCTGGATTTGAAGTTCCCGGATCCGTATGAAAATGATCCGGAAAAAGCCGGCAAGGATGTGAATTTCAAAGTAACCATTAATTCGATTTCCGTTAAGAATACGCCGAAACTTACCGATGCGCTGGTAAAAGAGAATACGGATTATGATACGATTGACGCTTACAAGGACTCCATCCGGGAAGAGATGAAGACTTCTAATGAGGAGAGCGCAGAGCAGCAGGCTCAGAGCGATATCTTTAATAAGGTAGTCGCCAACTGTAAGATTACCGGCTATGACGAGGCTGAGGTTAAGAAGTGCGTGGACGACGAGTTTAACAGCTTTAAGCAGATGGCGGAGAGTTATAAAAATTACGGTTATTCTTATGAGGACGTTCTGAAAGCCAATGGTTTTGAGACAGAAGACGAACTGAAAGAGGGCATTACCTCCTATGTGAAAGAATACCTGAATCAGAAAATGGTGCTTTACTGTATTGCGGATAAAGAAGGAATTACAGTAACCAGTGAAGAGACAGATAAATTGGTACAGGAATATATGGACATGTATCAGGTAGAGACCAAGGAAGAAGTGTATGATTATCTTGGCGACGATTATTTTGAGGTCAGGGTTCTGTCTGAAAAGGTAATGGAATTTTTAAAGAAAAACGCAGTTTTAGTAGATAGTACGGAAGCGGATAGTAAAGCAGACAGCACAGAAAAGAAAGAAGACGCCAGCGAAGCGGATACGGAGAAAGACAGCGAGACAGAAGAGACAGAGAAGACAGAGGAGAAAGATACCAGCGAGGCAGAAAGCAAAACAGAGACGGATGACACCAGTGAAAATAAAAATTAATTAAATGAAAATATTAAAGGAAGGGTGAGTTGAATGGCTGAGAAGAAGAATCTGTTGACAGACAAAGGTCTTAAAAAGTTAGAGGAAGAGTTACAGGAACTGCGTGTTGTAAAGCGAAAAGAAGTAGCGCAAAAGCTGAAAGAAGCTAGAGAGCAGGGAGACTTATCCGAGAATGCTGAGTATGATGCTGCAAAAGATGAGCAGAAGGATATACAGGCAAGAATTGAGGAATTAGAAGCAATTCTTAAGAATGTAGAAGTTGTATATACGGATGAGGTTGACAGGGATACGGTCAATGTAGGCTGTAAAGTGACAGTCAAGGAACTTTCCAATGGCAATGTACAGGAGTTCAAGCTGGTGGGTTCTACAGAAACAGATGTGTTGAATAATAAAATTTCGAACGAGTCACCGGTGGGGGCTGCGTTAATTGGCGCAAAAGCCGGTGAGATTGTTACTGTGGATGCGCCGAATGGTTCTTTCCAGTTTGAAATTTTAGAGATTAATCTGGATGAGGAATAATTCAGAATAAAGAGGGAATGAGAGAAAAAACATGGCAGAGAATAATCAGAATCAGCAAAAAGGGACACAGGATATTAACCAGTTGTTAAAGGTCCGCAGGGAAAAGCTTAAGGAATTGCAGGACAATGGACAGGATCCGTTTCAGATTACGAAATATGAGGTGACGGCAAAGGCCGGTGAGATTAAGAGTCAGTTTGAGACTTATGAGGGCATGGAGGTAAGCATTGCCGGACGTATGATGCAAAAACGCGTCATGGGAAAGGCATCTTTTGGCAACGTGCAGGATTTGTCCGGAAATATCCAGATTTATGTGTCAAGGGACGCTTTGGGGGAGGAACCCTATAAGCTGTTCAAGAGAATGGACATCGGAGATATTGTCGGCGTGGAGGGAACGGTATTTTTAACCCAGAAGGGGGAAAAATCCATTCATGCCAGCAAGGTAACGCTGTTGTCAAAGAGCTTACAGGTTCTTCCGGAGAAGTTCCACGGACTCACAAATACGGATATCCGTTACCGCCAGCGGTATGTGGATTTGATTATGAATCCGGAAGTAAAGGATACCTTTGTAAAGCGTTCTAAGATTATCAGTACCATACGGAAATATCTGGACGCACAGGGTTTTATGGAGGTAGAGACGCCGATGCTGGTAGCAAATGCCGGAGGCGCTGCCGCAAGACCTTTTGAAACGCATTTTAATGCATTGGATGAGGATTTTAAACTTCGGATTTCCCTGGAATTATATTTAAAGCGGCTGATTGTGGGCGGCATGGAGCGCGTCTATGAGATTGGCCGGGTGTTCCGGAATGAGGGCTTAGACACAAGGCATAATCCGGAATTTACGCTGATGGAGCTATACCAGGCGTATACGGATTACAATGGCATGATGGATTTAACCGAGAATATGTACCGCTATGTGGCGGAGGAAGTGCTTGGCACTACCAAGATTACTTACAACGGCATTGAAATGGATTTAGGCAAGCCGTTTGAGCGGATTACCATGGTGGATGCCGTTAAGAAATATGCGGATGTGGACTTTAACGAGATTCATACCTTAGAGGAGGCAAGGCAGGCGGCGAAAGACAAGGGGATTGAGTATGAGGAGCGGCACAAGAAGGGAGATATCCTTAACCTGTTCTTCGAGGAATTTGTGGAGGAGCATTTAATCCAGCCCACTTTTGTGATGGATCACCCTATTGAAATTTCCCCGCTTACCAAGAAGAAGCCGGACAATCCGGAGTATGTGGAGCGTTTTGAGTTCTTTATGAACGGCTGGGAGATGGCCAACGCCTATTCCGAGTTAAATGATCCAATCGACCAGCGGGAGCGTTTTAAGGCCCAGGAGGAACTGTTAGCCCAGGGTGATGAGGAAGCGAACACTACCGACGAAGATTTCCTGAACGCTTTAGAGATTGGTATGCCGCCGACAGGCGGAATCGGATTCGGTATCGACCGGATGTGTATGCTGCTGACGGATTCGGCGGCAATCAGGGATGTATTATTGTTCCCGACAATGAAGAGTCTTGATAAATAAAGCCAGGAAAATCAAGGGTTGGAAGCACTTACCAAGGTGAGAGTACAGCAAATTTATAGCGTATCATACAGCATAATACGTGATAATATGGCTTGCTCCAGAATTTTAAATATTGCACTGTAAGGACATTTTTCTAAAAATTTTAGAGAAATGTCCTTTTTGCTTGCGTAATAGTTATGGTAAAAAAATAAAAAAAAATTTATAAAAAATATATTTTGATTTGTTAATATATATGTAAATATAAATTGATGAAAGATTATGTTTATAAAAATTATTTGTTTATATATAAATATACGATTTAAGAGGAAATGGTTTTGAAAGATGAAGCTATGATCCGGCAAATACAAAAAGGAAATACTTTTCTTTTTGATGAGCTGGTTAAAAAATATTATAAGAAAATATATCAGTACTGCTATTATCATGTGCATCATAAAGAAACAGCGCTGGATATAACGCAGGAAGTATTTATAAAAGTTTATGAAAATATCAGCCGTTATACAGATAGGGGAAAATTTAAAAATTATCTGTATGTTATTGCATGCAATCTGTGTAAAAATCACTATCAAAAAAAGAAGACTTGTTCTTTGGAAGAAGTTTCTGAAATTGGTACTTGCGAGGACATTTACCAGACAGAAAATAAAATTATGGTCAAACAAGCTCTTTTAACATTGTCTAAGCAGGAATATGAAATTGTGATTTTACGATTTTACCAAGACCTAAGATACAGAGATATTGCGAAGATTACAGGTCTAAGTATACCTAATGTGGAGTATTACATAAGAATTGCAATAAAGAAATTAAAAAAATATATGGAAGGAGATAGCAATGCGAAGTGAAAAAGAGATAAAAGAGTGGCTTAAAGAATATGAAGCGCCCCCTTTGTCTAGTGGTGAGATGGAAGAACTGATTAAAAAAATAAACGGTTCTGCTGCATATTATTACAGAATGACTCTTTTAAAGTTTATCAAATCCCAATTTGCATTTATCAGGAAGAGAACATGGCTATGCCAATTTATCGCAGTAATACTTTGTTGTTTGTATGTCGGATTTTATATCAGACAAAAGATAACTGCATTTGATATATATCCATTTTTGACTGCAATCGCGCCCGTCTTGATGATTATCGGCATGGATGAAATTTCACGTGTTTACAACGGCAGTTTATGTGAATTACAACAAACCACTAAGTATCCGTTAAAAGTAATTCTTCTGGTGCGGATGTCATTTATGGTAAGTGTAGACATATTGCTATTATTTGTATGCGGAACATATCTGAAAAATCTGTGCCAAAGGGAAATCGTAAGCACCATGCTTTATATTCTGGTGCCATTTGAGGTTTCCTGTATCGGAATACTGATCATAATGAGATATGTCAGCGGAAATATACTCAACTATATATGTTTTGTATATTGTTTCATTATAGGAGGAATCCCGTTTTTATATAATATATATTCCCAAACAGCGGCATTTGATGAAAACAATATTTTTATTTGGAAGATTGCCTGTCTGGTGGGAATCGTAATGATGGGAATTGAATTTAATAATCTGGTAAGGCAATGGAGACTGAAAGGAGTGCTGATACATAATGAAATTGGAACTTGACAGGATAAGTAAACAATATGGAAATAAAATAGCGCTGGATGGCATATCGCTTGAATTACAGGAGGGAATCTACGGTCTGTTAGGTGCTAATGGAGCAGGCAAAACCACCTTGATGCGTATTATTTGTGGAATATTAAATCCCACTGCTGGCGAAGTAAAATTAAATGGAACAAATAACATAGAAATGGGAGAGGATTATCGTGATATTTTAGGATATCTGCCCCAGGATTTCGGATACTATCCCTCTTTTAAGGCAAAAGAGTTTATGTTGTATATGGCATCCTTGAAGGGCTTGGAAAGCAATTATGCAAAAATGAGAACGGAGGAACTATTACAAATAGTAGGTTTATCAGAGGTGGCGAACAAAAAAGTAGGGACATTTTCCGGTGGTATGAAACAACGCCTTGGAATTGCACAAGCCGTTTTGAATGATCCCAAGGTTTTAATTTTGGATGAGCCGACAGCCGGACTTGATCCAAAAGAAAGAATCCATTTTAGAAAACTGATTTCAAGTTTTGCAGAAGATAAAATCATAATTTTGTCCACACATATTGTGTCAGATGTGGAACAGATTGCTGACCAAATATTGATATTGAAAAAAGGAAATTTGTTGACACAGGGAACGGTTATGGAACTAACAGACCGGGTACGGGGCAAGGTATGGGAATGTGTAATCGATAATAGCGAACTGGAACAGTTTTCTAATAAATATAGTATTGTCAACCAGCATATACAGAACAACCAGATGATAATCCGGGTGGTTGGGGATGATGAACCGGACATAAAAAATAAAAAAGTGGTTGCTCCCACCCTGGAGGATTTGTATATGTATTATTTTCATGAAAATGAGGGGAGGATGTAAATCTTGAAAGAACTTTTGGGACTCGAATTAAAAAAAATATATTCCAGTAAGCTGACATTTTTTGTCATGCTGGCTAGTTTATTGATTACCAGCTTTTTATATGCATCACCGCCTTTGAGTGAAATTGCGGTGGATAAAAATGGAAAACAATATATGGGGAGACAGGCATTAGAATTGGAAAAACAGTATGCCAATGAAATGGCAGGTCCCCTGACAGATGAAAAAGCTACCGAATCCATTAGAGAATTTCAAAAACTGTTTAAGAATCCAGATAATGTAGAGATAAGCAGTGATGGTGAAATTGCGCTAAAAGAGGATGCTAATTTGAAATATGTGCAGCCATATTATTCATATTATAAGCTCATTAATGAAGCCTATATTTTGCCAAGTACTGTAGATATGACATTTAAGACCATGCAAAAATTAGATATTGATAATGGAGCCAACTATTATAATGCCAGGTCAATAAAAATATCTAAGATGCTGAATCAGGAATACGAGGATTGGAATTTTTCTCCGGCAGAGAAAAATTTCTGGCTTGGGAAAACCGAAAAGATACAGTTACCGTATGAATATGGTTACTGTTGGGGGTGGGATATGTTTTTGAAATGCGGAGAGCTGCTTATGGTCGTGATTTTGGCAATCTGTATCTGCATTGCCCCGGTATTTGCAGGAGAATATCAGACACATATGGATAGTCTTATATTGACAGCAAAATATGGAAAATCCAAGGTGATTATAGCTAAGATACTGGCAGCCTTTTTATTTGGAAGTATAGCATTTTTCATACATGCAATACTTGCGTTGGCACTGCCGTTGGCAATTGCAGGAACAGATGGTGCCGGGTTACCGATACAAATAATAAATGTGATCTGTCCATACAAACTAACCATGATGTCTGCTTGTGTAGTATTAATCATTACAGCCTATATGGTTTTACTTGGAATGATCAGTTTAACCCTGCTGTTATCTACGAAACTTGGCACTACCTTTTCCACATTGATTGTGGATATACTGATTATATTTGTACCTGTTTTTTTATCAATAAGTGAAACAAATGGTATCTGGAACCATATATTGCTGCTTTTGCCGTACAATGCACTATCAACAGGAATTAGAGATGATTATTTTGCATACTTTTCCTACCCGCTTGGGAATATGGTCATGGATGTTATGCAGGTAAGAGTGTTATTGTACATTATTCTGGCAGTGATTCTACTTCCATTTACAGTAAAAATTTTTAAAAGGCATCAAGTACTCTAAATGTGATTACTTTTCATCCTGAATACCGATTCCTTAATTTAAAACCTTTTATTTGGCTTAGTGAGGTTTATGATATGGGGATTAAAAAGATGATCCGGCAGCTTGCCCTCAATATTGGAATGTTTATTCCTTATGGATTATTGCTACCCATGGTTTTTAAAAAGCTAAGGAATGTTTTTGCAAAAAAGCAATGGTGGAGAAAAGCTATTGATGGCTGTGGATAGGATTTTGCAAAGAGTAGAAATTGATTTCTTGTAATTTTATATAAATTTCATTACAATAGTAGACAAAAGCTTAAACAGAAAAGGAAATTCGGAAAAAATACAGGAAAGTATGACAGGAAGGAAGCAAGTGATGTATAAAGTGGCAATATGCGATGATGAAATAAATCAGTGCGCTGAACTTGAAAAAGAAATAATCCGCTTTTTTGAAGAACGTGCTGAAACCTGCGAGGTCGAGGTATGGTATGATTCCGAGTCTCTGTGCAGAGAAATAAAGGAATACAATCCGGAGATTCTTTTTCTGGACATTGAACTGCCTGAGAACAATGGAGTCTATGTCGGGAAATACATACGGGAAACGCTTGGAAATGACAGGATGAACATCGTATTTATTTCTCATAAGACAAGTTATGCGCTGGAGCTTTTTCAAATTCATCCGTATGATTTTCTCATAAAGCCGGTAGAGGTTAAGCTTCTATATGACACACTTACCAAGATACTACAGCTTGAGGATGTGCAAAAAAAAGAGTTTCGGTATACATTTAACAAGACGGGTTACGCTATCCCGTATGGTGAAATCCTATATTTCTCCAGCAGGAATAAAACGATCACCATTCACAAGATTAATGGGGAGAGCGCATTCTATTACGGAAAGCTTGGCGATATTGTTCCGGAGCTTCCGTTTCAGTTTGTATGTGTAAGTAAGTCGTACATAGTCAATATCAAGTACATTAAATCATGGAAAAGCGACCTTGTTATCCTTGAAAATGACGTAGAAATAAGTATAGCGCAGTCTAAAAGGGCAGATTTTAAGAAAGCAATTTACAATTACGGAAGGGGCAGGGGTAAAGACAGACCATGATTTATAGAAGAACGATATTTATCTTATTTACAGAAGTTATCCGCGTTATTATTACCGAAAGATTTACCACGATACTCCTCAAGGCTGATGAAAACCGGATGCGCAGGGGATTGGCTTATTTATTTTCGATTCTGATAACGACATTCTTTTACGCGCTTTTCAATAAACCTGCGCTTAATCTTTTAAGTACTTTTCTGGGACTATTGGCAATAGGGTTTTCGTACAGCGGAACAGTGAAACGAAAATGCATGTTTGTTTTTTATGTCCTTGCAATAAGCTGTTTAATAGATTTAGCGGTATACGCTGTGCTGGCAAAAACCCTCGATTACAATAATTATTCGGCTTATGCGAGTGTATTGTCACTGTTGCTGCTGCTTGCGGCACAAGTGATTACCAAGCGGCTGTTTGGAGAAAATATAAATGCAGAACCTAACAAACGTCACTGGTTGTTCTATATTGCGGCCCTGTCGGTATGCATTATCACTTCTCTGTTTGTCTTTACGGACAGGACTATTTCGCCGCAGTCTCTTTTCATTGTGTGCTGTGCTTTTCTGCTTGTGAATATTATTATTTCCTACCTTATTGACGACCTTATTGATTCCTCCAAAGATGCTCTGGAAAATCAGGCGCTCCGGGATCAGATGAGAGCATATGAAAGAGAAATTATTCTCCAGAATGAAAAGGTGGAAATTCTGCGGTCATTTAAGCATGATATGAAACATCATTTTTTGGAAATTTCGGCTTTGGCTTCAGCCGGCGACATGGAGCAGATTAAAAAATATGTGTCAGATATGAGTGATAATCTTAACGAATCTGCGATGCTTGTTGATTCAGGCAACACCGGACTTGATACCGTCTTAAACTATATGCTACAGCGCGCGGCAGACAAAGACATTCCTGTAAATGTAAGGGTTGCGGTTCCTGAGGAGCTTGAACTGTCGGCATATGATATGAATATCATTCTCGGAAATATTATCGAAAATGCGATAGAGGCGCAAAAAGAGGTCAATGCCCCCAGAATAGATTTGGTAATAAGCTATTCAATGGATTCCCTGCTCATAGAGCTTAGCAACACATATTCACATAAGGTCAGATTTAGGGAAGGGCTGCCTGTTACCACGAAACGCCCGGCAAGCGAACATGGCTATGGGATCAGAAATGTAAGAAAGGTGCTTGATAAATATACGAATACGCTGGATTTTGATTGTTCAGAAGACCGGTTTACAGTGCGGATACTGATGAAAATTCTGTAGAGGGTGCGCCATTATATAGAGAACAATTTTATAGAGAAAAGTACGAATTTCACCCTGATAAGTACTAATTTTGCCGTCCTGAGGTTCAGGGCGGTTTGTTTATGTATAATGGCTTAAACCCAAAAAGGAAGAGCCGTTCGTGATGAAGAAGAAATATTTGTTTATCATTATTCCCTGCATATTTGCCGTTTGTTCCATGATTGTCTTGTTTATGTTAAGGCAAAGCAGGCATGGCTTTAGCGGCGAGAACTACATTTATGATAGTACAGATTCCCAATGCAACTATTCTGAGCATACCGTACTTTATCTTGACGCTTCGGGGATACTGCACCTTATCGAAACAAGTTCAGGTAAAGATATCGTATATTGTGACAGACCGAACTGTACCCATGAAGGCTTTTCGAATCATAATGAGAAGCCGTCATGTCCTGCGGCTTTTTCCGGACTAAGCAGGAGTGGACCGGTGCTTTATAACGGGCGTCTTTATTTTATTGGTAATATGTCGAATGAGGATGTATTCCTGACGCAGTATCTCTATGAAATGGACTCCGATGGTGAAAATCGTAAAAAGGCTGCCACGTTAGAAGGAGTTCAGAATATCAGATATGTGCTATACAAGGAGCAGTATGTCATAGGCGCTTATTGCAACAGGAGCGAGATAAATGGCGAGGGGCAGATTATCAACGACAATAAGCCGGAGGCCGGCATATTTGTCATCGACCTTGATAATGATAAAGTGTATATGGGAGATAAGGTAACGGGCGAACAGGCAAATATTACAGGGATATATTATGAAGAGGGGGCTGTATATTATTCGATTATACATTTTGGTGATGATGTTACCGAGCTTATGTTAGAGCAGGCGGCAGAAGATAATGTTCCGCTTTTTGATTACGACAATATGCTGTATGAAATATATCGATATGATATTGCGAGTGGAAATACTACACGCTTAAAGACATTTGACCATATAAATAGCCTTCAACTGTTAGAGGGCAATGCTTACTATGTATCCCAAGAAGGATGTTTTGTGTTTGATAAAAAAAGCGGGGAAACCAAAGAATTACCAATCGACAAAGGGGATAAGACATTATGGGGCGGATTTGCAAAGCATGAAGATGCTTTATATTACACCCTTTTTGACAGCGACAGTAATGAAGTTACATATTATCGCATGGAAAATGGTAAAAGTGATGAACTGATGAAAATGCTGTCTGAGGATTCTTTTGGGATCGTAAATATATGCGGTCAGTCTGTGTATGTTAATTATACTGATGATAAAGGACGATTTTGTCTGGGCGTATTAAGCATTGATGAGCTTAATCAGGGGAAATTTAAAGCGAGAAAACTGAGGTGTTATGATGAAGAATAAGAGTATTTGGCTGGCGATTAGTATGCTGGTTTTAATCGCCGCGTCTGTAACGGTAATTTTGATAAAAAAGGGGGATACAACCGGCAGAAAGGAAACGGCTGCCAAGGTCGGTTCAGTTGCGGGAAAGGAAACGGACGTAACAATCATAACATTTACCGTTCCCGATATTTGTAAGATAGATGATGATAATCTTCAGCATTTTAATGATGAGCTCATTAAGGACGGCCATGATTATATGCTCAGGATAAAATACTTGGAATATGATAAATATGCTGAGTTGCTTGAGGAGGAACTAAAAACCGGAGATACCGATATTTCCTTCTTAGGGTTAGGCGATGTAGGCGGAACCAATAATATATATACGCTCATTCATTCCGGTCTGCTTCTTAATCTTGACGGGATATTGTCGCAGGAATCGGGCGCAGCGCTTTATGCCGCTTTCCCGCAAAATCTCTGGGAGTCGGTAAAATGCGACAGGCATATTTATTCGATACCCTCGGCGCTTGTTGATGACCGGGGCATATATGCTGCATTTAACAGAGATTATATTGCGGATGCTGATATAGATGATTGGGATGGAAGTATACAGGGGATTTATGAAATGATTAAAAATGTCGAGTGGAATGACAGCAACGCGCCCCGCTTTCAATATCTTATCAATGATTATTCATTTGAGGATATGATAGGGTGTGAAATAAGATATGGCCTGATTTTTGATTATGGTTCACTATCGATTGAAAACCCCTTGGAGTCGGAGAAGTTTATAGGTTATCTGAATGTACTGGATCAAATGAAGAAAGACGGATATATGGATGACTCTGTATCATATCTTAGCAACGCCGGTCTAAACAGCGCGGAGACACTGGGAAATATAGGAGCAGGTAATTACTTGGCGGCTTTATCATGCGGCGCAGTGGATGAGGTGTTTCTAAAGGATAATATAACTGTTAAGGCAGTAAAGCCATACCTTTCATCAAGAATCAACGGTTCCGTAGCCATATCAAAAAATACAGATAATGCAGATGATGTGGTGGATTTTCTGGGACTTTTTTATGGAGAGGGAAAGTATGGCAATATTCTTCTGTATGGGCAGGAGGATTCGGATTATAAGGTTATAGACGGTATTGCCTGCAATGCAGACGGCACTGCTCTGGAGGACGACTATATAAATAAACTCTGCTTGAATTTGTTCGTGAATACATATCCCGTCAGCGGTGAGAACTATATGAGCAATCGTAAGAATGAAATTTTTTCTTTTTATGACAGTATGGAATTATCCCCGTTTATCGGTTTTGAACCGGATACAGCCGCCTCAAATGATATTTTAAATGATATGGGTGAATTTATGAATAGTCTTAAGGATAAGACTGTGAATGAAGCTGTCGAAGGCGCCAGGGATAGACTTATATCCGACGGGATTAATGAATATCTTACCAGCGTTAAAGGTCAGTGGGAGGAGTATCGGCAATGACGCTTAAACTGGAGGGGCTTGCTAAAAATTATAAAGAGAAAGCAGCATTGGGCTGTGTAACGTTTTCATTTACTCCCGGAATCTATGGTCTTTTGGGGCCGAACGGCGCGGGTAAATCCACCCTGATGAATCTTATTGCGGATAATTTAAAACCCACCCGGGGACGTGTGCTGCTTGATGAAAAAAGCATAGATGAAATGGGAAAGGAGTACAGAAAACTTTTAGGTTATATGCCGCAGCAGCAGAATATATATCCGGAGCTTAGCCTCCGGCGGTTTTTGTATTTTATGGCAGCGCTTAAGGGTTTAAAAAAGAGTGAGGCTGAAAAAGATATAAACCGTTATGTGAAGATGGTAAAACTTGAAGATGTACTCGGAAAGAAGCTCGGCACTTTTTCAGGCGGAATGAAACAAAGAGCTTTAATAGCGCAGACGCTTATCGGGAATCCAGGCATACTGATTTTAGATGAACCTACTGCGGGACTTGATCCGAAGGAGAGAATCAGAATCCGTAACCTGATATCGGAGGTCGCAAGCGATAAGATTGTTATCATTGCGACGCATGTGGTTACGGACATAGAATTTATTGTAAAAGAAATAATCCTGCTGAATAACGGGAATATCATACGGAGCGGTTCTCCTTCTGCCTTGCTTAATGAATTAGACGGAAAAGTATGGAACATCTTTTTATCTGATGAAGAGATAGCAGAAATAAATGCCAAATACAAAGTAAGTAACATTTCGAGGGATACGGAGGGAGTCGTTGCCCGGATTGTTGCTGATTCCTATGAGGGCCGATGGAAAAAAGAAGCGGTAAGGCCGAATCTTGAAGATTTGTACTTGTATCTTAATGGGGATTAAAAATGGAACTATTAAAAAATGAAATATGCAAATTACTGACGAAAAGGACAGTGTCAATTCTTTTGGTTTTGATTGCCATCAATCCTTTGCTGCAACTGTATATTATCCATACGCCCAATGAAGATGGATATTCGCCTAAGGATTACAGCCGGTTATATCATGAAATTAGCGCTTATAGTCGGGAGAATCTTCTGCCTGCAATCGAAGAGGGAAAAATAAAGGCTGATACGTTCGGTGAAGCAAACCTTTATTCCAGGGTTTACAAGGAAGTAAAAGCGTGTATTACATATGAGGAATATCTTGATTCTGTCAATGAAAAGGCCGAAGAGATTGCCCTTATGGACCGTTTCGCCGGTAATGGCGGATATGCGGTAAGAAATGCTCAAAAGACAAACAAGGTGTACCGGAAACTGAAAGGAACAGAGCTTAAAGTGGAAGACTCTATGGGTATGCTTAATATCACTGACAATGAACTTACGGATTACATAGCGATAATAATGATATTCGTTATTGCCATAAACCTTATTTTTTACGAAAAAAATGAAAATCAATTATATTTTCTCAGAACAACATCAAATGGAAGAAGAAAGCTGATGGCGTCCAAAGTCCTTGCGATGCTTTTATTTGTTTTGTTTATCACCATGTCTTTATATGGAATGAATGCTGTAATAAGCAGATGTTTTTATCATCCTATAGATTTTGAAAGCCCGCTCCAAAGTGTGAATTTATACCGGAACAGTCCGTTCGGCTTAACGATAGGAGAATTTCTGCGGGGTTATTTTCTTGTTAAAATTTTAAGCTGTATTCTCCTTGGAATTTTGTTTATGTGGATATGCGTTATATTTAACCATATCATTTTTGTCTTTACTGCTTCGGCTTTGACAGTTCTTGTTGAAATAATTTGTTATACTAAGATTTCCGGAACGCATTTTCTTGCATTTCTAAAATACTTAAATATCTTCTCCGGCGTCAAAACCGGCGGTATGTTTTCCGATTATGTGAATTTGAATGTGATAGGATATCCGGTTAATACATGCATTTTGCATGGGATATTCTGGCTGGTATTCACAGTTGTTTTTTCCTTTGCCGTCATCAATTATCTTGAAGCATCGCACGAAAAAAGGATTATTTCTTTACGGCGATTGGATTGCCTTAAAGGTCTTGAAGGTCATACTTCTCTTTTTCTGCATGAATGTTACAAGATGCTTGTTCCCGGCCGGGGCTTTCTTGTATTGATATTTTCATGCCTTTTTGTGATAGGGTGGAATCCAAAAGAGAGGATTCAGTTTGATACAATTGATGAGGTCTACTACAAAGAATATATGGATAAATTTTATGGGCCTTTAGATGCTAAAAATGATGAGCTGTTAAATGAAGAAAGGGAAAAATATAATCAGATGTCTGCGAACATATCCGCTGATATTGAGCAGGGAAAGAGTGAAAATTATATCAGCATAAAATATAAAGATGAGTTATGCAGGCAAGATGCATTTAACATGCTTACGGAACATATTGCATATCTTGAATCCCAAAAGGGCGGATGGTTATTTTATGAAAAAGGATATGATATTCTTACGGACAATCATCATTTAAAAAATCGGGATATTTCACAGGCATTTGCATATCTTATGATAATTGTTGCCATAACATGCGGCATTTACGGCGTTGATTTTGCTAATTCAGAAATGAGGATTTTAAGGACAACTTATCATGGCAGAAAAAATCTCAAAAATATCAAAGGGGTATTGGGCGTTCTATGTACGCTGATTGCATTTGTACTGGTATATATTGTACGTATGTTGAATGTGCTTATGGCATACGGTATATGCGGGTTTGCTGCGCCTGCTGCAAGTATGGAGCATTTGTCACGAGTCCCGCAGAATATATCAGTCTTTCAGTATATTTTGATTGTGATGGCAATGAGGTTTATCGGCGGTCTGATTGTTACTAAGGTCATTTTTGTGTCATTCAGATATTTTGAAAACAGTATTTCTGTGATTATTTCATGTATAGTGATATTCATAATACCACTCGCTCTTGCAGCTTTCGGTGTTCCAAATTCGCAGTATATCTTATTTAATCCGTTGCTGCTTGGGAATATATTTTAACTTTATAGGATAAATATCCGTTATTTCCTATTTAGTCAAGTATAAATTACTCATTTATACTTGACTAATTTATTTTTTGTACTATAATATAAACAACCTAAAACGGAGGTGTGTAAATGTTTATAGGCAGAGAGCGCGAGCTTAATACGCTTAACAATTTATATCAATCGAATAAATTTGAATTTGCGGTTATCTATGGCAGACGACGCGTAGGTAAAACTGCGCTTATAAATCAGTTTATCTGCGATAAAAGAGCCATATATTTCATGGGCGTTGAAAGCAACGCGAAGCAGAATCTTGAAAACCTTTCAAAAAGTATTATGGAGTTTGCAAGCGGCCTTGAAAGCGAATCATCTTTTCTGTCCTTTCAGGCTGCGCTTGAATATGTGTTTAAGCTTGCTGAAAAAGAAAGAATTATACTTGCGATTGACGAATACCCTTATGTGGCACGTTCATCAAAAAGCCTTGCCTCCACATTGCAGCTCCTGATAGACAGATACAAAGACAAATCAAAACTAATGCTGATTCTCTGCGGTTCGTCCATGTCCTATATGGAAGATCATGTGCTTGCGTATAAAGCGCCTCTCTACGGCAGAAGAACAGCTCAAATTAAGCTGTTACCTTTCGACTTTGAAGAAACCTGTTCCTGTTTCAAAAACTTTTCTGATGAAGACAAAGCAATTATTTACGGCGTTGCAGGCGGTACGCCGCAGTATCTTTTACAGATGAATGACAAGTTAAGCATAGAGGATAATATAAAAAACACATATCTCAATCCAATGTCATTTCTTTACGAGGAACCGACTAACCTTTTAAAGCAGGAAGTTCGTGAACCTGCAATCTATATGGCTATTATTACAGCCATTGCAACGGGTTCGTCGAGAATGTCCGAAATTTCAAGTAAAGTGGGCGAAGATACAAATGTTTGCGCAAACTATATTAAAAATCTTATAAGTCTTGGAATCGTGCAGAAAGAAACGCCTTACGGCGAAAAGGTTTCCCGAAAGGCAATCTACTCCATACAAGATAATATGTTCAGGTTCTGGTATCGTTTTGTGCTCGATAACAATTCAATCATTGCCCGCGGCGCTGCTGATCTGGCTTACAAACGCATTGAACCTCAACTTTCAGACTATATGGGAAAGGTTTTTGAGGAAATCTGTAAACAGTACCTTTGGAAACAGCTCCTTTTAGGTAGATGCCCGGTAGAGTTTAACGCTCTCGGCCGTTGGTGGGGCAATAATCCTCAGGAAAAAGCCCAGGCTGAGATTGATATTATGGGCGAACAGGACAAAAACACAGCCCTCTTCGCAGAGTGCAAATGGACAAACGAAAAGGTTGAACTTAGCGTATTGGAAACTCTTGTGAAACGCAGCGAACTATTTCATTATAAAACAAAGCATTACTATCTGTTCTCTAAATCCGGATTTACAAAAGGATGTATGGATAAGGCTGATGAGATGGGTAATGTGAGCTTGGTTGAATACAAAGAAATTATACAGTGTTAGTGTATAATTTTTATTGGAAAAAATAAAAAAATTAAAAAAGATGTTACTGAAGACATCCGGGATAGATTGATTTGGACTATCTGTCCAATGACAAATGAAATATAGGGAATTATCCTTTTGTTATACCCAGAGAATCCGTCAGTAAAGGAGGCTTTTATGTATTTGCCAATCGATCAGGTAAAAACAGGACTTAAATTAAAGATTATGTTAAGAACAGCGGGTTATGATGTGAAATACATACAGGAATATCTGCATTTTTCCTGTCCTCAGTCGATATACAGATGGTTTAAGGGAAAAGCGCTTCCATCGCTGGAACATCTGTATGCATTGAGCAATCTGTTAGATACCCACATGGAGGACCTGTTGGTTCTGCGGGGAGAACTTGTTGTACTGAATATTCTTGCATTATGGGGTCCGCCGGAGATACAGCGGATATTACCTTATGGAAAATATATGCAGCGGGTCATCAAGGTATGATATTTATTGCTCTTGCCCTTTTCGACCTTTTTTACTATAATAATGGAATGTTCGATGCAGATAAACATGCGCCGGACGAATAACCATTATGTGGGAGGTAATATAATGATGAAAAAGTATGTTGCAGAATTAATTGGTACTGCCGTTCTGGTTATCATGGGCTGTGGTACTGCCATGCTTGTAGGCTGCGATGCAGAGATGGGCGGAGGATATATCCTGACGGCTCTGGCTTTTGGTCTGGTTATTGTGGGAATGGCCTACAGCATTGGCAATGTATCCGGATGCCATATTAATCCGGCAGTATCCCTTGGCGTGCTGGTGAGCGGCCGGATGACAATGAAGGATTTTGTGGGATATGTAATTGCCCAGTGCCTTGGCGCTCTGGCAGGAGCCGGTGTCTTAGCTGCAATCTTTACTACCGGAAGCGTGGAAGATATGACCGGCGGATTTGGTTCGAACGGACTGGACGGAGTAAGCGGAAGCGCGGCTGCCGGACTGATTGTTGAAATGGTTCTGACTTTTATCTTTGTGCTCACAATTCTGGGCGTGACAGATGAGAAAGCAAAGCATGGTTCTTTTGCCGGACTTGTGATTGGCTTTACGCTGACATTGGTACATATTCTGGGAATTGGCCTTACCGGCACCAGTGTGAATCCGGCCAGAAGTTTTGGCCCGGCAGTAGTGGCAGCGATAAATGGCAATACAGATCCGATTGCCTGTCTGTGGGTATTTATTGCAGGTCCTTTTGTTGGCGCTGCGCTGGCAGCAGTGGCGTATAAGGCGTTGACCAGTGAAAAGCAGGCGTCAAAAGAGGCAGAAGCAGAATAGATTGATTGGACTATTTGTCCAATGACAAAATGAATAAAATACATTATCCTCTTATTATGGTGTGGAGACATACAATAATAAGAGGATTTTTTATTGGAAGAACGGTTGGAGATTCAGAAGTCCGTTAATGGTAACGGATGATGTCTGTATGCACATCAGGAATCGACAATAATCGCAAGAAAGAAGGTGTACGATTACTGTATAGCGGAGGAATCTGTATCATCCGGGATAAATTCCATGATATCGGAGATATCACATTGCAGGATATTACATAATCGGTTGAGGATCATTGTTTTAACTACCATATTTTTGCGCAGACGGTGCAGCTGGGCTTTATCAATGCCGTAGGTGTAGATGAGTTTATATTGACTGATTCCTTTGTTCCGCAATGTCTGCCATAATTTGTCATAAGTTATCATAAATATGAGCCTTCCTTTGTTTTCTGCTTGTATTGTAAAATGGAATGCCCTATAATAATATGGTGCGTATACGCACCATGAACTTAATGTTAACGATGTAACTATACAGATGTAATGGATAGGCAGCGCTGGGAATTTTAGAACATAAGGAAAATTGGATGAAGATTGAAAATGAAATGAGAAATGTCAAATATATGTATATCCGCATACAGGATTGGATTGCAGACCGGCAGGTGCAGAGGGCGGAACGAAGAATGTTGAAGCGGTTGGAATATGAAGATGACTGGTGGTGGGCAATGGAACAGCCGGGGTTTTTTCCGCCGTCCTACTGCCGCGAGCATACGCCGGAGGAGATAGCGAGCGCAACACAGGAGATTATAGAGAAATGTCAGGAAAAGATTGCGGAGCTGTAGATTAAGCAGGTACTATGATACCTGCTTTTATTATGCTAAGATTTTATGGAAAAGTAACCAGTTATGTGATACTATATTGGACAAATAAGATAAGTTGCAGATCAGTATGCCGGTCAATCGGAGGAAGGAATAGCGTTAGCCATGTTGACACAGTTTTCAAGAACAGAATTATTGTTAGGCAAAGCGGCAATGGAGAAATTATCCCATTCTAAGGTGGCGGTCTTTGGAGTCGGCGGCGTAGGGGGCTATGTGTGCGAGGCGCTTGCCCGTAGCGGCGTCGGATATTTTGAATTGATTGATAACGACCAGGTCAGCCTCACCAATTTGAACCGGCAGATTATTGCCACCCACAAGACACTGGGGCGGGATAAGGTGGAAGTGATGAGGGAGCGGATTCTCGACATTAATCCGGAGGCGGAGGTTACGGTTTACAAGCGGTTTTTTCTGCCGGAACATGCAGATGAATTTCCCTTTGGGGAGTATGACTATATTGTAGATGCGGTAGATACGGTTACGGCTAAGATTGGGCTGGTCATGAAGGCGAAAGAAAAGGGCGTTCCAATTATCAGCAGCATGGGCGCGGGAAATAAGTTAGACGGCAGTCGGTTTCAGGTTGCCGACATTTATCAGACAAGGGTATGTCCTTTAGCGAAGGTCATGCGGCGGGAGTTAAAGAAACGGGGCGTGGAATCGCTGAAGGTTGTGTATTCGGAGGAGACGCCGGTTGGCGCCACTGTCGATATAGCCATGGAGGACAATGCCAGTGAAGGGCTGCCGGAGAAAGAGGGCGGGAAAGAGAGCGCCGCAGCCGGAAAGCATGTGCCGGGAAGCGCAGCTTTTGTGCCTTCGGTGGCCGGCTTAATTATTGCAGGAGAGGTCATAAAAGACCTTTGCAGGGCAGAGAGACAGTAATATTTCCGGAAACTGGATTTGCAGGGCGCAGGAGGTGGCGGCATGCCGAGAGGGGCAAACCACAAATTAAAACTAATCTATCTGATGAAGATTTTACTGGAAAAGACAGACGAGGCGCATCCCATGACGCTTAAGCAGATTGCGGAAGAGCTTGCCGGGTATGGCATTGCGGCGGAGCGGAAAAGTCTCTATGCCGATTTTGAGGCGCTGCGGGTATATGGCCTTGACATTATCTGCGAAAAGAGGGGCCGTTCGGTATGTTACTATATTGGCGCCAGGGATTTTGAGGTGGCGGAGCTGAAGCTTCTGGTGGATGCAGTGCAGTCCTCCAGATTTATCACAGAGAAAAAATCAAGAGAGCTTATCCGGAAGCTGGAGGGCTTTGTCAGCAGCTATGAGGGAAAAGGGCTGCACCGTCAGGTTCGCGTTCAGGGACGGGTAAAGACCATGAACGAGAGCATTTATTATAATGTGGACAAGCTGCACCAGGCCATTGGCGATAATGTGCAGATTCAGTTCCAATATTTTCAGTGGAATGTGGATAAGAAAATGGAGTTCAGGCGGGAGGGCGCATTTTATCAGATTTCTCCATGGGAGCTAATTTGGGCCGATGAAAAATATTATCTCATGGGCTATGACGGACAGGCCGGTATGATGAAGCACTTCAGGGTGGATAAAATGCTGAATATCCGCCTTTTGGAGGAAATGCGGGAGGGCCGTTCTGTTTTTGAAAAAATGGATATGGCGTCTTATTCCCAGCGGCGTTTTGGCATGTTTGGCGGCAGCGAGCAGACGGTAAAGCTTAGATGTGAAAATGCCTATGCAGGCGTCATTATTGACCGTTTCGGAAAAGATGTGAATATGCGGAAAGCAGACGGAGAGCATTTTGAGGTAAATGTGGAGGTGGCGGTCAGCAGCCGCTTTTTCGGCTGGGTTTTTGCCTTAGGCGGCGGAGTCCGGATCGTGGAGCCCGAGGCGGTTGTGGAACAGATGAAAGAGGAGCTTTCCAAGCAGCGGGAGATATATGAGGAGCAGACAAAGTAGTCCGAACCGCAGAAAATGCATAAGCGGTAAAGGGGCTTTTCAAAAGTGGAATCTGGTATTAGAATGAAGAGGAAGCGGAATGAAAACATATTCATTCTGTAAATGGAATCAATAATAATATATTATTTAAGGAGGTATATACCATGTCAAAAACTTTAGTCGCTTATTTTTCTTATTCAGGAAACGCAAAAAAGGCAGCCGGTCTTGTGGCTGACACAATCGGCGCAGATACCTATGAGATTGTTCCTGCTGTGCCTTATGATGCAGATTATCAGAAGTGCGTTGACGAGGCAAGGAAGGAGAAGGCAGACAACGCCCGTCCGGCAATAGCGGGAGCAGACGCGGAGGTGTCCGCTTATGACCGCATTGCATTGGTATTTCCGAACTGGTGCAGCACCTGTCCCATGATTATTCTATCTTTTGTGGAGAAGTACGATTTGTCGGGAAAGACGATTGATGTGATTGTAACCAACGGCGGTGGCGGCGTAGGGAACAGCCAGGCAGACATTGCAGCCAGCGCAAAAGGCGCAACGGTGAATACCGCAGTCAACGGCAATGACCTGACGGCAGATAAAGTGAAAGAGATATTCGGACTGTAAATAGCTGACGGGAATATGGCGGTATTTAGTCCGGATGAAATTCTACCGTTACCCGGAAGGTTTCTCCGTCATAATCCGCCCGGATATTGCCGCCAAGCATATGGGTAAACTGCTTGGCGATGGCAAGGCCCAGGCCGGTGTTTCCTTTGGTGCGGGATATATCCGTAGTATAGAATTCATCAAAGACTCGTCCGGTATCCATGTCGGCGTTTGACAGTTGGTTGGAAAAGCAGATTTTTACGGCACTGTCCGTTTCGACAGAAATGGTAAGATTGCCGGTTCCATGCTTTAGGGCGTTTCCAATCAGGTTATCAAAAATTCGCAGCAGCATATTCTGGTTGGATTGAACCATCAGTTTATGCTGCTGGCATTGGAAAATGATTTCCCGGCGGGCTGCGCAGTAATCATCATAGTAGTGTACCATGGCTTCCTCCAATACGGATACCAGATTCAGCGCGGATGTTGCCGGCGGTTCCCCCTTTGAAATGATTTTAGAAAATTCAAAAAAGGAATCAATCAGTTCCTCCAGCCGAAGAAGGCGCTTTTCTACGATTTCAAGCTCCCGTTTTTCTTCTTGCCCGGGAGCTTTCTGCTGCAAAATGCCGATATACCCCAGAGCCGAAGTAAGGGGCGTCCGCAGGTCATGCGAAATGTTCGTCAGCATTTGCTCCAAATCGTGGCTTTTGATGCGGTAATCCACCTGTATCTGCCGGGTTTCCTTCAAAAAAGCATTGATTTCATTGATTAGCGGCTGGCTGTCTTTCATGCCGGTCAGGGAATGGAGGAGGAAATTGGTGTTCTGGTTTTTTATTTCCTGAAGCTGCCGGGCAATATGCCGCATTTCCCGCTTTTGCATAACCAGCAAAAAAAGCAGAATAACGTCTGTAACGCCAAGAATCACCAGCAATATTGTCATAATCCAATCCCCCTTCTAATATGTTTGGTGCAGTAAAACGCTGTCTATATGGTTTCCCTGAAGGAAGCGGCAACAGCGGTCATATTATTTGATTTCCGCTTTCCGAAAGCACATATAGCCAAGGCAGTAGAATACAATGATAACGGCCCCGCATAACAGATAACTGTGCGCAAGATAGCTGCCGGAAGGATTACCGGAGAGCTTTGCCAGCATAGCCTGCGGTTCATAGCTTAGATAGCTTTCCTTTATTTTAAACAGTGCTACGGCAAGGGATAATAGCATCTGGAAAATCATAGCCAGCGGAATCGTTACTGTGTTAAAGAGGGCTGTCTTTTTCAGCATAAAGGCAAGTCCGGTCTCGACGGCAACTAAGGCAAGAATGGCAGGGAGCTGCTGCAAAGTCGCTTTTGTCACTTCACCGAAGCCGGACGCCAGATTTTTACCGTTAAACAGGATATTGGAAAAGTAAGTGATGTATGTGTTTAAGAACAGCAATCCGATACAGCATAGATTGATAAATACCACCTTAGACAGGAAATATTGTTTCCTGCTGATAGCGGAGGAAAGAGTGTTCTTTATACAGCTTCCGGAAAAGTCTGCCGCAACGGCAAGAGCCGTAATAAAAATAAATATGTAGTACAGGTTCATGTTTGCTGAGATGATATCCCTATCCAGTTTATAGTGTTTAAGTTTCCGTTTGGCTGCCCTCATTTCTTTTATGGACATACCGGTAAGGTCTTCCGCGGTAAGAGACAATTCATCTGATTGTGAAGCGGCAAGGTTTTCCTCCGGGGTTGCATTTGTTTCAACCAAACCGACCGACATTCCAATATATCCCGGCTCTATCAGGTAAATGCTGACGCCTACCATTAGTAACATAAAAAATATTCCAATATAAAATGCCTTGGATTTAAAGATTCTGTAAAAATCTGCTTTTATCATATTAATCATAGTGCTGCCTCCTTTACCAGTGATTTAAAATAGTCCTCAAGGGAAATGCCGGATTCATAGATGCCGGAAATAGTGATATTGTTCTTGATAAGGATTTTATTGATGTCCTCCGGTTTGGCATCCTTATCATAGATGCGGATTTCCCCCTCGTCAATCACCTTATAGTCGGACAGGTGAAGAACGCTTTCCAAAAGGACAGCGGCCTCTTTGACCTGGCTGGTCTTAAGGATAAGGCAGCGGCTGCATTCTGCGTCAAGCTCCTGTCTGGTCAGCTCCTTAAGTACATTTCCCTTATCAATGAAAAGGAAACGCTCTGCCACTGCATATAATTCTGACAGGATATGGCTGGAGATAATAAAGGTAATTCCTCTCTCCCGGTTCAACCGCTGAAAGGTGTCCCGAAGTTCGCTGATGCCGATAGGATCAAGGCCGTTAATCGGCTCGTCTAAGATAATCAGATCAGGGTTGTCTAAGACGGCAAAGGCTATGCCAAGCCGTTGTTTCATACCCAGGGAAAATTTGTGGAATTTCTTGTTGCGGACTTCATTCAGATTTACCAGCTCTAATACCGTATCAATCTGGCTTAAATCGGTAATCCCTTTCTGGTAACAGTAGTAACGAAGGTTCTGGTAAGCGGATAAGTTGCCGAAAAATGCCGGATTTTCCACCAGGCAGCCAATGCGCCTTTTTTCCTTTTCCGCAGCGGCTCCTTTTTTGCCAAAGATTTCAAATTCGCCGCCGGAGGCCTCCGTCAGTCCGGTAACAATTTTCATAATTGTGGTTTTGCCTGCGCCGTTCCGCCCAATCAGACCATAGATATCCCCGCGGTATACCGTCATATCCGCATGGTCAAGGGCGGTGAAATTCTGATAGCGTTTGGTAAGCTGTCTCGTTTGCAGCACAATTTCTCGCATAGTGCATCCTCCTTTTTGAAATTAGAATTATGTTCAGATTTCAGCTTATCAGAGAATGATAAAAAAACACTTAACAAAACCCTTAAAAAAGTCTTAACGCTATTTTTTCATTCGGTAGCCGATGCCCCAGACCGTTTCAATATAGTCCTCGTCGGGATTGCAGCCTTTTAATTTCTTGCGCAGTTTGCTGATATGGACATTTAAAGTATTGTCGTCCGCAGAATTTTCATCATCCCATACGGTATCGTAAATCAGGCTTTTGGTGCAGGTCTGGTTCGAATGCTCCATTAAAAGCCTAAGCAGAGCAAATTCATGCTTGGAAAGCTCTAAGGAAATTCCATTACAGACAGCGGAAAAATCCTTTCTGTTGAGACGGATATCCTTATAGGTCAGAGGAACAAAATCAGATGTGGCAGCGCTTGTCCGCAGTCTGGCGGCAACCCGGGCTAACAGTTCGTCATTATGGAAGGGCTTTGTCACATAGTCGTCGGCGCCTAAGGCAAACAAATCCACCTTTTTGCTGACATCGTGAATGGCGCTGGTCACAATGACGGGAACCGGACTTTTTTGTTTTAACTCCCGTATGATTTCCTCTCCCCTTTTTCCCGGCAGCATTAAATCCAACAGGATTAGGTCGACGCTTTCATTGTGAACCAACAGCCCTTCTGTTCCGGACCATGCCCTCAGGCAGGTATAGCCGTTTTGCTGAAACAGGGTAAAGAGCATCTGGTTGATGTCGGTGTCATCTTCTATGATTAGTATTGTCTGTGACATATTAAGGCCTCCTTTTATCAGATATAGTTCTGTATCATATGTCATTGTTGTTTTGTGAATGTGCTGCTTTAAGAATATTATACTTTTCTAGTTCTTGAATTAAACTGCGTATCATAGCCATTTGTTCATCGGTTAAATCTGATTTCATTAAATTCATTGTATCCGACAATCCAATTAAATAATCTGAAGATACATCAAAAACCGAGCATAATTTAATAAGAACTTCAACAGATGGATGTTTTTTTCCTTGCTCATAAGCAGATATAGACCCTTTAACTACACCAATCATATCAGCTAATTGTGCTTGTGTTAGTCCTTTTTCTAATCGTAGGGCACGAATTTTTTCACCGAAATACTGCATAGATTTTCACTCCTATTAAATATATTTATATACTGCAATAGTATATTTTGGGTTGACAAGTAGACTTAAAGTTGACTTTCGGAAGTAAATTTGCTACAATAGCAATTAAGAGTTAGAAAACTGTTATTTTATGAGAAAAAACTATGTAGTCTTTGACAAGTGATGTAAGTTTTTAGAATGTAATTAGTCTGTGCATTTACAAGTAAAATATTTAAATAAAATTTTAGTGGTAGTGTCAAGTGACCTATGAAAAACTGAGCCGAAAAAAAACAGGCTCCGATGAACCTTGAAAAATGCAGATATT
>CANQMR010000013.1 GCA_947625015.1 uncultured Lachnospiraceae bacterium | reverse complement strand
CCGAGCGGATTAAAGTCAAGTTATGCCATATCTTCAAAGCGAGATGAATGGTGTGCAGTGGAATGTTGTGAAGATGAAGGGTTATAAAAGGTAAAAAAGACCTTCATGAATTGATTTTGAAGTTGACAATGGAAAATTGTGAAGCGAAACCATGTTGTAAATTTAGGAAGGAAATGCGTTGTTTTTCTTTGCTCAAAGAAGAATAGAATATTATACTGAATGGCATATGTCATGTGTAACTAAATTAATAAGATGGGTAAATTCTTACATAATGTAAGAAATATTAACCATAAATGCAAACACATATATAGAGAAGAGGAGTCATAAGGTATGTTCAAATTATTAATTTAAGGAAGTATGTAAAGAATGGTTGGTGTTATCTCAGCTGCGATTTCGATGTAACGGAAATCAAAAATCCATTCTCGGAAAAGACGATGTGGGTCGCGGTTGAGGAAAAGAACGCAGACATGCTTGCGGATAATGTGTATGACCCGTTTGTGCTCGTTCCGGTAATGCTTGGAATGTATTACAAGCAGGACGTCCACATCGAGGGTAATATCTCTCGGAGGCTGTACCACAATATGTCGCATTATCTCATGAATATTTTCGACAGATTTTCGGATCGCACTTCTCCGATTAAATTTACTGTAAAAGGGTTTGATTCTGTAGAACAGACTGGAAATTTAATTGGTACCGGAATATCTTGCGGAGTTGATTCCCTCGTGACGATTTATGATAACTACATAAATGAAACCGACCCGAATTTCAGAATCAACAGTCTGTTCTTTGTAAACTGTGGTACACACGGAGACTTTGAGGACGAGGCAACGGAAAAGAGATGGCAAAATAGAATTATGTTGAACCGGACGGGAGCAGAAGATCTTGGATTGCCAATGTATTTGATCAACTCGAATTTGCATGCTTTTACACATAAGATTGGGGAGAGAGTAATTGGATATCTCGCAATTTATTCCTGTGTATTGAGCTTGCAAAGGTACATTAAGCGCTACTACACGTCAAGCAATTACTCTTATGATGAGATTAGTTGTTACACAAATATGTCTCGAAATTATGATATAGATGAATATTGTGGATCATTTATGCCTCATCTAATCTCTACCGAGTGCTTTGAGTTGGTCATAGACGGCTGTCAGTATACACGGGCAGAGAAGACGGAACGTATAAGTGACTGGGAGTTTGCGCAAAAACATCTGAATGTCTGTGTGCCTTGCCTTGACGGCGGCAGAAATTGTTCAAATTGTAGCAAGTGTATTTGGACGTTGATTCCACTGGAAGCTATAGGTAAGATCGAAAGTTTCAAGGACGTATTTGATCTTAACACATATAGAAGGAATGCATTTCGTTGGAAATGCTATTTCCTAAGTAATCATGGGAAAGACAGGATGCAGACGTCTGTGATGGATTATGCTAAGGCTCATGGAATGAAGTTGCCTCCTAAATGGGTTGCAAAGATAGTATGGTTTATGTACAGGGTTTTGCGGAAACTTAAGTTGATTAAATTTACTATGGGATGAACAGTTAGTAAAACATCAAGAAAGGAGTAAAATTATGGACATGAAAGTTTCTTTAAGGCAGCCGAGAAGTTACAATTTTGATTTGCTTAAAGTCGTACTGATGTACGGAATTGTAATCTTCCACATTGTGGCGGGGGGGAGTATTTCCTGTTCGCATCCATTTTCTGCCAATTATGAAGTGCTAAACTTTATTTACACCGCTACTGGCTGTGCCGTAAATGCATATGCGATGATAACAGGTTACTTTGGGGTAAATGAAACTACGACCAAATACACAAATTTGGTAATGCTCTGGCTCAGGGCTTTTTGGTACTGTGTTTTCATTGCTTTTGCGTTTGCGGTATTGCTTCCCGGCTCTGTCGGCGTTAGATTGCTTTTGAGAACATTTTTTCCCATTACAGGAAGGGCATATTGGTATTTGACCGCATATTTTATGCTGTTTCTTTTTAAGCCTATATTAAATGCTGCCATTAAATCATTCAGTCAGCCGCAATTTGGTGGCTTATGCTCATGTATATGATTGGTGCGTATATCCGTAAATACGGCTTGTTGAAACGTGTAAAAACGATCTTGCTTTGCCTCATTTATTTTGGCGCTGTTTCTTTTGATTTCTTTAAGCGTTTTGTCTATGATGTTCTATATTTGAAACTCAAAGGCGAAATGCCGTTTTACGAGGATGCAATGAATTACATGGCGATGACAATGGTGATTGCAGCAATCAGTCTTGTACTAATTTTTGAACGGATACAAATAAACGGAGATAAGATTAAAAGGATTTTGTCAAGACTGTCGTCGATGAGTTTTAGCGTTTATCTTATTCATGTTCATATTTTAACGTGGGATTATCTGCTTGATAAAAAATATATTTTCATCGCACAAGAGAATGCGGCTCTTTCAGCAGTAACGGCATTGGCATTCAGTGGGGTTGTGTTTGCGTTTTGCCTTATTATCGATATTCCCCGTGAGATGCTGTTTGAAAAATTCAAACTAAAAAAAAGAATTAATAACCTTGAAAGTAAAATTATTGGAATTGCACAAAAATGTTGTAAGGAGGTATAATGTGAAGCTGTTAATTTTAGGCGGAACCGGCGCAATGGGGGCTTATCTTGCCCCAATACTAGCTTGCTGCGATAATGAAGTCTTCGTTACTACTCGCTCGGAGCGAAAATCTGAAAACAAAAATATATGCTATTTGCAGGGCAATGCTCATGAAGTGTCGTTTTTGCGTAAAATACTAAAATCACATTATGATGTAATCATAGATTTTATGTCATATGATACAGAGGAATTTCGGGAAAGGTATCATCTTTTTCTGGACGCAGCAGGACAATACATCTTTTTAAGCTCCAGTCGTGTTTACGCAGACTCAAAAATTCCTATCACAGAAGAAGCGCCACGTTTACTTGACGCAGTTGACGATGGCGTTTATTTACAGACAGACGAATATGCGCTGGCAAAAGCACGCCAGGAAAATATGCTTGCGACATCCGGTAAAGAGAATTGGACAATCGTGCGTCCCTATATAACTTATAGCAATGAGCGTTTACAACTTGGCATATATGAAAAAGAACTGTGGCTTTACCGTGTGCTTCATGGTCAGACAGTCATTTTTCCAGAGGATATGGCGGAGCATATAACGACGTTGACTTTCGGAGAGGATGTAGCCTGCGGCATTGCCGCTCTTGCGGGAAATCAGAAGGCATACGCTCAAACAATACACATCACGACAAATGAAACGATTTATTGGAGGGAAGTGATTGAATTATATCAAAGAGTGTTCTTTGAAGTTACTGGCGAGCAAATGAAAGTAAAGTTCATCGATTCAGCTCAACAGCTGCGAAAAGATCTTTTCAATCAGTACCAGATCAAATATGACCGGATGCTCGACCGAAAGTTTGATAATAGCCGAATTATGCATTTGACTGATAACAGTCTTTCCTTTGTTTCGCCAAAAAACGGACTTGAAAAGTGTTTTCGGGAATTTCTGAAAAACCCATTTTTTCGCTATTTATCATCTTCAAAATTGACAGCATGGATGGATATGGTGGCGAAAGAAAAAACTTCACTAAAAAATTTCCCGGATTGGGAAAAGTGCGTGAAATATATAATTGGTAGATATACACCATACTTTAAGCTGAAACAAAATGGTAAATAAACTTTGGTGGATTCCCTGACTTTCATCACATATTTACATATCAAAGTTGGCCGGGATAATCTAGTTGATTTAAAAGAGGTCCTCGATTGTATCTGAGCAAAATACCTCTTGGAACTCGTTGCGTATTCCCATTTCTTTCTTGGGATTGGATTCCCCGTAGCTCCCTGTGATGCATATCAAGTAAAATGTGATAAAAATTTCAAGTGATTTACGAAATATATTTCATCACTTTTTGTCACTCGGTTCAAAATTATGGAAATCCATGACACGAAAAGTTTACAGAAAATTTAATTGCACATTTTGTCTATTTTCGGTAGAATTTTCTTATCAGATGCGCAGATGAAATACAAATACGGAGGACGCACATACGGATAAGAAAATACAGGAAAAAAGGATAGAGAATGAGGAGCGGCTGAGGGAACGCTTTAAAATTATGGGACCCGTAGATGGCAACCCGCATGTCTACGACAATGTCTTTAAGACCATGAGTATTCGGGTTCCGAAGTGGAATATCCCTATGGTAAATGAGTTCTTTGGAACCCATTACAGCATGGAAGACGAAGTGGAATATTTGTACAACGTAGAGACCAGCATATTCAACAGCTTTCGGATTAAGGACCGGCTTCCGGATTCTAAGTTTAAGGTGGGGGACAGGCGGTATCATTTGGAGTGTGAGAGCAACCCGAACGGGGACATTGCCATCCGCCTTTTTGAGTACGACTGGATGGATGCGGTTAACTTTGTGGAGCGGGAAGAGGCAGGAAGCTATGTGGTACGGGTGCAAAATTCCGCCCTGCTTTACCTGCGGAGCAACGAAAATACTCCGGAGCAGTTTACCTATAAACTGGTCCTGCCGGGCGGGGAAGAGGCGGTGTACCGGGTGCCCATTATAAAAAATCCGGATTATTCCCTGAAGGAAATTTTTGAAAAACAGTTGTATATGATGCTGCCTTATTATATACTGAAGTATGAACCAAAACCGGAAGAAACGGAAGACAGCATAGAAAATGAGAAAGAAAAGGCAGAGGCCGAAGACCGCATGAAAGAACTGCTTGGCGGAGATTTGGAGGCAATTGAGAAGGAGCTAAACCGCCAGGTGAAAGAGCACATTCTAAGGGAGTATGACAAAGTACTGCTGTTGCAGTTAATGTGGGACGTAAGCAAACAGGCATTTGTTAAACGTACGGCAATGAAAGGAAGGGTGGACGAATTTATGGGTGGACAGGTTTTAGAGTATGCATGGGAAACGGAATACCGCAGGCAGCTTAAGGAAGCGGAGGATGAGGGCGAGCTTAGGGGCAGGCTTGAGGGCGAGATTAAGGGAAAGCGTGAGGGAAGGACGATTGGTAGCATTGAGGGCGCTAACCGGAAAATCATATCCCAAATCTGCCGCAAGCTGGCAAAGAATAAATCCGCCGGGATGATTGCGGAGGAATTAGAAGAGGATGACATCGGGTATATTCAGCACATCTGCGAGGTGGCCGAAAAATATGCGCCGGATTATGATGCCGACAGAATTTACGGGGAGTTGTATCCGGAGAGTGAAGCCGAATGAAAGAAAATTGTCTTAAGTAATAAAAAGTGAATACAACGAAACCAAACAACTACAACTGTGATTATTTTTAGCCCCTGTCGGACAGCCGGCAGGGGCTTTGCTGTTTTACGGTAAAACCAAATTATCTTTTAAGTCAACTGTAATGACAATCTCCGCGAAAAATGCTTATAATATAAGTTAAGCCAGATAGTGATACACCAGAATAAAGTGGCAGATGCTCCCTAACATAACGAAGCAGTGAAACAGTTCGTGGTTGCCGAAATTTTTCCAGTGAAACCGGCTTAACAGCGGCAGTTTCAGGGCATAGATGACGCCGCCAATGGTATAGATAATGCCGCCGGTCAGCAGCCACACAAAAGCAGAGGGCGACATGGATTTAAAAATAGGAGAAAATGCCAGCACCGCCAGCCAGCCCATGCCGATGTACATAGCGGAGGACAGCCAGTGGGGGCAGTTAATCCAGCAAATCTTAAAGATGGTTCCCACAATCGTAATCAGCCATACGGTTGTCAGAAGAGGAAGCCCTACCTTTCGCGGCAGGACAATCAGGCAGATTGGCGTATAGGAGCCTGCAATCATGACAAAAATCATGGCGTGGTCAATTTTTCTGAGCAGCGTGTTAATTTTTTCAGAGATATCAAAGGTATGATATATGGTGCTGGCCCCATAAAGGCAAATCATACTCACAATGAATATGACAAAAGCGCCTAAGTAAGAACTGTTGTCGCCGTTGGCGGCCTTTATGAGCAGAGGCAGGGCGGCGATTATGGCGATTACCATGCCGATAAAGTGCGTCAGGGCGCTGCCGGGGTCCTTTACTTTCTGTAATAATGTATGCATATGAACACTTCCTTTCATAACACGAGATGTAGTTATCAATACTATGTGATGTAATATTAAACCATATTTATAGAATATGCAAGTATTAATTTTAAATAATGAAAGTTTTTGGTAAATCGCTATGGAGACAACAAGCGGGTTTAAACGGAACTTATTGGCGTATTTCTTGCACACTTCACAAAATCGGTATATAATACTTCTATAATTTTTTCCAAAAATGAGATTGGAGTGATTCTATATGGCAAAGCAGTCATGGAAACCGGGCAATATGCTGTATCCGGTTCCGGCAGTGCTGGTTAGCTGCCGGGATAAGGCGGGCAGGGACAATGTGCTGACGGTTGCTTGGGCGGGTACGATATGTTCCGACCCGGCAATGCTGTCCATATCCGTCAGGAAAGAACGGTATTCCCATGCGATGATAAAGGAAAGCGGCGTCTTTGTGGTAAATGTGACGACAAAGGATTTGATCCGGGCAACGGATTACTGCGGCGTAAAAAGCGGCAGAGATGAGGATAAATTTGCGGCGGCAGGGCTTACGAAAGGGGAAGCGGAGAAAATTAACGCCCCCATTATTATGGAAAGTCCTGTGAATCTGGAATGCAGGGTGACAGAGGTGTTGGAACTTGGAAGCCACGATATGTTCTTAGCCGAGGTGGTAAATGTCCAGATTTCGGAAGAATACATGGACGAAAAGGGAGCCTTTCATCTAAATGATGCGGAACTTCTGGCTTATTCCCATGGGGAGTATTATGCGCTGGGAGAAAAGCTCGGAACCTTCGGTTATTCCGTAAGAAAGCGTGCATAGGACAGGAAAAGGGGATAGAAAGTGAAGAAAATAGATTTTAAAACCCGTATGCAGTGGGGATTTTTTAAGGCGGCGTTATTTG
Source organism: uncultured Lachnospiraceae bacterium (assembly GCA_947625015.1). Lineage (GTDB taxonomy): Bacteria > Bacillota > Clostridia > Lachnospirales > Lachnospiraceae > CAG-590. The sequence continues at coordinate 70,018 of CANQMR010000013.1, read as the reverse complement.
GAGCGGCGGTGGGAATCTTGATTGCGCCGGCCGCCGGCGAGGCGTTGGGGATTTCCCGTTCCGAGGAGGAGAATCCCATTATTTCCATGCTGGAAAGCATTTCTTTTGGCCCGAAATATAAAGTAATGTTAAACGGTAAGGTGGTGGCTCTGGCCAAGAGTCCGGAGGAGGCGGAAACCGCCTATAAGGCGGCGCGGCTTGCCTATAATGCAGACGGGATAAAGATATTGAATGTGGAGATGTCCTGCGAACAGGTGAATCAGGAAAAGGATGCGGATACGGTAAAGGATATGCGTATGCTGCGGAAGGACAGGCTTTCGGCAGCAATTTTAGACTGCCTTGGAGACTATGAGCGCAAGGGGCGGGAGCTGGCTTATACCATGCGGATTGACGACTATACGGTCACCCTTGACAATATGGAGAATCTGGTATCCATTTTAGAGCAGGCGCAGGGAAAATATGATACGGAGGACACTTTTCAGGTCCGGTTGCAGCCGCCGGCCAGCCGGAATGTGACCATGTATGAAGTGGATGTGAAGAAGAAAGAGGAGGCAGCACCGGAGACGAACGCTGACCAGACGGCAACCGGAGGGGAAGCCTCCACAACACAAGGCGAGACGGGAACCCCGACAGAAGGAACTTCCGCGCAAGGAGAGCCGACATCGGAGACAGAAGCCCCGGCAGAAGGAGAGACAGTGCCGGAGACAGAAGCCCCGGCGGAGGGAGAGACAGCGCCGGAGACAGGAACCCCGGCAGAGGGAGAGACAGCACCGGAGACAGGAACCCCGGCAGAAGGGGAAGCCGCCGCCCAGACGCCGGAACAGCCAGCGGATTTGGCTGCGCAGGCTGCCAACGACGGAGTCAAATATGTAGGCTTTTCAGAACCCATACAGGTCATGGAAACCTATGTCAGCAAGTCCCAGATTAAAGATAAGGATACCGCTTTTCAGGAGATAACCGCAGAAAATGAGGAGCAGAGCATCTATGTGGTACAACCGGGGGACAGCCTTTCGGTTATTGCAGAGAATAATGATATGACGGTGGAAGATATCAAGATGTTAAATCCCCATATAGAGTCGGATGATGATATTTATTATGACGACCGGTTAAATATCACCGTTCCGAGGGCCGCAGTCCAGATTCTGGTGGAAAAGCAGGAGACCTACGAGGAAGAGTACAATGCGGATGTGGTCTATGAAGACGACGCCGATATGTTTATCGGGGAATCAGAAGTGGTTCAGGAGGGAACGCCGGGAAGACATACGGTGACGGATTTGGTTACATATACAGGAGATTTGGAATCCGGCAGGGAGCAGCTGCAAGAGACGGTACAGGTGGCTGCGGTGGCCCAGGTGGTACGGCGGGGAACCAAGTCCAAGCCGACCTATATGTATCCGGTCACAAACTGGAATATTACCTCTAATTTCGGATACCGCTGGGGGCGTCTCCATGCGGGAACAGATGTGGGCGTGCCTGTCGGTACAACGGTCCGGGCTTCCCGGGGCGGACAGGTGATAACAGCCGGCTGGGTTGGCGGTTATGGCAACTGCGTAATGATTGACCATGGAGACGGCGTAGTTACGGTATACGGACATTTAAGCGAGGTATTAGTCAGCGTGGGACAGTATGTGGACCAGGGAGAGCAGATTGCCCTGTCCGGCAATACAGGAAGAAGCACCGGCCCCCATCTGCATTTTGAGATTCGGGTAAACGGACAGGCGACGGACGCCATGCCGTATCTGACGCAGTCCAATTAACCGGCAGGGACAAAAGGGGCAGTGTATGAATATATTAGGTATCATTCTCATAGTAGTTGGAGCCGCGCTGATTCTGGTGGGGCGCAATTTAGGCAGGCATTTGCCCCCGGATTACCGGGAGGAGGACGGGGACGGGTTTCTGACATTGCTTGAGAGCATGGGAAACCTTCTTGCCAAAGGCGGTATGATATTTTGCGGGGCAGGACTGATTTGTATATTGGTGGCTTTGCTGTCTTAGGCAGAGCCAATGCATTACTTTTTAAATTGAAAAGAGGTGCCGGTATGAATACGATTATTTATGATGCCAGAAGAGTGAAAGCCCTTGGGCGGCTGCAAGAGCTGGCGGCTTATACGGGCAGGGAGGAAGCCTTCGTGGAAAGCCTGTGGAAAGAGCTGGTTGCAGACGGGGATTTTATGAAGGAATTTGTCTATTATCTGGATAACCATACCTTCTTAGACGAGTTAAAATGCGAGGGCTATGGGCTGACGGATTTGTATGTGTGGATGTTAGAGCGGTATAACCTGATGCAGGATTACGGGAAAAACGGACCTGACTGCGACAAGGAGGGGCTGGTGTTAGATACCTTTCATCTGATGGCAGAAATGCGGAAGAATCCGGAGGCATACATAAAGTGGTTAGAGGGCGGCTTTGGAATGGATAAGAGATTGTAGGGGAGTGGATTACTCCCCTATTTGTTTTCTGGAATAAAGCCGGTAAGACAGCAGGCCGGATAAGACATAAATGATAATCATTGCTATTCCGGCGCCCCATTTAATCTGCCGGGAGAGGGCAGAGTCCTTTGCCAATAATTTCAGTATTGCGTCGGGATTGTTAAATTTATTCATAAGCCCGTTTACATTGCCGAATAAAATAAATATCAGTATGGCAAAGACGGCAATCATCAATAATATGATTCGGATACTGCTGCCTGTCTGAATCCCAAAATAAAAGTAAAAAGGAAGTTCTATTGCGGCGATGATTAAGAACAGGCTGGTTACAGCCGGAAGCCAGGATATAATTTGCGTCGCCGGGTCTTCTAATATCTCTTTCCAGATAAAATGATTTCCCATAAAAAAGAGAAAGGAAGACAGCACCAAAAGGGTAAAAAATATGCTGAAAATCAATAGGTATTTTGTGGCAACATATCTGTCCCTGCTTACAGGGAGCCCGCGCATATAGGCTTCTATGCGGGGGCTGAAATCGGTTCCGGCAACGGCGGTGACGACAATTCCCAAAATCAGAAGATATATGGTTAGTGTCTCCATGCAAAAAAGGAGAAATAATAAAAGCTCTCTGTCCTCCTGGGCCTCAAAGGCGATTAGTATAAGTATAACCGGCACGCAGATACCGGCTGCAATTCCCAACAGCAGTTGAGGGATTCTGGAGCATATCATATCTTTATAAAATAATCCTTTCATGGGTTACCCTCCTTTTTCTTATAAATCAGACATGAGAAAAAATAAGATGCCAGTGTGGATATAAGGCATAAGATATAAAAAGCCGTCTGCCGGGTGGATATCTGGCGGGCCAGTTTCATGCCCGTTTTAATAAGCTGTTCCGCTGCCGTCGCATTTGTCATAATCCAGTGGCAGGCATAGATAGAAAAAAATACGCAAAAAATGAATAGAAGAATTTCTATTCTTTTTGAGCCGAAATAATAGTACAAGGGCATTTCCGCCAGATTATATATTAGCAAAGCACAGAATATATTAAAAATCTGCAGGCAGGTTTTTCCAAAAGGGAACGCATCTGTTGCCAGGGATACAAAAAATTCTGCGGCAAAAGCTCCTGTAAGGCATATTCCTGCCAGAATAAGAAAGGACAGATATCTGGCTCCCACAATCTGTGCGGCAGTAACCGGAAGACTTGTCTGTACCTTGTAAAAGCCCGCCTTCGTATCTTCAATAAAGCCATTATTTATCATGAAAAGACATCCTGTCGGCAAAATCAGCAGCAACAGGATTCCAACCCGGAAGGATGCAAAAAACTGTTCTTCCCCTTGGGGTTCTGCCTTCAATTTCACAAGTATATCTGCAATATTTCCATAGCGGGAGCTTAACACAAATAAAATACTAAGAAGGATGACGCCGACAGTTACCGTAAGGCATGTCAGCAGATTTCTTTTTAAAATGTACAAATCCTTTAGCATTAACCCTTTCATTTCCTTCACCTTCTTTCCCTATGCCGTTACATAAAACAGCATAATCTCCTCAAGGGTTGGAGAATCCATAAGCAAATCAGGGTATTTCTGATGACATTCGCTGCGGTTTTTCACTAAAATCTCCGCTCCATAGGTTGATTTTTTCACTGCGATAATATCTGCTTTATCCACTCTGTCCAAATCTGCCTTCTTTACCTTTAATAAGCCATGCTGCTCCAAAATCTTGTCCTTGTTGTCAGACAAAAGAATCCGCCCCTTATCAATAAAGGTTATCTCATCTGCAATCCGTTCTAAGTCACTGATGATATGGGAGGACAAAAAAACAGTGTGGTTTTCCTCCTCCATAAATGTCTGAAAAATATTCAGCATTTCATTTCGCACAATAGGGTCGAGGCCGCTGGTGGGTTCATCTAAAATCAGCAAATCTGCCTTGTGGGACAGGGCAACGGCAATCTGCAGCTTCATTCGCATTCCCCTGGAAAATTTGCCGCATTTTTTTCTGGCGGGCAGTCCGAATCTCTCTAAATACTGAAAAAAGACATCTTCCTGCCAGTTGTGGTAGACATTCTTCATCATTCGGTTTAACTGAAAAGGCGTCATGCTGTCATGGTAGCCCATCTCGTCAAATACTATGCCAATCCTCTCTTTGATTTCCGTCTCTTTTTCCCGGTAATCCATACCAAAAATGCGAATGTTGCCGGAATCTGTGTTAATGATGTTTAACAGGGAATAAATGGTGGTGGTTTTTCCGGCGCCGTTTTGCCCGATAAAACCGGTTATGCTTCCGGCAGGCACGCATAGGCTGACATTGTCTAAAGAAAAACCGTCATAGCTTTTGCATAGATTCTCAATTTCAATTACATTTTCCATAAGTTATCTCCTTACTGTTCTCTTTGCTGGTGGATTAGAGTTAAGGTTTCTGTCAATTCTTCTAAGGAAAGTCCTGCCATGGCCGCTTTGTCGCAGGTCTCCTCTAAGAGTGCTTGTATCTGGCAGTAAAGTTCTTCTCTTAACAGGTTGGAATTTGCCTCCCGGACAAAGCTTCCCCTTCCCGTAAAGGATTCGATAAACCCGTCTCTTTCCAATTCTTCATAGGCCCGTTTAGTGGTGATGATACTGATGCGCAGATCTTTGGCAAGACTTCGCATAGAAGGCAGGGCGTCCCCTTCCTTTAAAACGCCGTTTAGTATCATTTCCTTAATCTGTGTCGTGATTTGTTCATAAATCGGACTGGTGCTGTTGTTGCTGATAATAATGTCCATTTTTTTTCTCCTATTTGTGCACAATGGAATAAATGTATATTGTATATATATCATATACACAATTATGTGTCAAGCGCCTGCGGGAAAAATATATTTGTTAAATTTCTTAAGATGTGCTATAGTATAAAATAATTCAACGCTTTTAAGCGTTAAAGTAACAACCAATATAAGAAAAAGAGGAGAGTTATCATGAAAGAGATATCGCATTTAATGGGTTACCGGCAATCTGTAAAGGTAGTGGACGCCACGCTGCGGGATGGCGGTCTGGTGAATGATTTTTATTTTACGGACGAGTTTGTAAAGGAATTATACAATACCAACATCAAGGCCGGCGTGGATTACATGGAAATGGGCTATAAGGCGGATAAGGCCATGTTTGACGAGAGTAAATTTGGGAAATGGAAATTCTGTAAGGACGAGGATATCCGGGAAATCGTCGGAGATAATAATACGAGTCTGAAGCTGGCGGTTATGGCTGATGTTGGCCGCTGCAACTACAAGGAGGACATTATCCCCAAGGCGGAAAGCCCGATTGACCTGATTCGGGTGGCAACCTATTTGAATACCATTCCGGCAGCGGTGGATATGATTGAAGACGCGGCGGGTAAGGGCTATGAGGTGACCTGTAATATTATGGCAATCTCCAACGCCCAAGAGGGGGACCTGCGGACGGCGTTAGACATATTAGGGCAGTCGCCAGTAAATGTATTTTACATTGTGGACAGCTTCGGCGCGCTGTACCCGGAGCAGCTTGCCAGACTGGCGGATGTATATCTGGAATTTGCGGCCAAGTATGGAAAAAAGGTGGGTATGCATGCCCACAACAACCAACAGCTTGCATTTGCCAATACCATTGAGGCGGTAGGCGACGGCGTGGACTGGTTAGACGGAACCTACTCCGCTATGGGGCGGGGAGCCGGTAACTGCGCCATGGAGCTTTTGCTGGGCTTTTTGAAGAATCCAAAGTACAATGTATATCCGGCAATCCAGTTTATTGAGAAATATATGGTGCCCTTAAAGGAGCAGGGAGTTGTGTGGGGCTATGACCTTCAGTATTTGATGACCGGATTGTTAAACCAGCACCCGAGAAGCGCCATTGCCTTTACAAAGGATAACCGGAAGGATTATGCGGAGTTTTACAAGGAAGTGGTGGCGCAGGATTAAGGAAAAAGGGCGCTGTTGCGCATTGGCTTAGAAGGAAACTCCACATTTTGTTAAGGAGCATACATAATATTGATTTCATCGGGGTAATATGTTAATATAATTTATACAAAATAAGAGTTATATTCCTGTTTTGTATAATTATTAATTGCCGGGGAAAAGATTATGTATATTAAGCGTGGAATTGAAGGGCAAATTGAATACATGGCGCAGCATTTTCCTGTGGTTATTCTCTGCGGCGCAAGACAGGTGGGGAAAACTACGGTATTGCGGAAAATGAGTGAGAAATTAGGAACGGATATTCAATATGTGACCTTGGATTATCCTAATATCCGTATGCTCGCCAAAGAGGACCCGGAGTTGTTTTTGCAGCAATATAAGACGCCGCTTATCATTGATGAGATTCAATATGCGCCGGAACTGCTTCCCTATATTAAAATCAGAGTGGACAGGGAACCGGTTTTGGGACAGTATTTTTTAACCGGCTCCCAGACATTTTCCCTGATGCAGAATGTGGGCGAGTCTTTAGCGGGGCGGGCGGGAATATTATCTCTTTATTCCTTAAGCCGGGCAGAGATTGAAGGAAGAGAAACGGTTCCTTTTCTGCCGGAAAATGTGAAAGCCAAAGAGTATCCGCATACGGTTTCTGATATTTTTGAGAAAATATATGGAGGCAGTATGCCAAAACGGGTTACGGATGAAACGCTGGGTCCGGAGAATTTTTATGGTTCTTATATGCAAACTTATCTGGAACGGGATGTCCGCGCTCTGATTGCAGTCAAGGATGAGATAAAATTTACGAAATTTATTTCCTGTCTTGCAGCGAGAACGGGACAGGAACTGGTGCTAAGTGATATTGCAAGAGATGTAGGGATTGACGGGAAAACGGCGGAGGGCTGGCTGTCGGTTTTGGTATCCTCCGGATTAGTCTATCTGTTGCAGCCCTATTTTCATAACACGATTAAAAGAATTGTAAAAAGGCCCAAACTTTATTTTATGGATACAGGATTGGCTTGTTATCTGAGCTTGTGGAACAATCCCAGGGCTTTGGAATTGTCGGCTATGGCCGGGGCAATGTTTGAAACCTATGTGATATCGGAAATCATAAAAAGCTATGCCTGTAACGGGCTGGATACAAAAAGCCGTCTATGTTATTATCGGGATAATAACGGAAAAGAGATTGACCTGATTATTGTAGAAAACGGCAGGCTGCACCCCATTGAAATTAAAAAGACAGCCGTAGTGGGTAAGGAGGCTTTGAAAAATTTTTCTGTTTTGAGTTCTTTCGGTATGGAAGTTGCCCAAGGCGGAGTGGTGTGTATGTCGCCGGTTGTGGTTCCGTTAGATTCCATGAATAAGGCAATACCTTTAGGGTGTATATAATGCAGTCTCTAAAATAAGGTGAGGTAATAAGAAATGCTATCAACAAAAGAATTAGAACAATATATTAAAAATGAAATATCTTGTAAATTGAAGGATGTTAGCTGGGATAAAATAAATTTTAAAGAAGGAAATGAAAATAGTCCTGAGGGTACATACATTTTTTCAAAAAATGGTAAATATCATATTATTTTTGCTGAAAAGGGAAAAATAAGAGAGGATAAGATTACATCAGAAATAAAAGAAGTTCTCTGGAATGTATTGGATATTATTTCTTTTGATATGGCAATGGAATATGCTATACATAATAGAGTAGAAAATAAAGATTTTAGACATGCTCTCTTTGAAAGAGAAATTAAAATATATTCTTTATTTGGGGAAGAGTTTGAACAAAAAAAGTGTTTAGAAATAGCAGAAATTTTGGAGAAAAATCCATACAATGATAGTATAATTGGCTTATAGTAGTCAAAGTAATTTTGTAAAAGAGAGGTTTTTTGTATGCCAGAGTTTAAATTACAAGCCCCCTTTCAGCCTACCGGCGACCAGCCACAGGCAATCGAGGCTTTAGTCAAAGGCTTTAAAGAGGGCAATCAATTTCAGACGCTTCTTGGTGTTACCGGTTCAGGCAAGACCTTCACCATGGCCAATGTAATCCAGGCATTGCAGAAGCCAACGCTGGTGATTGCCCATAATAAGACCTTGGCAGCCCAGTTATACAGTGAATTTAAAGAGATGTTTCCGGAAAATGCAGTGGAGTATTTTGTGTCTTACTATGATTATTACCAGCCGGAGGCCTATGTTCCTTCTACGGACACTTATATCGAGAAGGATTCCTCCATTAATGACGAGATAGATAAGCTAAGACATTCCGCGACAGCGGCTTTAATTGAGCGGAAGGATGTTATCGTTATTTCTTCAGTTTCCTGCATTTACGGCATTGGTTCGCCGGATGACTATGCGGAGATGATGTTAGCGCTTCGGACAGGCATGACCTATGAGTGGGATAAGCTGATATCCGACCTGATAGATATTCAGTATGAGCGCAACGAAATGGATTTCAAGCGGGGAACCTTCCGGGTGCATGGAGATGTGTTGGAGATTCTTCCCGTATCCACCTTTGAGGACGCTATCCGCATTGAATTTTTTGGAGATGAGATAGACCGCATGGTGGAGTTTGACCCGCTGACCGGAGAGGTGAAAAGGGGAATTAACTGCGCCTTTATTTTTCCGGCTTCCCATTATGTGGTGGCCCAGGACAAGATTGAACGGGCAATAGAGGAGATTGAGGCGGAGCTGGAGGAGCGCATTGCCTATTTCAAGGAAAATGACAAGCTGTTAGAGGCCCAGCGTATCAGTGAGCGGACACATTTTGACATGGAAATGCTTCGGGAGACGGGATTTTGCTCCGGCATTGAGAATTATTCAAGACCGCTGGCCGGGTTAAAGCCGGGAGCGACGCCCAATACCCTGCTGGAATTTTTTAAGGACGATTTTTTGATGATTATTGACGAGTCCCATATGACGGTTCCCCAGATTCGGGGCATGTATGCCGGAGACCGTTCCAGAAAGCAGACCCTGGTGGATTTCGGGTTCCGTCTGCCCTCTGCCATGGACAACCGTCCCCTGCGGTTTGATGAGTTTGAGGAAAAGTTGGACCAGGTTTTGTTTGTGTCCGCTACCCCTTCGGATTATGAGGCGGAGCATGAACTTTTGCGGGCGGAACAGCTTATCCGGCCAACGGGACTTCTCGACCCGGTAATTGAAGTAAAGCCTGTGGAGGGACAGGTGGACGATTTGTTATCGGAAGTGAATAAGGAAGTGGAAAAGGGACATAAGGTGTTAGTTACCACGCTGACAAAGCGGATGGCCGAGGATTTGACGGACTATCTGCGGGAGCAGGGGGTAAAGGTCAAATATCTCCATTCCGATATTGATACCTTAGAGCGGATTGAGATTGTGAGAGATTTGCGGATGGGCGTATTTGATGTGCTGGTGGGAATTAACCTGCTGCGGGAGGGACTGGACATTCCGGAGATTACGCTGGTTGCCATTTTAGATGCGGACAAGGAGGGATTTCTCCGTTCCGAGACTTCGCTGGTGCAGACGGTAGGCCGGGCGGCGCGAAACAGCGAGGGCCGGGTGATTATGTATGCGGATGAGATTACCCAGTCCATGCGGGTGGCCATAGACGAGACCAACCGCCGGAGGGAGATTCAGGACGCTTATAACAAGGAGCATGGCATTACGCCGACAACGATTCAGAAGTCTGTTAGGGATTTGATTACTACGGCAACCGACGAGGATGTGGACGCATTGAACGCCAGATACAAGGAAAAAGATGTGGAATCCATGTCCCGGAAAGAGCTTAAGGAAGAAATCAAGAAATATACGAAGAAAATGGAGACTGCGGCGGCGGAGCTTAACTTTGAGATGGCGGCGGAATACCGCGACAGGTTAAAGGAGTTAAAGATTGCCCTGCGGGATTATGATGAGTGATAGGAAAAAGAATGGGAGCAGAAGAATATAAAACAAAGGATTTGATTAAGAGATTTTTGCCATATTACCGGGAGCATATAGGAACGGTGGCGTTAGACTTGTTTTGCGCTGCGCTTACGACCATATGCGAGCTGGTGCTGCCGCTTATCATGCGCTACATTACCAATCAGGGAATGGAAAATCTGGCGGCCCTTACAGTAAAGACTATTTTGATGTTAGGCCTGCTGTATCTGGGCTTGCGGATTATTGACAGCGTCGCCAATTACTATATGGCGGATGTAGGCCATGTTATGGGTGCGAGGATTGAGACGCGGATGCGGCAGGACGCCTATACGCATTTGCAGCAGTTATCCAACACCTACTACAACAATACAAAAGTAGGGCAGATTATGGGGCGTATCACCAATGATTTGTTTGATGTGACGGAATTTGCCCACCACTGCCCTGAGGAGTTTTTTATTGCGGCTATTAAGACGCTGGCGGGCTTCGTTATTTTATCTGCGGTTAATTTCTGGCTTACGCTGATTATTTTTCTGATTGTGCCGGTTATGTTTTTTACCTGCATGACTTTGAACCGGAAAATGAAAACGGCATTTTCCAAACAGCGATATCAAATCGGGGAACTGAACGCCCGCATTGAGGACAGCCTTTTAGGGCAGAAGGTGGTAAAGGCTTTTACCAATGAGGATATGGAAAATGAAAAGTTTGCCGCAGACAACCAGCGTTTCTTTGAGATTAAAAAAGAGACCTACAAATATATGGCGGCATTTCAGACTACCACCAGAATGTTTGACGGCGTCATGTATCTTGCGGTTATTATAGCAGGCGGCATTTTTATGGTAAAGGGACTGGTGCAGCCGGGAGATTTGGTGGCTTATATGCTGTATGTCACCACCCTGATTGCCACCATACGGCGGATTATTGAGTTTGCGGAGCAGTTCCAGCGGGGCATGACCGGCATTGAGCGTTTTTTGCAGATTATGGATGCGGACATAGATATTTTTGACGAGGAAGGGGCAGTGCCGCTTACGGAGGTGTCCGGCAATATTGAATTTGATAATGTGAGTTTTGAATATCCGGACGACCACAATCTGGTATTTTCCAATCTGAACCTGTTCATTAAAGCAGGGGAGCGGGTGGCTATTGTGGGGCCCTCCGGAGGAGGCAAGACAACGCTCTGCAACTTGATTCCCAGATTTTTTGACATTGATTCCGGCTGTATCCGGTTAGACGGGAAGGATATCAGAAGTTATACGCTGAAAAGTTTAAGGCAGCAGATTGGCATTGTTCAGCAGGATGTGTATCTGTTTTCCGGTACAGTGTACGATAACATTTTGTACGGCAGGCCGGAGGCTTCGCGGGAGGAAGTGGAGGAGGCCGCCCGGCTGGCCGGAGCAGACGGGTTTATCCGGGAGCTTAAGGACGGCTATGACACCTATATCGGAGAGCGGGGCGTGAAGCTTTCCGGCGGGCAGAAGCAGCGGTTAAGCATTGCCAGGGTGTTCTTAAAAAATCCTCCCATTTTAATATTGGACGAGGCAACCTCCGCACTGGATAACGAGAGTGAATTTGCAGTTGCCCAATCTTTAGCAAAGCTGTCCGCCGGGAGAACCACCCTTACCATTGCCCACAGGCTGTCCAGTATCCGGAACTCTGACCGGATTCTGGTGCTGACCGAGGACGGTATTGTGGAGGAGGGAAACCATGATACGCTGATGGAGAAAAAAGGAATGTATTATCAGTTTTATACGATGGCGGATAAGTGGCAGTAGGAGATTGAAAAATGTTTACTTTTAGTTGGTGTGGGGATATAATAATAGTAATCTCAAGTTTTCTTTAGATTTCAAGAATGAAAGGGTGAGTTTTATGAATTTAGCGAAAATATCCGCAAATGGCCAAATTACAGTACCGGTGGAAATTCGTCGTCTACTGGATTTAAAATCTGGCGATAAGATTTTATTTTTTCAGAAACAGAACGGGGAGGTTGTTGTGAGCAATGCCTCTGCACAGGCAATTCGCAATGCGCAGAACGCTTTTGCAGGTGCGGCTGAGGCCATAGGAATTTCCGACGAAGATGATGTACAGGCACTTGTGGACGAAGTGCGTTATGGAAAGGATTGATAACATGCGGATATTGATTGATACAAATGTCCTCTTTTCCGCATTGGTATTTCCGGGTTCAAAACCGGCACAGGCTTTGTTGCATGTCGCAGACAACCATGAGATGATTTTATGTGACCGCAACATTACTGAAATTCGGGATATTTTGAAGCGAAAAGCACCTCAATTCCTACCTGATGCGGAAGTGTTGCTTGCAGAAATGGCCTATGAGTTGATTCCGGCAGTTGACCATGCAGAAAAGCTAATACGCGATGCCAAAGATCAACCAATTCTTAATGCGGCTATTGTGTCCGATGTGGATATTATTCTCACTGGGGACAAGGATTTCCTGAGTCTGGATATCGAACATCCCAAGTGCATGACAGTGGCACAGTTTTTGGAGTATGAGGGTAAGCGTTTGAACTAATATTAGGATATATTTTTTTCGGTAAGGCACAATGAGAGAATTTAGAAATGGTGATACAAACATATTTTATAATTGTCAAGAGAAAATGGATTGGCAATAACCCGACGGGGAGAAAGGAGAGAACATGGAAGGTATGACAGACAAACAATTTGATAAAATCTTCCAGATGTTCGAGATGATTCTTGATGGGTGTAAAGATTTAGACGATGCCAAGAGAAAAGTCAAAGAATTAAGGGAAGATAAAAAGACATCAAAAGAGGCTGAATAAATCAGCCTGAACACAATGAAAAAGGCGGCGAATATGGCGCCGCTTGATTCAAAAAGATTATAACAGGCGAAAGGACAAACCCATGAAACAATACATTACCATCAAGGGTGCCAGAGAGCACAACCTGAAAAATATAGACATCAAGATTCCCAGAGACGAGCTGGTGGTGCTGACAGGACTTTCCGGTTCCGGCAAGTCCTCTCTCGCCTTTGATACCATATATGCAGAGGGGCAGAGACGATATATGGAGTCTCTGTCTTCCTACGCCAGACAGTTTTTAGGACAGGCAGAGAAGCCGGAGGTGGACAAGATTGAAGGTCTTTCTCCGGCCATTTCCATTGACCAGAAATCAACCAACCGCAACCCGCGTTCTACGGTGGGGACGGTGACGGAGATATATGATTATTTCCGCCTGCTCTATGCCAGAATCGGGATTCCCCACTGCCCGAAATGCGGACGGGAGATTAAGCGGCAGACCGTAGACCAGATGGTAGACGCAGTGATGGAGCTGCCGGAGGGAACCAAGTTCCAGTTGTTAGCGCCGGTAGTCCGGGGCAGAAAGGGGCGGCATGAGAAGGTGCTCGCCCAGGCTAAGAGGAGCGGTTATGTCCGGGTGTTAGTCGACGGCTCCATGTACGATTTGTCCGAGGAGATTACGCTTGACAAGAATAAGAAGCATGACATTTCCATTGTGGTGGATCGTCTTGTGGTAAAAAAGGGCATAGAGCGGAGATTAAATGATTCCATTGAGGCAGTTATGAAACTGGCCGATGGCGTTATGGTGGTAGATGTGGTGGGAGGAACGCCCATTAACATGAGCTCCAGTTTTTCCTGTCCCGACTGCGGTATCAGCATTGATGAGATTGAGCCGAGAAGTTTTTCGTTTAATAATCCTTTCGGCGCGTGCCCGACCTGCTTTGGTCTGGGTTACAAGATGGAATTTGATGTGGATTTGATGATTCCGGACCAGAGTATTTCCATTGCGGACGGCGCTATTGTGGTATTGGGATGGCAGTCCTGTACCGACAAGAAATCCTATACCAGAGCAATTTTAGACGCTTTGGCCAAAGAATATAATTTTGACCTGAACACTCCCTTTAACCAGATGTCGGAGGAGGCAAGGAATATTATTCTTTACGGAACCGGCGGCCATGAGGTAAAGGTGCACTATAAGGGACAGCGGGGTGAAGGGATATATGATGTGGCCTTTGAAGGATTAATCCGCAATGTGCAGCGGCGGTACCGCGAGGTGGGTTCCGAGTCCATGAAGGAGGAATATGAGAGCTTTATGACCATAACCCCTTGTGACGACTGCGAAGGACAGCGGTTAAAAAAGGAATCTTTAGCGGTTACTGTGGCAGGAAAGAATATCTATGAGATTACCACTATGTCCATTGATAAGCTGGTGGATTTTTTAGAGCATATGGAGCTTACGGACCGCCAGCAGTTTATCGGCGGCGGCATATTAAAGGAGATAAAGGCAAGGCTGAATTTTCTGTTAGATGTGGGGCTGAATTATCTTGCCCTGTACCGGCCTACCGGAACCCTTTCCGGCGGGGAGGCACAGCGAATTCGGCTGGCTACCCAGATTGGTTCCGGACTGGTGGGCGTGGCGTATATCTTAGATGAGCCGAGCATTGGCCTTCACCAGCGGGACAACAGCAAGCTGATTGCCACCCTGAAACACCTCAGGGATTTGGGCAATACCCTGATTGTGGTGGAGCATGACGAGGATACCATGTTGGCGGCGGATCATATTGTAGATATCGGCCCCGGCGCAGGGGAACAGGGCGGGGAAGTGATTGCCCAGGGTACGGCAGCCCAGATTATGAAGAGTAAAAAATCTATTACCGGCGCATATCTTTCCGGAAGAATTAAGATTCCGGTGCCGGAGAAGCGCAAGGAGCCTACCGGGTGGATTACCGTAAAGGGAGCCAGACAGAACAATCTGAAAAATATTGATGTGGCCTTTCCTTTAGGCGTTATGACCTGCGTAACCGGCGTGTCCGGTTCCGGCAAGAGCTCTCTGGTGAATGAGATTTTATATAAGCATTTGGCGAGGGATTTGAACCGCGCCAGAATCAAACCCGGCGACCATGATGATATTGAGGGCTTAGGGCAGTTGGACAAGATTATCAATATCGACCAGTCCCCCATTGGAAGGACGCCCCGTTCCAATCCCGCTACCTATACCGGCGTGTTTGACATGATTCGGGATTTGTTTGCGGGGACGAAGGAGGCCAAGGCAAAAGGATATAAGAAGGGAAGGTTCTCTTTTAATATTTCCGGGGGCCGTTGCGAGGCTTGCAAGGGAGACGGCATTATCAAGATTGAGATGCATTTTCTGCCGGATGTCTACGTACCCTGCGAAGTCTGCGGCGGCAAGCGGTATAACCGGGAGACGTTGGAGGTTACCTACAAGGGAAAGAATATATTTGATGTGCTGGATATGACTGTGGATGAGGCATGTGTGTTCTTCCAGAATGTACCCTCCATTTTGCGGAAGATAGAGACATTAAAGGAAGTGGGCTTGGGATATATCCGGCTGGGGCAGCCCTCCACGACCTTAAGCGGCGGCGAGGCCCAGAGGGTGAAGCTGGCGACAGAGCTTTCGAGAAGAAGCACAGGCAAGACAATTTATGTCTTAGACGAGCCGACAACGGGACTGCATTTTGCGGATGTGCATAAGCTGGTGGAGATTTTGCACAGGCTGGCCGAGGGCGGCAATACGGTGGTGGTCATTGAACACAATTTAGAGGTAATCAAAACGGCGGATTATATTATCGACATTGGACCGGAGGGCGGCGACCAGGGCGGTACGATTGTGGTTGCAGGAACCCCGGAAGAAGTAGTACAATGTAAGGAAAGCTATACAGGCCAATATCTGGAACGGCTGTTGTAGATGCGGCTTGTCGGCATAGAACGGATAATATCCGGCACCGGAAGAACGCAATATCGATAAAGTACACAGGAGTAAAAAAAGATGCAAAAGATGACAAGAGACATTAGGGGGAACAGAGGATTTCGGATTGCTTTGGGATTTATGCTATTGGCGGTGTGCGTGTTGCTGCCGTTAAAAGTAAAGGCAGAGGGGATTGACTTCGCCACCGGAGTAGCGCAGCTTCAGGCCAAGTTCCCTCAGGGAAAGTACTGGAACCATGTGGGCCAGACGGCTGATAATCCGGATGGGTGGACGGATTATCCCTGTACAGAACATAAGACGGCAGGGGTAGATCACATTTATGGAACAGGTGGCTGTACCTGTAATCATTTTGTCTGCACAGGACATTTACTAGCCACCCAGTGTATGGGATTTGCCAACAAGCTGGGGTATGACGTGTTTGGAGATACCACATGGACGCAGATTTCTAATCCGGATGCGACACAGATTGCCAATATCCAGATTGGGGATATTGTGCGTTTAAATAATTCTCACTCTGTCTTTGTGATTGGAAAAAATGCTAATGTTATAACGGTGGGAGAAGCCAATTATCCTAATAGTTGTCAGATTAATTGGAATCGGCAGATAGATTTGTTCCAAAATACGGTGACATACTATGAACATGCGAATAACTATGAATCTGTAATGGCATCCGGTATCCAGCAGCCAACAACGCCGCAACAGCCGGCAACACCCCAACAGCCGGAGGGAGAACAGCCTGCCGCTGATCCCGGGGACAATTTCACCGGCTGGCGGTTAGCGGCGGATAATCAGCACTATCAATACTTTAAAGCGGGCCAATTACAGACGGGGAAATGGCTTACCATCAGCAAGAAGAAATATTACGTGGATGAATCAGGATACCGCGTCACAGGTCTTTATAAAATCCAAAAGAAGACTTATTATTTTAATGGTGAAGGCGTCATGCAAAAAAAGAAATGGGTAACGGTTGGTGACGATACCTATTATGTGAATGAAGACGGCGTCGTCCTGTTAAAACAATGGCTTTATTATGGCAATACCCTGGTTTATGTGACCGCCGACGGCTCCATTGCCAGGGATGAGTTAGTCAAAATAAATGGTAACACCTACTATTTTAATAAGAAGGGCAAACGGTCCAAAGGGTTTAAGAAAGTCAACGGAAAGTATTATTACTGCAACAGCAGCGGCATTGTGTTAAAAAAACAATGGGTGAAAAAAGGCGGCAAATCTTATTACCTTCAGAAATCAGGTGTGCGGGCCCAGAATAAACTTTTGAAGATCGGCGCGTACAAGTACTATTTCAACGCCAAGGGGCAGATGGTAAAGAAGAAAAATATAACCTGGAACGGAAAGCGTTATAAAATAGATAAATACGGACATTGTAAACGCAAATAAAATGTAGGGAAATGTTGCACATTGTCGAGACATAGATAATTTCAGCATAATTTTGTGGACGATACCGGCTATACTGGATATTCATCCCCCTGTATACTCAATGTATATGCATAAAAGCGATATAGGGAGGACGGAATATGAAGGAAGAGTATTATCTGATTAAGGAAGCAGCGGCAATGGTAGGAGTGGAGTCCCATGTTCTCCGTTACTGGGAAGAAGAATTGAAGATGGATATCCATCGCAATGAAATGGGACATAGATATTATACGAAGAAGGATATTGAGGTGCTTTCCAAGGTGCGCATTTTAAAGGAGAAGGGATTGCAGCTTAAGGCTATCCGCAATTATTTGGATATGCGCAGGGAGCAGATTGCCAAGGGAGAGGACAAGCCATCCTCTGATAAGCGGGAGGTTTCTTCTGAGGAGCTGGCAAGGCAGACTAAGGAGGCGGAGCTGGTATCGGTAAAACAGCAGATTCTCTCCAACGAGGAGAAAATGGAACAGTTCCAGCAGCTTATGAGCCGCATTTTATCAAACGCCATTCAGGAGAATAATGAGCTGATTGGCAAGAGCGCCGGAGAACATGCGGCCAATGCGGTAGTTACCCAGATTACCGGAATGACGAAGGAGCAGGAGGCGAGAGCCGAGGAACGGTATCAGAAATTAGACCAGACTCTGCGGGAGATTCAGAAGGCGAGACAGGAAGCGGCAGCGGCGAATATGCGGCCCATAGACCGCAGACGGCAGAAACGGCTAAAGCGCAGGAGTAATCAGGCGGTGAACAGTGACCCGGTGGAAGCAGCGGAGACGGAAGAAGAGGAAAAAGTGCAGGAAGCGGCGGAGAGCGCAGAATAATGAAAACAGGAAAACGGCTGATTTTTTGCGCTTGGGCTTGCATTTTGTTCTGTTTTTGTATAATATAGGTATCTGGGTGGTGCAGGGCAGCACCTTTTTACTGTTACAGAGAATATGACAGACCGATGCGAATATATTTTGGAAGAGGAGAATACATAAGATGAAAAATATGATAAATTTCAGCAATTTCAGTAAGGAGGAATTGAATGCCATACTGGAACTGGCTTATGATATGAAGAAGAATCCGGATAAATATGCAAAGGCGTTAGCGGGAAAGAAGCTGTATACCCTGTTTGAGAAGACTTCTACCCGTACTTTTCTATCCTTTACTACGGGAATTACGGAGTTAGGCGGTACCTATTATAACCAGCTTTGGCGGGATTCCAATTTTGTGCTGGGAGAACCGGTATCAGAGATTAAATATGTGTGTCGGAATGTGGATATCATTATGGCCCGGCTGATTAAGAATGAGACGGTGGAGCTGTTTAACCGCAATGTGACGGTTCCCTTTATCAATGGCTGCGATTCCACCTATCACCCCTGCCAGATTCTGGCGGACGCCCTGACCTTAAAGGAACATTTCGGAAGCCTTAAGGTAAATCTGTTATATATCGGGGCCAAGAACAATGTCTTTAATTCTTTAGTGGAATTTTTTGCCAAGATGCAGGAAGGGACCATTTACGGCTTAACCCCATTGGTCAATGATACGGCGGTAGCGCCGGATTTCTATGAAAAGGCCAAAGCAACCGGACATTATGTGGAATTAGATCCCACCATGTCCATGGAAGAGGCGAAAGACTATGTGGCCCGGATGGATGTACTTTACACAGATACCTGGGTGGACATGGAATTTTTCAACAACCCGGATTATCAGGAGCAGAAGGAAGAGACGCTGGCAAAGATGATGCCTTACCAGATTAACCGGGAACTGATTGCCGGACATAAGGTAAAAGTAATGCACGATATGCCTATGCATGTAGGCTATGAAATCAGCCAGGAGGTCGTAGACGATAATCTGGACGTGATTTTGGATCAGGCGGAGAACCGCCGGCATGCGGAAAAAGCGGTTATGGTGACGCTGCTTACACAGTAGACAACAGACAGTAAAATCCTGAGAATTTGTTTCTTGGGATTTTTTTATGTCAGGATTTATAAAAATAAGATGGATTTTTAAGTCTATCTATAGTATTATAGTAATATATGTGCAAAACTTAGGGCAATTCACTCCCCTTTACGGGAGAAAGGATGATTGTATGGGCGAGCGTACAAAGCCATGTGTTCCGGAGGTATCCGTATCCCAGGACATGATGACGGTAAAGTTAAGATTGAACTTAAAGAATGACGGTCCGCAGTTTGACTTGGCAGAGTTAAAGGAGATGCTGCGAAGCTATGACGTTAAGGCCGGTATTATGGATGAGGCAATCGAGGAAATGATTGCCCATGATATATATGGCACTTTTGTGGATGTTGCAAGGGGGAAGCAGCCGGAGAAAGGGCAGGATGGAAGCTATGTCTTTCATTTTGAAAATGCTTCGGATGAGACCGGGCCTAAGGAGTTAGAAGACGGTTCCGTAGAATATATCCATACGAAAGAGTATACCATCGTGGAAGAGGGAGAGCTGTTAGCAGAATATGTTCCCGCCACCAACGGAGTGTATGGATATACGGTAGGCAATCAGATGTTAAGCCCGATGCGGGGAAAGGAACTGCCGCCTCTGCGCTGCAAGGGCGTCCGCCGGGAGGACAACAAATATTTTGCCTTGTGTCATGGTAAGGCGGAGTATACGGACAGCGGGATCTATGTCACCAATGTGTTAGAGATAAAAGGCGATGCGGATATCAGCGTGGGGCATATCAATTTTGACGGGGATGTGCTGATAACCGGAGATGTGAAATCTGGTATAACGGTAAAGGCCTCCGGTAATATTGAGATTAGAGGACATGTCGGCAATTCCATAGTGGAAGCAGGAAAAGATATTATAATCCACAATGGGATGCAGGGCAAATTTTCCGGAAGGCTACAGGCCGGAGGGGATATTTCGTGCAAATTCTTTGAAAACGCCCAGGCGACGGCGACGGGGAATATCAATGTGCGTACGGTTATGAATTCCAATCTGGAGACCGAGGGCAAGGTCATTATAGAGGGCAAGGAGTCTGTGGTGCTTGGCGGTTCCATCTATGCGGTGCAGGGAATCGACGCCAGTGAAGTGGGCAATGAAATGGAGATAGAGACGGTTTTAGTAGCCGGAACGCTGCCAAAGATGCTGAGGCGGGATATGGAGCTGGCCCAGTTGATTAAGAAGACGGAAGGCGAAGTGGATCTTCTTGACCGTTCAGCCAAGATTTTGAACCGTATGGATCAGACGAAGGTAGCCAAGGAGACCAGCAACAGAAGGCTTAAGATTATACAGGCGAAGGTCATTAAGACGACGGAGCTCAAGAAATATCAGGAGGAAAAGATTCGGAGCGAGGCGCTGATTGACAGCGGCAAGCATGCGGAGATTGTGGTGCGCAAGGTGATTTATCCCGGCTGCGTGATAGAGATTGCAGGCAACAGGCTGCTTTTGAAGGATTCCTTAAGGCGGTCAAAATTTGTCTTAAGGGATGGAAGCGTCCGGGCTATCCTGTTATAGCGGACGGATTGACTCTGGATGTAAGAGGTGGGGCAGGACCATGAAGATCGATTTAATATTGAATGTGTTGTCCATTATCCTGTTTTTGGGATTTGGGATGGCGGCCTTGATTGCCTTTACAACCATTGACAGACAGAAGGAGATTGTAATTTTCAGCCGGTACAGAAGACAGACCGGTCCGTTGGAGATTATATATGTGAATCTGGCTTTGCTGCTGGTGGCAGGCATGCTTTATGTGCGAAACTATCGGTTTCTGCCGGCGCTTATCGCATTCATTCTGCTGATTTTTTTTAACAGCCGGATGCAGAGCGGGATTACGCTCGATGGAGTATATATTGGAACAACCTATCTGGAGTGGGAAAAGATTAAGGGCTACCGGATTGTGAATAATGAAATCAGCACGCTGGAGATACAGATATATGCCAACCGGAAGAGGTATATATTAAAATGCGATAAGCAGTACCGGAAGCAAATCGCAAAATATTTTGAACAGTATGACATTCCGGCGCGGAGTGAAAAGGAAGAGGAGGCGTAGAATGAGACATTTAATTGATCCCATGGATTTAAGTGTGGAGGAGATTGATGAACTGCTGGATTTAGCGGACGACATCATTGCCCACAAGGACAAATATGCAAAGGTTTGCGAGGGTAAAAAGCTGGCAACCTTATTTTTTGAGCCAAGTACAAGAACCCGTTTAAGTTTTGAGGCGGCCATGATGGAGTTAGGGGGCAATGTACTTGGTTTTTCTTCGTCTGATTCTTCTTCCTCCGCTAAGGGCGAAAGCGTGGCGGATACGGTAAAGGTGGTGTCCTGTTATGCGGACATTATCGCCATGCGGCATCCCAAGGAAGGCGCGCCGCTGCTTGCCTCCTTAAAATCCGACGCCCCCATTATCAATGCCGGTGACGGCGGACACAACCACCCGACGCAGACCTTAACGGACCTGTTGACGATAAGACGGGAGAAGGGAAAGCTTTCTGATGTGACCGTCGGCTTTTGCGGGGATTTAAAGTTTGGACGCACCGTTCATTCTCTGATTAAGGCGCTGTCCCGCTATGAAAATATCCGGTATATTATGATTTCCCCGGTGGAGCTGGAGATTCCCAAATATCTGCGGGAAGAGGTATTTGAGCAGAAGGGGATTTCCTATGAGCAGGTGCGGACCATTGATGAAGTGATTGACCGGCTGGATATTTTGTATATGACCAGAGTGCAGCGGGAGCGGTTCTTTAATGAGGCGGATTATATCCGGTTGAAGGATACCTATATTCTGGATATGCCGAAATTAAAAAACGCTAAGGAAGATTTAAGTATTCTCCATCCTCTTCCAAGAGTAAATGAAATCTCGGTGGAGGTGGACGACGATCCGCGGGCCTGTTATTTCAGGCAGGCGTTAAACGGCAAGTATGTGCGCATGGCGCTGATTATGAAATTACTGGGAATAGAAAAACCGGAATAGGAGGGACGGTCCATGAACATTGACAGTATTCAAAACGGAATTGTATTAGACCACATTACCGCAGGCAAGGCAATGCTGATATATAAATATCTGGGCTTGGATAAATTAGACTGCTCTGTGGCAATCATTCAGAATGCGGCCAGCCATAAAATGGGAAGGAAAGATATTTTGAAGATTGACCATCCGGATTACGATATCAATCTGGATATCTTAGGCTATGTGGACCCGGGAATATCCGTCAGCTTTATCAAGGACGGAAAGACCATTGAAAAGAAAAAAGTGGATTTGCCGGAGAAAATCGTCAATGTGGTAAAATGTAAAAATCCCCGCTGTATTACGACTACGGAACAGGGGATTCAGCAGATATTTAAATTAGCGGATGCGCAGAAAAGGATTTATCGGTGTATTTACTGTGAAACCGAGGACCAGGGCGAACGGATCAGTTGGTAATCATTAAGAAATTATTAATTTTTAGCTTTTATCCAGAAAAAAAGTTTACAAATTTTCTAATCATGTTATAATCAAAATGATTAAGTCTATGGAATCATAGACAAGCCTAATAAGGGGTGTACTAATGGAACAGTATGTTATAAAAGGAGGCAATCCGCTGGTCGGAGAGGTTTCCATAGCGGGGGCAAAGAATGCGGCGTTAGGAATTTTAGCTGCGGCAATTATGACCGATGAAGAGGTTGTTGTTGAGAATGTTCCCAATGTAAGAGATACAAGAGTTTTATTGCAGGCGATTGAGGGAATTGGCGCAAGAGTCAGCTATATAGATGAACACACAGTAAAGATTTGCGGGGGAACAATCAATCCCCAAGCGGATAACTGTGTGGATGATGAATTTATCCGGAGAATCCGGGCGTCCTACTATCTGTTGGGCGCTATGCTCGGCAAGTATAAGAAATCCAGCGTGGCGCTGCCGGGAGGCTGCAATATCGGCAGCCGTCCGATTGATTTGCATATTAAGGGATTCCGGGCGTTAGGCGCAGACGTAGATATTCGGAACAGCATGATACATGTGGAAGCGGAACATTTAGTGGGCAACCATATCTACATGGATGTGGTATCTGTGGGAGCCACCATTAATGTAATGATGGCGGCGGCTTTAGCCGAAGGTAAGACTACCATAGAGAATGCGGCCAAAGAGCCCCACATTGTAGATGTGGCCAACTTTTTGAACAGTATGGGCGCCAATATCAAGGGCGCAGGTACAGATGTGATTCGGATTCGCGGCGTGGAGAAGTTAAGCGGTACGGAGTATTCGATTATACCGGATCAGATAGAGGCGGGAACCTTTATGGCGGCGGCTGCCGCAACGAAAGGCGACATTACCATTAAGAACGTAATCCCCAAGCATTTAGAGGCAATTTCTTCCAAGCTCAAAGAGATTGGGGCAGTGGTTATGGAGTATGATGATGCGGTGCGGGTGGTCAGCAATCACCGGTTGCGCTCTACCAATATTAAGACTCTGCCTTACCCCGGATTTCCAACGGATATGCAGCCGCAGATGGCTGTAGTGCTGGCGTTATCGGAAGGAACCTCTATTATCACAGAAAGTATTTTTGAGAACCGGTTCAAGTATGTGGATGAGCTGTTCCGCATGGGCGGCCAGATTAAGGTAGAGGGCAATACGGCGATCATCGACGGCGTGGATGGCTTTTTGGGCGCCAATATTGTAGCGCCGGATTTGCGGGCCGGAGCGGCTTTGGTAATAGCCGGGTTGGTAGCGGAAGGCTATACGGTTGTGGAGGATATTAAGTATATCCAGCGTGGATATGAGGATTTTGACGAGAAGATCCGCGCCTTAGGCGGTCAGATTGAGATTGCGGAGACCGATAAGGATATTCGCAAGTTCAAATTAAAGGTAGGCTGACTAAGATGCCATGGAATGTAAATAACAACTATTGCAAGTAAAATACAACTACCACAAGTAAAATACAACTATTACAAGTTAGAAATGCAATAGATATTATGCTATTATCAATATAGATATTGATAATAGCTTTTTTATTGAGAGGAGACAGAGTATTGCATAATATTTTATTGTTGCGGGAAAAACTGGACGGGAACAGTCATGTTAAAGATTATGTTCAGCTTGGCGGATATTCGGTGGTAGAGATGGATATGTCATCCCAAAACAGGAATAAGGCAATGGAACTTTTGCAGAGAAGCAATTTGGTCTTAGTGGAATGCAGCCGGGTACAGATTTGCTTTGAACTATGCAGACAGATACGGGATTTAACGCAAATACCCATTATTGTCTTGTCGGAATGTAATGGCGAGTGGGAAAAAATTAAAATTTTTGAGGCGGGCGTTGATGATTATCTGGCAGAACCGTACTCGCAGATGGAACTGGTGGCAAGAATCCGCACTCACATTGAACGATATGACCGCCTGACAAGGCCTTTTGGCATATTAAAAATACGGGAACTGGAGATTAATCTCTATGAGCGTCGCGTGCATATGCGTGGGGAACAGATTCTGATGCGGCTTAAAGAATTTGACATTCTTCTCTATATGGCACAACGGCCGAATGAGGTCGTTACCAAGGAGGATATTTATCTTGCTGTGTGGAAAGATAATCAGGCATTGCATAACTTTTACAATACGGTTGCAGTACATGTAAAACGGGTAAGAGAAAAGATTGAGGAGGATATTGATAATCCTCAATATATTCAAACGGTATGGGGCGTGGGTTATAGAATGAAAGGATAAGGGATTGACAGAACGGGGGATTCATATTAGCATTTATTACAGAAAGTGCAGTTGCAGGGGAATTAGAAATTTCTGCAAAATATAGTCGTTGGAGTAATGAGATATGAAAGTGGATATTTTATATGAGGACGAAGACCTTATTGTATGCGTCAAACCTTATGGTATGCCGGCGCAGGGAGATAAAAGCCGGGATACGGACCTGTTAAGCTATTTGAAGAGTTATATTTTTGAAAAGGAGAAAATGGACGGGGAGCCTTATCTGGCGTTAATTCACCGTCTGGACCGGCCGGTGGGTGGGATTATGGTTTTTGCAAGAAATCAGAAGGCGGCGGCCGATTTATCCGACCAGGTGCAGGACGGTACCATGGTAAAATATTATCAGGCGGTTTTGACCGGGCAGCTGCCGGAAGAGGCGGGGGTGTTGGAAGATTATCTGTTAAGGGATGGAAAAACGAATACTTCCCGGCCGGTAAAGAAGGGAACAAAGGGAGCCAAAAAGGCAAGTCTGGAATATGAAGTGTTAGACGAGATGGAAACAGACAATGGGATTTTATCTTATGTGTTAATCCGGCTTCATACCGGGCGGCACCATCAAATCCGGGTGCAGATGGCGGCCCGGGGAGCAGGCGTCTATGGAGATACCAAGTACAACCCGTTGTTCAAGGGAATAAAGGGGAGTTATCAGCAGATTGCGCTGTTTGCCACCCGGCTGGAGTTTGCACATCCTGTAACCGGGGAGCATATGGTATTTAAGGCTGAGCCGGAAGGAGAAGCCTTTGATGTTATGGATTTAGATGAATTTTAATATAAGACAGACCGGATCGTGAATGACAAAAACTGCGAAAGGGTAAGCTATATGACATAGATAGCTGACGGGTGGTTTTACAGTTTTTTGCCTGAGAAAGGGACGGATTTGGTTTGGAAGAGAGAATGATACCGGGGAAACAATGGAAGAGGGGGCTTGCCGGAGTGGGAATTGCAGTCGGAATTTATCTGGCGTTCCGCTTTGTTCTGCCTCTGATACTGCCTTTTGTGGCAGCAGGCGTTGTCTCCCTTTTTTATTATCCTTTATTGCGGAAATGGTTAAAAGACAGGGAGGTCTGGAGTGGAGAAAAAAGACGGTGGGTGTTAGTGCTGGCGGTAGTTTTTCTCTATTTCCTTTTGCTGCTTTTCTTTTTTGGCCTGCTCTGTTATCTGGTTCGGCAGGGACAGAGCATCTTCTTAAATCTTCCTTTTTATCAGGCGAAGGCGGCGTGCTTTCTGAAAGATTGCTGCTGTCGGGCGGATGTATTTCTGCATGTGGAGGAAGGCGTATGCTATCAATATATCAGCAGTCTGGCCGGAAATCTGTGGAATACTTCCCGTCTGACGCTGCTTCCCCGGGTTACCAGTTATTCCATGCAGATGGCGGGGCAGATGTTCCGTTTTGTATTTGAGATTTTTCTTATGGTCATAGCTACCGTTTTTATCATTCAGGATTATGAGCAGATTCGGAAAAGGCTTTTGTCGACGGAGGAGGGGCTCGTCTTTTGCGGCGTTATCTGGAAATGCAGGGAAGCATTTCGGACTTATATGAAGGCGCAGGGCATGATTATGTTGCTGGATGGAATCATCTGTACATTGGCGTATCTGATAATACGCCAGCCCTATTATCTGGTATTGGGCCCGTTGACGGCGATTGTGGATGCGCTGCCGGTGTTAGGGGCCGGATTGGTGCTGATTCCCTATAGTGTATTTTTGCTGCTGGCAGGGAAATTAGGGCAGGCGGGGATTTTGGTGATTGCCTATCTGGCGTGTCTGCTTACCCGCCAGATTACAGAACCCAAAATGATTGGAAATAAAGTGGGGATGAAACCGCTGCTGACAATACTCAGTATGTATGTGGGGTTCCGGCTTTTTGGCGTTGCGGGATTTTTATTAGGACCTGTGGGAGTGGTGATTGGAAAGGAGTTATATGTAAATTACTTCTCCCCTTGCAAATAGAAGGGATTAAGGCTATAATATATGCCGAATAGAGCAATCCAGCGAGTAATAAGGAGAAACAAGATGGCCAAGGATAAGAAATTAGTGGAACAGATTACCTCCATGGAGGAGGATTTTGCCCAGTGGTATACGGATGTTGTGTTAAAGGCAGATTTGATTGATTATACCAGCGTGAAGGGCTGCATGGTAATCAAGCCTGCCGGTTACGCTATATGGGAATTGATTGAACGGCAGTTAGATGCCAGATTCAAGGAGACGGGCGTAGAGAATGTATATCTTCCGATGTTCATTCCGGAAAGTCTGCTGCAAAAGGAAAAGGACCATGTTGAGGGCTTTGCGCCAGAGGTGGCGTGGGTTACGCATGGCGGCTTAAATGAATTGCAGGAGCGGCTTTGCGTAAGGCCGACTTCCGAAACCCTGTTCTGTGATTTTTATAAAAATGAGATTGAGTCCTACCGGGATCTGCCAAAAGTGTACAACCAGTGGTGTTCTGTCGTCCGCTGGGAAAAGGAGACCAGACCGTTTCTGCGTTCCAGGGAATTTTTGTGGCAGGAGGGACATACCGCCCACGCTACGGCCAAGGAAGCCGAGGAGCGGACCATACAGATGTTGAATGTCTATGCGGATTTCTGCGAGGAGGTGCTTGCCATACCGGTAGTCCGGGGACAGAAGACAGAGAAGGAGAAATTTGCCGGGGCCAAGGCCACCTATACCATAGAAGCACTGATGCATGACGGCAAGGCGCTTCAGTCCGGCACCAGCCACAATTTTGGCGACGGTTTTGCAAAGGCGTTTGGCATTCAGTATACAAGCAAAGACAATAAGCTGGAATATGTGCATCAGACCTCATGGGGAATGACCACCCGTTTGATTGGCGCCATTATCATGGTGCATGGGGACAATTCCGGCCTGGTGCTTCCGCCGAAGGTTGCGCCGGTTCAGGTGATGATTGTTCCGGTAATGCAGAAAAAAGAAGGTGTTCTGGAAAAGGCGGCGGAGCTTAAGGACAAACTTTCCGCTTACCGGGTTAAGGTAGATGATTCGGATAAGAATCCGGGGTGGAAATTTGCCGAGCAGGAAATGCGGGGGATTCCGCTTCGCGTGGAGATTGGTCCCCGCGATATTGAGGCCAACAAGGCGTTAGTGGTACGCCGGGATACCGGAGATAAGCAGGAGGTTTCCTTAGACGAGATTGAATCCGTAATCGGACAGCTTTTAGAGACCATGCAGCAGGATATGTATAATAAGGCATTAGCCCATAGAGAGGCCAATACCCATACGGCTGTGAACTGGGACGAGTTTACGGATATTATTGAAAAGAAGCAGGGTTTTATTAAAGCCATGTGGTGTGGTGAAACCGAATGTGAGGAAGCCATTAAGGACGAGACCGGAGCTTCCACGCGGTGTATGCCCTTTACCCAGGAAAAACTGGCGGATACCTGCGTGCATTGCGGCAGACCGGCAAAGAAGATGGTGTATTTTGGACGGGCATATTAATAACATTACCGGTTTTATTCATACAGATTTGGGAATGTAAATGTAAATGGTAGTGAGCATAGGCGGGACTTTTTGAGAGGCGTCGATACTGTCAATGGATATGACAGACGGAAGACGGCCTCTCTTTTTATATGGTCGCTTTTTTGAGGCCGATTGTCATAGCTAAAACATCACACATTTTTTACACATCTATAAAATAACATACTTAATTAGGAAAAGACAAAGATAATCATAAGAAGGGACGAAAAGAAAATGAAAATCTGGAAGAAATTACTGGTAATGGGAATGTTGGGTGTTACAGCTTTGGGAGCCACAGGCTGTGGAAAGGCAGCCGAGGAGACAACGGAGGTACACATCGGATATTTTAACAATATAACGCATGCTCAGGCATTGCTGATGAAATCGGAACAATCTCTGGAAAATGCTTATGGCGATGAGGCGCAGGTAAGTTGGACGGCCTTTAACGCCGGACCGGCAGAGGTGGAGGCCCTTTTTGCAGGGGACATTGATATCGGATATATCGGCCCGGTGCCGGCAATCAGCGCTTATGCGAAATCCGGCGGAGATGTGGTGATCTTATCCGGGGCGACGAAAGGCGGAGCGGTTTTGGTAACCGGTCAGGATTCGGAGATTAAAAGCGTTGCAGACCTGTCAGGGAAGACGGTTGCCATTCCTCAGATTGGCAATACCCAATATCTGTGTTTGCTGGATTTATTAGAGCAAAACGGTTTAAAGCAGGTATCGGAAGGCGGAGATGTAACCGTTACGGCGGTAGCTAATGCGGACGTCGCAAATATGATGGAACGGGGCGACATTGACGCCGCCTTGGTACCGGAGCCATGGGGAGCGACTTTAGAGGAACAGGGCTCAAAGATTCTGTTAGATTATGATGAAATCTATATGGAGGGCAACTATGATGTGGCAGTAGTGGTTGTGCGGAAGGAATTTTTGGAGGAGCACCCAGATTTGGTAGAGAAATTCTTACAGGAGCATGAGGCAGCTACCGCTAAGATAAATGATGATCAGGAGGGTTCTCTGACAGTCATTAATCAGGAGTTAGATGCGGCTACCGGCAAGGCGTTAAGTGAATCCATTATCAAAAAGGCCTTCGAGCGGATGGAGGTCAGCGCAGAGATGAACAGGGATTCCATTATGGGCTTTGCGGATATCAGTAAGCAGCAAGAGCTGATTGACGAGGTGCCAGAAGAAGCCAGTCTGTTTGCAGAGTAGGAGGAGCTATGTCGTTACAGTTAATTAATCTGAGTAAGCATTTTGAAGACAGTGAAAATGCTACATTAAGGGAAATCAATCTGGAGATAGAGTCGGGGGAGTTTGTCTGTATCGTAGGCGCCTCCGGCTGTGGAAAAAGTACATTGCTTAATCTGGTGGCAGGTCTGATAGAGCCTTCCGGGGGCCAGATTTTGTTAAACGGCAAGGAGATAACCGGACCGGGAGCAGACCGGACGGTGATGTTTCAGGACCATGGGCTTTATCCCTGGTTAAATGTAATTGATAATGTGAAATTTGGAATGAAGCTGGCCGGAGTTTCCGCAGAGGAGCAAGAGGAAAAGGCAGTCCATTATCTGAAAATGGTAAATCTGCTGGATTACAGGGATTATCCGATTCACCAGATTTCCGGCGGTATGCGGCAGCGGACGGCTTTAGCCAGAGCGCTTACCATGGATTCCGAAGTGCTGTTGATGGACGAACCGTTCTCTGCTCTGGATAAGCAGACGTCTAACCGTCTGCGCCAGGAGCTACAGCAGATATGGATGGAAACAAAGCGCACGATTTTATTCATTACCCACAGTGTGGAGGAGGCGGTATATCTCGGAGACCGGGTAGTCGTGCTCTCCTTGGAGGATAAAGCGCCGGAGATTGTCAATATTGATTTAGAGCGGCCTCGTCATGTGTATTCACCGGAATTTGTGGAGCTGCGTAGAGGGATTCTGGCAAAAATCAGAGGGGAGGACTATTGATGAGCATTGTGATTTTTCTTTGTATCCTGCTGGCGGTATGGCAGGGCTTTTACTGGGTTTTTGTGGATTTGATGGAAGTGTTTAAGCCGTATTCCGTACCCTCGCCTTTAGGCGTCGGGGAGCGGTTTGTGGAGCTTTTAAGCGACGGAACCTTATTGCAGGCAACGGGAAACTCCCTTCTGCGGGGAATTGCCGGATATCTGATTGCGGTACTCATCGGTCTGGCGGTAGGACTTTTAATCAATCATTTTAAATATCTGCAAAAGAACTTAAAGCCGTTGATTCTTGGCATACAGACATTGCCCAGCGTCTGCTGGGTGCCCTTTTCCATTTTGTGGTTTGGGCTGTCCACGCAGGCAATCCTGTTTGTTGTGGTAATGGGAGCGGCTTTCAGTATTGCGATTTCTGTAGATAACGCCATTAAAAATGTGCAGCCGATTTATATTAAGGCGGCGCTTACCATGGGAGCAGGAAAGCGGCAGCTATACCGTCATGTAATCTTTCCGGCCTGCCTGCCGGAGCTGGTGACCGGGTTAAAGCAGGGCTGGTCTTTTGCGTGGCGCGCCCTGATGGCCGGTGAGGTGATGACCACCTCTATCGGTCTTGGACAGACGTTGATTTTGGGACGGGATTTAGCGGATATTAATCAGGTTATGCTGGTTATGGTAGTCATTGTGGTTGTGGGAATCGTGATTGATAAATGCATTTTCTCCGTTATTGAGAAAAAACTTTTGGTAAAGCGGGGACTTTGGGTACAGGGACATTAGAAGCGATAAATAGATGAAAAGGGCCGCACCGGCAAACAGCCGGTGCGGCTTTTGCGTTTTGAAAAAATGTATTGACACATAAGTGATTATAGTGTATATATAACATATAAACAGTTGGCAACAGGAACGAGGTGAAACCATGAAGATATTACAAAATTCGGGCGTTCCCATATATCAGCAGATTGCCGCGCAGTTTCAGGAGGATATTCTGGCAGGGAAATGGAAGGAGGGGGAGTATCTCCCGTCTATCAGAGGATTGGCCAGAGAGCTTAGAATCAGCGTGATTACCACCATGAAAGCCTATGAGGAGCTGGAAAAGCAGGGGCTGGTAACGGCAATGCAGGGAAAGGGTTACTATGTCAATGCGCAGGACAGCGAGATGCTGCGGGAACAGCATATCCGGAAGATGGAGGAGAGTATGCAGGACGCCATTAAGGCCGCCAGAATAGCCGGACTTGGCAATGAAGAGGTTGTAGAAGCCTTTAAAATTCTTTTGGACATGGAGTAGAGGAAGGAGATTGTTATGGAGATACAGGCAGCGGTTACAGTGAAAGAGTTGAAAAAACGCTATAAGAAATTTGCGTTGGAGATTCCGGAATTGAGAATTCCGAAGGGGTTTGCGACTGCGCTGATTGGAGAAAACGGCGCGGGCAAAAGCACTCTCCTACGGATTTTAGGCGGGGTGCGATTGGATTATCAGGGCGGGATAGAATATTTTGACGACGCAATGACAGATGAGGAGATTCGGGAGAATACAGGCTATGTGGGACCGAACAATTATTTTATGTCGCATTGGACGGTGGACAATGTGGGAAAGGCAGGAGAGCTTTTGTTCGACCATTTCCACAGGGACAGATACCAGCAGCTTTGCAGACGGTTAGGCGTGGATATGGGGAAAAAGAGCATTGCCAAGCTGTCAGACGGAACTAAGATGAAGACGATGTTGGCGGCTGCATTTGCCAGAGATACGAGGCTTTTGCTGTTAGATGAACCTGCGTCCCCGTTAGACCCGCTGATGCGGGATATGCTCTGTGCCATGCTGCGGGATTACTTGGACGAAGGCGACGGGGAACGGACGGTATTTTTCTCCACCCACAATGTGGCGGATATGGAAAATGTGACTGATTATGCGATTATTTTAGAGCAGGGACGCATTGTGGAAGAAGGGTTTGTGGAGGAGTTAAAGGAAAAATACGCCCTTGTGAAGGGCGAAAGAGGAGAAGAAAAGCAGGCGGAAAAGCTGTTGATTGGATGCAGGCGGAATGCTTATGGCTATGAGGGGCTTTGCCTGCAATCGGAGCTTGAGCAGTTAAGTGGACTGGACATTGCTGTGGAGACGCCGACGCTCTCCCAGATTTGCGTGGCAGTGATGAAACAGAATACGGTCCTCCAGATGGAGGAAGATGTTTCCGCATAGCAGGGAAGGAGGAAGAGTTATGGGACAATTATGGAAGAACTACCATGTGTTTTTTCCGCGAAAATGGCTGTTGATAGGTGTCTATGCTCTGCCGCTGTTTTTCCTTGCCGGAATACAGGCGTTGGGCTTTCGCCTGTTTGCTGCGTTGCCGGAAGGAAGGCTTGCAATCATGATTCCTTTATTTGCGGGGCTTGCCGGAACAGGCTGTTATCTGGCGGAGTGTTTGCTGAATACTTATCTGTTTTTGGGCATTGGAGCGAGGGAGGGAGCCCAACTGGAATATCTGATGACCTCCGGCAGGGGATTTTCCATGCTGCAAAAGGCGCTGTTCGCAGACGCGTTAAGAAGGGGCGCCGGTGCGCTTGTGTGCATGGGCGGCTGCCTTTCATTGTATGCATGGAACGGAAAAGGGTTTGCAGATGTGGCTGTGTGCTGCCTGACCGGAGCGTTTCTGGTTTTCCTTTTTGAGGAAGCGAGCCTGCTGCTTTCCCGGTGCACCGGAAACCTTGTCGTCAATCTTTTGGTGTATTATGTCGGCTCAGGGATTCTCATGCCGGTTTTGATGCAGTATACCCAGACGGGGAATATCCGGGTGTGCGGCATATTGTTTGCGGCGGATATTCTGTCAGAGCTTATCATGGAGAGAACATTGCAAAAAAAGGGGAAGGAGCGGTACTATGACTGAGATAAAAAAGTGCTTTCGCCTGTTAAGATACAGCGACCAAATAAAGGTAACGCTTATCGGCGGGGGTTTTATTCTGCTTTATGCTGTGGCAACAGGGTTGCTTTCTGACGGCTGGTGGTCTTTGGGCTGGTATTTTGTGGTTATGGCCGGCAGAATGGTTCCGGCATTAGCGCGCAGGCTGTTGTCAGCTGAGTATATTGCGGCCTCGCCGAAGAGAAGGATTCTGGAAATAAGGTTTCAGGATATTTTGTGCCTGCTCACTGTAATCGCGGAATGGGCTGTGATTGTGGGGGTTGGACATTTTTGCGGCGGAACTCCCGGCTGGCTGATACCCGGCCTGTGGATTGGAGGATATGGAGTATATTTAACGCTGGCGAACAAGGCGAACAGCATATATATGTTATTGGTTGTTATTGTCTTCGGAGTCGCCCTGGTAGCGACATGGTTTTTGTTGCTTAATGACAGGGTGGCGGAGAAATTGCTCGTTGATTCTCCGCAGATGGCCTTCGCGGGAGTGGGGCTCTCTGTTCTGGGATACGGTATAGACTGCCTGCTGCGGAGACTGCTTTATAAATGGCAGGCAAAGGAGCAGAAAATATAGGCAGACCGGGAAATGCTCTTGAAAAATGAAATGATTGCGTTATAATATAAGATATTTAGGGAAAAACTAACCAAAATATCTTATAGGAGTATTGGGTATGGATATCGAGATTAAGCGGGACTATTATCTGAACCAGCTTATAGAGCGGGAAGGCAATGGATTGATTAAGATTGTAACCGGGATTAGAAGATGCGGAAAATCATTTTTGCTACGCACGTTGTTTAAAAAATATCTGTTGGACAGCGGGGTGAAGGAAAGCCACATTATAGAAATGGCATTTGATTTGTTTGATAATATAGATTATCGCGACCCGAAGGTATTTTATCCATGGGCCAAGCAACAGTTGAAGGATGAAGAAAAGTATTATTTTCTTTTAGATGAAGTGCAGATGTTAGATGAATTTGTAAGCGTCTTAAATGGTCTGGCGGATAAAAAGAATTGTGAAATCTATGTAACGGGAAGCAATGCCAGATTTTTATCAAGAGATATCGCAACGGAGTTTGGCGGCAGAGGGGACGAGGTACACATGTACCCTTTAAGCTTTTCGGAATTTATGTCGGTATATGACGGAAACCGGTATGACGGCTGGAATGAGTACATCACCTACGGCGGTATTCCCCTTGTGGTGCTGGCGAAGACAGAAGAACAGAAGGTGGCATTGCTGGATAATCTGTTAAAAGAAACCTATATCCAGGATATTGTAAGGCGGAACAAAATCAGAAATATCGGCGAGATGGAGGCATTGCTGGATGTGCTGTCTTCGGCAATCGGTTCTTTGACCAATCCCAATAAACTTCAAAAAACATTTAAGAGCATGAACCAATCAAAGATTACCGCGACAACCATTACCAAATATATAGAGTATTTAGAGGACGCATTTCTGATTGAGGAGGCCGGCCGCTATGACATTAAGGGAAAATCCTATATCAGTACGCCCTTAAAGTATTATTTTATGGATATGGGACTTAGAAACGCGCGGATTCATTTCCGGCAGATGGAACTAACCCATTCCATGGAAAATGTAATCTATAATGAGCTTAGGATGCGGGGATTTTGCGTAGATGTCGGCTGCCTTACAATTGTGGAAAACGGCAGGAATGGCAAACCGGTAAAGAAAAAATTGGAAGTGGATTTTATTTGCACTAAAGGCTCAAAAAAATATTATATTCAGTCGGCATACATGCTTGCCACTGCGGAAAAAACAGCTCAGGAAATCAGGCCGTTTTTAAAAATTCAGGATTCATTTAAAAAAATTGTAATTACATCAGATACGCCCAAACCCTTTTATAATGACGAGGGCATATTGATAATGAATGTATATGATTTTTTGTTGAATGCGGATTCGCTGGAATTATAGAAAACGAAAAACAGGAGAGCAACTATGCTTAAAATTAACATACCGGAAAATGCAAACAGAATTATTCATACCTTACAGGGAGCCGGTTTTGAGGCCTATATTGTCGGCGGCTGCGTCAGGGACGCCGTTCTTGGAAGAACCCCGGAGGACTGGGATATTACTACCTCTGCCAGACCGGAGGAGGTTAAGGCGCTGTTCCGCCGCACGATTGATACGGGGATTGCCCATGGGACGGTAACGGTTATGTTTGGAAAAGAGGGCTATGAGGTCACCACCTATCGGGTGGACGGCAGATACGAGGACCACAGGCGGCCATCCTCCGTCACCTTTACGGTCAGTCTCATGGAGGACATGAAGCGGCGGGACTTTACGATAAACGCCATGGCTTACAATGACGAGGAAGGACTGGTGGATCATTTTGACGGGCTGGGAGATTTGAAACGGCGGCGGATTCAATGCGTGGGAAAGCCCAAGGAGCGGTTTGACGAGGACGCCCTGCGGATTCTGCGGGCAATCCGGTTCTCCGCCCAGCTTGGATTTTCCATAGATGAGGGCACCAGACAGGCAATCCGGGAGCAGGCCGGATTTCTGAAGGATATCAGCGCAGAGCGGATTCATATAGAGCTGACAAAGCTGCTGTTGTCCGGGCATCCGGAGGAAATCAGAACCGCCTGTGAGCTGGGCGTGACGAAGGTGGTGCTGCCGGAGTTTGACAAGATGATGGAGACGGAGCAGAATAACCGGCACCATATGTATACGGTGGGAGAGCATAGCATACGGGTAGTGCAGGAGGTTCCGCCGACAGAGGCCTTGCGGTGGGCGGCCCTTTTGCATGATGTGGGAAAGCCGGACACGAAGTTCAGCGACGATGCCGGGGATCATTTTTACCGGCATAATCAGGTGGGGGAGAAAATGGCCGGGGGAATTTTGCGGCGGCTGAAATTTGACAATGCTACCATAGACCGGGTGAAACGGCTGGTGCTCTGGCATGACTACGGCATGGGCGGGCAGGTGACGCTTAAATCCTTCCGCCGTTCCCTCAGCAAAATGGGAGCCGATTTGTTCCCGGATTATGTGTGTCTCAAACGGGCGGACATTTTAGCCCAGAGCAGCTATATGCGGCAGGAAAAACTGGAAAGCCTTGAGGTATTAAAGGGATATTATAAGAAGATACAGGAGGAAAAGCAGTGTCTCTCCTTAAAAGAACTGGCGGTTACCGGCAGGGATTTGATAGAGCAGGGAATGAAGCCGGGCAGGGATATTGGCGAAATGCTTTCCTACCTATTAGAGTGCGTTTTAGAGGAACCGGAGCAAAACCGGAAGGAGATTCTGTTACAGTTGGCCAGGGAAAGATTTACGCAAAAACAGTGAAAATGACAAGAGAAAATTTGTGATATTTTTATCCCCTTCTTCATAAGATGAAAGAGTAAAGGAGGGGATGTTTTTATGTCTGAAAAACTTGCCGAGGTGTATGAACAGTATGACATGGAAATTCTTAGCACGAAAAAGGGGCGGGGGGCGACGATTTTAAATACGACGGACGGATGCCGTATTCTTGAGCCTTTTCGTGGCAGTATGATTCGGTTAGAGCAGGAATATGTGTTGAAACAGTTATTTTTGGAAGAGGGCTGCGCTAATCTGGATTATCTGATTCCCAATCGGGAAGGAATGTTGTTTACCTGTGACAAGTACCGGCAGCCCTTCGTGCTGAAAAAGCATTTTGAGGGTAACGAGTGTGACATGCATAACCCTTCTGAAATTCTCCGGGCCGTAACTGCTCTGGCCCGGTTTCATATTTACGGGAAACGGGTGGCGCTTAAGTTTACCGGGGCATGGAAAACGGCCCAGCAGGAAAAGGAAAAAAAGCGGATTGCGGAAATCCGGCGGGCAATCGTAGACGGCGAGGAATTAGAGAAGTTGACATATATCTATGAAATCAGCCAGAACGCGTTAGAGGAGGCTTTGGGAACCGAAAAGGAGGAAGGGGGAAATGCGGCGGAAAATGAGACCGCCCCGCCGGATAAGGAGCGGGAGAGGGCGGAGGACCGGGAAATAGAGAATACCTTTATCCGGCACAACAAGGAGCTGAAAAAAATTAACGGATATATAATGAAGGTAAAGCGCAAAAATTTCTTTGAGGCGCTGTTTCTAAAGGTGTTTCCGGATTATTACCGGCAGGGGGCGGACTGCGTGGAAATGCTTTCCCGGATTTTGGGCGAACAGGAGAACAGCTCCGCCAATGCGTTTGAAAGCCACTACGGTATCTGCCATGGCAGCTATAACCACCATAATGTGATTCTGTGCGAGGAAGGAGAGGCCATTGTGCATTTTGAGCGGTTCTCGCGGGGAAACCAGTTAAACGACCTTTACCAGTTTGCCAGAAAGGCAATGGAGAAGAATCATTTTGACTTTGGGCTGCTTACGGAGATTTTTCAGGCTTATGCGGCGGAAATCGGACTGCTTACGGAGGATTACCATTATATGTATGTCCTGTTTTCCTATCCGGAAAAGTTCTGGAAAATTGCAAACAGTTACTATAATACCAATAAGGCGTTTCTCTCGCCTAAGTATTTAGAGAAGTTAGAGACGGTGATTTTACAGGAGACGGAAAAGCGCGAAATGTTAGCGGCGTATAAGGAAAAGTATATAGGGTGACATGGATAAATCCCTGCCGGAATGAATCGGCGGGGATTTGACTTGTTTTATATCTTTATGCTACAATTCCTATATTAAAAGCGTTAAGGAAATTCGCGCAAATCAGATACAAAAGGAGGGCGACGGACAGCCATGCAGAGCAATCATTTTTGTAATTCCGTTCGCATACAATATATCTGTGCAGTGCTGCTACTGATTATGGCAGGGATTTTTTTGACCGGCTGCGGTGATGAGGTCACGATTCCTTCCTATGACGAGGAGGTAGAGCCGGCAAAGGAGGTATCCCTGTTTGCCGTTGTCAGCAACTTAGACGAAGTAAATGGAAAAATCAGCTTAAAGACGGTGGACCATGCGTCGGAAATCACATTGGAATACACCGGCGGCGTAGATGTGCGGGACAAGTATGGAGATATCCTGTCTATGTCGCAGGTGGAGTTGGGCAGCGTGGTAGATGCGGTCTATGATGAGAACCGGAACAAGCTGCTTTCCCTCTACATCAGCAGCAATGAAAATATACAGGTATTCAAGGAGGTTTCCGGAGCGGAGATTGATTATCTTACCCGGACGCTGCGTTTAGACGGAAAGAATTACCGCATTGCCGAAAATGCGGCTGCCTTTTCGGATAACAAAGAGATCGGCCTCGATGAAATCTGTTCGGAAGACCAGCTTACCCTCTGGCTATATCATGATGAGGTGTGCTCTGTGTTTGTGGAATTGGGACATGGCTATGTGCGGCTTTCGGATTACGCCTCTTATTTAGGGGGTATGGTGGAGATTGGTTATGATGTGATTGTTCCGGTAACGGAGGATATGCTGCTGACTGTGCGCGAGGGAGAATATACTTTAAGGATTGCCAAGGGTGATGATGTGGGAACCAAAAAGATAGAAGTGATCAAGAATCAGGAGGTAGACATTTCCCTTGCAGACCTTGTCGTCGAGCCAAAGCAGATAGGCTCTGTGCTGTTTAAGCTGACGCCGTCGGACGCTCAGGTTTATATTGACGGCAGACGGATAAATACCGAAGGAGCGGTGGAGCTTGTCTACGGCAGACACAAGATTTATATTGTGGCGGAGAGTTACGACACCTATAGCGGTTCCCTGAATGTAAATTTTGCATATAAGGTGATGGAGTACAAGCTGAAGAAGACGGACGAAGCCGCTGACAGCAAGACAAAGACCACTCAGGCGGCCTCCACAGAAAATGAAACCACAACCCAGACAACGGAGGCTGCAAACAACAGTACGGAACAACAATCGGATACATCATCTGAAAAACAGGACGGCGTCAAGGATGTAAACAGTGTGACCGGAACCAAAACCGCTAATAAAGTGACGGTGTCAGGACCGGTCGGGGCAAGCGTATATTTTGATGGAGAGTATCTTGGGATTGCCCCAATGTCCTTTACAAAAGTGACGGGAAGTCATATAATTACACTTAGTCAGACCGGTTATCTGTCTAAGAGCTATACGGTTACTTTTTCAGATGACGGCAAAGATGAAACCCTTACCTATGATGCGCTGGATTTAATTTCCAGTCTGCTTGGGTATCTCCATCGAGACGACAGTCGAGATGGTATAATAAAAAAATGGTAACATGGAGGTGTAGTATGGAGTACAAACAGATTTACGAGGAGTGGATGAGCAATCCCTATTTTGACGAGGATACGAAAAAGGAGCTTGCAGCTATTGCCGACAACGACAATGAGATTAAGGAAAGATTTTTTGCAGATTTGGAGTTTGGTACAGCGGGGTTGAGAGGCATTATCGGCGCCGGTATCAACCGGATGAATATCTATGTGGTACGACGTGCTACCCAGGGACTTGCCAATTATATTAAGAAACAGGGCGGTGAGAATAAGGGCGTAGCGATTGCCTATGATTCCCGGAGAATGTCGCCGGAATTTTCAGAGGAAGCGGCTCTTTGCCTGGCGGCCAACGGCATTAAAGCGTATCGTTTTGAGTCTTTGCGGCCTACGCCGGAGCTCTCTTTTGCAGTGCGTCATCTGGGTTGTATCGCAGGAATTAATGTTACCGCCAGCCACAATCCGCCGGAGTATAACGGATATAAAGTGTACTGGGAGGACGGCGCGCAGATTACGCCCCCGCATGATACGGGAATTATGGCGGAGGTTAAGGCAATTACGGATTTGTCTGTCTGCAAGACCATGGATAAGGCGGAGGCAGAGAAGGCCGGCTTATATGTGACTATCGGCGCAGAGGTAGACGACGCCTACATTGCAGAGTTAAAGAAACTTGTGCTTCATCAGGATTGTATTGATCAATATGGCAAGGATATTAAGATTGTGTATACGCCCCTTCATGGAACCGGCAATATTCCGGCAAGGAGAGTGTTAAAGGAGATTGGCTTTGAGAATGTATATGTAGTTCCGGAGCAGGAGTTACCGGATGGTGAATTTCCGACTGTCAGCTATCCGAATCCCGAGGCGGCGGAGGCATTTGAACTGGCCTTAAAGCTGGCGAAGGAAAAGGATGCAGACCTGGTTCTGGCAACCGATCCGGACGCAGACCGGCTGGGCGTGTATGTCAAGGATACGAAGACCGGGGAATATATTACCTTAACCGGCAATATGTCCGGCTGCCTTTTGGCGGAATATGAGATTAGCCAGAAGAAAGCGATTAACGGTTCTCTTCCGGAAGACGGGGCTTTGATTAAGACGATTGTAACCTCTAATCTGGCAGATGAGATTGCGAAGGCTTATCATATCCGGTTGATTGAGGTGCTGACAGGATTTAAATATATCGGACAGCAGATTTTGAAATTTGAGACGAGCGGAGAGGGAACTTACCTCTTTGGCTTTGAGGAAAGCTATGGCTGCCTGATTGGAACCCATGCAAGAGATAAGGACGCTATCGTGGCAACGATGGCGCTTTGCGAGGCGGCCGCTTATTATAAGAGCCAGGGCAAGACTTTGTGGGACGCCATGGTGGATATGTATGACAAGTACGGTTATTGCATTGACGCAATCCAGTCTGTGTCCTTAAAGGGACTGGAGGGACTTGCCAAGATTCAGGAGATTATGAATACCCTTCGGGAAAATACTCCCGCCAAAATCGGCAAATATGATGTGCTGTCAGCAAGGGACTATAAGGCGGATACAGTTAAGAATCTGGCAACAGGAGAGGTTACTTCCACCGGCCTGCCAAGCTCCAACGTGCTTTATTACGATTTGAGTGAGGATGCATGGCTTTGTGTAAGACCTTCCGGAACAGAGCCGAAGGTAAAATTCTACTATGGTGTGAAGGGTACTTCCTTAGACAATGCCAGACAGCTTTCAGAGGAGATGGGCAAGGAAGTTCTCGCTATGATTGATAAGATGATGTGATGACTGGAAGCCTGTTTTATATAGGAAAAGACAAAAAGGATGGACCGTCTGCAATAAATTGGTCCATCCTTTCAGTTTTTTCTTGACTTTTTATGGCGTTTCTGTTATTGTAATGTGTGCGACGCTGGTCGGGGCTTTTTTTTTGTGTGCAAAATTTTATATAACGCTTGGGTTTTGCAGTCAAAAAAGAGCCGTTACAATTTAAGATGGAGGTGGAAGTTGTGCGAGTTAAGATTACATTGGCATGTACGGATTGTAAACAGCGTAATTACAATCTGACCAAGGACAAGAGAGTCCATACTGAGCGAATGGAACTGAAGAAGTATTGTCCGTTTTGTAAGGCCCATACCTTACACAAAGAGACCAAATAATTCTACGGAGGTGATTTGAGATGGCAAATGAGAATGACGCATCTTTTAAGAGAGGCTTTTTCACCGAGCTTAAGGGTGAATTCCGTAAAATTGTTTGGCCGGATAAGAAACTTCTCGGCAAGCAGTCTGTCGCAGTTATACTGGCAGCCATTATTATCGGATGTATTATCGCAGCCGTTGATTGGGTTATGCAGGTCGGCATGACATTTATCATTGGATAAGGCGGGTGATAATATGGCAGAGGCAGAGAATAACAGCGAAGCAAAATGGTATGTGGCGCACACTTATTCCGGATATGAGAATAAGGTTAAGACAGACATTGAGAAGACAATCGAAAACAGGAAGCTACAGGACCAGATTTTAGAAGTTTTGGTTCCGCTTCAGGATGTAGTGGAATTGAAAAATGGCGAGAAAAAGCCGGTTCGTAAAAAAATGTTTCCGGGTTATGTTTTGATTAACATGATTATGAATGACGCCACCTGGTATGTAGTACGTAATACCAGAGGTGTAACTGGATTTGTGGGTCCGGGATCAAAGCCGGTACCGCTTACGGAAGCGGAAATGAAGAATTTGGGGATTCAGGTTTCTGATCATTCCGGGGTGTCCAAAGTTCCCAAGGTGGAAATTGACGTCGAAGTCGGCGATACAATTAAGGTTGTATCCGGAGACTGGGAGGGTACGGTTAGTACTGTCACAGATGTTAATATCAGCAAACAGACAGTTACGATTAAGGTGGATATGTTTGGTCGTGCGACCCCATTGGAAATCAATTTTATGGATGTAACAAAGGTTGACTAGTCAGGTATATTGCTTTGACGTGAAACAGTTATAAACAGTGGGAGGGTAATCCCGATTGACCACATGAATTAGGAGGAAATACATTATGGCTAAGAAAGTAGAAGGTTATATTAAATTACAGATTCCGGCAGGCAAGGCAACTCCTGCACCACCGGTTGGTCCGGCTTTAGGTCAGCATGGTGTGAACATTGTGGAATTTACAAAGCAGTTTAATGCAAAGACAGCAGACCAGGATGGAATGATCATTCCGGTTGTAATCACAGTATATGCGGACAGAAGTTTCAGTTTTGTAACAAAGACTCCGCCGGCCGCAGTCTTATTAAAGAAGGCATGCAAGATTAATAAGGCGTCTGCCGTTCCGAATAAGACAAAGGTTGCTACCATCTCAAAAGCTGAGGTTCAGAAAATCGCAGAGCTTAAGATGCCGGATTTAAATGCGGGCAGCCTTGAGGCAGCAATCAGTATGATTTCCGGAACAGCCCGTTCCATGGGAATCGTAGTAGAAGACTGATAAAAGCAGAGCGCGTAGTCGCGATATAACAGGTGGGAGGGTCGCTCCCGATAATACCACAGGAGGTTAGTAAAGATGAAAAAAGGAAAAAGATATGTTGAAGCTGCAAAGCTTGTAGACAAGAATCAGGTATATGATATTCAGGATGCGGTTGCCATTGTTAAAAAGGCAGCCAGCGCAAAGTTTGATGAGACTGTAGAAGCTCATTTAAGAATGGGATTGGATGGCCGTCATGCGGACCAGCAGATTCGTGGCGCAGTAGTGCTTCCTCATGGAACCGGTAAGACGGTTAAGGTTTTAGTGTTTGCCAAGGGAGATAAGATTGATGAGGCAACTGCCGCAGGCGCTGATTATGTGGGCGGTGAGGAATTAATTCCAAAGATTCAGAACGATGGCTGGATGGATTTTGACGTTGTCGTTGCAACTCCGGATATGATGGGTGTTGTAGGCCGTCTGGCTCGTCTGTTAGGACCGAAAGGCCTGATGCCTAATCCCAAGGCCGGTACGGTAACGCCGGATGTTACCAAGGCAATTACGGATATCAAAGCCGGTAAGATTGAATACAGGCTTGACAAGAACAACATCATTCACGTGCCAGTTGGAAAGGCTTCTTTCTCAGAGGAGCAGTTAGCA
Organism: uncultured Lachnospiraceae bacterium; assembly: GCA_947625015.1. GTDB lineage: Bacteria > Bacillota > Clostridia > Lachnospirales > Lachnospiraceae > CAG-590. The sequence continues at coordinate 26,424 of CANQMR010000013.1, read as the reverse complement.
GACAACTTCCAAGCGTTAATAGATGAGATTATCAAGGTTAAGCCGGCCGCTGCAAAGGGACAGTATTTGAGAAGCGTAACGCTTACTTCTACAATGGGTCCTGGTGTTAAGATTAACACTGTTAAGTATATGTAAGCAGCAGTTGCTGACTTGAGCCAAACAAAAACAGGTACAGATTATCGTATTGATTTTCTGTGCCTGTTTTATTTTTTGGGGTTAAATAAGATTATCCGGCGCATTTATTCCGGCTGGCCGGAAATGCGGTGCGCGCATTTCACTGCATCGATGGGAATTTGCCTTTGCAGGGAACCCAACTAACGCCGGTCATATAGTTCTGAGAAGATTTGCAAATACCGGTTAAGGCGGGAGATGTCTTCCTTATTATTTGAAAGTATAATATCTGAGATTGTCTTTGGTAATTGTGCTAATATAGGATTATTTTCTCTGCCAAATACAATATAGTCCAGCGTGCAGTTAAAAATACTGCATAACTTGATTAAAGTATTCAGGGATAGATTGGTACATCCGCGTTCAACATGACTGATATGTTTTGTTGAAACATCAAGTAATTCTGCCAGTTGTTCCTGCGTCATTTTGTGGGAACGTCGCAGATCAGCTATTCTTTGTCCCATCTCATTAATCTGATTTTCGTTCATGAATAGTGACCTCCAATCCAGTAATTATGGTTACAGTATAAAAGAATTAAAATGTATCAATAACTATGTGAAAGGTGTAATTATTTTTATAAATGGTACTTTATAGGTTTACTATGCTCAAAAATTATGTTAAAATACATTATATTTAGAGGTGGGCAAGGATTTTGGCAGCAATGTATTATCGTTGTTTTGCGGAAGTGCTCTGTCTTAATTGGGGGTGGATTTGTGATTTAACGAATATAGATTTTACGGAATAATGAAAGCTATCATAGGAGGAATAATATTATGGATATTGCAGTGGTTAATAAGATACTTTATTTGGTCATGGCGGTTATGGCAGTTGCTATGCCGGTATATTGCGTTATGGTTGTAAAGTCAATCAGGAATAAAAAAATAGGAATATTGGTAGGCATATTGCGTATTCTTAGTGGGGTTTTTTGCTGCTTTGTTTTAATATTTGCATTCTTTTTTACAAAGGACCATTTTAAAAAAATGGGCGAAAATGTGCTTGCCTTACATCCTCGCAATATTTCAGAGGTTACATATGGCGATGTTTTTAATGAATATTGCAGTGATATGAAATGGGCCTTTTTGTACTGGGATAAAAATACAGAAGGAGAAAAATCTTTAATACAATTAAACGGAAAGTGTACATATAAGGGAGAGAAACATGATATCTGCGCCCAGTTTGACATTGGGAAAAGAGAATATTCCGAATATGAAGAAGAGCCCTGGTTTTTAATAAGTTTTATTGCATTAGATGGTAAAGATGAAGCAAGCGAGGAAGAAGAGCAAAATCTTCTATACGATATGTTTACGCAGTATATCGAAGAAAAGGGCTTAAATATTGCTATTCCGGAAAATGAAAAAAAGGAACTGCTATATTCTGAAGAATCACCCCAATATGAAGATGATGAGGAAGAAACCTCAAGTGAAGCTGTGCAAGAAGAGACGACAGAAGAGGAGACAACACAAACGCCTGAAACAACGGAAACAGAAACTCAGGAATCAGAGGAGGAGTCTGGTGGAGTGTCCGAGATAGCGCATTCAACAGAATATATTGATACATATGAACTTTCGGGAGGATACTTGGGCAACACATACAGTGATGATATTTCGATAAGTATGTATTCATCACAGGAGCCGGGGGAAATCTATGTGGGAACATTGACTGTCTATTTAGGTAAAAATACTCAGATTAATGGGGATTTATATGAGGTGGATACGAATGTTTATGCAGCAGAAACAGATTATGGCGTGATAACCTTAGGTTTTTATTTTGATATGGATGGCGTTTTATCATTTGAGATGTATCTGGATGATGAGTTTGTTGATTCATTCGCTATGTATGAACAATATATATCATAGCTGATAAAGAGGATGAGGTTATGGAAATAGTTATTTTTATAATATACTGGATTGCAGGATACTGGGCGGCCGGTGTGGTTATTTACAAAAAAGATACGACAGTGATAAGCGATGATGAAGTATTTTTGCGCAAATTATCCGCAGGAGTGTTTGTTGGCTGGATTCTGATCCCGATTGCCTTAATAAAAAAGTTAAGCAAGAGATAATAAAGAACAGGGGATAAGACGTATTATAATACGCTAAAACAGGAGGAGAGAAAATGAGATGTCCTAATTGTTATAGTGATAATGTACAAAGGTGTGTTGATAAGAAATATCAGGGATATGGGGTTGGAAGAGGGTGCTGCGGTTGGTTCTTTTTCGGTCCGGTAGGTTTGCTTTGCGGTCTGTGTGGAATGGGCGATGTAAAGAATGAGAAAGAGTATTGGATATGCAATAATTGCGGAATAAAATTTAACGATACTGTTACGGGTGAATATCAATATGCAATACAGGAATCTGTAAATAAAAAAATAAGTTTAATAGAAGCCAAATGCGGTGAAAATGAAAATAGTTCTCTTTATGAAGAAAATAAGAAAATGGTAAAAGAAGTTATGACTTCAAATATGACGTCAGATGCACTGTCGCATATAATATTCAACGCTAACGCTGAAGAAGACAACCGTATTTTTGAAATTATGAAAGTATATGATAAGACCGATACAAACTTTGAAACAGAATATATTTATTTTATGTATTATGTACATATAAATAATGGTATAATTGTTTCTTCAAAGGGTTTGCATTATTCGGATAAAGGGATATCGTCGGTATTATATGCGGATGATATTCATAAAATTACATTTTATAATTCAAAAATTTTTATTAATAACGGCATAGAACTGAAATTTCCGGAATTATATGATGAAGATGATAAGGAAATCATGGTTGATGTGTTGAAAAAGTTATTTATACCAGTTAAACCGCAGATTTCTGCCCAGACAACAGCTAATGGTTATGGTAATCATATAAACGACGGGTGTATCGTTAAATTAAAGGACAAATTATATTATTCAAGATACATTAATAAAAAATATCAGTTGGTTGAAAATTGTAATGGGAATGAAAAGGTGCTTATGGATGAGAAAATCAAACAGTTAGGCACAGATGGCGAATTTTTGTATGCGGTTAAAGGACTAAGTATTTATAAAATAGATGTAAATAGTTCCGCATGTGAAAAAATGTTTGACGGAAATACATTTCATATAGTGAATGACGAAATGGTATTTTCCGGAAACGGCAGTGATAATGGACTATTTATAACTAATTTAAAGACAAAAGAGACAAAAAAGCTGTCTGAAAATATGGCTTCTAATATAACCGTTTGTGATTCCTGGATATATTATGTTAATAATTCTGCCAAAGAAGCAATATATAAAATCAAAAAAGACGGCACTGATGAATCTCTGGTATACAATGATAAAAAGTGTAAAAATCTAGTGTGCGACGGGGAATATCTGTATTTTATGGGTAGTAATTTTTTGGACCTTAATGATTTATACAGAATAAATATAAACGGCGGAGGTTTATTTAATTATGAGCTGACAGTTGATGATTTTAATGTGACGGATAATCATATTTATGGCGTACAGGAAAATAAAATCCTTCGTATAAAGAAGGATGAGCCGGGTAATCGTGTCACACTTGTGAAGCAAGAGACAATCAGGAAAATTAATATTATTGACGGCATACTATATTTTTGCGCAAATACAAAGATGTCCGGCAGCCATGTGACGCATTATGTTGATTGCGAAGGAGGAAAAATTGAATTTATCTGATATAGAAATCACGTGGGAAAAAGTGAAGATGTATGGTTGCAGGTGTGGATGTCATAGAAGACCTGATAGAAGTTTTTTCTATAAAGGGAAACAGTTTCCGGTTTGTGCAAGATGCACCGGGGCATATATAGGGCAACTGCTCGCTGTTATATGTTTTTGCCTGAATTTGCGATTATCGCCTATAATCTGTGTTGTTTTTTGCGGAATAATGTTTTTTGATTGGTACATACAGAGGATAAAAATTAAAGAATCAACCAATATCCGAAGGCTGATTACGGGAATCCTGGGCGGATATGGATACATTACAATTTTGGGTTATATTTTTCTTTTTTTCATAAAATTTCTGAGATAATAGTTCCGTTTTTAACGGCAGCGCTTCTCCCTTTGAAGTAAGCGCTGCCGTTAATGTGTATTGCTTATTCCGGCTGGTCGGAAGTGCAGTGCGCGCATTTCACTGCGTCAATCGGAATTTCGCTTTTACAAAAAGGGCAGATTTTGGTGGTCGGTGCAGCTTCTGCCTTTGGCTTTCCCAAATCCATTGCCTTGTTGACTGCTTTGATAATACAGAACAGAATAAACGCCATAATGATAAAGTTGACCACAGAACTTAAAAAGTTCGAAGTAAAGTGGCCGATGTCCTGCAACGAATATCTGGCTCCGGCAGTGATGAACTGCAAAATGGGGTTAATAAAATTGTCTGTCAGCGAGGTGACAATGCCGGAAAAGGCGCCGCCGATAATTACGCCGATTGCCATGTCCATAACATTACCTTTTAAGGCAAAGGCTTTAAATTCCTCTAAAAATTTTTTCATCTGTGAAGACTCCTTTCTGAATGAATTTCCGATAGATATAGTAAAATAAAATTACGGAATTTTCAACAGGAATCGACAGTTCGTACCCGTTTGAAGAATGGAAAGGCATGTGGTATACTAAGGAAGGTTGATGTTGAGATTTATTTTGAGGAGTGGATATAAATGAAGGAACCCCGCTGGAAGGGAAAGCATTATGCGTTTTTCCAAAACCGGGAATGTGAATATTTTCCCTGCCATGAGGGTGTGGAGGAGGATGCGTTTAACTGCCTGTTCTGCTATTGCCCCCTGTATGTATTAGGCGGGGAGTGCGGCGGCAATCCGGTTTTTCGCGAAAACGGAATTAAGGATTGCACGAATTGCAGTCTTCCCCATAATGCGGATCATTACGGCTATGTCACAGGGCAGTTTGACCGCATCAGGGAAGCAATGCGTGATAACGGCAACGCCTCCCGCTGATCCGCCGCCATTTACTATTGACAAAAATATGCAGAAATGCTATAAAAAACATAGTTGTGAGGAGCACAGTGTATTAGGTGGTATAGCGAATACAAGCCCTTTTTCGTCCTGATACAGGAGAAAAGGGCTTTATCTTTTAAAATCCTTGAAAAAATGAGCAGGAAAGGAAGAACGACATGTACGAGAAAGTATCGACAAATTTGAATTTTGTGGAAAGAGAGCAGAAGACCTTAGATTTCTGGAAAGAGAATAAGATTTTTGAGCAGTCTGTCAAAGAGAAGGAGGGAATGCCGGTCTATACCTTTTATGACGGGCCTCCTACTGCGAATGGAAAGCCCCATATCGGCCATGTGCTGACCCGCGTTATCAAGGATATGATTCCCAGATACCAGACTATGAAAGGACATAAGATTATCCGTAAAGCAGGCTGGGATACCCATGGCCTGCCTGTGGAGCTGGAAGTAGAGAAGCTCTTAGGCATTGACGGCAAGGAGCAGATTGAGGAATATGGCTTGGACCCGTTTATCACAAAATGTAAGGAGTCTGTCTGGAAATATAAAGGCATGTGGGAGGAGTTTTCCGGCAAGGTTGGTTTCTGGGCGGATATGGATGATCCGTATGTAACTTATCACAATGACTTTATCGAGTCTGAATGGTGGGCCTTGAAGAAAATCTGGGACAAGGGACTGCTTTATAAGGGCTTTAAGATTGTACCCTACTGCCCGCGCTGTGGAACCCCGCTTTCCAGCCATGAGGTGGCGCAAGGGTATAAGCTGGTGAAGGAGCGTTCCGCAGTTGTCCGCTTTAAGGTAGTAGGAGAGGACGCATATTTTCTGGCATGGACAACCACGCCATGGACTTTGCCTTCTAATGTGGCGCTCTGCGTCAATCCGGACGAGAGATACTGCAAGGTAAAAGCGGCTGACGGCTATACCTATTATATGGCTGAGGCTCTTTTGGACAGCGTGCTTGGCAAGCTGGCCGATGAAGAAAAAGGAGTTGCCGCCTATGAAGTGTTAGAGACATATATAGGTACGGATTTAGAGCATAAGGAGTATGAGCCTTTGTATGCCTGTGCGGCTGATGCTGCCGCCCGGCAGAATAAAAAGGGACATTATATCACCTGCGATTCCTATGTCACTATGTCTGACGGTACCGGCATTGTGCATATCGCTCCCGCCTTTGGTGAGGATGATGCCAACGTGGGCCGGAACTATGATCTGCCTTTTGCCCAGTTTGTAGACGGCAAGGGCAATATGACGGAGGAGACGCCGTTTGCCGGACTGTTTGTAAAGGATGCCGACCCGAAGGTGCTGGTGGATTTGGACAACCGGGGGTTATTGTTTGACGCGCCGAAGTTTGAGCATGATTATCCGTTCTGCTGGAGATGCGATACCCCGTTGATCTATTATGCTAGAGACACCTGGTTTATTAAAATGACCGCTGTCCGGGAAGATTTGATTGCAAATAACAACAAGGTAAACTGGATTCCGGAATCCATTGGAAAGGGCCGCTTTGGCGACTGGCTGAAAAATGTACAGGACTGGGGAATTTCCAGAAACCGTTACTGGGGAACACCGTTAAATATCTGGGAGTGCGAGTGCGGCAAGCGCCACGCGATTGGCTCCATTGCAGAACTTAAGGAAATGAGCGGCAACTGTCCGGAGGACATTGAGCTGCACAGACCATATATTGATGATGTGACGATTGCCTGTCCGGACTGCGGCAAGGAGATGCACAGGGTGCCGGAGGTAATTGACTGCTGGTTTGATTCCGGCGCTATGCCGTTTGCCCAGTGGCATTATCCGTTTGAGAATGAGGACATTTTCAAAGAGAATTTCCCGGCGGATTTTATCTCTGAAGCAGTGGATCAGACCAGAGGGTGGTTTTATTCCCTGATGGCGATTTCTACCCTGATATTTAACGAGGCGCCTTACAAGAATGTTATCGTCTTAGGCCATGTACAGGATAAAGACGGCCAGAAGATGAGCAAGAGTAAGGGGAATGCGGTAGACCCGATGGAAGCGCTCAATAAATACGGCGCTGACGCTATCCGCTGGTATTTTTATACCAATTCTGCGCCATGGCTGCCCAATCGGTTCCATGAGGACGCAGTGACGGAAGGACAGCGTAAATTTATGGGTACGCTCTGGAACACCTATGCCTTTTATGTGCTGTATGCCAACATCGACGCTTTTGATCCGACAAAATACAGTCTGGAATATGACAAGCTTTCCGTTATGGACAAGTGGCTGTTATCCAAGCTCAATACTGTGGTAAAGGATGTGGACGACAATCTGGGCAATTACCGGATTCCGGAAGCGGCAAGAGCCATGAGTGAATTTGTGGACGATATGAGCAACTGGTATGTAAGACGCTCCAGAGAGCGGTTCTGGGCAAAGGGAATGGAGCAGGATAAGATTAATGCGTATATGACGCTTTACACAGCCCTGGTAACAATCTGCAAGGTGGCCGCGCCCATGATTCCGTTTATGACGGAGGATATTTACCAGAATCTGGTGATGAGCGTGGATAAGACGGCGCCTAAGAGTATTCATTTATGCGATTTCCCTGTCTGCGATGACAAGTTAGTGGATCGGGAGTTAGAGACTGCCATGGACGAAGTGTTAAAGGTTGTGGTATTAGGCCGGGCAGCGCGGAACAGCGCCAACATCAAGAACCGCCAGCCGATTGGCAATATGTATGTAAAGGCAGAAAAAGAGTTATCTGACTTCTATAAAGAGATTATCGAGGACGAGTTAAATGTAAAGACAGTTACCTTCAAGGAAGATGTGTCTGAGTTTAGCTCCTACAGCTTTAAGCCCCAGTTGAAGACAGTAGGGCCGAAATACGGTAAGCAGTTAAATGCAATTCGGGAGTATCTTGCCAATGTGGACGGCAGCGCCGCCATGAATACGTTAAAGACAGAGGGCGCGCTGAATTTTGAGGCCGGCGGGGTACAGGTTTCCCTGAAGGAAGAGGATCTGCTGATTGAGACTGCAAAGACGGAAGGGTATGTGACCGAGGCAGACGCAGTGGTTACTGTGGTGTTAGACACGAATTTGACCGAGGAGCTGTTAGAGGAAGGCTTTGTCAGAGAGATTATTTCCAAGGTACAGACCATGCGGAAGGAAGCCGGATTTGAGGTTATGGATAAGATTACCATTTCTGTGGCCGATAACGATAAGGTTATGGAGATTATGAAGCGCAACGAGGAGGCTATTTTTGGTGATGTGCTGGCGACGGCTGTAGAGTATGGCGAAGTAAAGGGTTATACCAAGAACTGGAGCATTAACGGAGAAAAGGTAGAACTGGGCGTCGCTAAGAACGAATAGGCGGACCGGTACGAAACGGGCGAGGTGTCGGAATGAAGAAAACGTTGATTGTGGTAGATATGCAGAATGACTTTGTGGACGGTTCCCTTGGAACCCCGGAAGCGCGGCAGATAGTGGACAAGGTACGGGAAAAAATCAAAGCCTGTCAGGCAGAGGGCGGCGAGATTATTTTCACCAGGGATACCCATACAAAGGATTACCTAAATACCAACGAGGGAAAGCATCTTCCTGTGGAACACTGTATTCAGGGTACAAAGGGATGGCAGATTGTGGATGGCTTGGAGGTTCCCGGCGCCCGGTATATTGATAAGCCTGCGTTCGGCTGGCTGGACTGGAAGGATATGCATTTAGAAGAGGTGGAGCTGGTGGGGCTTTGCACAGATATTTGCGTTGTGTCCAACGCCCTGATTATCAAGGCCGCCTATCCGGAGATTAAAGTTAGCGTTGACGCCGGCTGCTGCGCCGGAGTCACGCCGGCAACCCATAAGGCGGCGTTAGAGACGATGAAAATGTGCCAGGTCGAAGTGACGGGCGAGGAATAGCCATATTAGAAATAAAAATATAGGGTATCATTATATATAATCAAAAAGGATTGGGAAGGAGGAAACGGCAGATGGAGGAACGAGAACAGCTTCAGCGGGATGTGCTTGGGGAATTGATTGCATACAGCGATAATCTGATACCGGCGTTGCAGATGCTTATAGAGGAACTGCGGGGAGAAGGATTAGAGGATACCAGCACATTTATCAATGAAGTCATCAGCGGAATTAACTGGGAGATTGAAGTCTATAACCAGTGCGCCTCCCTTCTGAACGAAAGAAGCAGTTACATTGACAAAAAGGCTATGATTACTGCGGTAAAGCATTTGGGCATTTCCTTAAGCAGCGGGGACAAGCTGTTGGTGGCGGACTGCCTGGAAGCGGATTTCCTTCCTTTTTTGAATAAACTGGATTTGGCAGCCAAGCTGGTTTTGGAATAAGCATTTAAAGCAGGATGAATATAGCATAATGCGATAGATGAATGAAAGGGGATAACAATATGTTTAATTTGGTTGGAATTTTAATTACTTCCATTGTGGGAGGATTGTCAGGATGGATTGCCGGAAACATCATGCATGTGGGCGGGGTATTGAAAAACATAATCCTGGGAATCATCGGCGGAGTTGTAGGCGGATTTTTAATTAGACTGATAGGGATATCCGGTACGAATATATTGGGAGATATCATTATCACCGTAATCGGCGCGTTCCTTTTTGTTGCTTTGGGAAAAGTAATTAAAAAAATCCCTTCCGTCAGTTAGACGGAAGGGATTTGTCTATGCGTAGTCGTTAAATAGAAGTCCGGAATACTTGGACGGATTATAGGGGTTGGGATATGTGCCTGTGTTGTTGGGGTAAGTAACCACAACTTTATCAATATAATCCAGAGGGTTCAGCGTCATCTTCTCGGTAGTCCGCTGCAAATCCCTGCTGAAACCGGACAATTCACTGTTAAACAGGTTCTTAATCTGGGCGCTGTCTGCTTCGCCGGTCTTATCGAGATAGCCGTTCTCGTTAATCGTCAGTCCTACGGATTCCAACGCCTCCCGGTTGCGTCTGGCAATGCCGGTAATATCCCGCATCAGCTTGGTAGCCCCTCTCTGGCTGGAGGCGTGTCTTGCAATATCCACCAACTGATTATAAGAGTTCATAAAGCTGGTGAGCTTAGTGGCAATCTTATCTTCGTCCGGAACCAGATATATATTAACCGGCGTCTTGCTGGTTGACATTAAATCTAAATCCATCGAATGGTTTAGAGAAATCCGGTTGCTGACTGCTGTATGCAGGGTGTCATTGATGTAGAACTGGGCGTTGGTAGGCGCCGTCTCCACCTGGTCAATGCCCAGCCGGCCGGTAATATCATTTTCTAAATAACCGTCCTCAAAACGGAAGAATAATTCGTTGTCGTTGGGAAGCCCCACAGCTTCAGAACGCAATGTCAATGCGCTGGTCCCCTCAATTCTGTTGCTGCGCAGGCTGGCTCTTATGCCAATATTATTCTGGTTAATGGAAGCAGCCAGACTCCGCTGGATCTGCTGGTTGGTATCTTCCTCATGTACTGTAAGCTGGAAAGTATATTTGTTATGTCCGACGGAGATGCCGAAAGAATAATCGCCGGGAGCAAATGCGCTCTCCCCGTCGGGAAGGTAATTGCCCACATTGACCTGCCCCTTTGCCAGCGTATCAACCTGAATGGAAAGCGTATCCGGCAAATCTTCGGAAACCGTATCGCTTAACTGGGCAAATACAACATTCTCATTATCGGATACGGCGGTCATCTGGTCAAACACACTGTCTTCCTGCCCGCTTAGAGATTTGCCCTCCGCCTGTAAGGACATGGCGGCCTCCTTGATACCGATGGCATAAGCCTGGGTTGCATCCGAGAAGGTAAATTTGTAAAACGGTGAATGCTGGTTCTGCTTAACCATATTGTTATATACTGTTTTTAAATCGTTTCTCTTATGAGAATGGAACCTGCTGCGATTAGGCGCCGCAAGCTGGGAACTGTAATAATTATAGACATTATTCAGATTCAGCATATCACATACCTCCTTCCATGGATGATTCTGCCTGACTTTTGAAAATACGGGAACACGCCAATCCGTTAGCGCTAGTCTCCCATAATTAATATAAGTATAATATAAAAATAGGAAAATGTCCACCCTGAAATTACAAAAAAATGAATATTTATGCAAAAAAATGAAAAAAATTCTTGACTTTGGCATAACATTATGGTAATGTAAGCAACGATGAACTGCCGAAGACAGCAGGTACCGTTTTGGTGTAAGCATTAGCGCCTGCCGAGGAAGAATCGTGAGAATGACGTTTCGCTCTATGTCTGTCGGCATGGAGCTTTTCTTTTTATATCGTGCAGTCATTAGTATGATAAGGAGGCGTAGAGACGATGGCAAAGATTGAATTGAAACAGCCAATCATTGACGAGATCAAAACTCAGCTTCAGGACGCACAGTCAGCAGTGATTGTAGACTATCGTGGTCTTACCGTAGAGCAGGACACCAGACTTCGTAAGGAATTAAGAGAAGCCGGCGTTACTTATAAGGTATATAAGAACACCATGGTCAGATTTGCGATTGAGGGAACAGAGTTTGAAGCATTAAAAGATGCTTTAGAAGGTCCGAACGCAATCGCCATTTCCAAGACCGATGCAACGGCTCCGGCAAGAATACTTGCCAAGTTTGCAAAAGAGGCAGAGGCATTGGAGATTAAATGCGGTATCGTTGAGGGTACTTATTATGATCAGGCAGGGATTAAGGCAATTTCCAGCATCCCGTCAAGAGAAGAGCTGCTTTCCAAATTCCTTGGAAGCATCCAGTCACCGATTGCCAATTTTGCAAGAGTTATCAAGCAGATTGCAGACAAGCAGGACGGTGCGGCAGCAGAGGCGTAGACAAGATGTTTATGGGCGTTACAGGCTTAAGGCGTACATGGTATGTTCATAAGCGTTGCAGCGCAGTTTAAGGCATACATAGTATGCCGCAGTTATGACAGCTGTTCGGGCGGCGTAATCACTGCCAGGCAGCAGACCAATATTTATTATAATTATGGAGGAATGAAATATGACAACTCAGGAAATTATTGAAGAGATTAAGAAGTTAAGTGTTTTAGAGTTAAACGAGTTAGTAAAGGCTTGTGAGGAAGAGTTCGGCGTATCCGCAGCAGCAGGCGTTGTTGTTGCAGCAGCAGGCGGTGCGGCAGCAGGCGGCGCGGCAGGCGAGGAGAAGGATGAGTTCGATGTAGAGCTTACAGAAGTTGGCGCTAACAAGGTTAAGGTAATCAAGGTTGTTCGTGAGGTAACCGGTTTAGGTCTTAAGGAAGCAAAGGAAGTTGTTGACGGCGCACCTAAGGTTGTTAAGGAGGGCGCTTCTAAGGCTGAGGCTGAGGAGATTAAGACTAAGTTAGAGGCTGAGGGCGCTAAGGTTACATTGAAGTAATCATACCCCGACTGTATATTTTTGTTGAATACAGATGAATAGGAACGAAAGAGACCTTAGAACGAGGAGTTTGTTTTAAGGTCTTTTTCCGTAAACCCATAAATGCTCTGTCTGCGCATTGCGGGGCGCTTAGCTTTGCAATCGCCGGAGTGTTTTGGATATGTGAGGAGTTCGTGATGGCAGATTATATTACCACTTATACCGGAATCCATTTTTATCCGATGAAGCCGGAAATGGAAAAGATTCAGATACAGGATATTGCCCATGCCCTGTCGCTGCTTTGCAGAGGTAACGGCCATGTAAAGCATTTCTTTTCTGTGGGGCAGCACTGTATTCACTGCGCCCTTGAGGCTGTGGCGAGAGGGTACAGCCGCAGGGTTTGCTTGGCCTGCCTTTTGCATGACGCCGGCGAGGCGTATCTTTCTGATGTGCCGCGCCCCTTTAAAAACAGTCTGCCGGAATATCAGAGATTAGAGGAACGGTTTCTTTGCATGGTCTATGAAAAATTTCTGGGAAGCCCTTTAACGGAACAGGAAGAAAGACTGGTGCGGCAGATTGACGACGATATGCTGTATTTTGATTTAACGGAGCTGTTAGAGGAACCGGCCGGTAATGAAAGACCGGAGATGAAAAGCGATTTTTCGGAGGATTATGTACCCTTTGAACAGGTGGAACGGCGATATATGGAGTTGTTCACGCAGTTATGGGAAGGCAGCAAATAAAAAATATTCATAAAATACAGGCACCAATAACAATATATAGTGATTTTTCTTTTTCAAAATGCCATATCTATTATATCCAGAAATTCTTTCCAAAAAACAAGAAAATTTTGGTTGACACTTGATTTCAGCAGTGATAAAATATTAAAATGTCATTATTGTGGGTAGCTATCCTCAATAATGGGAAAACAATGATATTCAAGGGGTGAAAACGTCAATGGAAAAGAGCAGAATTAGTCCTGTGAAAGCGGGAAAAGGAATCCGAATGAGTTATTCCAGACAAAAGGAAGTACTTGAGATGCCCAATTTAATTGAAGTACAGAAAGACTCATACAAATGGTTCTTAGAGACAGGACTTAAAGAGGTGTTCGATGACATTTCTCCAATCACCGATTATAGTGGTCAATTCAGTCTGGAATTTCCAGACTTCCATGTGTGCGAAGAAAAGACCAAATACTCGATTGAGAAGTGTAAGGAAAGGGATGCAACATATGCGGCTCGGTTAGAGGTTACATTGCGCCTGTGCAACAATGAGACAGGTGAGGTTACAGATCGGAATAAGATCTTCATGGGAGAGATTCCCCTGATGACAGAGACGGGAACCTTTGTAATTAACGGTGCGGAGCGTGTTATTGTCAGCCAGTTGGTTCGTTCACCGGGTATTTATTATGCCATTGGCCATGATAAACTGGGAAAGACTCTGTATTCCTGTACGGTTATTCCTAATCGTGGCGCATGGCTGGAGTATGAAACAGATTCCAATGACGTATTCTATGTACGTGTTGATAGAACAAGAAAGGTGCCAATCACTGTTTTAATTCGTTCTTTAGGTGTTGGGACCAATGAAGAAATTCTTGAGCTGTTTGGTGATGAGCCGAAGATTAAAGCGAGTTTGGAGAAGGACCCTTCCAATAATTATGAAGATGGCCTGCTTGAATTGTACAAAAAAATCCGTCCGGGTGAACCGCTGGCGGTTGAAAGTGCGCAGAGTTTAATCCATTCCATGTTTTTTGACCCCAGACGTTACGATTTGGCAAAAGTCGGACGTTATAAATTTAATAAAAAACTGTCCTTTAGAAATCGGCTTGCCGGACATGTGCTGGCTGAGGATGTAGTGGATCCGACTACAGGAGAAATTTTGGCAAAGGCAGGAGACCGGCTTACCAGAGAGAGCGGTTTGGAATTGCAGGATGCTGCCGTTCCTTATGTCATTATTCAGACGGAGACCCGCAATGTCAAGGTTTTGTCTAATATGATGGTCGATATCAGAAGACATGTTGATTTGAGTGAAGAAGAACTAAAAGAGCTGGGCGTGACAGAAAGTGTATTCTATCCACAGTTAAAGATACTTTTAGAAAAATATACAGACAGAGAAGAATTAAAGAGAGAGATTAAGGCAAGCATACGTGATTTGATTCCCAAGCATATTACCAAGGAAGATATTTTGGCTTCCATTAATTATAATATGCATTTGGAATATGGCATCGGTAATGATGACGATATTGACCATTTGGGCAACCGACGGATTAGGGCAGTGGGAGAACTGTTGCAGAATCAATATCGTATCGGCCTTTCCAGATTGGAGAGAGTGGTAAGAGAGAAAATGTCCACACAGGATATGGACACCATTCTTGCAAAGCCTGAGAATTTAATTAATATTAAACCGGTAACGGCGGCGGTAAAGGAGTTCTTCGGAAGCTCCCAGTTGTCCCAGTTTATGGATCAGAATAATCCTCTTTCCGAGCTGACGCATAAGAGACGTTTATCTGCATTAGGTCCGGGCGGTCTTTCCAGAGACAGAGCCGGATTTGAGGTGCGTGACGTGCATTACACGCATTATGGAAGAATGTGTCCAATTGAGACGCCGGAAGGTCCGAACATCGGTCTGATTAATTCTCTTGCCTGCTATGCAAGAATTAATCAGTATGGTTTTATTGAAGCGCCATATCGCAAACTGGACAAGCGGGACCCGGACAATCCGGTAGTAACGGATGAGGTTGTATATCTGACTGCGGATGAAGAGGATAATTATGTAGTCGCTCAGGCAAATGAGCCGATTAATCCTGATGGAACTTTTGCAAAATCCCGTATCGCAGGTCGATTCAGAGAAGAGACAGCCGAGTTTGAGAAGAACCGGGTGGATTTGATGGATGTATCGCCGAAGATGGTATTCTCTGTGGCAACCTCCATGATTCCGTTCCTGGAAAATGATGATGCGAACCGCGCGTTGATGGGTTCCAACATGCAGCGTCAGGCGGTACCGCTGTTAAAGACGGAGGCGCCAATCGTAGGTACCGGTATGGAAGAAAAAGCAGCGGTGGATTCAGGCGTTTGTATCGTAGCTAAGCATGACGGCGTGGTTGAGAAATCCAACAGTAAGGAGATTGTCATTAAATGTGACGATGGAACCAAAGACACCTATCATGTAATTAAGTTTGCCCGAAGCAATCAGGGTAACTGTATGAATCAGAGACCGATTGTGGTAAAAGGTGAGCGCGTAAAGGCCGGTGAGGTTATCGCAGATGGCGCGTCTA
The DNA here is from genome assembly GCA_947625015.1 of uncultured Lachnospiraceae bacterium. Classification (GTDB taxonomy): domain Bacteria; phylum Bacillota; class Clostridia; order Lachnospirales; family Lachnospiraceae; genus CAG-590. Next base: position 10,738 of record CANQMR010000013.1, on the reverse strand, counting down.
CTTCAGGCGGTGAGATTGCGCTGGGTAAGAACCCGTTGATTGGATTTATGACCTGGGAAGGTTATAACTATGAGGATGCGGTATTATTAAGTGAAAGACTGGTGCAGGAGGACGTCTATACTTCTGTACACATTGAGGAATATGAAGCGGAGGCGAGAGATACCAAGTTAGGCTCCGAGGAGATTACCAGAGATTTAGCAGGACTTGGACCGGATGTGTTAAAGGATTTGGATGAAAATGGTATTATCCGTATCGGCGCCGAGGTTCGTGCCGGAGATATTCTGGTAGGTAAGGTTACGCCGAAGGGAGAGACAGAGCTTACCGCAGAGGAGAGACTGCTCCGCGCTATCTTTGGCGAGAAGGCCAGAGAAGTAAGAGATACTTCCCTGCGTGTTCCGCATGGCGCTTTCGGTATTGTCATTGATACCAAGGTGTTTACAAGAGAAGCAGGAGACGAGTTGTCTCCGGGAGTGAATAAATCTGTCCGCGTGTATATTGCGCAGAAGAGAAAAATCAGTGTTGGTGATAAGATGGCCGGACGTCATGGTAACAAGGGCGTTATCTCCCGCATCCTTCCTGTTGAGGATATGCCGTTCCTGCCGAATGGCCGTCCGCTGGATATTGTATTAAATCCGTTAGGCGTGCCTTCCCGTATGAATATCGGTCAGGTGTTGGAGATTCACTTAGGTCTGGCTGCCAAGGCATTGGGCTTTAATATTGCAACGCCTGTATTCGACGGCGCCAATGAGGAAGATATTATGGAGACCCTGGAGATGGCCAACGACTATGTCAACACCGAATGGGAGGATTTTGAGAAGAAATGGAGATCCCAGGTGGCGGATGAGGTTATGGATTATCTCTATGAGAATCGCGACCACAGAGAGGAATGGAAAGGCGTTCCAATCAGCAGAACCGGTAAAGTCACCCTGCGTGACGGCCGGACCGGTGAAGAGTTCGATTCTCCGGTAACGATTGGTTTCATGCATTACTTAAAACTTCATCATCTGGTTGACGATAAGATTCATGCCCGTTCTACAGGACCGTATGCATTAGTTACCCAACAGCCTCTTGGTGGTAAGGCGCAGTTTGGCGGTCAGCGTTTCGGTGAGATGGAGGTTTGGGCGCTTGAGGCTTATGGCGCTTCCTACACTTTGCAGGAGATTCTGACAGTGAAGTCTGATGATGTGGTAGGACGTGTGAAGACCTATGAGGCAATTATTAAGGGTGAGAATATTCCGAAACCGGGAATACCGGAATCCTTTAAGGTGCTGCTGAAAGAATTTCAGTCTCTTGCGTTAGACGTCAGAGTGCTCCGCGAGGATAATACGGAAGTGGAAATCAGCGAGAACGTTGACTATGGCAATGAGGATATTCAGGATTTTGCCAATATGGATTATAAAAAAGACGAAGCTGAGATGAAGGAGCAAGGCTTTAGCGGTGTAGATGAGAATGACGAAGGCTTTGAATTGTTAAGCGATTCCGAAGAAGATAGCTATGAGAGTGATGACTATGTGGATGACGGTTATGAAACCAATGATTATGCAGGTGATGACTACAGTGAAGATAGCTATGATGATTACGATGAATAAATGGAAGGAGCGCAAATAGATGTCAGCAATGAATAATCAGGATACAGAACAACAAATGAATTTTGATGCGATTAGAATTGGTCTTGCTTCTCCAGAAAAGATTAGAGAGTGGTCCAGAGGCGAAGTAAAGAAGCCGGAGACAATCAACTACAGAACCCTGAAGCCGGAAAAAGACGGTCTTTACTGTGAGCGGATTTTCGGACCGAGCAAGGACTGGGAATGTCACTGCGGTAAGTACAAGAAGATTCGCTATAAGGGCGTGATCTGTGACCGCTGCGGCGTTGAGGTTACGAAGGCAAATGTCCGGCGGGAGAGAATGGGGCATATCGAGCTTGCGGCTCCGGTTTCCCATATCTGGTATTTTAAGGGGATTCCCAGCAGAATGGGTTTGATACTGGATGTTTCTCCAAGAGTTTTGGAGAAAGTGCTCTATTTTGCATCTTATATTGTCTTAGATCCGGGAGAGACCAGTCTTGCCTACAAGCAGGTGCTTACGGAAAAAGAATATCGTGACGCGGAGGAAGAATTTGGATATGGCAAATTCCGCGCCGGCATGGGCGCCGAGGCAGTGAAAGAACTGCTTCAGGCCATTGATTTAGAGAAAGAAGCGGTAGAATTAAAAGCTGAACTTAAAGAGTCTACAGGACAGAAGCGGGCGAAGATCATTAAGCGGTTAGAGGTTGTAGAGGCTTTCAGAGGCTCTAATAATAAGCCGGAATGGATGATTTTAGATGCGGTGCCGGTAATCCCGCCGGATATCCGTCCTATGGTACAGTTAGATGGCGGACGTTTTGCGACTTCCGACCTGAATGACCTTTACAGAAGAATTATCAACCGGAATAACCGTCTGAACCGCCTGTTGGAGTTGGGCGCACCGGATATTATCGTGCGCAACGAAAAACGTATGCTTCAGGAGGCAGTGGACGCCTTAATTGATAATGGAAGAAGAGGCCGTCCGGTTACCGGACCGGGAAATCGGGCGTTGAAATCTCTGTCAGATATGTTAAAGGGTAAGCAGGGACGCTTCCGTCAGAATTTGCTTGGTAAGCGTGTGGACTATTCCGGCCGTTCCGTTATCGTGGTAGGACCGGAGCTTAAAATTTATCAGTGTGGTCTGCCGAAGGAGATGGCGATTGAATTATTCAAGCCTTTTGTAATGAAAGAGCTGGTATTTAGAAAGTTAGCGCCAAATGTTAAGTCGGCAAAGAAAAAGGTAGAGAAGTTAGAGACGGAAGTCTGGGATGTATTAGAGGATGTAATCAAGGAACATCCGGTAATGCTGAACCGGGCTCCGACATTGCACAGGTTAGGTATTCAGGCTTTCGAGCCGATTCTGGTGGAAGGTAAGGCGATTAAGCTGCACCCACTGGTATGTACGGCATTTAATGCAGACTTTGATGGCGACCAGATGGCGGTTCACCTTCCGCTTTCTGTGGAAGCGCAGGCAGAGTGCCGGTTCTTGTTACTGTCACCCAACAACCTGTTAAAGCCTTCCGACGGTGCGCCGGTTGCCGTTCCTTCACAGGATATGGTGCTTGGTATTTATTATCTGACCATTGATAAACCGGGCGATAAGGGAGAGGGTAAGTTTTTCAAATCAAAGAACGAGGCAATCCTCGCCTATGAAAATAAGGAGATTACCCTTCATGCCAAGATAAAGGTTCGTATGCGTGGAACCATGCCTGACGGCACAGAGGGAAGTACCGTTATTGAATCAACGTTAGGAAGAATTTTATTTAATGAGATTATTCCACAGGATCTGGGTATGGTAGACAGAACAATTCCGGGTAATGAGCTTGTCTTAGAGATTGATTATCTGGTTGGTAAGAAGCAGCTTAAGGGAATTTTGGATAAATTGTTTAATACCCATGGCGCTACCAAAACCGCAGAGGTGCTGGATGATATCAAGAGTATTGGTTATAAATACTCAACCAGAGCGGCGCTTACGGTTTCCATTTCTGACATGACTGTACCGGCGGCCAAAAAAGAGATTTTGGCTGAAGCACAGAAGAATGTGGATATGGTATTGGAAAAATTCAAATATGGGTATGTTACCGAGGAAGAGCGTTATATGGCTGTTGTAAAAATCTGGGAAAAAGCAGATAAAGAGTTGACGAAGGCTCTGTTAGACGGCCTTGACACTTATAACAATATTAAGATGATGGCTGAGTCCGGCGCGCGTGGTTCCGATCAGCAGATTAAGCAGTTAGCCGGTATGCGTGGTTTGATGGCTGATACAACGGGACGTACCATCGAGCTGCCGATCAAATCCAATTTCCGCGAGGGCTTGGATGTATTGGAGTATTTTATTTCCGCCCATGGCGCCCGTAAGGGACTTTCAGATACGGCGTTGCGTACAGCGGACTCCGGTTATCTGACCCGTCGTCTGGTAGATGTATCACAGGATTTGATTATAAGAGAAGTGGATTGCTGTGCGGGAACAGATGAAATTCCCGGCGCTTATGTGGAAGCATTTATGGAAGGCGAGGAGTTAATCGAGAGTTTCCAGGAGCGGATTACCGGAAGATATGCAGCCGAGAATGTATATGATAAAAATGGAGAATTAATTGTAAAAGCAAATCATATGATTACGCCGAAGCGGGCTGAAAAGATTGTCAACACTGGCGTAGATGAGAAGGGTAAGAAAATTACCCGGTTAAAGATCAGAAATATTTTGAATTGTAAATCCCATATCGGCGTCTGCGCAAAATGTTATGGCGCTAACATGGCTACTGGTCTTGCCGTACAGGTTGGCGAGGCTGTTGGTATTATTGCAGCCCAGTCCATCGGTGAACCGGGTACGCAGCTTACGATGAGAACTTTCCATACCGGTGGTGTGGCCGGTGACGATATCACACAGGGTCTTCCTCGTGTGGAGGAATTGTTTGAGGCCCGTAAGCCGAAAGGTCTTGCGATCATTACAGAATTTGGCGGTAAGGTGCAGATTCGCGACACGAAGAAGAAGCGGGAAGTTGTTGTGACAAATGATGAGACAGGTGAATCGAAGGCATATCTGATACCGTATGACTCCCGTATCAAAGTGTTAGACGGGCAGGTTGTGGAAGCCGGAGACGAGCTGACAATCGGTTCTGTAAATCCCCATGATATCCTTAAGATTAAAGGCGTCCGGGCAGTGCAGGATTACATGATTTGCGAAGTGCAGAAAGTATACCGTCTGCAAGGCGTTGATATCAATGATAAGCATATTGAGGTCATTGTCCGTCAGATGTTAAAGAAGATTAAGATTGAGCAGAGCGGGGATGCAGAATATCTGCCGGGTACACTGGTAGATGTGCTGGATTACGAGGAGATGAACGAGAGACTGATTGCCGAGGGCAAAGAGCCGGCACAGGGAACGCAGGTTATGCTTGGTATTACCAAGGCTTCCCTTGCGACCAACTCCTTCCTGTCAGCAGCTTCCTTCCAGGAGACCACCAAGGTTCTGACCGAGGCGGCAATCAAGGGCAAGGTAGACCCGTTAATCGGCCTTAAGGAGAATGTGCTGATTGGTAAGCTGATTCCGGCAGGTACCGGTATGAAGCGTTACCGCAATGTCAAGCTGGACAGCGAGGATGAAATTATCAACTTTGATGCGGATGAGTTAGAACTCTCTGAAATGAATGAGGAAGGCGAGTTCACAGATGAGTTGCTTGATGAGGAAGAACTGCCAGTGGAAGACATGACGGCCGAAGAAAACGATCAGGATACGGAAGACGCCGTTGAAGATGCGGAGGAAGTTCTGCCGGTAACAGAAGAATAATGTATGCTTTATGCGTTCATTGACAGTTAAAAAGACAGCGGGCTTATATTTGCCCGCTGTTTTATATTGCAAAAGATTTTCTCCAATGCTACAATAAGCCTATCAGGAGGAGACCCAATGGAAAAAATAATGTGGAAATGGAAGGTTATAATTACCCTGCTGGTTTGCATGGCGGCAGTGGGCGGAAACTGGAGCGGCTGTAAGGTGCAGGCGGAGACAGATGGGGAATTTGAATATACCGTTTTCGGAGACGAAGTTGAAATTACAAAGTATACAGGAACAGGGGGAGACGTTAGTATTCCTGCAAAAATTGATGGGAAGAAAGTGACAGCCATAGGGGATAAAGTATTTTCTAACCGCAGCAGCTTAACGAGTATCAATATCCCTGAAAGAGTGACGCGCATAGGGGACTCTGCATTTTCTAATTGCATTGAATTAACGGGTATTACAGGCATATCCAGTGTAGAAAGCATAGGGGATTCTGCATTTGAATATTGTGAAAAATTGACGAGCATTGAAATCCCGAATAGTGTGATGAGCATAGGAGACAAAGCATTTTCTAATTGCAGAGGCTTAACGAGCATCCATATCCCTGAGGGAGTGACGCGCATAGGGGATAGCACATTTTCTAATTGCATTAGATTAATGAGTGTTGATATTCCGTCAAGTGTGACAAGCATAGGGAATAACGCATTTTATAAATGTAGATTAACGAGCATCGATATTTCTGATAACGTGGAGCGCATAGGGGATGGTGCATTCGAGTATTGTAGTGGATTAGAGAATATCACAGTCCCTAAAGGCGTGACGAGCATCGGGAAAGGCGCATTTAGTTCTCCTTATTTGGAAAAGATAACGGTAGCAGAAGGGAATCAGACATATACCAGTAAGATTGGGGATACGGAATGTAATGCAATTATGAAGAAGGCAGGTCAGAACGAATACGAATTAGTATGTGCCTGTAATAAAACAATAATCCTTAATGGCGTGGTGCGCATAGGGGATTGTGCATTTAAATCTTGCAGTAAATTAACGAACATTACAATCCCGTCAAGTGTGACGAGTATAGAGGATAGTGCATTTTATGGTTGCAATGAATTAACGAGTATTACAATTCCGCCAATGGTGACAAGTATTGGGGATAGTGCATTTGCGTATTGCATAAAATTAAAAAATATTGAAATCCCACCAAGTGTGACGAGTATAGGGAGAGATGCATTTTCTGATACAGCATGGATAGAAACAAAGAGAAAAGAAAGCGAAGACGCACTTGTCATAGTCAACAACATATTAATAGATGGACGAGAGGCTAAGGGTAACATTATAATCCCGGATAATGTGACGAGTATAGGAGATGGTGCATTTTATAATTGCAGAGAATTAACGGGTATTGAAATCCCTGAAAGTGTGAAGCATATAGGAGATAATGCATTTTATTATTGCGACAACCTAAAGGATATCATAATCCCTGAAGACGTGACGAGCATAGGGGAAGGTGCATTTTTCGATACAGCATGGATAGAAACAAAGAGAGAAGAAAGCGAAGATGCGCTTGTCATAGTCAATAACATATTAATAGATGGACAAAAGGCTAAGGGTAACATTACAATCCCGTCAAGTGTGACGGGCATAGGGGATAATGCATTTTATGAATGTGAACGTTTGACGGGTATTGAAATCCCGAATAGCGTGACGCACATAGGGGAAGGTGCATTTGGGTATTGCAGTGCATTAGAGGGTGTTACAATCCCATCAAGTGTGACGAGCATAGAAGATTCTGTATTTGAGGGCTGTGCTGGATTAGCGGGTGTCGATATTCCCGAAAGTGTGACACGCATAGGGGATAGAGCATTTTATGATTGCAGTAGTTTAGAGAGTATTGAAATCCCGGCTAGTGTAAAGGAAATAGGAAAGGATGCATTTAAGGGTTGCAATAAGCTGGTTATCTCTGCGCTGGAAGGTTCAGCGGCTGCGGAATATGCAAAGTTGAATGGAATTGAGGTAAATTATCTGAAACCGCCTGTTCCCGAAGGCGCTACGCCAGACATAGAAATCCTTGATTCCGGAGATAATACGCCGGGCGCAGCAACCCCTGATCCTGGAGAAATGACCACGCCGGACGCAGGAACCCCGGCGGCAAAGGGAACGGAGCTTTTTGCGGCAGATGTAAAGGCAAAAGTAAGGGTAACTTCTGATGATGCGGCGAACCCTACGGCAGAGTATCTTAAAAGTACGGACAAATCCGCAAAAAGGGTAACAGTGCCAGACGCAGTGACTATTGACAAGGTTACTTACAAGGTAACTTCGGTGGCGGCAAAAGCCTTTGCTAAGAATAAGAAACTGACTTCCGTTACGATTGGAAAAAATGTAACCTCTATCGGTAAGGACGCTTTTAAGAACTGTACGAAATTGAAAACGGTTACGGTCAAATCCACAAAGCTTAAGACCATCGGGGCAAATGCTTTTTACGGCGATAAAAAGCTCACTACAATTACCTTAAAGACCACGAAACTTACGAAGAAATCTATCGGCAAGAACGCCTTAAAGGGAACCAATAAGAAACTGGTAATCAAAGTTCCCAAACAACAGGTAAAGAAATATAAGAAGTATTTTAAGGGAAAGGGCAAAGTGAAAAAGATAGAAAACTGACTAGGTACGGGAAAACAGCGCATAAATGCGAAGAAATACAGGAGAGCAATACCATGATATTGAATACGGGCAGCAGGACGGACATACCGGCTTATTATAGTGACTGGTTCTATAACCGGATTCGGGAAGGCTTTGTGCTTTGCCGCAATCCCTATTACCCTGAACAGATTACCCGGTATCGGTTAAGTCCGGAGGTGATTGACGGGATTGTATTCTGTACGAAAAATCCGGACCCCATGCTTAACAGGCTGTCTTTGCTTTCTGCATTTCCCATGTTCTGGTTTGTGACGATTACCCCCTACGGCAAAGAGATTGAGCCCTATGTGCCGCCTAAGGAGCAGGTGATGAAAGCCTTTCGCGAACTTTCCCGGCAGGTTGGCGCAGAGAGAATAAGCTGGCGGTATGATCCCATTTTTATAACGGATGATTATTCGGTTAATTATCATATTGATCGGTTTGAACAGATGGCAAAAGCCCTTTCCGGGTATACGGGGCAGTGCGTGGTCAGCTTTATCGACCTTTATGAAAAGACAAAACGGAATTTTAAAGGAGTTCGCAGCGTCGCAAAAAATGAGCAGGAAACAATTATCGCTGCATTTTCTGAAATAGCGAAGAGGGAGAATATGCAGATACATTTATGCTGCGAAAAGGAAACGCTTGTCAGGGATAATGTAGATGCGGAGGGTTGTCTGTCTCAGGCGGTACTGGAAAAAGCCTTTGGGTTCCGCCTGAATGTACCGAGAAAGCCCAATCCCCGGAAGGAGTGCGCCTGTCTGCTTGGGGCGGATATTGGAGCCTATAACACTTGCGGCCATGGCTGTGTGTACTGCTACGCCAATTATGACAGGGAGACAGTGATAAGAAACAGGAAGCTGCATGAACCGGATTCTCCGCTGCTGATAGGCAGGGTTACGGAAAATGATGTGGTAAGGCAGGCGGAACAGAGATTGTGGAAAGACGGGCAGATGGATTTTTTGGATTTGCTGTAGAAATTACTTAAAATGATATCCGCTGAAGGGATAAAGGACATTGAACAGAAACCATATTCTTTGGATAATGTGATACATTATAATCTCTGGTAATGAAAGTCGGTTTTGCGACATATAAAAATCTACGGAACAGGGAAATTAAATTTTCTGATATAAAATATTCTATTTAAAATTGAATTAATGCTGATTTTGTGTTATTATAACAATGGAGCTGCCAAGATGGTAGGCGGTTAGCCCTCTCCGGAGGGACTGTGACCCTCCGTTTACATAGAAACCTGTAAAGGAATCTGGGAAAGGAGGGCCGAGCCATGGATATTTTAGAACTAATTACAGTGTTGAGCTTTGGTTTGACCTGTTTTGGAATAGGATATTCCTTTGGTAAGGATAATAATAACACACAAGAATAGCCGCCCACAGTTCCGGATAAACTAGGCGACTATTCTGCCACATATATTCGGGCTAACCGTCTATCGGTAGCACCACTGAGACATCTGCATATGCGGGTGTCTCTTTTTCATTTATTATAATCTATTCAAACCACCATTTCAAGTATGAAAAAAATTTTATCAAAATATGCTTTGGAACATGGAATAAAAGTAGTTGACATGAGCGGAAATCCAATAACAGAAACTTCCCCGGATGCAGGAAATCCAACCCCAACCACAGAATCCCCAGCCCCAGCCAGCACTCCGGCAGCAATGGGAACAGTATTTCAGGCAACAGATGTGAAAGCCAAAGTAAAAGTAACATCTGACAATGCGGTAAGTCCTACGGTGGAGTATGTCGCAGGTACTGATAAATTCGCCAAAAAGGTAACAGTGCCGAATGCAGTGAGCGTTAACGGCGTGACTTATCAGGTAACTTCTGTGGCGCCCAAAGCATTTGCGAAGAACAAGAAATTGAAATCCGTTATCATAGGAAAAAATGTAACATCTATCGGCAAAGACGCTTTTAAGAACTGTACCAGTCTGAAATCTGTTACAATCCAGTCTGCCGGTCTTACCAAGATTGGAAACGGGGCGTTTAGCGGCAACAAAAAGCTTACTAAGATTACTATAAAGACGACAAAACTTACTAAGAAATCTATCGGCAAGAACGCTTTGAAGGGAACCAATAAAAAGCTTGTAATCAAAGTTCCCAAAAAACAGGTTGAAAAGTATAAGACTTATTTTAAGGGAAAGGGTAATAAGAGCGTGAAGGTGACAAAGTAGGAAAGATTGTTTTGCAACACATAAAAATCTACGGGAAAGGGAAATTAAATCTTTTGGTATAAAATATTCTATTTAAAATTGAATTAATGCTGATTTTATGTTATTATAACAGTGGAGCTGCCAAGATGGTAGGCGGTTAGCCCTCTCCGGAGGGACTGTGACCCTCCGTTTACATAGAAACCTGTAAAGGAATCTGGGAAAGGAGGGCCGAGCCATGGATATTTTAGAACTAATTACAGTGTTGAGCTTTGGTTTGACCTGTTTTGGAATAGGATATTCCTTTGGTAAGGATAATAATAACACACAAGAATAGCCGCCCACAGTTCCGGATAAACTAGGCGACTATTCTGCCACATATATTCGGGCTAACCGTCTATCGGTAGCACCACTGAGACATCTGCATATGCGGGTGTCTCTTTTTCATTTATTATAATCTATTCAAACCACCATTTCAAGTATGAAAAAAACTTGAGTTTCCGTTCTTTTCCTAGTTACCTATTAACATTCCCACTTTCTTTTCCACAAAATTAAAAAAAACGC
>CANQMR010000012.1 GCA_947625015.1 uncultured Lachnospiraceae bacterium | reverse complement strand
ACAACGTAGAGAGGCGGAATACTTTCATTACTATTTGTGCCGCCAACTGAAAGGCGGCGGAATGGAGATTATTATGAAAAAATGTGTGAAATGTAACAAAGTATTTAATGACGATGCAGTCTTTTGTGATGACTGTGGAGGAAAACTTGTTCCTGTTGAAAATCAAAAGCAGGATACGGCGCAGGCTCCCCGGTCCGATTCCGCTGGGGGAACGCCGGTATATTGTCCTAATTGCGGGTGCAAAATGGATACGGATGCAGATTTCTGCCCGGAATGTGGACACAATATTAAAGCGGACATACAATCCGGCAGCGGCGCAGCGGCGCCCCGGAAGAAAAAGGTCGGTAAGATTGTCGGAATTATTGTCGGCGTTTTAGCGGCGGTAGTTGTCATATTCATCGGCGCTGCTTTGCTGATAGGCGGCGCTTCGCTTGACCACGTTTTCTATACCAAAAACGGCGCTGTATATATGACGAATGGAAAAGAAGAAGACAGCGTAAAGATAATCAAGGATGCGGAGGATATATATGATGAAGGTGAAATGGAGGCGCAAATCAGCGTATTAGAAAGCGCCGATATCATTATCTTCCCGGATAAATATGATTATGATGAAGACAGCTTTTCCTTATATTTCTGTTCTTTACAAAATCCGGATGAGGATGTGGAAAAGATTGATTCGGATGTGATTAGGTATTCTGTAACAAATGATGAAAAGAAAATTGTTTACCGGAGCAGTGAAGATACATTATACCTTTATGATTATGAGAGTAAAGAAAAGCAAAAGGTTGCAAATAACGTATCCACATACAGGATAAGCCGGGATGGCAGTCAGGTTTTCTTTGTTTCCGATAATACGTTATATCTGACCAATATGAAAGACGATAACCGGATAAAAATTTCTGACAATGTATCGTCTGTCCTGCTCAGCGATTTGGGAGACGAGTCTTATAATAATGCGCTGGTTAATGATGACGGCCAATTTACGGACATTTATTTTGCGGAATTTGAAATGGTGGATGGCGGAACAACCAGATACAATCTTTACCGGTACAATGTTGCCTCTGACGATAAACAAAAAGTGGCGGATGATGTTAAAATGGCGAAGGTATACAAGGATGGAACGCTGCATTACTTTGTCTGCAATGTAGTGACAAAACCTTTAGCTGATTATGTTAACGACGATTTGGGCGCTGCCGGAACGTTACCGGAACCTGTGGAGCCGGAAGAACCGGAAGAGCCGGATTACTTTAGCTATGATGATATGGATAAATATGACAAGGCGTATAAAAAGTATGAAAAAGCATACAAAAAGTATGAGGAAGAATATGAAAAATACGAAGAAGCGTATAATGCATATGTGATGCAGAATGATGCGGATATGCTGCGTCAGGACATTACAGAGCAGACATATTCCCATAATGAATATGTGCTGTATTACTATGACCAAACCAATGCGACAGAGGTATTAAGAACCAATACGCAGATAGCGCTTCCGGTATTTTTGTCAGGGGCGGAAAAGAGTTCGGCAGTAATTTTAGGAAGCGTTTATCAGTTTGACTCGCCTGCGAAAATTAATTTATCTTCTGTTGAAGATTGTGACGATATTATATATGAATTAGACAACGTATATGGTCAGGAAGAAGAATCGTCCATTTATTTCGGAATAGCCGCCAGCAATTATTTTATCTGTGGAGCGACGGCAACGCCGCTTGAAACGAAAGACTATATCAGTTGCGCAATTTCCGGCAACGGCGACTTTATAACAATCCTGACCGCGCAGGGAGATCTGATTCAAAGAGAGATTAAAGATGGCGCTTTGCAGGAAGAAGTTGTCTACGATACAGATGTAAGCGAATATGCATACATTGACGAAGCGGCAAGAGATATATATTACATGAAAAAAGACGAGTTATTCTGTAATAAAGAAAAGTTGGATGATGATGTGAGTTCGTTCCAGGACGTCTATTATGCCGGCGGCAAATTTTATTATCTGACAGATTACAGCGTGAACAATAATACCGGAACGCTGGTTGTCAGTGACGGCAAGAATGCGGAAAGCATTGCCTATGATGTGGATTTCATAGGTACTTATGGAAATGAGCTTATTGTTTATGCTACGGATTACAATACCGACAGAGAAAGCTACACTTTGAACATCTGGAATGGAAAAGAATCGGAAAGAATAGCGGATGACGTTTGGGACTATCAGTATTTATTCCGGGACAGAATCTATTACATTACAGATTATAAAGATGAAGAGGGCGATTTATACCTGAAAAAGGGTGATGATGAAATAGAGCTGGACCACAATGTAAATGGATTTGTGGACCCGGACGTTTTCTAGTGTCGGCTGCTTCTTGACAATAAGGACGGAAGGCAAAAGGGAGAAAAAAGTTGTCAGAAAAGAGGAAAAAAAGAAAATCCGTAAAGCAAATAGCCAGACAGAAAATACTTATGGCCGGTGCATTGGCTGTGCTGCTTTTTTGTTCCTGCGGCAACACGCAGACGGCAGATGCCCCGGTAGAGCCAACGGAGGATGAGCAGCAGACGGCCGTAACGGATATCGAAGAACCGGCGTCGGATACAACAGAGGAAAGGCAAACAGCGACCGTTGCGGAAAAGAGCGAAGAAGAGCGGGAACAGCCGGAAAATACAACGACTGCAAAACCGCCGGAAAACGATACGGATTTCGTCCTGGCGGAGGACTATATTCCGCATGTGTTTGTCGATTTAAAATATGCCACAACAGATAATTTTACCGGAACCGTAATCTATGAATCAGATTGTGCATATTTAAGGTATGGCACAGCCAAAAAACTGGCTGCGGTGGCCGGAGAATTAGAGCGGGATGGCTATGCGCTGAAGATATGGGATGCATACAGGCCTGTTGAAGCGCAGCGCAGATTATGGGAGGTATGTCCGGATTCCCGTTATGTGGCAAATCCCAATACAGGGTTTTCTTCCCACAGTAAAGGAAATACCGTTGATATTACACTGGTTACTTTAGATGGGAAAGAGGTCGATATGCCCACCGGTTTTGACGATTTTTCGGCCAGAGCGGACAGGGATTACAGCGATTGTGAGGAAAATGAAGCGCAGAATGCAAAATATCTTGAAGAATTAATGATAACCTATGGATTTAAACCTTATCAGGGCGAATGGTGGCATTATTCAGATGCAGTGGATTATTCTGTGGAAGAAAATGCGATGACGCCTTAAAAGAGTATGAATATGCAGGGGAGATGTAAATGTGAAATGTCAATTTTGTGGAACAGAAATAGCAGATCGTGCAACTTTTTGCGTTTCCTGTGGAAGACAGCAGGATTCAGTGAAGCGGATTCAGCCGATGTTTTGTACAAATTGCGGTGCGAAGCTGAAGGAAGGCGCTAAGTTCTGCGGGTCCTGTGGCAAGACGGTAAAAAATTTGGAGAACAGACAGGTTGCGGAAACGATAAGCCTACAGGCGGAAGAAAAAGTTACGCAGAGTATGCCGTATCAAAATGAACAACAGGATTCCGGAGAAAATAAGATAGGAATGATTATCTGCATTGTCGTCATATGCGCGTTGTTGTGCGTTGGTATCGGCATTGGTATCTGGTATCTCGCGTCAGGCCGGAACGGAAAACAGACAGAGCCGAAGAATGAAAAAACAGTGACAGAGCAGCAGACCACTACACAGGCGGTTACTACAGAAGCGACTACTGCGGCAGCTACAGACGCGGCACCCCAGCCGACTGAGGAAGTGAAGGAAACTGTAACGGAGGCAGAACCGCCGGCACAGGAGGTTCAGACGAGTAATGTTGTGAAAGTGACGGCGACAAGTTCACTCAGCGAATATGGCATGACACATTCGCCCGAACGGATAATAGATGGCGATTTGTCCACTGCCTGGGTAGAGGGAGCAGGCGGACAGGGAAGAGGCGAGTCCGTCACCCTGGATTTTGGCGGAACTTATACGGTATCCGGGTTTACCATATATCCGGGTTATCAAAAAAGCGAAGATTTATATTACAAAAATTCCCGGCCGTCTGCGCTGCGTGTCACCTATTCTGACGGCACAGTGGAGGAATTTACATTGGAAGATAAAATGGGGGCGCAGATGATTACGTTCAGCGATCCTGTTCAGACAGACAGCCTTACTTTGGAGATTGAATCCGTATATGCGGGTACGAAATATCAGGATACGGTCATTACGGAGATTAATATTTTTTGATGATTTTCTTGACTAATTCATACAAATTGTATTATTTTAGGTGATAAAGGCTGCATGCGGCAGCCAACTAATCCGAAAGAAGGAGAATGTTATGAATTTTTCAGAGATGGTAAGTGCAGTGGATGACTTTGTCTGGGGACCGGTAATGCTGGTGCTCTTAGTAGGCACAGGCGTATTCTTGACAATTCGTACCGGATTTTTGCCCTGGCGGAATCTGCCCTATGCGTTAAAGAGCACATTGAGTAAGGAAGCCCGGACGAAGAGCAGGGGGCAGGGAGATGTCTCTCCGTTTTCCGCACTGACGACGGCTTTGGCGGCTACGATTGGTACGGGAAATATTGTCGGCGTGGCGACGGCTATGGTATCCGGCGGTCCCGGCGCGCTGGTGTGGATGTGGATTTCCGCCTGCTTTGGGCTGACCTCCAAATTTTCAGAGTGTATGCTGGCAATCAAATACCGGGAGGTAAATGAGAAGGGCGAAATGTCCGGCGGTCCGATGTACACCATGAAAAAAGCGATAAAGAATAAGACGTTTGGCAAAATTCTTGGCTGGCTCTTTGCCTTTTTTGCGGTGGTGGCATCCTTCGGTATCGGAAATATGACGCAGGCCAATTCCATTGCTTCCGCATTAAATGAAACCTTTCATGTTCCGTTGATGATTGTGGGCATTGTCATCACTATTCTTGCCCTGATTATTATTGTCGGCGGCATTAAGACCATTTCCAAGGTGTCTTCTGTGGTGGTTCCTGTTATGGCAATCTTTTATGTTATATGCGCCCTGGTTGTAATTATTGGAAATGTTAGTAATTTACCTTCCGGGATTGCCACGATTTTCTCCATGGCCTTCAGCGTGAAAGCGGTGTCCGGCGGCGCGCTTGGTACTGTGGTGGCGTCCATGATGGGCGCTATGCGTTACGGTGTGGCAAGAGGCGTGTTTTCGAATGAGGCCGGCATGGGTTCGGCGGCCATTACCGCTGCCGCAGCGACTACGGACAATCCGGTGCGTCAGGCTTATATCAATATGACCGGTACCTTCTGGGATACCATTGTGGTATGTACGATCACCGGTCTTACCATTGCCTCTTCCGGCGTGTTGGGCATGACTGCCCAGAAAGCTCAGGGAATATATACGGTAGAGGGCGATCAGCTGGTAATCGAAGCCTCCTATAACGACGGAGAAAATGAAGATATCCGGTATGATATTGCTGTTGACGGCAATAAAGTTACCCTGCAATCGGATAAGGAAACGCTGGTGCTTACGCCTTATGCCGGGGATGCGGATAAGGTGCAGTTTACAGACGCTTTTGCAAAAGAAAAGCAGGGAGATTCTCTTGCGTCTGTGGAAGCGGGACCGGCGGCTGCGGCCATTTTAGAGGACGGTACGGTAATGATTGACGGTACCTGGCAGGGAGACGACAAAAACATATATAATTTCAGCGTAGACGAGACCAATAAAGGCGGCTCCTTCCAGTACAGCGAGCTGGTGGAGGGCTCCTCCCTTACCATTAAGGCGTTTGAGACAGTATTGGGAAAAGCCGGCGGCTGGCTGGTGACAATAGGGATTGCCCTGTTTGCTTTTTCCACGATTCTCGGCTGGGAATATCATGGAGAGAAAGCCTTTGAGTACATATTGGGAACGCATAAATATAATATGGTTTACCGCATATTTTTCTCACTGATCGCCTATGTGGGCGCAACCCAGACTTTGGATCTGGTGTGGAATCTGTCGGACATTGCCAATGCGTTGATGGCGGTGCCCAACCTGATTTGTATGCTGTTGTTAAGCGGTGAGATTGCAAAAGATATGAAGGCCTTCCAGTCCGTATTAAAGCAGGAGAAAGAGGCGAAGGCGGCCAGATAGGGCAGTGTGGAATCAGAGAATCAGATATGGTAAAAATGCCGGACAGGCAGGATTGCGGGGAGGTTATTCTTCGTCCACCGGTTTCCATGCCTGTCCGAAGTCTATGTCCTTAAAAAGGGCGGCCAGACCGGTAATCTGTTTGAGCCGGAGAATTTCGTCCTTGTCCATGCCTAAGTGTTTGGAAATCCATGCATCCGAGCGCCCTAATTCGTGCAAATCTTTGACTATGCTGCTCATCAGCTCCACATCATGGGTTCCCCTTGCCCGGTTATGGCGGATTGTGCTGGCCATTCTTTGGTCTAATTCCTTGTTGATTACGGAAACCGGCAGCATTCCGCCTTCCCGCTCATAGATGTCCTCATGCTCTAACATAATCCGGTAGCGGTGAAAACCGTCCACAATAATATACTTGTCTTCCGCACTGTCGTGGTAGCAGACAATGGGCATGGTATAGCCGTCGTTTTTGATGCTCTCGTAAAGCAGCTTCATTTCCGGCGGGGCGACGGTGTTCGGGTTGTAGTTGTTTGCCTGTATCTTATCGATTGGTACGGCAATAATGTTGTAAACGGGACTTTTATACGCCATAATTCATCTCCTCAATGCTTTTATACTGGCCTTTTATGTAGTCGATCTGCCTTTGCTGCTCCCTTGTCAGGCCAAAACCCATAAAGCGGCAGATATGGTCGTTTTTCAATATGCAGTAGCACATTCTTTTCCAGCTCGGAATGTCTTTAGAGGTCTTAATGTCGTCTGTCTGGTCGGGAATTTTCCCCACAAACACAACTCTTGTCTTTTTGCTTAAAGTGTAATTGGATATTCCGTTGCGCTGAATATGGTAGCCATGGTCGATTAATTCCTGTATGGTCTCCTCGTCTAATCCGCCGCCGGTCTTGTGCCAGAACAGAATGGAAGAATTGAACTTCTTTATATAATTTTTTCGCAGTCTGGCAGGCAGCGTATTTAATAAAAATTTGGTGAAGGATTCCCAGGTGTGCCCCTCCGGCAGAGTGACATTGCGATAGCCCATGGCCTTGGTCTTTCCGTAGATGCAGGCGAAGTTGGCGCCCTGCACCCGGCCGACCAGCTTTACCCAGATTTCCGGGTCAATTACCCGGTACAGATTTAGGGAATCTTTGGAGTAATCGTTAAACGGGGAGGCCACCCGCATCTGGGATGCGGTAAGTCCGGCCATATAGTATAGATCATATAAATGGTTGTAGTCATAATTAAATTTATAATGGGCGTGCCACACGTCGTTTACGGTCCAGTCATAAAGGGGAGAGGCGCACCACACATCTTTAAACTGCTGGCTGATCCAGCACTCGTTCTGATAGCCGTATTTTTTATTGAGAAAGCCGCTGTATCTTTGCAGGGATTCGTCTGCCCGCATGCCCAGAAGGCAGACGGTTTTGCTGTTGCCATGGGACGTTCGGTACCAGCGGCCGAACTGCTTGGCCAGATCCTCCTGATGCATCTTGTATTTGTATGTGCTGATGGGGTTGTTGGACAGATTGATGACATAGTCCTTATCCGGCATACTGCGGACCCAGCAATCCTTTTTCTTGTCATCCCATGGATACCAGTACATTTCATAGCTGCTCAGAGCGGTTCTTGTCGCCATGGGCAGGCACACCCAGTAGGGCTCCACCTGATCCTGAATCCGTTCAAAGGTACGTTCTATATATTCTGTGGTAACGGTATACTGGGCTTCAAAATCCTGATGAAACACGCCGATTGTCCGGTCAGGATAATATTGTTTCCGGAAATCCAATAGAAGATTTAATAAAAGGCCGCTGTCTTTTCCGCCGGAAAAGGACAGGTAAATGTTATCAAATTCTTCAAAAAGAAACTTAAGCCGCCGTCTGGCCGCCTCGTATACGGTTTCCCCTATATATTCCCTTGTCATACCGCACCCCTGATTTCCAAAATTTACTAATTCGTATGCCTAATGTACCACAAAAAAAGCGAAAATTCAACACAATCCGCGATTTTGCCGTCTGTGCGGAACCGCCTTTAAAACGTTAAGAAGTCCGTTAGGAGATATGTTAAAAATTGGAACGGAATTTGTGCAAAATGTGTATGGTAAAAGGGAAAAGGGTGTGCTATAATGAACACAATTAGCGGTTTTACATATTTTATTGTATGTTATTCTGTATCTACAGGGATGAAAGAAGGGAGGAGATTGTATGAGATTGAGAAAGAGGATTATTTCTATCATCATGACAATCGTATTGGTAATCGGCACCGTCTTTGGGGGTGGCGTAATACCTGCCAATGCGGCCGGAACCAGTTTGAAGGCAGGCAGTATTTTTACCAATGGAAAGTATCGCTATAAGGTGGTTTCCTTATCAAAGAAATCAGGTACAGTTTCCCTGATTGGCGCCAAATCCAAGAAACTGGCGGTTATGGAGATGCCGGATACGGTCAAAAAGAACGGATATACCTTTAAGGTAACGGAGATTGGCAACAATGCGTTTAAAGGATATAAGAAATTAAAATCCGTAGACACAAACAAAGAACTTAAGGTTATTGGCAAGAATGCATTTAAGGACTGTAAGAAGTTAAGCGAGATTGATATCGAAAGTAAAAAGCTGGTAAAGGTTGGCAAGAATGCGCTCAAAGGAATTGCTGCGGAGGCAACGGTAGAGGTTCCGGAGGGAAAAGAGAATTCTTATAGCAAGCTTCTCAAAACAGAGGTAAAGAGTGATAAGCCTGACGTACAGAAAGAGAAGGCGGATCAGACAGAACATGCTCATAATTTTGAAGAGAAAGAGTTACAACCCGCAACCTGCACAGAGAACGGCTTGCAGAAGATGGTTTGTTCAATTTGCGGCGAGACAAAGGAAGTAGAGATTCCGGCAACGGGCCATAGCTTTACCAATTATGTATACAATAATGATGCAACCTGTGCCAAGGATGGTACTGAGACAGCAGAGTGCGATAATGAGAGTTGTGGGGTAACATATACAAGAGATAAAGTTGGCACAAGGTGTCCTCATAAGATGCACAAATGGAAAGTAATTAAAGCACCAACATGTACTGATGCGGGAATAAAAACAAGAAAATGTTCAAAATGCGAATACGTAGAAATAAAGAAAATTCCGGCATTAGGTCATAGCTTTACGCATTATGTATATAATAGCGATGCAACCTGTGCAAACGATGGAACCGAGACGGCGAAGTGTGACCGCTGCGAAGAGACGGACACCCGCACTGCCAGTGGAACAAGGAAAGCCCACAGTTTTGCAGACTGGGCAACGAAGACAGAACCAACTTGTACGCTACCGGGCAGCAAAGAGCGTGTTTGCTCTGTCTGTGGGGCAGTAGACACCGAAACAATAGATGCGCTTGGACATGATATGCAGCCGGTGGCAGACATTGAGCCCACTTGTGCAAGACCGGGCAGGAAGTACTTAGAGGGCAAGTGTTCACGCTGTGGTTATGCGGGGCAGACAGAGTCTATTCCGGCATTAGGCCATAGTTTTACGAATTATGTATATAATGGCGATGCCACCTGCGCAAAGGACGGAACCGAGACGGCGGAGTGTGACCGCTGCGGTAAGACGGATACCCGTACCAAGGCGGGCACAAAGAAAGAGCATACTTTTGGAGAGTGGGTTGTAAAGCAGAATCCAGTTTCCTGTAAAGCGCCGGGATATAAGGAAAAGGTTTGTACCGTATGTGGTTACGCAGTCGGTCAGGATATTGAGCCTGATAAGCATCAGTTGCGTAAGACGAAGTCTGTGGAACCTACTTGTCTTGGATATGGAAAGGAATATTTTGAATGTGAGGTATGTGGCCAGGTATTCTTTAATGTAATATCCGAACAGAAACCCTTAGGTCATGAGTGGAAGACGATTACCGTAGAGCCAACCTGCACTACAAAGGGGTATACAGTAACGGAGTGTACCCGTTGTCATGAGAAGAAAGATATAATAGTGACTGAAGAAGCATTAGGCCATGATTATTCAGGCGAATGGGTAATAGATCAGAAGGCAACCTGTGCAGCGCCGGGGCAGAGATCAAGAGAGTGTTCACGCTGTGAGAGCAAGGAGACAGAAGTAATTCCGGCTACGGGCGAGCACCGGTATGTTGACAATAAGCCATGCTCCTGTGCAGCGCCGGGATATTGGTCAAAGATTTGTGAAGTTTGCGGCAAGAAGGCAGGAGAATATATGCCGGCTCCGGAACATCAGTTAAAGAAGACCAATTCGCAGCCGGCTACTTGTACGGATTATGGCAAGCAATATTTTGTATGTACCGAGTGCGGTCAGGTATTCTTCCATATCATCAATGAGAATGGAGAACCGGCAAGGCCTTTAGGCCATGACTGGCAGAAAGTTACCGTACCGGCAACATGTACAACGGATGGATACACAGTTACAGAATGTACCCGTTGCCATGAGAAGAAAGATGTAGTTATAACAGAAAAGAAGTTAGGTCATGATTACAGCAGCGGAAAATGGGTGGTTGAGAAAGAACCGACCTGTAAAGAGACCGGACTGCGCTCTATAAAGTGCTCTCGTTGTGACAGCAAGAAGACAGATGTGATTCCTTCTGACGGAACGGAACATTCTTTTGAAGAGCCTGTCGTTACCACAGAACCGACCTGTACTTCATGGGGAGTTAAGACAAAGAAGTGTAAATATTGCGGACTTACACAGACGGAGACCATTCCGGCAAAAGGTCATAATTATGACTTTGAGAAGGAAACGATCACCAAAAATCCAACCTGTGAAGAACCGGGTAGGGCAACGGTAAAATGTAAAGATTGCGGATATGAAAATACCAGCTATACGGTTCCTGCAACCGGTCATACATGGGGAGGGCCAGTTTACGCTTATGATGCAGATGAAGATACCCTTGCATCATCCAACATTGCAGAGAATCCGGGGGCAAAAGGAATCGGAAAAGTGGTTGATGATAATGAGGTGAACGAAAACTGTTCATTCAGATTGATTTATGAGGGCTGTCAGAATGAGGGTTGTAAGGCTAAGAGGCTGATTAATATTCAGAAGGGTAACGGTCATAGCTGGAAAATAGATGAAGATCAGACTACAGCTGAATGTACGAATAGCGGATGGTGGCAGCATTATTATGGCGAGGATGAATATGGCGATGTAATGACTGATTGTCCGGTTAACAGATGGATTAAAAACCGTCTGGTATGGGCTGTTGCTGTTACAGTAAAAGATGCAAAGCAGATTAAGTTAGGCGACGGCTGGATAACCTACGGTGGCAATAATGAGTATGCAGCCATAGTGAAGACAACAATTATGTCTACCGGTGATGGCGGCGAGGTAGAAAGTTATAATGTAGATAGGCAGAATAAGATTACCATTACCGCTCCGGAACCTGCGGAAGGTTATCGGTTTGTAGGTTGGAGAGATTTGCAGACTGATAAAATGGTAGAAGGAGACAGCGAAACCGTAGTTGATGACAAGGCCCAAACCATTACCTTTACCTGGAAAGACATGGGCAGAATGTACGAAGCAGTATATGAATCGGTTGGAAAATAATATTTGGGTCCCATATGAACACTGATCCGGATGGATCGATTTTCTAACAGAACAAAGATGTGATGAACCAGCGTATCATAGCAATAGGATACGCTGGTTTTATATTGTATAATCAGGACCTTACTCAGGAAAATCAAATCGAATTGCCTGAACAAATACATATGTCCGTTGAAACATCTGTTAAAAATTGGAACGGAATTTGTATAAAACGTGCATGGCAAAAATGAACAGCCTATGTTATAATGGGGCTACCTAACGGATAATACATATGAATAGCGTGTTGATTAGGGGATAAATGAAAGGGAGGGGATTGTATGAGATTGAGAAAGAGGATTATTTCTATCATCATGACAATCGTATTGGTAATCGGCACCGTCTTTGGGGGCGGCGTAATACCTGCCAATGCGGCCGGAACCAGTTTGAAGGCAGGCAGTATTTTTACCAGTGGAAAGTATCGCTATAAGGTGGTTTCCGTATCAAAGAAATCAGGTACAGTTTCCCTGATTGGCGCCAAATCCAAGAAGCTGGTGCTTATAGAGATGCCGGATACGGTCAAAAAGAACGGATGTACATTTAAGGTAACAGAGATTGGTAACAATGCCTTTAAGGGATATAAGAAACTAAAATCCGTAGACACGAACAAAGAACTTAAGGTTATTGGCAAGAATGCATTTAAGGACTGTAAAAAGTTAAGCGAGATTGATATTGTAAGTACAAAGCTGGAAAAAGTCGGCAAGAATGCGCTGAAAGGTATTCATTCTGAAGCGGTCATTGAGGTTCCAGAGGGCAAGGAAAGTACTTATAGTAAACTTCTTAAGGTAGAAATAAAGAATAATGATGCGTCTATACAGTCAGAGCATACGCATAGTTTTGATGTGACAGAAACGATAAAAGCTGCCACGTGTACGGAGAATGGTTTACAGAGGATGATTTGTTCGACTTGCGGGGTGGTGGAAAAATTAGAATTTCCTGCATTAGGCCATCAGTATGCGGCAAACAGTACAGTAGATAGAGCGGCAACCTGCACAAAAGAGGGTTTACAGTCCAGACATTGTGTGCGTTGTGGCGCTAAGACGGATGTTGAGATTATTCCGGCAACCGGGCATAGCTTTACCCAGTATGTTTCTGATGACAATGCAACCTGTAAAAAGGATGGAACGGAAACAGCAGAATGTGATAACTGTGGCGTGACACGCACCCGGACGGTGACAGGCTCAAAACTTTCCCATAAGATGGGTGACTGGAAAGAAACAACAGCGGCAACCTGTACAGCCGCCGGGGAGGAGACAAGAACCTGTTCACAATGTGGGTATAAAGAGACCAGAGAGATTCCGGCTTTAGGGCATGTTGTAGAGTCTGTGGAAGAGATTCCGGCAACCTGTACCCAGCCGGGGCAGAGAAGTTATAACAGCACATGTTCCCGTTGCGGGCATACAGTGAAACCGGAAGAGATTCCAGCATTAGGACATAGTTTTACAAATTATGTATATAACGAGGACGCAACCTGTGAGAAAGATGGGACAGAGACAGCAAAGTGCGACCGTTGCGGTGCAACCGACACCCGTATAAGTGTGGGTTCAGCATTAGGTCATAGCTTTTCGGATTATAAGGCTAATAATGACGCTACCTGCGAGAAAGACGGAACTGAGACAGCAAAATGTGACCGTTGCGATGCGACGAATACTCGTGAAATGAGTGGAACAAAGAAGCCGCATAGCTTTAGTGGATGGGTAGTGAAGACAGCGGCAACCTGTACAACAACAGGCACTAAGGAGCGGGTTTGCGCAGAGTGTAGTGCGGTTGAGACAGAGACAATAGAGGCGCTTGGCCATGATATGAAAGATGTGGAGAAAGTAGATGCAACCTGCGAAACCCCTGGGAAGATTACGCGGGGAGGCCGTTGCTCCCGTTGCGGCTATGCTGCTCCAGCGTCTGTAATACCCGCGTTAGGACATAGTTATACGCATTATGTATATAATAATGACGCTACCTGCGAGAAAGACGGAACCGAGACAGCAAAATGCGACCGCTGTCAGAAGCAGGTGACCCGTACCAAGGCAGGCACAAAGAAAGCCCATGATATGGGTGAATGGACAGTGAAGACTTCTGCAACCTGTCAGAATGAAGGGATTGAAGTAAGAACCTGTAAGGTATGTGGCAGCGGGGAAACCCGTAAGACGGCGGTTGCTGACCACACTTATGGAGATTGGAATATAACACGTCAGGCGTCTTGCACAGCGCCGGGCAGACAGGAACGGGTTTGTACGGTATGTGGCAAGAAGGAAGTACAGAGTATTCCGGTGCTTGAACATAAGCTGGTACCCACAAAGTTACAGGAGGCTACCTGCAACGACTATGGTAAGCAGTATTCAGAGTGTGAGGTCTGCGGGCAGGTATTCTTCCGTATAGTTGCACAGCCGACAGGTCATAACTGGGAAGAAGTTACAGTAGAGCCGACTTGTACGACAAAGGGTTATACGGCAACGGAATGTACCCGTTGTCATGAGAAAAAGGATATTGTAGATGAGATTAAGGCATTAGGCCATGATTTTTCCGGCGAGTGGGTGATTGACGAGGAGCCAACCTGTGTAACAGTAGGTCATAAGTCAGTAAAATGTTTGCGCTGCGACCAGAAGAAGACAGCGACGATTCCTTCTAACGGCGGTCATAAGTATGAAGTTATTGCGACAACGGATGCGACTTGTACTGCCATGGGTACGGAAACAGAGGTATGTGAATATTGTGGAGATACAAAGAAGATACCTACGACCCCGGCAATCGGCCATGATTTTGATGTAGAAAAGATTGTTGTGGAGCCTACCTGTGAGAAATCAGGCGTTGCAACTGTAAAATGTAATACCTGCGGCTATGAAAAGACGCAGTATACGATTCCGGCAACCGGTCATCAGTGGGATGGGGATGTGCATGTATATAATGCAGAAGAAGTTGCTCTTACATCACTCAGTCTTGCAAGTGATCCGGGAGTGAAAGAAACCGGAAAAGTGGTTGGCGATGATGAGGTAAACGATAACTGTTCATTCAAATTTGTTTACCATGAGTGTGAAAAAGATGGATGTACGGCCAAAAAGTTGATTAACATACAGGCGGGTAACGGACATAACTGGAGCATTAATGAAGAACAAACTACAGCAACATGTACAAATAGCGGACGGTGGCAGCATTATTACGGGAATAATAACTATGGGAATGTAGAGAATAGTTGTCCGATTAACAGATGGATTAAAAATCGTCTGGTATGGGCCGTTGTTGCTAAGGTAGATAATCCGGAGCGGGTTAAATTAGGAAGCGGCTGGATAACCTACGGTGGAAATGACGAGTATGCAGCCATAGTGAAGACAACAATTATGTCTACCGGTGATGGCGGACAGGTAGAGAGTTATAATGTAGATAGGCAGAATAAGATTACCATTACCGCTCCGGAACCTGCGGAAGGTTATCGGTTTGTAGGTTGGAAAGATTTGCAGACTAAGGAAATGCTGGAACAAGATAGCAAAACCATTACCTTTACATGGAAAGACATGGGCAGAATGTATGAAGCAGTATATGAATCGGTTGGGAAATAATCATATTCGGATTCGATATGAACATTGATCCGGATGGATTGGTTTTCTAACAGAACAAAGATGTGATGAACCAGCGTATCATAGCAATAGGATACGCTGGTTTTATGTTGTGCATTTCCGTACAGGATTAAACAAAAAATTATATTAAACAACAGTTTCCTGGCACATTGATTTGTGGCCTGAAAAATAGTATAATACATTTATTAGGCGTTCATATAATGCGGAACAGGGAGGAAAAAGGGGGATATGGGACAATTATTGATTGTCGTTCGCAGGCAGGAGATTGAAGAACATCAAAAACTTGCGGAAGAATATGGCGTAGGTTTTGAAATTAACGATTTTTATAATCCGGAGATATTAGAAGATACAGAGGAAATGAACCGTCTGGTGGAATTTTATCAGCAGATCGGGCTTCCGGCGGGAAGCACCATGCATGGAGCCTTTTTCGATGTTGTGGTGTTCAGTTATGATCCCAGAATCCGGGAGATTTCTGAATTTCGCATGGAACAGAGTATGAAAATTGCTGTGCGCTTAGGCGTGAAAGGCGTGGTGTTCCACACAAACATCAGCCCGGTTTTGTCCGGGGTGGAATACGACCGGCGGGCTGTAGAAATGACGGTAGAGTTTTTGGAATGTCTCTTAAAGCGTTATCCGGATACGGATATTTATTTAGAGAATATGTTTGATACGGATCCGGATTTTTTGGCGGCTGTCTCAGAGCGGCTTCGCATTTATGATAATTACGGGATATGTTTTGACTATGCGCATGCCAGCATTTCCACTACCCCGATGCAGGAATGGATAGATGCGTTAGCCCCCTATATCCGGCATATTCATATCAATGATAATAATCTGAAGCGGGACCAGCACTTAGCGTTAGGAGACGGGCAGATTGACTGGCAGCGTTTTATGGATTACCGGAGACAGTATTTTGATTCCTGTAGTGTGCTGATTGAGACGACTCTGCCGGAGAACCAGCGGCGGTCCTTAAGATATTTAGAGCAGAATTTTGAAGAAATGATACAGCGGAGGGGATAATATGGAGACAAGGAAACCTATGCAGGCAGAGGAAATGCTTGAGAAAATATTTTATTATATGAATCAGCTGGTGGATGAGAAGGAGTTCGACGCCACAATCCGGCTGCTGACAGATTTGGGAAGAACACTGGTAAATTCGGAACGGGCCTCCTTCTGGTATTGGGATAAAAGCAAACACCAATACTGGACGTTGGCTGCATCAGACAGCGGACGGATTACAGTGCCTGAGGGGAGCGGAATTGTAGGCGCTTCCATAACGACCAAAGAGGTCATTGTGATTAACAATCCCTATGAGGATTTCCGCTTTAATCCGCAGGTGGATAAGGAAACCGGTTATGTCACCCGCTCTATTCTCTGTATGCCGGTAACGAATGCAAGAGGCGAAGTGATTGGCGCATATCAGGCGATTAACAAATTGGGAGAGGATGAGAATAGTGGATTTGACGATCAGGATGTAAAGCATTTGGCGTTAGTGGCCGTATTCAGCGCGAAGACTTTAGAATCAGACATGTTATATCGGGAATCCACAGAGGACCCATTGACCGGATTAAAGAACCGGCGTGGATTTTTTAATTATTTTGGGGATGTTGTGGAAGAACGGTTGAAGACCGAGACCGCATCCTTTGTTATGTGTGATATTGATTTCTTTAAAAAGGTGAATGATACCTACGGCCACAACGGAGGCGACGTCATATTAAAGCATGTGGCGCAGATTTTGAAAGAGGGCGTAGGAAAAGACGGTGAGGTTGCCAGATGGGGCGGAGAAGAATTTTTGCTATTGTTTTTGAAGCATACCGAGGAAGAAACTGCCCGTCGGGCGGAGACTATCCGAAAGAAAATCATGGATTCGGTATGTCATTTTGAGGGACAGGATATTAAGGTGACAATGTCCTTCGGCGTGCGCCAGATTGACCCGCAGCAGCCAATCAGCGCTAATATTGAATTTACCGATTTGCGGCTGTATGAAGCAAAAAGAAGCGGGCGAAACCGCGTAGTAGCAGAAGGATAAGGACTGTCAGGGAGGAATGGATATGACAGAGCAAAATTCCGTATTTATCAGTTATAGCTCAAAAGACAGAGAATTTGTCCGTCGTATTACCGAGGAACTGGACCGGATGGGGGTTGGATACTGGAAAGCGCCGGAGATGATACCGGCCGGCTCCAGCTATGCAAGGGAGATACCTTTAGCCATCCAGAATTGCGATGTGTTCTTGCTGGTGCTGTCCCCCACTTCCCAGGATTCCATCTGGGTTGAAAAAGAGATTGACAGCGCAATCTGCAACCGGAAGAAGATTATACCGTTTCAGATTCAGAAAATGGCGCTAAATGAGACCTTTCGGTTTTATCTGAATAATGTGCAGATGATTTCCTACTATAATAATCCGGTAAGGGCGTTTTCCGATTTGCGGGAACAGCTTGAACAATTATTGCCGGATACCGCTTTGTCGGCAGATGAGGAGGCGTCCGCCGGAGGAGAAAAAATAAACGGCAGTCCGGAAAAGGATAAGGCCGAAGCCAATCCGGAAAAGAATAAAATGAACGGCAATTTAGATAAGCATAAGGGCAAAAGACCGGCCGGCGGCGGGGAAGGACTAATGCAGAACACGAGAAGGACAATCCAGAACCGGGGCAGGGAGTCCAATGCCTTTCGGATGAACCGGATTCCCCTGGCCTGTGAGTATTGCGGCTGTAAAGATTTGCGCAATGTGACAAGGGGTACTTTTCAGTGTGAACGCTGCGGAAAGGATAACTATGATGATTTTCAGACCATCCGCAACTATTTAGAAAAGGCGGGAGCCGCTTCAGCTCTTGTGATTGAGCGGGATACGGGAGTACCCAGAAGGATTATAGAATATTTTTTCAGGGACGAGTATTTGGAAATCCCCAAAAATTCACCTATACGGGTATCCTGCCAGCAGTGCGGTGCGCCAATCAGAACCGGTACGTTGTGTGATAAGTGTAAGGCGGCTTCCGGCGCCCAGATGAAGAACGACAGGACCGGCACATGGCATTCCTGGTTGTAGAGTAAATGATATAAGTCCGGAGAGTGGATAATGGAAAAACAGATTTGGGTAATTGGAAGCGACAGGAGAGAAATGTTAGAGGCGCAGCGCAGGATTAATTCCACCGGCAGTATGCGCGCTCTTTGTATGCTTTCCTTTGCGGCGGTTAAGCGAGCGGTAGAAAATAGCAATCAGGAGGCGGCAATCGGTGGCAGTATGCCCTCCCTGGTGATTATGGACTACCAGACGGCTGTGGAGGAGGACTTCCAGTCAGTGTCTTTTCTGAAAATGCAGCAGTTTTTAGCAGGCGTTCCCCTCTTTTTTATGATTGGGGAAAGAAGCCAGGAAGTGGATGAACAATGCTTTCTCCGGGGCGGTATGGTGGTGGTGGAGAAACCTTTTTCCCACGCCTCCATATTAAGAATCGAACAGGTGGCGTGGCAGCATGAGGTGACAAGGAACTATGAAAAGGTACTGCAAAAGCAGGCTATGGATTTGCAGGCCGCCAAGGAGATTGTGCGGCTGAACCAGAAATTAGAATCAAGAAATCAGCTTTTGTATCAGGTGTTTGGACGATATTTTTCCGACCAGGTGTTAGAGTTTATCTTAGAGCACCCGGAAGGCGCGGCTATTGGCGGGGAGAAAAAGAAACTGGCGGTTATGCTGGCAGATTTGCGGGGGTTTACTTCTATTTCCGAGGAGTTAGAGCCGGAGGCAGTCACCCAGCTTTTGAATTTTCATTTCAGTAAAATGGTTGATATTATCACAAAATACAAAGGAACCATCATTGAGTTTCTGGGCGATGGGATTCTGGCCGTATTCGGCGCACCGTTAGTCTCAGAAAATGAAACCGCAGATGCAGTGGCGGCGGCGATTAACATGCAGAATTGTATGGGAGAGGTCAACGCCTATTGTGAAGAACGGGGTTATCCGTCATTGGAAATGGGGATTGGTATCCACTGGGGAGAAGTGTTTATTGGCAATGTCGGTTCGGAAAAAGTGATGAGATATAGCGTAATCGGACAGGCAGTCAATGAATGTTCCCGGATTGAGGGGTATAGCGTAGGGGGACAGATTTTGGTTTCCAAACAGGCGTTAGATACCATTTCCTGTTCTGTGGAAGTGCATAACCGGATTTTTATTGCAGCTAAGGGAGTGCATAAGCCGATTTCCGTCGGTGAGGTTGTAGGCATTGGCGGCGACTATCAGTGCAGAATTGAAAATGTAGATTTCGATGTGCTAAAACCGGTAACGGAATGGACGGTCTTTAACCTGTATCCCATTGAGAAGAAGACTGTGGCGGAGGAGCCGGTCATGGCGGTGCTGTCCCAGTTTTCCAGAAAGCGCGCTGTGGTAACTTTACTGCCGGTATCGGAAACCGGTTACGGGGAGGAGGTGGAGACAGATTATGCGCCGGTAAACCCGGAAGCCGGTTATGAGACAGAGGAGCTAAAGACAGAGAACCCGGACAATCCGAAGGCAGCGTATGGCCAGTTAGAGCTTTATGCTGATGTGGAGGTATTTGCGGCTGGCAGAGAAGGAAAGGCATTTTTCAACGGGGTATACGCCAAGGTGGTTGACATTAGGGAGAAGGAAGCAGTCCTGCATTTTACGCATGTAAGCAGGAGCTTCCAGAAATTTGCAAATAAAATACTGCCTGAATAAATGTGATAAAAAACAGACTATAATAGGTAAATGCTTAAAATTAAGTTGTTGATACAAAAAATAATAAGAAAGTATGGTGGGGATTATATGAAGCAGATGAATAAAATAATAATTGGAATTTCAATATTACAGTGTGTGAGTGGAATAGCTGTTTTCATAATATCATTGTTGTATTTGGTAGGAAAATTACAAAATATCTATCCATGTATTATAGGTGGGTGTATTTGTATGTTTCTAACATCGTTAAATTTGTTTATTAATATTAAAAATTTAAAATCATAATAAGAAGGAAAATGGTAAGAGACATGAGACAATATGGATTTGAAAAACAGGAAAATGTCAATCTGCCCGGATTTACTGTGGGATATTATTATGAGAAGGAAGGCTTGTGGATTGCCGGAGTTGAGGAGGAAATCTACAGAGAGCTTTCAAACCAGATGTTAGAGACAGATTTTTCCGCCGACAAAATATTTGATTATGCGGAGTATATGAAGACACTGGATTGTCATTATCTGTTGCTGTTCTGGAAGGAGCAGGAGGAGGACAGGATTTGTTTTTTCAGTGATACGAGACGCCTGCGGGCTTTGGAATTTCTGGATTTTGTCATGCCGGAATCCGGTCTGGTAAAGGGCAATGCCCAGGCGGCCTGCGGACGGATTTCCTCTGCCATTTTGAAGGTGGAAATGTCGGAATTGGAGATACAGGATACTTTGGAATATCTGATGAATAAGGCGGCGGGATATTTTGAAGAATGTGAATATATTGAAGCTGCGGACTATGGACGGGCGCATGAGGGAGATATTCCGTTTATGAAGCAGTATGTGAAAAAGAAAATCCCCTGGGCCTTTGTGGAAACCATGAAGCTGGCCGAAAAAGAGGAGGAAATTTGTATCCGTTCACTGGAGAATGAGTCCGGCGTTATAGTAAAGGCGGACCCGGACACCTATATTATGATTGGCTGCCGGGGCGAGGTCTATGATATGAAGCGGGAGAAATTTGAGCGGACCTATGACGCCAGTGAGGAGGCGTTGGATGTGTTTGAGCAGATGTTGGATTTTCTGCCGGAAGCCCAGATTATGTCAACCGGCGAGTATATCAGTCTGGATGAATCCGCCAATCTGTGTTATCCCAAGGCTGACGCCGGAATCTATGCTAAGGAGTTGCAGCGCAGGACAAAGATTTTTCCTGTGGAAAATAATGCGGATTATTATCTGGGGCGGCCTGGGGACTATATGGCAATCCGCCCGGAAGATTTTTCTGATATTTATGTGATTAAGCGGCAGATTTTTCAGCAGACTTATGAGGAAAAGACAGAGTAATGGGACCGCCCGGCGCTTAATTACAGTGCGGGGCGGCCTGTTTACTTACTTGTGTCTTATATTATTTGTATAACCTATCAGCTACATGGCATATCATCTGTACAACATATCAACTGCACAGCGCGGTATCTGTACGCAGCGTTACTTCCATAGAATGTCCTTACAAATATTTTCTCAAGTCGTCCCGCAGTTTTTCTTCAATGTTAATAAGCCGCTTGCAGATATCCTTTGAAGTGCCGTCGGCGGCTTGATACTGGTTCATATACCGATAAAGGGATTTCACGCCCATATCGCAGCCGTCTGTAATCAGCTCTGCCACTGTGGCGTCGCTTTGGTCCATATTCATCTTCATGTTTGTCTTAAGCCATGACATGCCCTTTGCCATAGGATTGGGGTCTTTTTCTTCGCTGCCATGTTTAATCAACAGGGAGTGAAGGTCGTTGCCTAATTTTTCGTGATGTTCTCTGCTCTCGATTAGAAGCTGTTTCATATTGGAATCCTGAATCCGGTCTAACACTTCATCAATGGATGCCGTTGCCATTTTGGTGCCGGAATCACATTCCTTTAATAACAGGACTGTATCATCTTTTTCCATGATTATACCTCCAAAATATTTTGGTCTTATTATGCCGTATTTTTAAGCAGATTATTCCATATATTTATCGGAAAGGTTCCGTTCTTTCAGTTATATGTTATCTCCAAACGGCATATTGTTATAGAAGAGGCGGCAGATGGATAAGCGTTTGCCGGGAAAAGGAGGTATACAATGAAATCTAACAAGCTCACCCTGATTAAATGTATTGCGGTTCCCTTAATTGTAGGCGGTATCTCTGCATTTCTGACAAGAGGCGGTATGGCAATCTTTGCCGCGTTAAAGCAGCCGCCCTTATCCCCGCCGGGCTGGGTGTTTCCTGTGGTGTGGACGGTGCTTTACATACTGATGGGCATTGCCTCTTATCTTGTACTCACTTCCGGCGCGGAAGAACAGGTAGTAGCGGACGCCATTGTGCTTTACAGCTACCAGCTTACGGTAAATTTCCTCTGGCCGGTATTTTTCTTTGACTTTGGCTGGTATCTGTTTTCTTTTTTCTGGATACTGCTGTTGTGGCTGTTAGTTTACCTGACCTGGCGCAGCTTTTCGGATATTTCAAAGGCCGCCGGATATTTAATCATCCCTTATCTGCTTTGGGTTACCTTTGCGGCATATCTAAATTTGGGCGTCTGGTGGCTGAACCGTTAGTTGACATAATGTATTTTGCGGAAAGATAATAGAAAGTGGTTGTTTTTTCGAAGGAGGTATGCTAATCTAAGGAACAAAGTAATAGGATAAGGGGGAGAATGGTAACATTCTGAAAGACAATATGAAAAAAGAGAAAAACAGAAATTCCTTTTCGGGTTCCATTGGTTTTGTGTTAGCGGCGGCAGGAAGCGCTGTGGGTTTAGGCAACATCTGGCGGTTTCCCTATCTGGCGGCTAAGGATGGCGGCGGTCTGTTTCTGCTGGTTTATCTGATACTCGCATTAACCTTTGGATTTACGCTGCTGACCACAGAGGTAGCGATAGGAAGAAAGACCAAACAAAGTCCGCTGACAGCCTATAAGCAGTTGAGCAAGAAATGGGGCTTTTTAGGGGTACTGGCCTGTCTGGTGCCGGTTATCATTTTGCCGTATTACTGCGTAATCGGTGGCTGGGTAGTCAAATATTTTATCGCGTATCTTACCGGGGAGGGGAGCCGTACGGCGGCGGACGGATACTTTACCGGTTACATCACCTCCCAGTGGCAGCCGGTTATCCTGATGGCGGTGTTTCTGATTGCAGTAGCGGTGATTATATATAAGGGCGTCAATAAGGGAATTGAAAAATCTTCCCGGATTATTATGCCGTTGCTGCTGCTGTTGGTTATCGGGATTGCCGTTTTTGCCCTGACGATTAAGCATACCGACGGCGGCACGACAAGAACCGGATTAGAGGGCTTTGCGGTGTATGTCATACCGGATATAAAGGGCCTGACGGTAAAACAGTTCTTTACGGTCTTGTTGGACGCTATGGGACAGCTTTTTTTCAGCTTGAGCGTGGCCATGGGAATTATGATTGCTTATGGCTCGTATGTGCGGGATGACGCCAATCTGGTAAAGTCCATTAACCAGATTGAGATTTTTGATACGGCGGTAGCATTTTTAGCCGGGGTTATGATTATTCCCGGCGTCTATACCTTTATGGGCCGGGAGGGCATGGGCGTTCAGGGGCCGGGCCTGATGTTTGTATCGCTGCCCAAGGTGTTTGACGCTATGGGGAGGGTTGGAAACCTGATTGGCTGCCTGTTCTTTGCCATGGTGTTATTTGCGGCCCTTACCAGCGCGGTTTCCGTCATGGAAGCGGTGGTTTCCAGCTTTATGGACCATTTTCATATGTCCCGGACAAAGGCGACCATATTAGAGGGATTGATTGCCCTGGCAGGGGGAATTGTGGTCTGCCTTGGGTATAATGTCTGGTATTTTGAGGTAAGCCTTCCCACCGGAGCGACGGCGCAGATTTTGGATATTCTGGATTATATCAGCAACAACTGCCTGATGCCGGTAGTGGCCATTGGCACCTGTATTCTGGCAGGCTGGATTTTAAAGCCGAAGACAATCATAGACGAGGTAGAGAAAAACGGAGAGAAATTCAACAGGGAAAAGCTGTATGTGGTAATGATTAAATATATTGCACCGGTACTGTTGGTGGTCCTTTTATTAAAATCTCTGGGCGTTCTGACGGTAATCTAGTAGCGGTAAGTTTAACATACTTTTTGTTGGATTATGCTTTGCCTGTGGGGGAGAAAGAAATGAAGTACATAAATAGTAAAAAATAATTGCAGGAAAGAAAAATCCCCGGAATGTGCAGGAACACAGTCCGGGGATTTTGTATGTCCGGTAATATTATTTATCGCGGATTTCGCTGTGCAATGCCTGAAGGGATTTAATCTCTCCCTTGGCATGCGTCTTTACATAGTGTATGCCGTCTGCGGTTGCCTTTGCTGCGGCAATGGTTGTCATGTAAGGGATTCTGCCCTTGATGGCGGCCTTTCGTAAGTAGCTGTCGTCATTTACGCTGTCCTTGCCCACCGGGGAATTGACAATCAGGTCAATATCGCCGTTGGTGATTAAGTCTAACACATTGGGACGGCCCTCATAGAGCTTCTTTACTTTTTCTGCGGCAATGCCCGCCTGGGTAATCAGCTCATAGGTGTTGCCGGTGGCAACAATGCGGAAACCGTCTTCGGCAAAGCTTCTTGCCACATCCACCACCTCCGCTTTATCCTTCCGGTTGACGGAAATCAGTACGGTACCCTCTAAGGGCAGCTTGGACTGGATGGCTTCCTGCGCCTTATAAAATGCTTCCCCGTAGGAGGGAGAAAGGCCTAACACCTCGCCGGTAGAGCGCATTTCCGGTCCCAATACCGGGTCTACCTCCTGGAACATATTGAATGGGAAGGCAGCCTCCTTCACGCCATAATACGGAATCTCCTGTTCTTTTAAGGCGGGTACGGGAGAAGGTCTGCCGGTCAGCTCGCTGGTGATGATTTCCGTTGCCAGAGGCACCATGCGGATGTTGCACACCTTGGAAACCAAAGGTACGGTACGGGATGCTCTCGGATTGGCCTCTAATACATAGACCGTTCCATTTTCAATGGCATACTGCATGTTCATCAGTCCCTTAACATGCATTTCCTCCGCAATTTTTCTGGTGTATTCTTTAATCGTAGCAAGATTCTCCGGCGATATGTGTACCGAGGGCAGGATACAGGCCGAGTCGCCGGAATGTACGCCGGCCAGCTCGATATGCTCCATAACAGCCGGTACAAAGGCGTGGGAGCCGTCGCTTATAGCGTCTGCCTCGCACTCCAAAGCGTGGTTTAAGAAACGGTCAATCAGGATTGGCCGGTCAGGCGTTACGCCTACCGCCTCCTTCATGTAACCGGCCATGCTTTCGTCATCATAGACAACCTCCATGCCCCGTCCGCCTAATACATAGGAAGGGCGGACCATAACCGGGTAGCCAATCCGGTTGGCAATGGCGGTGGCTTCCTCCACAGTGGTAGCCATTCCGGATTCCGGCATAGGAATCTCCAGCTTTTCCATCATGGCGCGGAATAAATCCCGGTCCTCCGCCAAATCTATGACAGACGGGGAGGTTCCCAGAATCTTCACGCCGTTTTTCTCAAGCTCCGCCGCCAGATTAAGGGGAGTCTGGCCGCCAAACTGGGCAATGACGCCCAACGGTTTTTCTTTCTTATAAATGCTCAGCACATCCTCTAAGGTTAAAGGCTCGAAATACAGCTTGTCGGAGGTGTCGTAATCGGTAGATACCGTTTCCGGGTTACAGTTTACGATAATGGTCTCAAAGCCCAGCTTTTTAAGGGCAAGAGCAGCGTGGACACAGCAGTAATCAAACTCAATACCCTGGCCGATCCGGTTAGGACCGCCGCCGAGTATCATAATTTTCTTCTTGTCTGATACCGGATTTTTGTCCTCTGCATTGTAGGTGGAGTAGTAGTAAGCGCTGTCTTCCGTACCGCTTACATGCACGCCCTCCCAGGCTTCTTCAACGCCCAACTCAATTCTTTTGTTACGGATGTCTTCCTCCGGAACCTCCAAAAGCTGGCTTAGATATTTATCTGAAAATCCATCCTTCTTAGCGGCAATCAACCGGCTGTCGGAAGGCATGGAGCCTTTGGACTTGAGAAGGTCTTCCTCCTCCTCCACTAACTCCTTCATCTGGTTGATAAAATAGTGTTTTACTTTGGTCAGTTCAAAGATTTCATCCGCAGTGGCGCCCTTGCGCAGGGCTTCATACATGATAAAATAACGCTCGCTGGAAGGGGTAATCAGCTTTTGCAGCAGCTCCTCTTTGGAGAGGGCGTTAAAATTCTTTGCCTGTCCCAGACCGTACCGGCCGGTTTCTAAACTGCGGATTGCCTTCTGAAAGGCTTCCTTGAAATTCTTGCCGATGCTCATGACTTCGCCGACAGCCCGCATCTGGGTGCCTAGCTTGTCCTCCACGCCTTTAAATTTCTCAAAGGCCCAGCGGGCAAATTTGATTACTACATAGTCGCCGTCGGGAACATATTTATCCAGCGTGCCGTATTTTCCGCAGGGAATGTCCTTGAGGGTAAGCCCGGTTGCCAGCATGGCCGATACCAGCGCAATCGGAAATCCGGTGGCTTTTGAGGCCAAAGCGGAGGATCGGGAGGTACGGGGATTAATCTCAATGACAATAATCCTGTCGCTTACCGGATCATGGGCAAACTGTACATTGGTTCCGCCGATGACCTGTACGGAATCGACAATCTTATAAGCCTGCTCCTGAAGGCGCTTCTGACATTCCTCGGAGATGGTCAGCATTGGCGCGGAACAGAAGGAGTCTCCGGTATGGATGCCCAGAGGATCGATATTTTCAATGAAGCAGACAGTAATCATATTGCCTTCGCAGTCTCTTACCACCTCTAATTCCAGTTCTTCCCAGCCTAAGACGGACTCCTCTACTAAGACCTGTCCCACCAGACTGGCCTGTAAGCCTCTGGCGCAGACGG
Organism: uncultured Lachnospiraceae bacterium; assembly: GCA_947625015.1. GTDB lineage: Bacteria > Bacillota > Clostridia > Lachnospirales > Lachnospiraceae > CAG-590. The sequence goes on along the minus strand of CANQMR010000012.1, from coordinate 57,390 downwards.
TTTTTAATTCTTCCTTGTTATATACGAGGCCGCCCCCGGCGCCGCCCATGGTATAGGCAGGGCGCAGCACTACGGGATAGCCCAGATTTTCTGCGATAGCCAAAGCCTCTTCTACGCTGTATGCGACCTCGCTGCGGGCCATTTCTATGCCTAAGCTGTTCATGGTGTTCTTAAATTCAATGCGGTCCTCCCCGCGCTCGATGGCGTCCACCTGAACGCCGATTACCTTAACCTTGTATTTGTCAAGGATGCCGGCTTTATATAATTCGGAGCAGAGGTTTAACCCGGACTGTCCGCCAAGGTTGGGAAGCAGGGCGTCAGGCCGCTCCCTCTCAATAATCTGCTCTAACCGTTCCACATTTAAAGGCTCAATATAGGTGACGTCTGCGGTCTCCGGATCGGTCATAATGGTTGCGGGATTGGAGTTGACTAATACAATCTCGTATCCCAGTTTTTTAAGTGCCTTACACGCCTGGGTGCCGGAATAGTCAAACTCGCAGGCCTGTCCGATGACAATGGGGCCGGAGCCGATAATCAGCACCTTGTGTATATCTGTTCGCTTTGGCATAAAAAAATCCTCCTATTAAAATATCTTAATCCATTATAAAGGGTGCGTACATTTTTTACAAGGATTCTCTTTCTTTTTTTAACCATTTATCGGTAAATTTAGTGGACGATGCGGGAAAGATATATTATAATTTAGAGTAAGAGGAAATGTGGAATGATATGAGGTGAGCAGCCAATGATAACAAGACAGTTAGAGCACTTCAGTCTGGCTCAGATTTGTGAATCCGGACAGTGTTTCCGCATGAGGGTACGGGAGGACGGCGCATATCAGATTCTCTCCGGCAGCCGCTTTTTGCTGGCAGAGCAGAGAGGAGATGAGTGTACCTTTTATTGTGACGAGGAAGACTTCGAGGCTTTTTGGAAACAATATTTTAGTTTAGATGAGAACTATTCTTATTATATTGCGCAGATTCATGAAAAGGACATTTATCTTAAGCGGGCGGCGGAATTTGGAACGGGTATCAGGATTCTGCGGCAGGATTTATGGGAGATGATTGTATCTTTTCTGATTTCCCAGCAGAATAATATAATAAGAATCAGAAGATGCATAGAGAATATATGCAGGGCATATGGGGAGCGGCGGATATCAGAGACGGGAGAGGTCTACTATGCTTTTCCTGAACCGGAGGCGTTTGCAGAACTTCCGGAGGACGCCCTGATGGAGTGTAATCTGGGATATCGGAGTAAATATGTGGTACGCACCGCTTCGGCAGTAGCGAAGGGGCAGGTACGGCTTGAGAATCTTCAGCAGATGACGTATGAGGAGGCGAAAGCGGAACTGTTAAAGTTATATGGCGTGGGAGAGAAGGTGGCGGATTGTATCTGCTTATTTGCCCTGCATCATTTACAGGCATTTCCTGTGGACACCCATATCCGGCAGGCCCTTTCCAATCACTACCGTAAAGGGTTTCCGAAAAAACGCTATCATGGCTTTGAGGGTATTTTGCAGCAGTATATTTTCTTTTATGAATTAATGGGAGGCGGGGTTGATGAAGTTTGGGATTCTGGCGCCGGGTAAGATTGCAGAGAGTATGGCGCAGGCGGTACAGGGGATAAGACAGGGTGACAGGAACGCAGAGCTTCAGCCTTATGCTGTGGGCAGCCGCAGTCTTGACAGGGCGAAGGCGTTTGCAGACCGATGGGGCTTTCAGAAAGCTTATGGCTCTTATGAGGAATTAGTGCGGGACAAAGAGGTGGAGCTGGTGTATGTGGCGTCGCCCCATTCCCACCACTATGAACATGCCAGACTGTGCCTGGAAAATGGAAAGCATGTGCTGTTGGAAAAGACATTTACTGTCAATGCCCGCCAAGCTGAGGAATTAATGCGTATGGCGAAGGAGCGCGGGCTTTTGCTGGCCGAGGCAATCTGGACCCGGTATATGCCCAGCCGGACAATGCTGAATCAGCTTATCGACAGCGGAATCATTGGAGAGCCGGTTTCCCTTATGGCAAACCTTGGCTATGCCATGCGGCATAAGGAAAGGCTGGTAAAGCCGGAGCTTGCCGGAGGGGCGCTTTTGGATGTGGGCGTATATCCCATTCATTTTGCCCTGATGGTATTTCACAGCAAGGTGGTTAAAGTGGATGCAGACGCTGTATTTTCCCCGGAAGGGGTGGATTGGACCAATAGCGTTACCCTGACTTTTGAGGACGGCAAACTGGCGGTGCTTCACAGCACGATGCTGTCCCCCACAGACCGCTTAGGCGTGGTCTATGGAGAGAAGGGCTATATTGAAGTGCACAATATCAACAACTGTGAAGCAATTCGTGTGTATGATGCGGACCACAGGCTGATTGCCGCGCCCCCTGTACCGGAGCAGATTAACGGCTATGAATATGAAGTGCTATCCTGTATGAAGGCTATAGCCGCGGGGCAGACGGAATGTGAGGAGATTCCTCATGCGGAGACTCTGCGGGTGATGAAACTGTTAGACGCCATAAGGGCGCAGTGGGGAATGTATTTTCCCTGTGAATGATTTTGTTCAGATTTATGTAACGGCATATAAAACGAAAGGAGAGGGTACATATGTTAAAAAATTGGAAAACAGGAGAGAAGCCGTCAGCGGAAGAATTAGATCGGCGTTTAGACGAGGCAAGGCTTAAGTTAGCGGCGAAGCAGATTGCGATCAAGGACAAAAAGCTGCCGGTTATGGTCGTGTTGGAAGGCTGGGGGGCAGCCGGAAAAGGAAGCGTCTTAGGCAGAATCATCAAAAATATGGACCCCCGCTTTTTCAAGGTGTCTGTGATGAGCGAGATTTCCGAGGAGGAGAAGAGAAAACCGTTTTTGTACCGGCATTTTGTGCGGATTCCGGAAGCGGGGCAGTTTATGTTCTTTGACGGAAGCTGGATGGACGAGGTAACGGGGGACTATCTGAAGGGGAAGCTTAAGAAAAAGCAGTATGAGCAGCGCATTACCAGCATCAAGCGGTTTGAGCGGCAGCTTACGGACAACGGCTATCTGCTGATGAAATTCTTTTTCCATATTGGGGAGAAGGAGCAGAAAAAGCGGATTGACGAACTCTTAGAAGATAAGAACACCAAATGGCGCGTAAGCGGTGATGATTTGTGGCAGAATAAGAATTATGACAAGTGTCTCAAGGTGTATGATGAATTTTTAGAGGAGACCAATTCCCCCTCTGCACCATGGTATCTCATTGATTCTAAGAACAAGAAATGGGCGGAACTGCAAATGTTGGAGCTTCTTCTTGAGGGAATTGATACCGCTCTGGGGAACGAGCCTCATGCAGTGCCGATTTTGCAGAACACATTTCCACTGAACGAACAGGCTAAACTGGCGGATATCGTATTGGATAAGGCGCTTTCTGACAAGGAGTATAAGAAGGAGCTGAAGGCGTGCCAGAAACGGCTGCGGGATCTGCATAACGAGATTTACCGCAAGAAGATACCGGTTATCATCACCTATGAGGGCTGGGATGCAGCGGGAAAGGGCGGCAACATAAAAAGGATTGCAGCGGCTTTGGACCCGCGGGGTTACGAGGTACACCCCATTGCCAGTCCGCTGCCCCATGAAAAGGCAAGGCATTATCTGTGGCGGTTCTGGAACCGGCTGCCGAAGGACGGCCATATTGCCATATTTGACCGGACCTGGTACGGCAGGGTTATGGTGGAACGGTTAGAGGGCTTTTGCAGTGAAAATGACTGGCAGCGGGCCTATAATGAAATCAATGAGTTTGAAAAAGAACTCTATGACTGGGGCGCAGTGATTATTAAATTCTGGGTGCAGATTGATAAAGACGTGCAGTTAGAGCGTTTTACGTTTCGTCAGAATACGCCGGAAAAGCAGTGGAAGATTACGGATGAAGACTGGAGGAACCGGGAAAAATGGGATTTGTATGAGGAGGCGGTAGATGAGATGCTTCAAAAGACAAATACAACCTATGCTCCATGGTTTGTGCTGGAATCCAACGATAAAAAGTATGCGAGAATCAAAGCGTTAAAGACAATTATTCAGGAAATTGAAAAACATCTTTAGAATAAGGGGAATTGTGGCATACTAATTTTGCGGGTTGACACTTGCGCTCCGGAAAATGATATGGTACAATAATAGACGAAACAACGGATAGAGTTGATTAATTTAAGCAAAAGGGAATAGGAGGACAAACCCAGATGACTTACGAAGAGGTATTTAAGAAATTTAAGGATATGTTCAAGGACACAGATGTAAGCAAGGTGCAGGAGCATCTGGCTTATCAGTTCAACATTACCGGAGAGGGTTCCGGCGCATTCTATGCAGAGGTAAAGGACGGCAAGCTGTCCATTGAACCTTATGAGTATCATGACAGAGATGCACTGTTTATCTGCTCTGCGGAGAATCTGTTCAAGATTATTGCCGGGGAGTTAGACCCGGTTAAGGCGTTTACCTTTGGAAAACTGAAGGTGGAAGGTAATATTGATAAGGCCCTGAAGATTAAAGACCTGCTGTAATGAAATCCTGATTTCAGAATGTTTTTTCAAAAACAGCCCCCGGAACCTATTCCGGGGGCTGTTTGTATGCTAATCATCTTTGCTTTTGATTTAGTCGCCGTTGCTTAAGTCGCTTAACTTCTCCTTAATCTCATTCGAGGTCTTAAGGATTGTAGAAACGGAAGCGGAAATCTCTTCTGTGGCGGCAGCTAAATTCTGTGTCTTATCATTAACCGAATCAATGATATCATGGAGCTTCTTGGTGTTATCGATGATGACGCCGATAGAAGTCATAATCTTCTCCTGGCTTAAATTGCTTCGGGTGGCTGTCTCTCTGGATTCACCGGCAAGATTGTTAATCTCATCTGCCACAACGGCAAATCCCCGTCCGCTTTCGCCGGCTCTTGCCGCCTCAATGCTGGCATTTAAAGCAAGCATATTGGTCTGTGCGGCGATGCTGACGACCTCTGCATTATTCTGTGACAGCTCGTCTAAGAAGGAATGAATCTCTGACATGGAAGCGGTCAGCTCCTCGCAGAAGTTTGCCACATCAATAATATTCTGGGAAATCTCCACGCTCTTCTCGGCATTGCTCTCATTGCTGGCGGCCATCTCGTCAACAGACTGATATAAGGTGATGAATTCATCATTGATAATCTGAACGGTATCAATAATCTGCTGTTGCTGCTTTTGAATCATCTCCTTATCTTCCTCTAACTGGCCTGCAAAGCTCTCTGCATTCTTCTTCTCTAACTCTACCTGCTTCTTGGTATAGTAGATACAGTTCTCTTTGTGGTTAAAGCCGTTAAAGATTGCATCCGCCATCTGCCGGCAGGAATCGTAACCACAGCAGGAACAGTTAATAGAGCGTTCTTCCTGCGTCCTCTTTTCCATGCTCTCAAAAATGGCGTTGCGTTCCGCCTCGGTTGGCTGCTTAACGATGCACTGCGCAGAGCGGTCTGTATATTTTCTTAAGTAATCATTCAGGTTCAGATTACGGAACTGGTAATTCAACTGCTTCAGACGCTGCTTGGGTGAAAGCTTCTTTGACCATGCGCTTCGGCGGTCGTTCTTCTTAGAAGCCTCCCGAATCCGCAGCAGGTTGCAGAGCGGCTCGTCGGAATTGCCCTTCTCCGGGTCACAGCCGGTACCGTAGATACAGCCGGAAGAGCAGTTCAGGGCGTCCACAAACAGATATGGTGTTGTGCCTTTCTCAAGGGCCTTCTTATTCTGCTCTAAATAATGGTACATATGCTTCTCGCCTTCCATCTGGCGCATAAATACGCTTTCCCCTAAGAACCAGTACACGTTCTCCTTAAGTCCGCCGGGCATAGGATAGATAGAACCTAAGCCGTACTCAATCTCATCGGACTGTAAAGCGCCGCTGACATGGTGCTCCTGTACATACTGCATTAAGTGGTTAAAGGTTACATTATAAGATACATAACCTTTGTTGTTGGGATCTTCAATCTCCATCTTCTTGGCAATACATGGGCTGATAAACGCCAGCTTATCCTGAATGTGCATTTCCTTCTTTGCATAGATTGCGGCGCACATCATCGGACTTTGAACCGGGAACAGCTTCGGCAAAAGCTCCGGCAGATTGCGTTCTATGTAACCGACTACCGCAGGACAGGGCTGGGAAATACCGCCTAAGAAATTGTACTGCTGCACATAATTCAGATATCCCCAAGTGGTAATGTCAGCGCCAAACGATACGCTGATAATCCGGTTAACCCCCAACTTCTTAAGACCACCCAGTACGGATTCATATTCTCTTGGATAATTTGCCTTAAATGCCGGTGCAACCAAAAGAGAAATCTTTTCTCCCTTCTTCAGGTCTTCAAAGAACCGTTCCGTATCGTCCCGGTACTCTCTGGCGCCATGTTCGCATACATCAAAGCAGGCGCCGCAGGCAATGCATCTGTCGCCGTCCACATCAATGCGGTTCTTGCCGTCTTCATCATGAGATACGCAGGCTCCGATGCAGCTACATACGCTGATACATTTGTTACAGCCGATGCATTTGTCGTTCGTGAAAACTAATGATTCATTTTCTTTTGTCATACCTTCACCTCATTAATTATTATTGTAAGTCCCGTCATGTAAATATATTAATGCGATTGTATATCATTATAACATATAAGTGGGAATTTTCCTAATAAAATTTTAAGTTTTTTTTATATTTCCTTTATTTTCTATCACAGATATAAAAAATAGGATTAATTTTCCCATGCTGACGCTAATTATTACATTATTTTGTTAATTATTACATTGGTGTTATTTTTGGAAAAATATATGATATAATCTGTCCCTGTAATAGGTGGTTATGCACTTTATATGGATAGCTGCGTATATGCGTGCAGTGAACATTAAATAAAGAGAGGATGGGTGGATATGACAAAAGGGAAAAACCAAAAATCGGCGTTGCTGTGTTCGGTTCTGGGACTGGCAGTTATACTGGCGGTGGGTGCATCGCCCTGCCGGGCGGCCGCAAAGCAGGCGGAGCCGGTGCAGACGGAACTTGACAGACGGGGAGAAACAGCTCTGGTCATTAACACTGCGGCGGAAATGGTTGCGTTTGCGTCTTCGGTTACGGAGGAAAACGACTATTATGGTAAGCGGGTGGTTCTTGGAAATGACATTGTCTTTGACGAAACAACGTCAAAGAATTATAAGCCGATTGTCAATTTTTACGGGACCTTTGACGGACAGGGCCATAGTATATCCGGGATTAAGATGGCAGGCGCGACAGAAGCAACGCTTTTTAGTTCAACATATGGCACGATTCAAAATGTGACGATTAAAGACTGTCAGTTTATAAGCGATCAAAAGACAGCCGGATTTGTTGATTATAATAGAGGAATAATCAGCAACTGTACAGTTGTTGACACAACCATAACAAGCAAAGAAAACGCAGGTGGAGTGGTTTCTGATAATTGTGGAATCGTCGATAAATGCGAGGTGATCAATACACAAATAAAAGGCGGAGGCAGTGTGGGCGGAATAGCAGGATATACTACCTTGGAATTGTATGTAGAATCACTGTCATTACCAAGACCAAAAAGACCGGCTGCGCTGAGTGCGGAAATAGGAAACTCCTATGTCATTGGTGGAAGTGTGTCAGGTTCTGCTGAAATAGGCGGGCTAATCGGATATGCTGCAGAAGCTCCGATGATCTTTAATTGTGCAAGCAACTGCGAAATTATTCCGCTGGCGGATGAAAATATAATGGCAGGCGGAATTGTAGGAAAATCAGGATCTTTAACGGCTGAAAATTGTTATTATAGCGGTAAAATAACCCTTCCAGACCTTACAAGCGACGCAGCCAGAAGCAGGTATATAGGCAGTATCTCGGGCGTTGATAATGGGGCTTCCCTACTCCTTCACTGTTATGCGCTGAATACGGTTGCTCCGGAAAAAATAGGGAATATGGAAAAAGGGCGCGAAGAGAATGAAATTGAAGTCTATGACGCCGCATACATGCAGTCACAGGCTTTTGTGGACCAGCTGAATGCAAACCGAACGTCGGACGATTGGCTTTTTTGGGAAATCCGTTCTTACAAGTCGCCGTATCCGTTGACGGCAATACCGGTAAAACTTACGGATTGTGAGATTGCCCCTGTTCAAAGTTGTTCCTACACCGGAAAGGCGCAGACGCCGGATGTGGAGATTACCTATAACGGTTATAAGCTGGTTAAGGATGTTGACTATACGCTAAAATATGCCAACAACGTGGAAATGGGAACCGCAACGGTGGAAATCAGCGGCAAAGGCGGCTTTACGGGAACCGTAAAGCGGGATTTCCTTATTGATAAGCCGGAGCAGACCTTCAAATACACCGCTTCGTATGTCAAGGCTTTTGCCAAAGGCGGATTTGATTTAAACGTGAAGCGGATTAAAGGAAAAGGCGCGCTGACCTATACCTCCTCCAACAAGAAGGTGGTGACGGTTGATAAAAAAGGGCATGTCACAATGAAAAATATAGGCAAGGCGCAGATTACGGTAAAGGCGGCTGAGACGGAAGATTATAAGGCCACGTCAGTGGAGATTTCCATTACGGTTAAACCGGCTAAGGTAAAACTGACCAGCGTGCAGGTAAAGGGCGGACGGATTATAGCCAAGTGGAATATGGCCAGCCATGTCAAGGGATACCAGATTCAGTATTCCACCAGCAAGAAATTTAAGAGCGGCGTAAAGCAGGCTAAGATAAAGAAGAAAACCAAAGTCAGCTACAAGTCAAAGAAGATTAAAAAGGGAAAGACCTATTATGTGAGAGTGCGCGCTTATAAGGGAAATCTTTACGGCGCATGGAGCAAAAAGGTGAAGATAAAGGGATAGAGAAAGTGGTAACGCAGACTGGCTAAAATGAACAGGAAGAAAGGATGGGAGAAGATGAAAAAGAAAAGAGACAGAAGGATTGTGACATTCTGTGCAACGCTCGGTCTGGCAGCCATGCTGGCGATGAGTGTGCCGCCCTGTCAGGCAGCCGCAAAACAGACAGACGTAACGCAGGCGGAGCCGGTGCAGACGGAACTTGACAGGCGGGGAGACGCAGATTTGGTCATTAACAATGCGGATGGAATGAAAGCGTTTGTGGATTCGGTCAATAAAGGCAACGATTACAAGGGTAAACTGGTGGTTCTTGGAGCGGATATTGTCTTCAACCAGAAATATAAAAATTATACACCTGCTTCTGTGTTTTCCGGGACCTTTGACGGACAGGGGCATAGCATATCCGGGATTTGGGTGGCAGATACCCAGATGGCAGCTATTTTTTCCAGATCGAATGGATTGATTCAGAATGTGACGGTTAAAGGTTGCCAGATTGTGAGTAACGGAGATGCGGCCGGATTAGTGGGATACAATTACGGAACAATTAACAACTGCACAATTGATGATGTTTATTTTACAAGTGACAGAAATATTGGTGGCGTGGTTGCGATGAACAATGGAATAATCAATAATTGTGCGGTGAACAATCCATGCATAAAAGGTATCAACATATTAGGTGGAATAGCGGCGCAGAATGGTCAGGAAGGAAGTGAGGGTGCACAAAAAGCGACTATACGAAACTGTTATGTCAACGATGGACTCGTGGCAGAAGGGAGAGACATGGGTGGAATTGTGGGACATAATTTCGGAGATATTTATAATTGCGCAAATAATTGTGAGATAGACTCTGTGCTTGATGTGATTGTTCCAATATCTCTTGACTATAAATGCATGGGTGGAATTGCAGGCGTTTCAGGTACAGGGGGAAATATTGAAAATTGTTATAATAGCGGAACGTTGGATAGTCCGGATGTTGCAGACCATATCGGCGGCATTGCAGGCGAGGTACAAGGCGGCAATATCTATCGCTGTTATACACTGGATACTGCCGCCCGGGAAAATTTTGGCGCTATAAGCATAACGCCGTTAGAGTGTTCGAAATATTCTGCTGAATATATGCGGTCGCAGGCTTTTGCGGATCAGCTAAATCAAAACCGGGGAACCCACAGTGATTGGAGATTATGGGAAATCCGTTCTTCGGAATCCCCGTATCCGTTGTTAAAAATGCCTGTAAATCTTGATAAGTGTGTGATTGCACCGATTGCCAAGTGCGTGTATAACGGAAAGGCACAGACGCCGGATGTGGAGATTACCTATAACGGTTATAAGCTGGTTAAGGACGTTGACTATACGCTAAAATATGCCGACAACGTGAAAATCGGAACCGCAACGGTGGAAATTAGTGGAAAAGAAAACTTTACGGGAACCGTAAAGCGGAATTTCCTTATTGAAAAGCCGGAGCAGACCTTCAAATACACCGCTTCGTATGTCAAGGCTTTTGCCAAAGGCGGATTTGATTTAAACGTGAAGCGGATTAAAGGAAAAGGCGCGCTGACCTATACCTCCTCCAACAAGAAGGTGGTGACGGTTGATAAAAAAGGGCATGTCACAATGAAAAATATAGGCAAGGCGCAGATTACGGTAAAGGCGGCTGAGACGGAAGATTATAAGGCCACGTCAGTGGAGATTTCCATTACGGTTAAACCGGCTAAGGTAAAACTGACCAGCGTGCAGGTAAAGGGCGGACGGATTATAGCCAAGTGGAATATGGCCAGCCATGTCAAGGGATACCAGATTCAGTATTCCACCAGCAAGAAATTTAAGAGCGGCGTAAAGCAGGCTAAGATAAAGAAGAAAACCAAAGTCAGCTACAAGTCAAAGAAGATTAAAAAGGGAAAGACCTATTATGTGAGAGTGCGCGCTTATAAGGGAAATCTTTACGGCGCATGGAGCAAAAAGGTGAAGATAAAGGGATAGAGAAAGCTGTAATCCTACTGATTTTTACAATTTTTTTGCTAATTATTACATTGTTGTTTTCTTTGGAAAAAAATATGCTATAATGTGTCGCTGTAATCAGTAGATGGTCATATAGACTGGCTAAAATGAATGATTGGGAAGAAAGGATGAAAAAGATGAAAAAAGACAGAAAGATTGTGAAATTCTGTGCGGCTTTTGGCCTGGCGGTCATGCTGGCGGTAGGCGCGTCGCCCAGACAGGCGGCTGCAAAGCAGGCGGAGCCGGTGCAGACGGAACTTGACAGACGGGGAGACGGACCGGATCTGGTCATTACCAATGCCCGGGAGATGTTGGAGTTTGCGACCAAAGTCAATAACGGAAACAGCTATAGCGGTCAATTGGTGGTTCTTGGAGCGGATATTGCCTTTGACGGGGTTTCGATGAATAATTATACGCCCGCTAACGGGTTTGCCGGAACCTTTGACGGACAGGGGCATAGCATATCCGGAATTAAGGTGACAAGGAATGGAGACGCAGCACTTTTTTCTTATTCTAGCGGCGTAATAAAAAATGTAACGCTTACAGGCTGTGAATTTCAATCTACATATAAATATCAAAGCGCTTATGTTGGATTAGTTGGAGAGAACGACGGAACAATCAACAATTGTACAGTTATCAATACACAGTTCAAATCTTCTGCTGATTGTACAGGCGGAATCGCAGGAAGGAATGTCGGAACTATACAAAACTGTTATGTCGGCACCGGTAGCAATGGGCAGGTGCTTGGAGGTAAGTATGTAGGTGGAATAGTGGGAGTCAACGTGAAGGGGGCCAATATCTATAATTGCGTAAATTCTTGTAAAGTAATCAGTGACGGACCTAGTAGTGGCCGCAATGCATACTTAGGCGGAATCGCAGGAGATTCAGGTGGGGGAAACATTGAAAATTGTTATAATAACGGAACGATAGATCAGCAATATGATAATAGCTATTATATTGGCGGTATCGTAGGCTACGTAAATGATGGTATTGTCTACCATTGCTACACACTGGATACTGCTGCACCGAGAAATTTTGAAGCCATGAATGGGACTGGAGAGGGAGATTGTAAAGCCTACACTGCTGCTGAGATGCAGGCGCCGACATTTTTGAATCTGCTAAATACAAACCGGGGTGCCCACAATGAATGGAGCCAGTGGGAAATGCGTCCTAACGAATCAGCGTATCCGTTGTTAAAAACGCCGATAAGTCTTGAGAATTGTATAATTGCGCCGATTGCCGACTGCCCGTACACCGGAAAGGAGCAGACGCCTCCGGTGACGATTACCTGTGGAGGGTATACGCTGGTTAAGGACGTCGACTATACGGTTACTTACAGCGACAATACGAAAATCGGAACGGCAACAGTGACAATCAGCGGCATTGGCGCCTATATGGGTACCATAAAGAAGAATTTTAAAATAGACAAACCGGAGCAGACGTTAAGCTATAAGGCTTCTTTTGTTAAGGCTTTTTCTAAAAGTGGATTTAATTTAAATGTATCGCGGACAAAGGGAGACGGAACCCTGACTTATTCCTCTTCTAACACCAAGGTGGTCAGCGTCAACAGCTACGGATACGTTACCATGAACGGTGTAGGTAAGGCGCAGATTACGGTGACGGCGGGTGAGACGTCGAATTATAAGGCCACGTCAGTGAAGATTTCCATTACGGTTAAACCGGCTAAGGTAAAGCTGACCAGCGTGCAGGTAAAGGGCGGACGGATTTTAGCCAAGTGGAACAAAGCCAGCCATGTGACGGGGTATCAGATTCAGTATTCCACCAGCAAGAAATTTAAGAGCGGCGTAAAGCAGGCTACGATAAAGAAAACCAAAGTCAGCTACAAGTCGAAGAAGATTAAAAAGGGAAAGACCTATTATGTGAGGGTGCGCGCTTATAAGGGAAATCTCTACGGCGCATGGAGCACAAAGAAAAAAGTTAAAAGATAAAGGAACAGAAAAACCGCTGCCGTCTCGGACGGCGGCGGTCTGTTTGTGCGTGCAAAGGTCAGGAGAAGAATAAAGAGGTGGAGATATGATATGTCGATATTGTAAAAACGAAATACCGGATGACGCAAAATTTTGTGACAGATGCGGGAAAAAGGTGGAGGCCGGACCGCTGACGGCGGAGAAGGCGGGACCCGCCCGCAATCCGGGGAAGTCCTGGGTAATTGTCGTTGTCGTGGTATGCGTTATCCTGTTAGGCGGGATTGGCATAACGCTGGGTCTGGTATTGTCAGACAAACCGGAACGGAAGGATGACCGGTATGCGGATTCCGGGGATAAGGAAACTACAGCCGCGCCAACGACGGAGGCGGCCGTACAGGAGGAGCCTGCCCCGGTGCAGCCGGAAGCAGCGGGCGGACTGTGGGGAGCAGCCTATTGTAATTTTCTGGCGGCGGTATTCAATGAAGATATAGACGTCTTGGACAGGGATTATCCGGAGACGAAGAATGAACTGACCCAGTTTTACGACATGAATTATAATGCCTATGCGGAAGAAAACGGCGAGACGAAGAGACTGCCCGCATCTAGTGGATATACATTTTCTCTTATTGACCTGGAAAAGGACGGCGTGCCGGAACTGCTCCTGTCCGGCGATTATGCCGGACAGATCTTCCGCTACAGCGAGAACCGGATTGTGCCTTTTGCAGTGGGAGAATATTTGGATTACCGGAACGGGACCGGACTGTTTGGCATGATAAGCCTGCAAAGTTATCCGGAGATAACAGAGCAGGATTTACAGGGAAAATACAAGATTACGATTAAGAACCTGGTGGAAAATACAGCTTGCGAAGAGGCGCGCGCCTTAGTGTTTAAAGACCCCTCACAAGAGGAAGAGGGCGTTATGGATATCGGCGAAAAATGGCTGGAAGTGTGGAAATTCTGGAAGGACGAGCAAAACTGGCAGCCAATAGAGGAAGTCGAGAAATTTCTTGTCGATGAGTGCGGCGTTGTAATGGACCCGACAATTGAGGAAGGTGTGCTTGGCCTCTATCAGGGCGTAGAGGTCTATGAGCAGATGTCGGATACCGCTATAACCTATGAAAATGTCAAATTAGACAAAGTCCGCCTCTTCGGTATCTATCCGGGAATGCCGGAGTGGAAGGCGAGGTATCTGTTAGAGACGGCCGGGTATTACCGTTACGATAGTTATGATAGTGAAGGCGGTTTGTATACAGCATATCATCAGGGCGAGGAATTTGGAGACCAGATAGCGGGTATTACCGTAAAAGACGGAAGGGTAGTGGAAGTAACCTGCGCAATTAATGGTTAGCCCAGACAGCCCGAAAAACCAATCCGGAAAAGACGATAGGGCGTATCTGCCTGAAAAGCAGAACGCCCTGTATTCTTTGGTACATTATATTTTTTCTAATTGTAAAGAACAAAATAAGGGTTTAACAAACTGCGTCTAATTCCAACAGTTGTTGGTTGATTCTGTCAAAGGCGGCAATATGTCGGTTTAGCCGGTTGCAGATTTTAAGCATGAGGGAGCAGTTGATTGGCTGACTGGAATAAGTTAATTCGGTTAACTGCTTTCGGTATTTTGCTATTTTTTTCCCTTGTGCCTCTAATTGCGTCAGCAGATATTCTTCCTGTTCTTCCATGTCGTTTCCTCCTTTATGTAATTTACATTATGATAATACCATATTTAGTGCCGTTATAAAGTACCATTATGCCGCACTTTTCATTGAAATTCGACAAATTCTGTTCTGTTATTATGTATACTTCGACATGTTTAACTGCAAATATTGTAGAAAATCCTTGACTATACCGCACTTTTGCGGATTATCCGCCAAGCCCGCCCCAAATATAAGTTTACTACATCTTGTGTGGAGAATGAGGTATAACTGGACATGCTCCATTTGTAGGTGATATAATATGAGCACTTAATGAGTGCGGAGCACGAATTTAGTGCGAGTAATATCAGGCACCTTAGTGAGCAAAGCGAACTTAGTTGACTGATATAATATGAGCACGATTTTAGCAAAACAAGGAGAGAGTACGATGACACTGTCACAGCTTAGATATGCGATTACCGTAGCCCAGGCGGCCTCCATGAGCGAGGCGGCAAGAACGCTGTTTATTTCCCAGCCCAGCCTGTCCGCATCCATCCGGGAATTAGAGGATGAGATTGGCGTTGAAGTGTTTCGCCGGACCAACCGGGGAATTTTTCTCACCCCGGCGGGAGAGGAATTTATCGGCTATGCGAGGCAGGTGGTGGAACAGTACGGGCTGATGGAGGCAAAATACCTGAAGAAAGAGACGGTAAAGAAGAAATTCAGCGTGTCCATGCAGCATTATACCTTTGCGGTCAATGCATTTATGGAAATGGTAAAGCAGTTTGGCATGGATGAGTATGAGTTCGCAGTCCGGGAGACAAAGACCTGTGATGTGATTGAAGATGTGAAGAATTTCAAAAGTGAGATAGGGATTTTATATATCAATGAGTTTAACCGCAAGGTGTTAGAGAAAATGTTCCATGAAAGCAATCTGGAATTCCACGAGCTGTTGAGCTGTCATATCTATGTGTACTTAAGCAAAAGCCACCCGCTGGCTTCTCATAAAATTATTACTATGCAGGAATTGGAGGAATATCCCTGCCTGTCCTTTGACCAGGGCGGCAACAATTCCTTTTATTTTGCGGAGGAGGTGTTGAGCACTTACAATTACAAACGGATTATCAAAGGCAACGACCGGGCTACTTTGCTGAATCTCATGGTGGGCATGAACGGGTATACCTTATGCTCCGGCATTATCTGCGAGGAATTAAACGGCGAGGACTACTGCGCGGTAAGGCTGGATTCGGACGAGATCATGACGATTGGCTATCTGGTCAGAAAGGGCGTGGCAATCAGCCCTTTGGGGAAAAAATATTTGGAGGAGATTGCAAAATACAAGGATAAAGCTTTAGATTAGAGTAGGGGAGAAAATATGTTTTGCATCAGTGTAAGCTATAAGAAAACACCATTGGAGATACGGCAGCGTTTTGCATTTACATCGGAGGAGCAGACTGCATTTCTGGCGGGACTTGTCAAGAAGGGGAAAATTACCGGCGGCGTGATTGTATCTACCTGTAACCGGAGCGAGTTCTATTTTACCGGGACTTCCTGCATTATAGAGGAAATGGAAGAGGCCCTGTCGGACTGGAAGGAGATTTCCGGGGAGGAGATTAGGAATTACTGTCTGCACTATCAGGGAAAGCAGGCGGTCCGGCATCTGTTCCGGGTGGTATGCGGATTGGATTCCATGGTGTTAGGAGAGGATGAGATTTTACATCAGGTAAAAGAGGCGTATCTAAATGCGGACAGAACCGGACTGACCAATGGAGAAATGAATATCATTTTTCAGGGGGCCTTTAACTGTGCGAAGCTGTCTAAGTCTGAGACCAAGCTGTCCAATACGCCGGTTTCCATCGGCACCCTGACGGCGAATGCGGTGGAGAAATATTTAAGGGAGCAGGCCGCCGGAGACGGACAGGCGGATACGCCCGGAAAAGTGCTGGTAATCGGGGCCACCGGAAAAATGGGCTCCATTGTCGTCAAGGATTTGCTGGCAAAGGGGATAGCGGTTGTGGGAACCAGCCGCAGGCGGCATAATGAGGAAGGGCTGTTTTTTGTCAAGGAAGGGGGCCCGGAATGGGTGGATTTTGAGAACCGCTATGACGCTGTGTCAACGGTAAAGGCGGTGGTCAGCGTAACGGCCAGCCCGCATTATACGCTGACCAGAGAGGCGTTTGTGGAGGCGGCGAAGGGAGAGCCCTGTCTTTTAGTGGATTTGGGCGTACCCAGGGATATTGACAGAGACCTCAAATATGCCGAGGGCGTCACCCTCTTAGACATCGACCATTTTAAGACGCTGTCAGTGGAGAATAATGCGGTTAAGCTAGGAGAGATGGAAAAGGTAGAAGGGATTTTGAATGAATGTTTAGAGGAGATAATGAAAAAACTTTACCTGCGGGATTTCCAGCAGAAAATGGCGGACCGCTTTGAAGAACCCTGGTTTCAGAAAATGATTTATTATCTGCGGGAAGTGTTGGACAGCGAGCAGCTCATTAAGGTTTTTGAGCGGATTTGCGAGCAGGAAGGATTTGCAGGGGATATAGGAGAACGAGATGGCGTATTTTCCATTTATGGTTGACATTGAAGATAAAAAATGTCTTGTGGCCGGAGGCGGCCGGATTGCCTTTCAAAAGGCGTCTGTTCTGGCGGGGTTCGGCGTAGACATTTTAATTATTGCAGAGACAATCTGTCCGGAATTGCAGGAGCTTGCAGGCGTAACCTGCTGCCGGCGGCAGTTTGCGGATACGGATATTGAGGGAATGGATTTTGTGGTGGCGGCTACGGATAATCCGGAATTAAACCGGCGCATTGCAGGACTCTGCCATGAAGAAAATATTCCGGTAAACGCGGTGGATGATAAGGAGGCGTGCTCTTTTATTTTTCCCGCCCTGATTCAAAATGAGGATTTGCTGGTTGCCGTCTCCACAGGCGGCAGCAGTCCGGCAGCGGCGGCGTATGTGAAAAAGAGGCTTAAGGAATACATACCGGAATATTATGGTAAGATGATTACCGGTCTGTCTCGGTACCGGGAGGAGATTCTTGACCGGGTTCCGTCAGCAAAGGACAGGAAGGCGCTTTTTGAAACGCTTCTGCGCTATGCGGACAGCCATGACGGGGAACTGCCGGAGGATGTGGTACGCGCATATCTTGAGCCCTATTTGGAGTAAGGGCTGCGGCAGGATAATGCCGGGGAAGTATGGAAGACGGCCGGTGTAGGAAGATAGCGGGGATTTGCGGGTGGATAAGATGAAGGAGAAAAAAGTTGTCAGAATCGGAACAAGGGGAAGCTTGCTTGCGGTGGCTCAGACAGAGCAGGTCATTGCCGCAATGCAGAAAAAGTTTCCGGATATAATATGGGAAAAGGTGATACTGCGCACTAGGGGAGACGAGCTGCTCAATAAGCCGTTAGCGGATTTCGGGGGAAAGGGCGTGTTTGTCACAGCCTTTGAGGAGGCGTTGCGGCAGGGAAGCATTGACCTGGCGGTACACAGCGCCAAGGATATGCCCACAGAGCTTGCGCCGGGAATGGTTATCGCCGGAGTGACGGGCAGGGCGGACGCCAGAGATGTGTTAGTGACAAGGAACGACGGTACGCCGCCGGGGAAACGCATGGTGGTCGGCACAGGAAGCTTAAGGCGGCAGATGCAGCTTAACCGGATATATCCGGAGGCGGAGTGTAAGTCTATCCGGGGCAATGTGTCCACCCGGCTTGACAAGGTGAGAAAAGGGGAATGTGACGGCGTGGTTTTGGCGGCCGCCGGATTAAAGCGGTTAGGTCTTTTGTCCGAACCGGACTTGTCTTACCGGTATTTTTCCTTTGAGGAAATGGTCCCCTCCGGCGGTCAGGGGATTATAGCCATAGAGGGAAGGGCCGGGGAGCCGGTATCGGATATGGCGCGGACAATCAGCGACCAGAAGGCGTATATGGAGTTAGAGGCGGAACGCAGCGTGTTAAGGGCTTTAGACGCGGGCTGCCATGAGGCTGTAGGAATATTAACTGTGGTTAAAAAAGAGCAGATGACATATTATGTGATGTGGGAACAGGAGGGGCGGCTTGTCAGAAGACAGGGCACAATTCCTGTGGAAAAGCGGCTGGAGCTGGCGCAGCAGATAAAGGACCTGCTCTAGCGTTGGGAAATATATTGCATTTGCGTATCAGAACAGAAAGCATGTTGCGGCAGGAAAGTATATTGCAGCGGGAAGAAAGTATGCTGCGGCAGGAAAGTATATTGCAGCGGGAAGAAAGTATGCTGCGGCAGGAAAGAGGAAACGATATGGGTATGGTATATCTGGTAGGGGCAGGACCGGGAGCGGCGGGCCTGATTACGGTGGACGGACTGGAAAAATTAAAGCAGTGCGACGCCGTAATTTATGACCGGCTGGCAGGGGAGGAGCTGTTATCCTATGTAAAGCCGGACTGTGAGAAAATCTATGTGGGGAAGCGCGCGGGAAAGCACGCCAAAAAGCAGGAGGAAATCAATGAACTGCTGGTTTGCTGCGCAAAGGAAAAGGATATGGTTGTCCGGTTAAAGGGTGGCGACCCTTTTGTATTTGGCAGAGGGGGAGAGGAGATTGCGGCCCTGCGGGAGAACCATATCCCCTACGCAGTCATTCCCGGCGTTACCTCCGGCGTGGCGGTGCCGGAGTGGGCGGGAATCCCAGTAACGCACCGGGGCGGCAGCCAGAGTTTTCATGTGTTTACCGGACATGGAGCGGAGGGCTTACCACCGGCATACGATTACCGGGTATTAGCTGCGTTAGAGGGAACCCTTGTATTTTTAATGGGGTTATCCAATCTTGGACAAATTGCGGAAAGCCTGATGGCGGCAGGCAAGTCACCGGATACCCCGGCGGCAGTGATTTGTGAAGGCACAACGCCTTTTCAGCGGGCGGCGAGAGGGAAACTTTATGAAATTGCAGAGAAGGTGAGGCGGGAGGGCTTAATCAGTCCTGCCATTATTGTCATCGGAGAGACGGCGGCATACGACCTTCGCTGCTTTGCTACGCAGCCGCCCAAGGTTGGGATTGTCGCCACAAGGCAGTTGTGGCGTAAACTGAAGGCCGGTTTTGAGGAGTTATCCGTAAGTCCGGTTCTTCTCTGTGAGATGCAGATACAAAAAACAGAGCAGATAACCCGGCTTAGCGAGGAACTGCGGCGGCTTGACGCTTATCAGTGGATAGCTTTTACCAGTCCCAACGGGGTGGAGCTGTTTTTTCAGGAAATGGAGCGGCAGGATATGGATATCCGCTGCCTTGGCGGGCTTCAGTTTGCCGTCCTTGGAAGCGGTACGGCAGCCAGACTGCGTGAGTATGGCATAAAAGCGGATTTCATGCCATCTCAGTATCAGGTGCCGGTATTTGCAAGGGAGTTTGCAAAAAAAGCGCAGACGGGAGAACGGGTGCTTTTGCCGAGAGCCCTCAAGGGCAGTGCGGAGCTTAACGAGGCGTTAAGGGAAAAAGGGATTGACTGTTGTGATATTCCGGTTTATGATGTGGCGGGAGCCCTGAGGGAACAGGCGGACCATTTAGGAGAGATGGATTATCTGGTCTTTGCCAGCGCGTCAGGGGTAACTGCATTTTTTGCAGAATTAAGGAAAAAAGGGCTTTCGGTTCCGGACAGGGCGAAGTTAGTCTGTATCGGCAATGCCACAAGAAAACAGCTTAAGGCGGAATACGGGGAAGCCCAGCTTGTGGCGGCAGTCAGCGACAGCGCAGGACTGATTCAGGCAGTCAGGGAGGACTTAGAGCAGTCCACTGCCGGTTAAAGATAAGAAATACAGAGAAAGAGGGATGATTGTATGGTTCGTATGCGTAGGCTGCGGATGAAGGAGACAATAAGGAATATGGTTCGGGAAACCACGTTGAGGAAAGAAGAACTGGTATATCCGATTTTTGTGGCGGAGGGGGAGCAGATAAAAAACCCTGTGGACTCCATGCCGGGAATTTTTCAGTGGTCCATTGACCAGATTGACGAGGAGTTAGAACGGGTAAGGGCGGCGGGCATTCCGGCGGTCCTGCTCTTTGGAATCCCAAAGCATAAAGATGAAGTGGGCAGCGAGGCTTACCGGGATGAAGGCGTTACCCAGCAGGCAATCCGGCATATCAAAAAAACCTTTCCGGAACTTTTGGTAATTGCGGATGTGTGTCTTTGCGAATACACCTCCCATGGACACTGCGGTCTGGTGCATGAGGGAGAAATCTTAAATGACGAGACGCTGGAGATGCTGGCAAAGGCGTCTGTCAGTCTGGCGAAGGCAGGGGCGGATGTCATTGCCCCCTCAGACATGATGGACGGCAGGGTGGAATATATCCGGAAAGCCTTAGATGAGGCAGGGTTTATCAATACCCTGATTATGGCTTACAGCGCCAAGTTTGCCTCCGGCTACTACTCGCCGTTCCGGGATGCGGCGCATTCCACTCCGGCCTTTGGCGACCGGCGGACCTATCAGATGGACCCGGCCAACGGCAGGGAAGCCATAAGGGAGTGCGAAAATGATATTGCAGAAGGGGCGGATATCATCATGGTAAAACCGGCGTTAGCTTACCTGGATGTGGTCAAGGCGGCATCGCTGGCGACCAACTATCCCATTGCCGTATATAATGTCAGCGGGGAATATTCCATGGTCAAGGCGGCTGCGCAAAACGGTTGGATTGACGAAAGGCGGATTGTGCTGGAAAACTTAACCGCCATGAAGCGGGCCGGGGCGAAGATCATCATTACCTATCACGCCCTCGATGTGGCAGGCTGGCTTTCACAGGAAGAGTAATGGGAGAATGTACAGGGAGAGTGTGTGCAGGGAATGCGCGCAGGGATAGAGAGAAATGTGTGCGAAAATGTGTGATATAAAAGGGAACACATAAGGAGAACAGAATGGGAAAACAGTCAGATTACTTATTTGAACAGTCTAAAAAATATATGCCCGGCGGAGTCAACAGTCCCGTCAGGGCCTTTCAGGCGGTGGGCAGAAATCCGCTGTTCATCAAGCGGGCAAAAGGTTCAAAGATAACGGATGTGGACGGCAGGGAATACATTGATTATGTCTGCTCCTGGGGACCGGCGATTTTGGGACATGCCAAAGAAAGGGTGGTTGCTGCAGTGCAGAAGGCGTGCGAAGCAGGCCTTACCTTCGGCGCGCCTACAGAGCGGGAGTATCTTTTGGCGGAGCTGGTGCAAAAGCTGATGCCGTCGATGGAAATGCTGCGTCTGGTAAACTCCGGCACCGAGGCGGTGATGAGCGCTATCCGCATAGCCAGAGGCTTTACCGGCCGGGATAAAATCATAAAATTTCGGGGGTGCTATCATGGACACGCCGACGGGCTGCTGGTAAAAGCGGGCTCCGGCGCTTTAACCCAGTCGACGCCGGACAGTCTGGGTGTTCCGGCGGATTATGCAAAAAATACGCTGGTGGCGGAGTACAATGATTTGTCGTCTGTGGAGGCGCTTTTTGAGAGCCAGGGGCAGGAGATTGCAGCGGTGATTGTGGAGCCGGTGGCGGCCAACATGGGAGTGGTGCTGCCGGAAACGGACTTTTTGCCGGGGCTTAGGCGGATAACCGATCAGTATCATGCCCTTTTGATTTTTGACGAGGTGATTACCGGGTTTCGATTAGGGACGGGCGGCGCCCAGGAATATTACGGCGTGACGCCGGACCTGACCACCCTTGGAAAGATTATCGGCGGCGGTATGCCCATGGCGGCTTACGGCGGCAGAAAAGAGATTATGGAGTTAGCCGCGCCTTTAGGCGGCGTGTATCAGGCGGGCACCCTTTCCGGCAATCCGGTTGCCACAGCGGCGGGTCTGGAAACCCTCAAAATATTGCAGGAGGAAAAGGAAAACGGTCTTTACGACAGGTTAGCGGCCTATACCCAACAACTGGCTGAGACAGTCCGTCAGTCCTTTGGCAGCAGCGTCCGGGTAAATCAGATTGGCTCCCTGATGAGCATATTTTTTACCGGTGAACCGGTAAGGGATTACCGGTCGGCGGCATCCTCCGACACAGAAAAATACGCCCGGTATTTTAATGCCATGTTAGAGGAGGGAATCTATCTGGCGCCCTCCCAGTATGAAGCCATGTTCGTGTCTGCTGCCCATACGGAAGAAGATTTGGAAAGAACCTGTGAAATATTGAAAAAGTCGGCAGGCCTATTTGAACTTGAGCTTTAACTTTCTGATGACCTTTGTTGTGAGGGAGGCGGATACTTCGTCTTCGTACTTCTTCTTCCATTCCTTGGTCGAATTTTTCATAATTTTGTTCCAACGGATTGCCAGTTCCTCCGAACTTAGGTTGATTGCGGAAGGGACGGCTTCCGGCAGCCCGATCTGGGCAACGGCTTTGTCTAAAGGCGCACTTTCCGGTCCGTTTTTTGAATCCTTAAAAATATGGTCAATCTCGTTTTGCTCCAGGAAGGAAATATATCTGTCGAAATTTTCAGCATGGCACAGATACATTTTCTCAAAGTCTGCATGTGCAATTAATTGTTCCAAAGTCCAGTTTTCGTCCACCTCGGTTGCCATGACATGAGGCAGCTGGTGGTAGTCAACCAATTCTTTCATCCGCATGTCGTGTGGAATCAAGAGGCAGGGAATGCCGGCCTGAATAGCGGCAATATTGCCATGCATACGGCTGCCTACAGAAAATTCCATGCCGCTTAAGAAATCCATCCAGGCTTTTGCGTGAAGGAAAAACTTAACCCGGCCCTCCTGATATATGGGATCGGATATATGGGTAGGATAAGAGGGGCAGTCCCGTTTGTGGACATAAGGAAGTCCGGTGTACAGCGTCCAGAGTTCGGCCTGTCTTTGCGGCAGAAAATAGCTTTTTGGATATTCCCTTAAAATTTTGGTAAGAAAATTAATGGTATTCGTGGGCGCCATAACGGACATATTTACACTGAAAACAGAATTTTCATCTGGTATTTTTAATTCGCTGCGTTTTAATGTTCTGCCAAAACCGTACATGGAGGGACAGCCGATTACCGTATAGTGTTTACCTTCGATATAGCCGAGACTCTTTAAATATTCCCCGGTTACTTCCCCGCGGACGCCGATGAGTGCGGATTTGTCCAAAACTGCGTTGAGTAAAGCCTTTACAGTGTCGTCAAAGGGATAACCTTCCCGAATATCTGTGTCAAGGGAAGCCCTGATTCCCACTCCCGTAATGATACAGGGAATTTTCAGCTTTTCGATAAAGGTGGTCATTTCTTCCATTTTTTTAACGGATTGCGGGCGGAACATATCGGCAAAGGCAATAATGTATCGATCGCATTCTTCGTTATATTTGTCAATTTGACTGAGCGGATACCGATAGCAGTCCGGAATGAACTCTGTATCATCGGATACCATAAGCGCGCGGTAAAGGCCGTAAGCATAGATTAAATTGCCCACGTTTCCGCCGATCCGGTTCTGGTTGATAATTGTCTCAATATTGATTTTCTGAAGGGGAGAAATCCCCGAACGAATTAATATTTTTTTCATAAATACCCCTCTCCGTTTTTTAAATTTCCGATTATATTATTAGCATTAAATATGGTGTATGTCAAGCTATATGGAAAAGCGGAGAAATAAATGGGGAAAGAGCGGCCGGAAAATAACAAATGATTATAAACATACTTTACAAGTAGGAAAATAGGTGATATAATGTGCCATTGAAAATAGTAGGAAAGCAGGAGGGTTGACATGGGCGGATTAACACATTTAGATGAGCTGGAAGCGGAAGCAATCTATATTATCAGGGAAGTTGCGGCAGAGTGCGAAAAACCGGTTATGCTGTATTCCATTGGAAAAGACAGTTCGGTTATGCTGCATTTGGCGATGAAGGCATTTTATCCGGAAAAACCGCCTTTCCCGTTTCTGCATGTGAATACCACATGGAAGTTCCGGGAAATGATTGAATTTCGGGATAGAAGGGCAAAGGAATTAGGAATTGAAATGTTAGAGTATATTAATGAGGAGGGAGTAAAGCAGGGAATCAACCCCTTTGACCATGGAGCCTCCTATACCGATATTATGAAGACTCAGGCATTGAAACAGGCGTTGAACAAATATGGATTTACCGCCGCCTTTGGCGGGGGACGCAGAGACGAGGAGAAAAGCCGGGCGAAGGAGCGTATTTTTTCCTTCCGCAACGAATCCCATGCCTGGGACCCAAAGAACCAGAGACCGGAGATGTGGAAACTCTATAATACGGAAATCAACAAGGGCGAAAGCATACGCGTATTTCCTATTTCCAACTGGACGGAAAAGGACGTCTGGCAGTACATAAAAAGAGAGAATATTCCGATTGTGCCGTTATATTTTGCTGCGGAAAGACCGGTGGTTTACCGGGATGGGAATATTATCATGGTAGATGATGACCGTATGCGTTTAGCGCCGGGCGAGAAGCCGGAAATGAAAATGGTGCGGTTCCGGACGCTTGGCTGTTATCCGCTTTCCGGCGGCGTGGAGTCTTCGGCGACAACCTTAGATGAGATTATAGAAGAAACCTTAAGTTCTGTGGAATCGGAGAGAACCAGCCGCGTGATTGACCAGGACGGCGGAGCGGCCAGCATGGAAAAAAGAAAGAGAGAGGGGTATTTCTAAGATGAGTGGATTATTAAAATTTATAACCTGCGGAAGTGTGGATGACGGAAAGTCTACTCTGATTGGACATATTCTGTATGATTCCAAATTATTGTATGCAGACCAGAAAGAGGCGCTTCTTTTGGACAGTAAGGTAGGTTCCCGGGGCGGAGAGATCGATTACTCTTTACTGCTTGACGGATTGATGGCGGAACGGGAGCAGGGAATTACCATTGATGTGGCGTACCGTTATTTTACCACAGATAATAGAAGCTTTATTGTGGCGGACACGCCGGGGCATGAGGAATATACCCGTAATATGGCGGTTGGCGCTTCCTTCGCGCAGCTGGCAGTGGTTATGGTAGATGCAAAGCAGGGAGTGTTAGTGCAGACCAGACGTCATTCCAGAATCTGTAATCTGATGGGTATCCGGCATTTTGTCTTTGCAGTCAATAAGATGGATTTGGTGGATTACAGCGAGCAGCGCTTCCGGGACATAGAGAAAGATATTCATGAGCTTTCTGAACAACTGGGCCTGTATGATGTGGTGGTTATTCCGGTCAGCGCGACAGAGGGCGATAATGTCACCCGGAAATCTCCTAATATGCCATGGTATTCTGGTCCTGTGCTGCTTAGTTATTTGGAAACTGTAGATGTCACCGAGAATGAGAATGATTCCATATTTTATATGCCGGTACAGCGAGTGTGCCGCCCAAACCATGAGTTCAGGGGATTTCAGGGACAGATTGAAGCGGGGCAGATACATACCGGACAGACCATAACAACGCTGCCCAGCAATGAAACGGCTACGGTAAAAGCAATTTTGGTTGGAGATAAGGAAGCAGATTCGGCTTTTGCAGGGCAGGCGGTTACGCTTCAGTTAGACAGGGAGGTAGACGTCAGCCGCGGCTGTGTCTTAACGGACGAGGGGCAGCTGGCAATCTCCCGGAATATTACCACGACGCTGTTATGGATGGACGACGACAGACTTACTGTGGGAAGGGAATATCTGGTAAAACTGGGAACGAAGAAACTTCCGGGTATCATAAAGCGCATTGACTATAAGATTGATGTCAATACCGGTGAGCATTTGAAGGCGGAGTATATTGCGAAAAATGAGCTGGCTGTATGCCGGTTGGAATTTTCCGAAAAGCTGGTGGTGGATGCCTTTAAGAAGAATAAGACCTTAGGAGAATTGATTTTGATTGACCGGGTGACGCATATGACCTCTGCCTGCGGCGTGGTGGAGCGTGTGGATACGGATCAGGAAAAGCCTTATTTTGAAAAGGATGAGCTTCATACCGGCGGTTACATTTTTGAGGAATTTTATTTCAATCTTCAAAATGCGTTTTTGTCTAAGGTGAATACGGAGGGAAAGACCTATCATGTCGGCGACAGCGTTCCCGTTGAGGGCGACAGCTTTAAGTATCCGGATTGTTTTGACATTATTGCTATTGACGATAATGTGGCAATTTTAATTCGTGACCGGAAGGTGCAGGATATCATACCACTTTCCGCATATCAGTATATGGGGCTTCCGGTACTGGACGAAAGAGGATTTGCCCTGCGGATTAAAGGGACGGCGGATTTGGATAACTTCCTCTTTGAATACCGGAATCTGGATAAGGAAAAGCGTCTGGAATTCCACAATAAATGGTCCCATTTTGAGACCTATCGGCGGATCGTATGTACCGATAATTTCTGGATGATTTAGGATTAAGCAGGAGTCTGCTGTTATATAACAACAGACTCTTCTGTTTCAATGTTCTGATTGCCTACCGGTATAATCTCGCCTTCCTCCTGGAAGGTATAAGCCCGGTAGATACATACATTGACCTTTTCGCGTTTCTTAACCGGTTCATCTTCAACCCGGCGGATTCCCTTTATGAGAACATCATGTATTCGAACGAGCAGTTCCACTTCTTTTCCCCGGAACAGCAGGCGTTCCACAGTGCCTTCCTCAACGGAAGAAGGATATTTGAATTGCTCGTTTAATTTGGTAATGCTGACATTTTCCGGACGAATTACGGCATGTCGGGAATCTTCTAAATGTGTAAATCCCTTGAATTGATTAATGCTTTCAATCCGGACGGGCTGCCCCATAAATTCCGCTACAAATGATGTCTTAGGCTCCCTGTAAATTTCCTGAGGCGTTCCAATCTGCTCAATTCTTCCTTTGTTTGTGATAATAATTTCGTCAGCTACCTCTACGGCTTCATCCTGATCATGGGTAACAAAGATACTGGTGATTCCGACTTTGTCAATCATTTCACGAAGCCAGCTGCGAAGCTCCTGCCTTACCTTGGCGTCGATGGCGGCAAAAGGCTCGTCTAAAAGCAACAGTTCCGGATTCGGAGCCAGAGCTCTTGCAAAGGCAACCCTTTGCCGCTGTCCTCCGGAAAGTTGATTTGGGTATCGTTTTTCCAATCCTTTTAGTCCCACTAACTCAATCAGTTCATCTACCCGCTGCCTGATGTCTGCCTTATCCCATTTGCTTACTTTTAACCCAAAGGCAATGTTATCGTAGACGGTTTTATAGCGGAACAGTGCATAGTTCTGAAATACAAATCCGATTCCGCGCTTGCTGGCCGGCACATCGTTTACTACCTTGCCGTTAATGATGATGTCGCCGGAATCTGCTGTTTCCAATCCGGCAATCATACGGAGAATGGTAGTTTTTCCGCTTCCGCTTGGGCCTAGCAATGCAATCAATTTTCCCTTTTCAATGTTAAAATTCACATCATCAGACGCTTTATAATCATCAAATGTCTTATTGATTCCCTTTAATTCCACATAATTTGTAATCTCTTCCGACATAATTTATTCCCCTTCCGTTTTCCCTTTGTCCTCTAATATACTCCGAAGAATCAGAATCACCACAGCCATTGCTACAAGAATAGCGGATACAGCAAAAGCTCCGGTAAAATCATAGCCCTGATATAACAATTCGATATATAACGGCATTGTGTTGGTCTTTCCCCTCAGATGCCCTGAAAGTACAGACACCGCACCAAATTCCCCCATGGCTCTTGCAGTACACAGTACAATGCCATAGAGCAGGGCCCATTTAATATGGGGGAAAGTAATCTCGCAAAAGATTTGAAATCCGCCGGCGCCCATCAACGCAGCGGCTTCTTCCTCGTCTGTTCCCTGTGCAGTCAGCAACGGAATAATTTCTCTTGAAATAAAAGGAAATGTTACAAATATTGTTGCGAGCACAACGCCCGGAACCGCAAATATGATCTTAATGCCTGACTGCTGGAGATATGGATAGATTGCACTCTGCCGTCCGAAGGTCAGTACATAAATAAGCCCCGCAATAATAGGCGAAACCGTCAGTGGCAGATCTATCAATGTAGAAATGACCTTCTTGCCCATGAACTGGAAACGCGTAATACACCATGCGGCAAAGATACCGAATATTGTATTGATCAGTACGGCAATTATCGTTACCTCAATGGTAAGAAGGATTGCCTTTAATGCGTATTCATCCGTTACGGCTTTAATAAATACCTGTATGCCGTCTCCGAAAGCGGTAGCCATTACATATATTAACGGCAGGATCAGCATAAGTACCAGAAATATGGTACTGATTCCGATTAAAATCCATTTAACCGGTCCGGAATTTTTTCTTATACTCATATTCAATCACCAATCCTTTCTGTTATCAGGCAATACCGCTTACAATTTTTGATGTCCGGCTTTGAATTACCGCATTTACAAACAGAATGATAAATGCGGCGAGCAGCATAACCAGAGCAATGGATGTGGCGCTGGCATAGTCATACTCCTGTAATTCAGCCATAATCATAAGTGGTGCAATCTCTGTCTCGTATGGTGTGTTACCTGCGATGAAAACAACGCTTCCATATTCTCCAAGTCCTCTTGCAAAGGACATGGTAAAGCCTCCGATTAATGCCGGCAAAATCTCCGGAAGAATAACCTGGAACAATGTCTGGCGGCTGTTGGCGCCTAATATATTGGCAGCCTCTTCATATTGAAGATCGATTCGCTCCAATACCGGCTGAACCGACCTTACTACAAATGGAATACCGATAAACACAAGGGCTGCGGTAATTCCTATTTTTGTATAGGCAATTTTGATGCCGAATTGGTCAAAAAAGCTGCCCACCCATCCGTTGGTGGTGGTAAGATGCGTCAAAGATATGCCCGCAACTGCTGTCGGCAGGGCAAAAGGTAATTCAATAATACCATTCATGATTTTCTTACCCGGAAAATCATAGCGCACCAGCACCCAGGCGATAATGATCCCCATTACCGCATCAATAATTGCCGCAATAAATGCTGTCTGGAAACTTACTGCATAGCTGGACAATACCCTGGGCCTTGTTACGGTTTCTATAAAATCGGAAAAGGACAGCTGGGCGGAAAAGACAACCAGGGAACATAATGGAATCACCACAATAAACCCAAGCAAAGTTATGGTGACGCCCAATGATAACCCAAATCCGGGAATAACTCTCCTTTTCTTTCTTTTTTTCTCGCTCACAATCCTTTTCCTCACTTTCTTATTATTTTGACGTTTGTGAAACTCTCAAAACATATATTATATTGTTTATTTTTCTTCATAGATGCTGTCGAATAATCCGCCGTCTGCAAAATGTTTTGCTTTTGCCTCTTCCCAACCGCCGAAGTAATTAATATCGGTCAGGTTGATATTGCTGACAATCCATTTCCCATCGGAAGGAATTTCCGTAATCACATTACTGTCGCTGGTAGTTTCATATTCTGCCAAAATGGTCTCGTTGGACGGACGGTAGAAGTTCTCTGCTTCTACTTTTTGCGCATCATCGGAATACAGATATTCAAGATAAGCCTCCGCTACATCTCTGGTTCCTCTGTTATCTACTACTTCATCCACTACAGCGACAGTCGGCTGGCAAAGGATAGATACGGATGGAATGACAATTTCATATTCTCCCGGATGCTCTTTTAAAGAGAGGAAGGCTTCATTTTCCCAGGCAAGAAGCACATCACCCTGTCCGTTTTCGGTAAAGGTTGTGGTTGCTCCACGGGCGCCGGAATCTAACACTAACACATTGGAATATAGTTTCTTCATGCTTTCAAGAACTTCATCTTCACTTTGTCCCTGCTGCTCAAAATAGTACCATGCAGCAAGGTAATTCCAGCAGGCGCCACCGGAAGTCTTTGGATTCGGCGTGATAACGCCTACACCGTCTTGAATCAGATCGTCCCAATCCTGCAGGTTCTTTGGATTTCCTTTTCTGACAAGGAATACAATGGTGGAAGTATATGGTGAACTGTCTAAGTCAAACTCGCTTGTAAATCCCGGTTCAATCAAACCTGCATCTGCCACAACGTCCACATCACCTTCCAATGCTAAGGTAACTACATCTGCCTCCAGACCGTTGGCAACCTCTAATGCCTGTTTGCCGGAGCCCCCATGGGACTGTGTTACCGTAACATCCTGACCGGTTTTTTCTTTCCAATATTTTTTAAATATTTCATTATATGCTTCATATAATTCTCTTGTGGGGTCATAGGATACATTTGTAATTTCAATGGCATCTGATGATTCTTTAGTAACTTCGATGGAATCAGATGTTTCCTCCCCTCCCGCCTGGTTTCCGCAGCCGGTTAATGCGCCGATTCCTAAAATGGCGGCTGCCGTAAAGACGACTGCTTTCCTTTTAAATAAGTTATGTTTCATGATTTTTTTTCCTCCTTTTTCTCCTGATTCTCCTAAATACTTGTTGTGTTTTTTGTTGTTTGTAGATAATATGCTGCTTTTCCTATCGCCTCCTTTTTGCTTTGCTACATAATATTCTACTTTTCCTATCGACTCAACAGGTTTTACTGAAAACGTTATCAGAAAATCACTTGTCATTACCCGTATAATGCCGTCTGATTGTAAGGCATGGGTCTGTAAAATCCATAATTTCCCGTTCAAATCCGGCGGAAGTCTGTATGAAAGATTAGATAAAGCGGCTGTAAACGATTTCACAAAAACGCAGAAATGAATTTTCCTTTGCGATACCGGCATAAAATATTTTAAAAAATGATAAAAGTACTTGACAGTATCAGACATAGAGACTATAATTAATCCATACAATTCATAGTAAACATATAGGAAATATATTTTTAAGGAGGTAGCAACATGAGTGAGATTAAGGAAAGCGCATTGGAATTGGTAGGAGGAACTCCTATACTTAAGTTAAACCGTTATGTGGAGAAGGCAGGAATTTCAGATGTTACAATTCTGGCAAAGCTGGAATATCTGAATCCGGCGGGTTCCGTTAAGGACCGTATTGCTCTGGCCATGATTGAGGACGCAGAGAAGAAAGGCCTCTTAAAACCGGGAGCAACGATTATTGAGCCGACGTCAGGGAATACCGGAATCGGTCTTGCCGCCATTGCAGCGGCAAAGGGTTATCATGCAATTCTCACTCTGCCGGATACCATGAGCGTTGAGCGGAGAAATCTGTTAAAGGCTTATGGCGCAGAGCTGGTTTTGACAGAAGGAGCAAAGGGGATGAAGGGAGCCATTGCCAAAGCAGATGAGCTGAAAGAGAGCATACCGGGTTCCATTATATTAGGACAGTTTGTGAATCCGGCCAATCCGGAGGTTCACAAAAATACCACAGGACCGGAAATCTGGGAGCAGACAGACGGCAAGGTGGATATCTTTGTTGCCGGTGTAGGTACCGGCGGAACCGTAACCGGTGTGGGAGAATATTTGAAATCCAAGAATCCGGATGTAAAGGTTGTGGCGGTAGAACCGGCCAGCAGTCCCGTATTATCCAAGGGAACTCCGGGACCGCATAAGATTCAGGGAATTGGCGCAGGTTTTGTGCCGGAGGTTTTGAATACCAAGATTTATGATGAAGTAATTGCCATAGATAATGACGACGCCTTTGCAGAGGGCAGGGCTTTTGCAGTCAGCGAGGGTATTTTAGTTGGAATATCTTCCGGCGCAGCGTTGAAGGCGGCGGCAATTCTGGCGGCGAGACCGGAGAACAAGGGAAAGACCATTGTGGCATTGCTGCCTGATTCCGGTGACAGATATCTGTCTACGGCATTGTTCAACAATTAATATTAATCATGTCGATTAAAAAAATTGCGGAAACGGTGGGAGTAAGCCCTGCCACCGTTTCCCGGGTATTGAATAATCCCAATTATAAATGTGCAGTTCCGGGACTTAGGGATAAGATCTGGAAGGCTGCCATCGAGATGAATTACACGCCCAATGAGGCGGCCCGGAATCTGAAGAGAGGGATTACATCGGAGGAGAACCGGGTATATTATATTAATGTACTTATGACCCGTATGGATGCAGAACAGTCGGACCCCTTTTTTGCGGAGCTGTTGCATGTGATTGAGAGCGAGATTCATAAGCATGTATGCATTTTGTCAAAGGTGTGGTATATGTCGCTCTTTTCTGACGACAGCAAATGCCGCGGGGTGAATTTGGAAAAGACCATTGAAGATATGTACGCGGAGACAGAAGAAAAGCATGACGGACTTGTAATCATTGGAAAATGTAATGAGGAAGCATTGAAAAAGCTGAGCAGCCGTTATAAAAGTATTGTCTCCGTAAACCGCAATTCCACAAATTATGCGGTGGATGAGGTGCTTTGTGATGGAAAGAAGATTGCCGCCATGGCTGTGGATTATCTGGTTCGGTTAGGTCATCGGGATATTGGTTATGTGGGCAAATGCGGGAACGAGACACGCTATGCCGGTTATCTGGAAACTATGGAGAAGCATGGAATTGAGCCGAATCCTGCTTATGTGATAGAGGCGAAACAGACAGAGGCAAAGGGCTTTGAGATTATGCAGCATTTTTTGGAGTCCGGTAAATGCCCTACGGGTATCTATTGCGCCAATGACATCATGGCAGTGGGCATGTTAAAATGTCTGGGCAGATATAAGAACAGGTTTTATTTCCCGTCTATTATTGCCAGTGATGATATTGAGGAGGCACAGTATACAAAACCCATGCTGACAACCGTAAGACTTCCAAAGGAGGAGATGGGGAAATTTGCCATTCAGATTTTAGTGGATCGCATTAAGGGCGGTCATAAGGGAGTAGTACGGACGGAACTGGAAGGTAAGCTGATGATTCGGGACAGCTGCTCTGAGGTGGAACAAAGTGTTTGGAGTGATTATTCTATTTAAAGAAACGCTATTCCTCTTGAAAAACATACTATTCATATGGTAAAGTAGGAATACGGAGGTGTATTTCTATGAAAATTTCGACCAGAGGGAGATATGCGGTCCGGGTAATGCTGGATCTGGCGGAGCAGGACAGTCAGGAATATATACCATTGATGGACATTGCAAAGCGGCAGAATATTTCAGAAAAGTACCTGGAGTCTATCGTTGTGGTGCTGAGCAAAAATGATTTTTTGCGGGCGCTTAGAGGGAAGGGCGGCGGATATAAGCTGGCAAAGTCCCCGGAGGAGTATACGATTGGCAGCATTTTAAAGTTAATCGAAGGCTCTTTAGCGCCGGTGGCCTGTCTGGACAATACGCCAAACCGATGCGAGAGGGCGGCAGAGTGCAAAACGCTCCGTATGTGGGAGGGGCTTTATCGGCTGACAGACGAATATTTTGAAAGTATTACCCTTGCCGATTTACTGAAATAGGGAAATATCGGCAGATTTCCATAATAGAGATAATTTCACTATAAACCTATTGACAAAGTATGTTAATAGGTTTATTATTATAGAAAAATTTAGGGGAAAAGAATGGAGCAAAGATAATGACTGATTGCGGCTTTAACACAGCTCTGCTTCACGGAGTGGACGACAAGAATCCATTTGGGGCTACCCAGGTGCCGGTCTACCAGAGCAGTGCATTTCGTCATAAATGTGCGGAAGATTTGGAGAATATATTTACCAACAAGGCCATGGGATTTTCTTATACCAGAATCAACAATCCTACGGTAGAAGCCTTTGAAAAGAGGATTACAGTATTAGAAGGCGGGCTTGGAAGCGTGGCATGTGCCTCCGGTATGGCGGCGCTTTTTAATGCGTTGATGAACATTTTGCAGTCCGGGGATGAAGTGGTGGCGGCAGCGGGACTTTATGGCGGGACTGTGGAGCTGTTTGAGGATTTAGCGGCTTTTGGTGTTCAGACTAAATATGTGAAGGAAAATGTACCGGAAAGCTATGAGGCGCTGATTACCGATAAGACGCGCCTGATATTTGCCGAGACCATAGGGAATCCCAAGCTGGATGTGACGGATATAGAAAAGGTTGCCGAAGTTGCGCATAGATACGGCCTGCCCTTTATCGTGGATAATACGGTGGCTACGCCCTATTTGGTAAAACCGTTGCTTTTGGGGGCGGATATCGTGGTAAATTCTTCTTCCAAATACATAAATGGAAGCAGCGATGCCATTAGCGGCATTTTAACCGACGGTGGGAAGTTCAAATGGGATGATGAACGGTATCCCGGTTTGAAGCCTTATAAGAAATTCGGACCTATGGCATATATTGCGAAGCTGCGCAACGGCCTGTTCCGCAATACCGGAGCCTGCCTCTCCCCCCAGAATGCGTTCTTAAATAATTTGGGGTTGGAGACACTGGGACTCAGGATGGAGCGGCAATGCGCCAATGCTTTGGAACTGGCTGTTTTTCTCGACAGTCTGGACGCAGGAGTGACCGTCAATTATCCGGGACTTGAAAAAAGTCCGTACCATGAGCTTGCAAAGAGGCAGCTTCAGGGGAAATACGGAGCGATTGTAACGCTCCGGGCCGGCAGTAAGGAAAGGGCATTCCGGATTATCAATGCCTTGAAATTGCCGTATATTTTGTCAAACATTGGCGACACGAAAACACTGGTGATTCATCCGGCGTCAACCATTGCGGTACATTTATCCACAGAGGATCAGATACAGTCCGGAGTGTATGAGGATTTAATCCGTATCAGTGTGGGGATTGAGGATATAGAGGATTTGAAACAGGATTTTAAAAATGCAATAGAAGGAGAGAAGTAAGTATGGCTGAGGTAGATTATGGAACCCTGAAAAAAGGCGGGTTTATGCGGCAGAAGCAGAAGGATAATTTTTCCCTGCGGTTAGCGGTTGTGGGCGGCACTCTGACTGCCGAAAATTTGAAAAAGATTGCGGAGGTGGCGGAACGGTATGGAGACGGATATGTCCACCTCACCTCCAGACAGGGCGTGGAGATACCCTTTATCAAGTTAAAGGATATTGAGGAGGTAAAGGATTCTCTGGCAGAGGGCGGCTGCAAGCCGGGCGTCTGCGGTCCGCGCGTTCGGACGGTTACAGCCTGTCAGGGCAGTCAAATCTGTCCCAGCGGCAATATAGATACGACAGATATCGCCCAGAAGTTAAATGACCGTTATTTTGGACGGGAACTGCCCCATAAGTTTAAGTTTGGCGTTACCGGCTGCCAGAATAACTGTTTGAAGGCGGAGGAAAATGATGTGGGCATTAAGGGGGCCTTAGATGTGAAATGGAAAGAAGAGGCCTGCATAAACTGCGGCGTCTGTGCCAAAGCCTGCCGCGAAAACGCCATTACCATTGAAGATGGTAAGGTGGTTGTGGATTATGATAAATGCAATTTCTGTGGCAGATGCGTGAAGTCCTGCCCGACAGATGCCTGGGATGCTAACAGTGCATACATAGTTTCTTTTGGGGGAACCTTTGGCAATTCCATATATAAAGGAGAGGATATGCTGCCGCTGATTACGACGGAGGAACAGCTATTCCGGGTGACGGATGCGGCTATTCAGTTTTTTGCCGATAACGCAAAGCCAAGCGAACGGTTCCGCTTTACCATTGACAGGGTAGGAAAAGATAAATTGTATAAAGTTTTAAAGGAGGCATATGATGGCTGATTTTGTTATTGATGATACAGTGGATATCACAGATGTGGTCTGCCCTGTCACCTTTGTAAAGGCGAAAGTTGCTTTAGAGGAGTTAGACGAGGGGCAGGTCTTGGCAATCCGCATGAATGACGGCGAACCGGTGCAGAATGTCCCACGCAGCATTAAGGAAGAAGGACATCAGATTTTAAAGCTGAACACCAATGAAGATGGAACTTATACGCTGATAGTAAAGAAAGTGGGGGAGTAATATGGCGGTTCGCGTGAATCAGGACAATTTTGAAGAAAAGGTTTTGAAGGCAGATAAACCTGTGCTCTTGGATTTTTATTCCGATACCTGTATTCCCTGTAAGCGGATGGCGGGCACATTGGGAGAGATTGAGGAGACATATGAGGATAAAATTTATCTTTATAAGGTAAATGTTAATTATGATATGGAGCTGGCGCAGCAGTATCAGGTAATGTCCGCTCCAACCCTGGTGTTGGTGAATCAGGGGGAAGAAAAGGGAAGGCTTGCCGGGACCGTCGGCAAAGCGGAAATCATAGAATTATTAGAAGGGAAGGAATGAAGATATGACAGTTACAGTAGCAGGCAGTAAGAAGGAGTATGCGGAGGGAATCACATTACCCGAGCTCATTGAAAAGGAAGAGATTGAAAACGCACAGTATGTAACGGTTACAATCAATGATGAATTTGTGGCGAGGGAGGATTTTCCCAATACCGTTTTAAAAGAAAATGATACCGTAGAATTTTTATATTTCATGGGAGGAGGGGCTAGGTAATGGCTTTCACCAACGAACAGTTAGAGCGCTATTCCCGCCACATCATTTTAAAAGAGGTGGGTGTAAAGGGACAGAAAAAATTGTTAAACGCTAAGGTTTTAATTATCGGCGCCGGAGGACTCGGCGCACCGGCGGCGCTGTATCTTACAGCGGCGGGAGTGGGAACCATTGGTATTGCAGATGCAGACGAGGTGGATTTATCCAATTTGCAGCGGCAGGTTATCCATACAACAGATGACATTGGAAAAGCAAAGGTAAAGTCTGCGGCGGAGACGATGAAGGCGATCAATCCGGATATTACAGTTCATACATACCGGACCTTTGTCACTTCCGAAAATATTATGGAGCTGATTGCGGATTATGATTTTATTATTGACGGAACGGATAATTTTCCGGCAAAGTTTTTGATTAATGACGCTTGTGTTATGGCGGGCAAGCCATTTTCCCATGCAGGAATTATCCGTTTTCAGGGACAGCTTATGACCTATGTGCCGGGTGAGGGCCCTTGCTACAGGTGCGTATTTAAGAATCCGCCGCCAAAGGATGCGGTTCCTACCTGTAAGCAGGCGGGCGTAATCGGGGCTATGGGCGGCGTAATCGGAAGCCTACAGGCTATGGAGGCGGTAAAATATATTATCGGTCAAGGGGAACTGTTGACGGGAAGACTTATGACTTATGACGCCCTGAAAATGAATTTCCGTACGGTAAAACTTCCTAAGGATTGTAATTGCGCAGTCTGCGGAAGCAACCCGACGATTACGAAACTGATTGATTATGAACAGGCAGAATGTGATTTAAAACAGTGACAGGAGCGGAACATGA
Source organism: uncultured Lachnospiraceae bacterium (assembly GCA_947625015.1). Lineage (GTDB taxonomy): Bacteria > Bacillota > Clostridia > Lachnospirales > Lachnospiraceae > CAG-590. The sequence continues at coordinate 20,005 of CANQMR010000012.1, read as the reverse complement.
GTATTGTGATACATTTAAAAAAACAGGATTATGAAGCGATGCTGAAGCATTGCAGGGCTGGCCTGCCCAATGAGGCCTGCGGGCTGCTTGGGGGAAGGGTTGACGGCGAAGTAAAAACGGTGACGAAGGTGTATCTGCTGACCAATGTGGATGCCAGTAACGAGCATTTTTCCATGGATCCGAAGGAGCAGCTGGCAGCCCTTAAAGATGCAAGGGCAGACGGCGTATCGATAATCGGGAATTTTCATTCCCATCCGGAGTCGCCTTCCAGACCTTCAGAGGAGGATAAGCGGCTTGCTTATGATTCTTCCATTGAGTATCTGATTCTTTCCCTGCAACAGCCGGATAACCCTGTATTAAGGGCATTTGGAATTGACGGGAATAAGAATGTGACAGCGCATGAGATAGATATCGTGGAGTAAGAAATACCGTTGGCTGCGGTTTGTAAAGAACGGCAGCCCTTGTTATTCACAGTTATCCTACTGTACAAATAGGAATACAGATGATATAATGAACAGCGGTATGAACTTTTCAGAAAGGGATTACTATAACATGAAAGAAGGGTTACAGATAGAAAGGATTAACACAGATGTGTTAATTATAGGCGGAGGGACGGCGGGCTGCTATGCCGCGCTGACGCTCAGCAGAAATTCCCGGTTTTCAGTTCTGATTGCAGAAAAGGCGAATGTGATAAGAAGCGGCTGCCTTGCTGCCGGAGTCAATGCCATTAACGCTTATATTGTAAAGGGTAAGAAGCCTCAGGACTATGTGGATTACGCCACAAGGGATGCCAATGGAATTGTCCGGAAGGATTTGCTCTTGTCAGCCGCTAAGCGCTTTAATGCGGTGACAGCGGACATGGAACGCTTAGGCCTTGTGATTCTAAAGGATGAGAACGGGGACTATGTAGCCAGAGGCGACCGGAATATCAAGATTAACGGGGAGAACTTTAAGCCGATTCTTGCAAAGGCTGTGCAGGAGGCAGAGCGGGTAACGGTTCAAAACAATGTCAATATTACCGACTTACTGGTGGATGATAACCATGTATATGGCGCGGCAGGCTTTTCCGTAAAAGAGGAAAAGGCATATATTATTGAAGCGCAGGCGGTGCTGGTGGCAACCGGCGGAGCCGCCGGACTTTACCGGCCGAATAATCCCGGTTTTTCCCGACATAAAATGTGGTATCCGCCCTTTAACACCGGCGGGGGATATGCCATGGGTATTCGCGCAGGGGCGGAGATGACCTCCTTTGAAATGCGGTTTATTGCCCTTCGGTGCAAGGATACCATTGCCCCGACGGGAACCATTGCCCAGGGAGTCGGAGCAAAGCAGATAAATTCCCGCGGCGTTATTTATGAAGACCGGTATGGGCTTACCACTAGTGAGCGGGTGTATGGAACAGTGCGGGAAAATCAACTGGGAAACGGCCCCTGTTATTTAAAGACCAGCGGCATTACAAAGGAGCAGGATGAGGACTTGTTAAAAGCGTATCTCAATATGGCTCCCAGCCAGACCTTAAAATGGGTGGAAAGCGGTGCATACCCAAGCCAGGAGGATGTGGAGATAGAAGGGACAGAGCCCTATATTGTTGGCGGCCATACTGCAAGCGGTTACTGGGTGGACACGAACCGGGAAACAACCGTCCATGGCTTGTATGCAGCCGGTGATGTGGCAGGGGGCTGTCCGCAGAAGTATGTAACCGGAGCCCTGGCAGAAGGGGAGATTGCCGCCTTACACATCATTAAAAATCTGAGCGGGAGACCTTCTGCGCATGAGCCTGTGCCGGAGCATATAAGCCGGCAGGCTGCGGGGATAATTGCCGGTTATGAGACCGTTCGCAATGAAGAAAATCCGGTATTTTCTGTGGAGGAGCTGGAAGAAGCAATGCAGAAAATCATGGATGAGTATGCCGGTGGAATAACAAGGAATTATCAATACAGTGAAGCGCAGTTAAAGCTGGCCGCAGAAAAGATAGCGCGTTTAGAGGCAATGACAGCGCATATAGGAGCCGCTAATATGCATGAGCTGCTCTTTGCCTGTGAGCTTAAGGAACGGCTTACGGTCTGTAAAACTCTGCTTGTTCATTTACGAAACCGCCGGGAGACCAGATGGCATTCTTTTAATGAATATCTGGATTATCCGGACAGGAATGAGGCATATTTTAAATATCTGAATACCAGGCTGAAGGACGGACAGATTCAGGTGATTTTCAGAGATATTGTGGAGGCGGAAGTATATGAGCATACGGATTAATCGGGAAAAATGTATTGGCTGCGGCAGATGCGCCGAGGTATGTCCGGGAACCCTGATTGAAGTGGAAAAGAAAAAAGCGGTTATGCAGTATCCCAGAGACTGCTGGGGCTGTGTGTCCTGCGTAAAGGAATGTCCCGTAGGAGCCATTGAATTTTTTCTTGGCGCAGATATTGGAGGCAATGGAAGCAGCATGAGTGTGACTGCCGAGGGAGAAATTCTTCACTGGAGGATTCAAAAATATAATGGCGAAGAAAAGGTGATTGATGTGGACAGACGGAACGCCAATCAATATTGAGAGGAAATGGTGGGTATATGAGAATATCAACAAAAGGAAGATATGCATTGCTGCTGATGTTAGACCTGGCAACCTATAACACCGGGGAACCGGTGCGGCTGCGGGATGTGGCCAAGCGGCAGCAGATTTCCGAAAAATATCTGGAGCAGATTATATCTCTGCTGAATAAAGCGGGTTTTGTCAGGAGTATCCGCGGGCCTCAGGGCGGCTATATGCTTAAGAATCCGCCGGAGCAGTATACTGTGGGAATGATTTTGCGGCAGACTGAGGGCAGCCTTGCTCCGGTAGTCTATGACGATGCCAACAGCAATGAACGGGAATTTGTGACCGCAAGAATCTGGACGCAATTAGAGGAGGCCATTAACAATGTGGTGGACCATATCACCCTTAAAGATATGTTGGAATGGCAGGAGGAGCAGATTAACCAGTATATAATCTGAGAACAGGACGCCTACAGGCTGGCTATAGGAATATCCTATAGCCAGCTATTTGTTTTATGTGTTGGACAGAGAAAAAAACCGGTGGTAAGATAATCCTGTAAACAGAAAGCAGATATGCTTAAAGGAAACGGAGTGATGCAGATGCGGTTTGTACAATTTGAAAACAGGGTGGCGTTATACCATGCCATGTGTTGTGTGAAATAAAGACGGAAAGAAAGAGAAAGAAAAATATGAATTTGAATAAGCAGATTACTGCGGAAAGAGGTATGATGATGAGTAAGAAGACAAGAGCAGAAAGAAATTTAAAATTTGAGACACTTCAGTTACATGTCGGACAGGAAAAGCCGGATCCTGTGACAGATGCAAGGGCGGTGCCAATCTACCAGACGTCCTCCTATGTATTTCATAACAGCGAGCATGCGGCGGCAAGATTTGGTCTGGCGGATGCGGGCAATATATATGGAAGGCTGACAAATCCGACAGAGGATGTATTTGAGCAGAGAATTGCGGCCTTAGAGGGAGGCGTGGCGGCTTTGGCGGTTGCTTCCGGCGCGGCGGCCATCACCTACACGATTGAAAATCTGGCGCAAAACGGAGACCACATTGTAGCGGCTAAAAATATCTACGGGGGCACCTACAATCTCTTAGAGCACACCCTGCCCCAGTACGGCATTACGACCACTTTTGTAGACCCCTTTAACTATGACGAACTGGAAAAGGCGATTCAGGATAACACAAAGGCAGTGTTTATTGAAACGCTGGGGAATCCAAATTCGGATGTGGTAGATATTGAGCAGATTGCAAAGATTGCACATGCCCACAAGATACCGCTGGTAATTGATAATACCTTTGCCACCCCTTATCTGGTCAGACCGATTGAGTATGGCGCGGATATCGTGGTTCATTCGGCCACCAAGTTTATTGGCGGCCATGGCACCACCATTGGCGGCGTGATTGTAGACAGCGGTAAGTTTGACTGGGAGGCCAGCGGCAAGTTTGCCTCTTTGGTTGACCCCAATCCCAGCTATCATGGCATCAGCTTTACCAAGGCTGTGGGAGCGGCAGCCTTTGTGACAAAGATTCGCGCAATCCTGTTGCGGGATACCGGCGCAACGCTCTCTCCCTTCCATGCATTTTTCTTCCTTCAGGGATTAGAGACATTGTCCCTCCGGGTGGAGCGCCATGTGCAGAATGCGCTGAAGGTAGTGGAGTACTTAAATAACCATCCCCAGGTAGAGGCTGTACATCACCCGGCTGTGACGGAGGATGCAGCGCAGAAGGCCCTGTATCAGAAATATTTCCCTAACGGCGGCGGTTCTATTTTCACCTTTGAGATTAAGGGAGACGACAGGAAGGCGAAGGATTTCATTGATAACCTGGAACTGTTCTCCCTGCTGGCAAATGTAGCGGATGTGAAGTCGTTAGTGATTCACCCGGCGTCTACTACCCATTCCCAGTTAAACGAGGCGGAGCTGTTGGATCAGGGAATTAAGCCGAACACCATCCGGCTTTCCATCGGTACGGAAAATATTGACGATATCATTGAAGATTTGGAAGAAGCATTTAAGGCTGTACAATAATACCATAATTGTGTAAAATATATAGTTACAGGACAATGGCTGCCGCAGCGGAAGATGAGAAGGTCCTCCGCAGCGGCAGCCTGCTTGTGCTATAGTATGGGAACAGGCCAAACGGGCAGGTTTGCCTGTGGGGAGAGGAGAATTTGCGAGCAGAATTTCAGGCAAAGCTTCAGGAAGGAATAAGAATATGGCGATGCGCAAGACCATAGAAGAGTTAGAACAGGATACCCGGAATAAAATGATTATAGATATCCGGAGCAGTGAGGATTATAAAAAGGAGACCTACCCCGGCGCCGTTCATATTTTCTGGGAAGAATTTGAACAAAATCTTTCCCGGGTGCCAAAGGACAGGCCGGTCTATCTTCTCTGCTATACCGGACAGAAAAGCGATGAATTAGCGGAGAAGCTGGCGGAGCAGGGCTATGAGATATACAGCATTGAAAACGGATTTCATTCTTATCTGCGGTTAAAATTGGGACGGCTGATGCAGCAGGAGGATAAGGCGGCTGTCACCTGTAAAGATGTGGAGCGCAGCATTGTGAAGCGGTTCCGGAAGGAGATTTGGCGGCCATTTGTAAAGGCGGTCAATGAATACGAGCTGATTAAAGACGGGGACAGGATTGCCGTATGTATCTCCGGCGGCAAGGATTCCATGCTGATGGCAAAGCTGTTTCAGGAGTTAGAGCGGCATGGACGGAAGAACTTTGATGTGGAATTTTTGGTTATGAATCCCGGTTATAACGAGGTGAATTACCAGACAATCCTTGACAATGCAAAGCTGTTAAATGTGCCGATTACCACCTTCACCTCGGAGATTTTTGATACGGTGGCAAAGGAGGATATCGGCGGTTCTCCCTGCTATTTGTGCGCCAGAATGAGAAGAGGGTATCTCTATAGCCATGCAAGGGAGCTTGGCTGTAATAAAATTGCGTTAGGACACCATTATGATGATGTTATAGAAACCATTGTAATGGGTATGCTATACGGAGGGCAGATTCAGACAATGATGCCAAAGCTTTACAGCACCAATTTTGAGGGAATGGAATTAATCCGGCCCTTATATCTGGTCCGGGAGAAGGAGATTAAGCATTGGCGGGACTACAATCATCTGCATTTTATCCAGTGCGCGTGCCGGTTTACGGAAAGCTGCGCCTCCTGCGGGGGAACGGAAAAGGGTTCTAAGCGGGCGGAGGTTAAGGAGCTGATTGCCAGGCTTGCGCAGCAAAGTCCGGTGATTGAGAAAAATATCTTCCGGAGTGTGGAAAATGTGAATCTGAATACGGTAATCGCTTATAAAAAAGACGGAGTGAAGCATCATTTTCTGGACGATTATTGAGGATTTAGCACGAAAAAAAATAAAATGTACATTGGCTGCGTGGAACCAATATACAGATTGAAAAGAGAAGGAGCAGGGTATGATTGATTTACTGATTATAGGCAGCGGGCCGGCAGGATTGGCGGCGGCTATATACGCCAGACGAGCCAATCTGGAAACCGTTGTGGCGGAGAAGATATATGGCGGAACCGGGCAGGTGGCAGAGAGCAGCCAGGTGGATAATTATCCGGGACTGCCGGAAACCAACGGTTATGATTTGGGCCAGAAATTCCGGGAACATGCGGAGTCTCTTGGGACAGAATTTAAGGACGGGGAGGCGGTGGCGTTTTCCAGGGAAGGAGATAGCTGGCAAACCACCTTCAAAAGTGGAGAGGTGATTGCATCTAAGGCAGTAATCTACGCCGCCGGTGCGGTTCACCGGCATCTGAATATTCCCGGTGAAAATGAGCTCGCGGGCAGGGGAGTGTCTTATTGCGCCACCTGTGACGGGGCCTTTTTCCGCAACCGGACTGTGGCTGTGATTGGCGGCGGAGATACGGCTTTGGACGATGCGCTCTATCTGGCGGACATTTGCAGCAAAGTGTATCTCATCCACCGCCGGGAGGAATTTCGTGGTTCGGGCCGGACTGTGGCGAGGCTTTCGCAAAAAGAGAATGTGGAATTTGTGCTTAAGGCAAAGCCCGGACAAATTGAGGGCGAAGATAAAGTTACCGGCCTAAAGCTGGAGGATGGCAGAACGCTTTCCGTTGACGGCGTATTTATTGCTGTGGGCATGGTGCCGGTGACTGAACCGGTAAAGGATGTGGTAGAGCTAGATGAAAATGGCTACATCATAGCCGGGGAAACGGGAAAGACTTCGGTGGAAGGGTTTTATGCGGCGGGAGACGCCCGGACAAAGGCGCTTCGCCAGGTAGTCACCGCCGTATCGGACGGCGCCAATGCGGCGACGGCTGCGGAACTTTATATCCGGACTTGTTTTGGATAACTTGATTTCACCGATAAAAACAATTATAATTTTACTGCAAGAAAAGCACCAAAAAACGAAAGGACAAGAGATGGAGGCTGCCGATGAACATCAATAATATCAATTTTACATCTTTTATTCGTGTAGCGGAGGCCGGCAGCTTTAACAAGGCGGCGGAAGATTTGCACATTACCTCTACTGCGCTGATTAAGCAGATTAATCTGTTGGAAAGTGATCTGGAAATACGGCTTTTTGACCGGACGCATAGGGGGATTACGCTGACCAAGGCTGGCGAGTCGCTTTACCAGGATGCGAAATATATTACGGAATACTGCGGGGAAGCAGTTGCTCGTGCCAGAAGCGCAGAACGGACGCAGGAACAGGTGATCCGCATAGGCACTTCTCCCATTATGCCGGCGCAGATGCTGATGGATCTGTGGCCGAAGATTCATGAACGTTGCTCTGATGTGAGTTTTAAGCTGGTCCCTTTTGAAAACACGTCGGATAACGCAAGGGAAATCCTGAAAAATCTGGGGAAGAATATTGATGTGGTGACGGGTTTTGTCGACGAGCTTTTGATGAAACAGAGAAATTGCAGCGGCCTGTTGATCGAAAACGAGCCGCTTTGTTGTGCGGTGCCGGTTTCCCATCCGCTTTCGGGAAAGGAGAAACTTTCTGTGCAAGACCTGTATGGGCAGGATTTGATGATGATTCATCGTGGCTGGTGCCGTCACATGGATGATTTGCGGGACGATTTGACGGAACACCACCCACAGATTAACCTTGTAAATTTTGATTTGTATGATGTGGGCGTGTTCAATCAGTGTGAGCAGAATCAGGATATTCTGGTCGTGATTAAAAGCTGGAGCATGGTGCATCCTTTGCTGAAGGTGATACCGGTGGAGTGGGATCATGTCATGCCGGTAGGAATTTTGTATTCACCGCAGCCGACGAAAGTGGTCAGCCGTTTTCTTTCCGCACTGGAAAAGGTGCTGGCTTCTCTTAAGCAATAAAAACACGCATGGCGAATCGAGACTTCTCCGGAAGTCTCGTTTTTTATAATCAAATACAGACTGTTATTCTCTATGAGACGGTTCGGTGGGCGCAATCTTTTCTTGACAGATAGAAAAAAACGAGAGATAATTTAAGAAAATATCCGTAAAAAATAAAAAAATACGGATTTATAATAAAAAAAGGAGGTGATTTTGTGCTTTATTCATACGAACAATGTTTGAAAAAACATAAGACAGATTACCGAATGAAAAAGCAGATATCGGCAGGCAAACTGTTCAAAATCGAAACAGGAATATATTCTGACGAGCAGTATGTTCCTGAAATTGCCGTTATCAGCTTTAAGTATCCTTACGGAATTATTTCTATGAACAGTGCTTTTTACTATCATGGTCTTACGGATACGATACCTACAAAGTATTATCTGACTACTGATAAAAATTCATCTAAGATTAAGGATAAGCGGGTAAAACAGAGTTTTGAGAATAGTGCTTACCTTGAGCTTGGTCGGGAGAATGCTGTGGTTGACGGGGTTTCCGTAAAAATGTACAGCAAAGAGAGGATGCTAGTCGAACTGGTGCGGAGTAAAACTAAGTTTCCTTTCGACTACTATAAAGAATTAATCAGTGCTTACAGAAAGATTATAAATAATATGGATATACAAGCAGTACAGGAGTATGCTTATCTGTTACCAAAGACCAATATGGTCATAGCCACATTAGAATTGGAGGTGTTTTGATTGGATAATTTACAAGAGATGATAGGAGTTGTCAGAGGGCTTGGATATGACAACGAAGCGGATATACGGGCGAGGGTATGTCAGGATCTTGTTCTTGAAGCAATTTCAAAAAGCACATTGAGTCGTAATGTGACTATAAAGGGCGGCGTGGTCATGAGGAGTGTGACCGGGAATATAAGGCGGACAACACAGGATATGGATATTGATTTTATCCGATATCCGCTTGCAGATGATTCCATAGACAGGTTTGTGTATACACTGAATTGCATGGATGGTATTTCATTCAAGAGAGTGGGCACCATTGAAGAACTCAGCCAACAGGATTATAGCGGGAAACGTGTTTTTATAAAGATTTCTGACCGGCATGGAAACAGTATAGACAGTAAGATTGACCTTGGAGTGCATAATCACCTGAATATTGAACAGGAAGAGTATTGCTTTGACATTGCTTTTAGTGATGAGGGTGCTTCGCTTTTGATAAATTCCAAAGAGCAAATGTTTTCGGAAAAGCTTCGGTCCCTTTTGAAGTTTGGCTCATTCAGTACAAGATACAAGGATGTTTACGATATGTATTATCATTCGGGTAATATGAATAAAGATTTATTGATACAATGTTTCAGTACATACATTTTCCATGATTCTGATATGAGGGAAAACAATATGAGTGATATAGTGAAGCGCATATCCGTAGTGTTCTCTGACAGAAGGTATATCAATCGGTTGGACATAAGTGATAAACGCTGGTTGGATGATGATATCGGTCTTGTGACGGGGACTATTTTGAATTTTTTGAAAAGTCTATAATTCGAAACACAGGTTAGAAGTTGTAACCTCTGGTTATAACTGATAAACGAAATGAGACTTCTCCGGAAGCCTCGTTTTTTTTATAATCAAATACAGAGGTGATGTCAATGAAACGATTTTTTGAGACGGGGCTGGCTGTCTTGTTCCTTGTGCTCTTACTATGTGCCTGCGGCAGAGAGGAATCAGGGGCGCAGGCTCATCCTGCCAAATCTTCCGATTTATCTACAGCCGCAGACGAACAGGAAAGCGGCGGTGAATCTGCCGCAAGTGAAGAATCAGGAGGGAGCGATATGGAGATTTCCCAGACAGGTTTTACAGAAGCCGTACCGGCAGAATATACAAAGGCGTCCGATGAACAGGGCAGTGTCGTCCGCTTTGACTATGAATCGGAGGATTACATCCGGGGCGGTTCGGCCATCACAAAAACGGCCTATGTATATACACCTTATGGCTATGATGAGGGGGATATGGAGACAAGGTACAACATTCTGTATCTCATGCATGGCTGGGGTGGTCATGCCGGAGAATATTTTGAATTTACAGAGACGAAGAATCTATTTGACAACCTGATTGCAAACGGCGATATTTCGCCGCTCATCATCGTTTCCGCTACATTTTATAACGAAAACAGCGAAACGGATTTTAGCAGTTCCATCGAAGAATTTCGGGCGTTTCATCAGGACTTTGAAGAACATCTGATGCCTGCGGTGGAAGATCAGTTTCACACTTATGCGCAGTCTGTTTCACCGGAAGACCTGAAAGCCTCCCGCGACCACAGGGCGTTTGGCGGTTTCTCTCTCGGTTCGGTCACAACATGGCTTCAGTTCTGCTATGACTACGATTACATCCGCTGGTTTCTCCCGATGAGCGGTTCCTGCTGGTATTACGGAACTTACGGAGATTTCCAGTTTGAAAAAAATGTAGATTTTATCGAGCAGCTGGTTGAAGATGAAAACCTTGAGGAGCGCGGATATTTTATCTATCACGCCGTCGGCACAGAGGATGCGGTAAAGAGTCAGTCGATTAATATGGCGGAGGAAATGCTGACTAGGGATATTTTTACGCCGGACCACTATGTATTTTATCAGAAGGACGGCGGCTACCATGATTTTAACGCTGTGCAGGAGTATCTTTACAATGCACTTCCGCTGTTTTTTCATGAGAATAATTCATCCGGGGTGACGTCAATGAAAGATGAATCATTTACAATAGATACACAGATTTCCGATGTGATAAACGATCCTGTTTTTGAAGATTATGGGCGGCTGATTTTCCCGGTGGATAAGGGATATTACAGCGGGGACACGTTGGGAAAGCTGCGAATGACGTGGTATAGCAATATCGATCCGGACAAGACGGTGGAGATTGTAAATTATATGAAAAGCCATGCGAAAGCAGGCGAGACAATTTTTTATGATATTTATACTGACGAGGAAAAGGCGGCTGATCCGGATAAGAACGATACGGGATTGTTCTTTTTCAAAGGAAAGCCCGGCGCGAGGTTTGCAGTCTGTAATGCGGGCGGCGGCTTTGCTTATGTGGGGGCCATGCATGACAGTTTTCCGCATGCGCTGGAGCTTGCTAAAAAAGGATATAATGCCTTTGCCCTGATCTATCGTCCCGGATGGGATACCGCCTGTGAGGATTTGGCGAGAGCAATCCAATTTATTTTTGAGCATGCCAAACAGCTTCAGATAGATACGGACTGTTATTCTCTATGGGGCGGTTCAGCGGGCGGCAGAATGAGCGCATATCTTGGCAGTTACGGTCCCGGCTATTTTGGCGGCGGGGATTTGCCGAGACCGGGTACCTGCGTTATCCAATATACCGGGCATAACGAGTATACCAGATTGGATCCGCCTACCTATTCCTGTGTGGGAACAAGCGATGGCATTGCAAATTGGCGCACGATGAAAGAGCGGGCAGATGCTATGTCCCAAATTGGCATCCCGACAGAATTTCATGCATATAAAGGGTTGTCCCATGGATTTGGACTTGGAACAGGAACCGTAGCGGAGGGATGGCTGGAAGATGCGGTGGCGTTCTGGGAGAAGCAGATGAAATAAAAAATGAAAAGGAAAGGAATGGTGAAGTGAATGAAAGAATTAAAATTAAAAAGAGGCAGTGTATTATCCTGTTTGATAGCGGCAGTTCTGATAGCTGCTGCTGTGGGAGCAATCAGCGTTCCAGCGCAGGCAAAGGCAAAAAAGAAGAATGTGGTAGTGCTGTATTTTAGCAATACGGGAACGACGAAATCTGTGGCAAAGAAGATCAAGAAAAACACCAAAGGGAAGCTGATTGAGATTAAGGCGAAGGATCCGTATACAGAAGAAGATTTGGACTGGGGAGATGAAAACAGCCGCGTCACCACAGAGCATGAAAGCGCAGCTTCTCCGGCAAAGAGTACTGTGCGTCCGGAGATAAAAAATCTGGGAGCAATCAAAAAAGCAGTAAAGAAGGCAGATGTGGTTTACATTGGCTATCCCATCTGGTGGGGCGAGGCGCCGCATATTATGTACACACTGGTGGAAAACATCGATTTGAAAAAGAAAACGGTAGTTCCTTTCTGCACATCTATGAGCAGCGGTCTTGGGAGCAGCGCAAAACATTTGAAGCAAAATGCAGTTATTTCCTCAAAGACAAAGTGGCTGAAAGGACGCAACTTCTATGATGAATCGACACAGAAAAAAGTGGATAATTGGATAGGAACGTTAAAATATTAAACTTCCGCATCGTTTCCGATTTCATTATAATAAAAATAATTAAGAAACAGTTTGAAAGGAGCATATGATATGAAGAAATTTTTGGCAATTTTGTTATGTATGACTATGGTATTTTCCCTTGCGGCCTGTTCCGGTCAGAATGGGGAGAGCAGCAATTCGGGAAACGCCGACGGAGAAAGTATACTGTCGGATAGTAGTTCCGGGTCGGCGGATTCATCCGGTGAATCAGCGGATATGGATTCTTCTGAAACATCCGACGAATCAGAAGCTTCGGATGAAACAACCGGGGCGGACAGTGGAAAAACGCTGGTTGTGTACTTTTCTGCCACAGGCAATACCGAAGCGGTTGCCGGATATATCGCAGATGCCACAGGCGGTGACCTGTTTGAACTGGTGCCGACAAAACCTTATACCGCTGACGATTTGGACTGGACAGATCGGGACAGCCGCGTATCACGCGAGCATGATGATGAATCCCTGCGAGCCGTAGAATTGGAAAATGCCGTTCCCGACAACTGGAATGAATACGATACGGTGTTCATCGGTTATCCTATCTGGTGGGGCATTGCGGCGTGGCCGGTTGATACTTTCATTTCTTCTAACGATTTTACAGGCAAGACAGTGATTCCATTCTGCACTTCTTCCTCTTCCGGATTGGGAGAGAGCGGAAAGCTGCTGCGTGACGCAGCCGGAACCGGGGACTGGCTAGAAGGTCAGCGTTTCCAGTCAAGTGCTTCTGAAGAAGAAGTAAAGGAGTGGGTATCGGGCTTGGAATGATGAATGGTTCCGGTACGGAATATTCTATAGACGCCGGAACCGAAACTTACCGCGGCTTTGTGATTGACAACATATATCACTCGCCGGATGATGGGGATATTCATTATAATGTGTATATTCCCGATAGCTACGACGGCAGCCGCCCCTATGCGCTGTTCTTTACGCTTCCGGGCTATGAAGGGTTGTATTTTCAGGGTGTAGGGCGTAATCTGGAGGCGGAAAGTTATGGATTTGAAGCGCAGAAGTATAACGAAGAAATGATTGTTGTGGCCCCCCAGCTTTCCGACTGGGGCGAAACTTCCGCCGATCAGACGATAGCTCTGTTGGAATATTTCCTTGAAAGCTACAACATCGACCACACAAAGGTATATGCAAACGGCTATTCCGGCGGCGGAGAAACCATGTCCCTTGTGATGGGCAAGCGCCCGGAACTGTTCACGGCATATCTTCACTGTTCTTCGCAGTGGGATGGGGATTTGGAGGTTCTGGCAGAAAGCCGGACGCCGGTGTATCTCGCTGTAGGAGAAGACGATGAATATTATGGCTCCGAACCGACCAAACATGCCTATGATACCTTATACGGTCTGTATGAGCGGCAGGGGCTCACTGAATCGGAAATCAACGAAATTTTAGTGCTGGACATCAAAGAGGACAGCTATTTTAGAGAGAGAGGAATGAACAACCAGCATGGAGGCGGAGGACTGTTTGCCTACGATGAAAATATCATGGGCTGGTTGTTCGGAAAATAAAGGAGGGAAAAACAGTGAGAAAAAATTTTGGATCAAAACCATGGGTCTATCCGCAGCCGGTGCTGATGATCGGCACCTATGATGAAAACGGGAAACCGAACCTGATGAACGCTGCATGGGGCGGGCAGTATGGCGCCAATACCGTCATGCTGTGCTTAAGCGCCCACAAGACTACGGACAACATCAAAGCGACGGAAGCATTTACGGTAAGTTTCGCCACTGCGGAAACTGTCGTACCCTGTGATTATGTAGGAATCGTTTCCGCTAATAAAGAGCCGGATAAAATGGAAAAAGCAGGATTTACCACAGTGAAAAGTGAATTTGTAAATGCGCCGATTATCAACGAGCTACCGTTGACGCTGGAATGTAAGCTTGTTAAGTTTAACGAAGACGGCAATGTGATCGGTGAGATTGTCAATGTCTGCGCAGATGAGAGCATTCTGACGGACGGCAATGTGGACTACAAAAAGCTGGATGCGATTATCTTTGATCCTGTGGCTGCCGCTTATATCCGCCTGGGTGAGAAGGTAGGAAACGCTTTCAAAGACGGCGCAAAGCTGAAGTAACGAGATTCAGGATTCTGTACCCTGTACCCGTCCGCACTATTGATTTGTGGGCGGGTATTTTTATGAGTTCTAACCTGTGGTAAGAACTGCTGAACTAATTGAGACTTCCGCTGCCAGACGGGGAGGGTTAAAATAGAATCACAAACAAACAACAGGAGGTATTTATTATGGAATACATTACATTGAACAACAAAGTTAAAATGCCTATGGCGGGAATCGGCGTGTTTATGATGTCCCCTGCCGAGGCGGAAGCGTCTGTGGAAAGCGCTTTAAAAAGCGGCGTGCGTTTGATCGATACGGCGAACGGCTACATGAACGAGAGCGGAACGGGACGAGGCATCAAAAAGAGCGGCGTGCCGAGAGAAGAAATCTTTCTTGTGACGAAGCTCTGGCCGACGGTCTATGAAAAAGAGACCGCGGTAGACGAAACACTGAAAAGACTTGGTACGGACTATATCGATTTGCTGTTTTTACATCAGCCTACCGACAACTGGCGCGAGGGCTACCGAAACATCGAAAAGGCGGTCAAAGCTGGCAAGGTCAAAGCTATCGGACTTTCCAACTTCCCTGATGAGCTTTTGAAGGAGGCAATTGGTACGATGGAACTGAAACCACAGGTGGTTCAGGTGGAAGCGCATCCGTACTATCCGCAGACGGAATTGAAAAAGATTCTTGCCGAGACAGGCATGGGTCTGATGGCTTGGTATCCGCTGGGACATGGAGACAAGAGCCTGCGGGAAGAACCGGTATTTACGGAACTTGCGAAAAAGTACGGAAAGAGCAATGCGCAGATCATCCTTCGCTGGCATATTCAGAGCGGCAATGTGGTGATTCCCGGCTCCAAGAATCCTGACCATATCCGCGACAACTTCGATATTTTTGACTTTGTCCTTTCTGACGAAGATATGGCACAGATTGCAAAGGTGAACAAAAACAAGCGGTACTACACAGCAACTCCGGAAATGATCGCGGCTTATGCGACAATGGAATTGCAGGCAGATCTGTAGTAACAGTTCAGTCAGCCGCAAAGGGCCCCAAAGTGCAACTTTGTGAATGGAGCAGGTTGAACAGTTACAATCTATAATCATGGAACCGATAGAAGGGAGAATATTATGGAATACACGATTTTGAACAACGGAATCAAAATGCCTATGGAGGGTTTCGGCGTCTTTCAAATGCGCGATCCGGGAGAGTGCGAGCAGGCGGTATTAGACGCCATCAGCGTGGGCTATCGGTTGATTGACACAGCGGCATCTTACGGAAATGAGGAAGCAGTCGGCGCGGCTCTCAAAAAGAGCGGAGCTTGCAGGGACGACCTGTTTATTACCACCAAACTGTGGGTATCGGATTCCAGCTATGAGGGTGCAAAGCAGGCATTTGAGATTTCCTTAAAAAAGCTGGGACTGGATTACTTAGATCTTTATCTTTTGCATCAGCCCATGGGCGACTATTACGGCGCATGGCGTGCGCTCGAAGAACTATACAAGGAAGGGCGCGTTCGCGCCATCGGCGTTTGCAACTTCTATCCCCATGTGCTGGCAGATTTTTGTGAGACGGTGGACGTCATTCCGATGGTCAATCAGGTAGAACTGCATCCGTTTTTTCAGCAGCCGGATGCGCTGTCGCTGATGAAAGAATATGAAGTGCAGCCGGAAGCGTGGGGACCCTTTGCAGAGGGAAAGCATGGAATTTTTACTGATCCGGTTCTGACACAGATTGGCAGGAAATATGGGAAATCTGCCGCCCAGGTTGCTCTGCGGTGGAATGTACAGCGGGGCGTTGTCGTGATCCCGAAGTCCACACACAAGGAACGTATGGAACAGAATTTCGATATTTGGAATTTTAGTCTTACCGATGAAGAAATGAAGGAGATCGCACCGTTTGACATCGGACACAGCGAGATCGTCAATCATTTTGATCCGAACTTTGTCCGGGCGCTGCATAGACGATAAATATAGGAAGGAGATTTTTAACGATGAATGCATTTACTTACCGTTATCCCGTAACGGTCTATTTTGGAGAAAAAGCAGCCGGGAAGAATTTGCCGGCGGAGCTTGCAAAAGCGGGAAAAAATGTGATGCTTGCCTATGGCGGCGGTTCGATTAAAAAGAACGGCATTTATGATGAACTGATGGAGCTTCTTACTGATGCCGGAAAGAATGTCACAGAATTTTCCGGTATCATGTCAAATCCTACCTATGCCAAGGTGCAGGAGGGCGCGCGGCTTGCCCGTGAGAATAAGATCGATTTTATCCTTGCTGTGGGCGGCGGCAGTGTCATTGATTGCTGCAAGGTCGTGTCTGCACAGGCGAAGACGGACGAGGATCTGTGGGAACTGGAAATCGAAAAACATGGCGGCCCAACTGCGTTTATTCCGATGGGCGCTGTGGTGACTGCGTTTGGCACCGGCGCGGAGATGAATAACGGCGCGGTGATCACCAATGAGGAAAAGAAAGTCAAAGGGCCGTTGTGGGGCGCGTTTTATGATTTTGCAATCCTTGATCCGGTCTATACAATGACGATGCCGATGAAACAGGTTGTTTCCGGGGCGTTTGATGCGCTGTCCCATTGTATGGAAACTTATATGGGCTCTCCGCGGGAGACGAACCTTTCCGACGAGATTAACGAAGCCTGTCAGAGAAATATTATCCGCAATCTGCGGGCGACATTAAAGGATCCGCAGGACATTGAAGCAAGAAGTGAACTTGTCTGGGCGGCGGCGATGGGCGAAAACGGCATCTTAAAGATTGGAAAGGTCACGGATTTTCAGGCGCATATGTTAGAACATCAGCTCGGCGCTTATACTGACTGCAACCATGGACAGGGGCTCGCGGTCATTCATCCGGTGCTGTATTGCTATATGCTTCCGGAAGCAGCGCCCCAGTTTGCAAGGCTGGCGGTAAATGTGTGGGGTATTGATCCTAACGGAAAATCGGAAGAGGAACTTGCGAATGCTTTTCTTGATTCACTGGTGGCATTTATCAGGGAAGTTGGACTGCCGGGAACCTTTTCTGAAATGGGAATTGCAGAGGACACTGATTATAAAGCGGTTGCGGACAGTACGGTGCTGACCGGAGGCTGTTGCAAGAAATTTACCAAGGAGGAACTGTTGGAAATCCTTGACCAGTGTAGATAGGGAGGAATGAATATGGCAAAGAAACAAACGGCGGGACGCGACATGCTTGGCAGTCTTGCGCCCAAATTTGCGGAACTGAATGACGACGTATTGTTCGGAGAGGTATGGTCGCGGGAAGATAAACTTTCGCCCAGAGACAGGAGTATGGTTACAATAGCGGCACTGTTCTCGGCGGGGCTTTACCCGCAGCTAAAAAGCCACCTTGCTTTGGGTAAGGAACACGGTGTTACCAGGACGGAGGCTGTGGAGATTGTTACTCAGCTTGCTTTTTACTGCGGCTGGCCGAAAGCATGGAGCGCTTTTCCGTTGATTGCGGAAGTCTATGGCGAAGAGGAGGGCACTCCGGCAAAGGATCTTTCGGTCTTCCCTGTGGGCGAAAAAAACGATGCGTTTGCGCAGTATTTCATCGGGCAGAGCTATCTCGCGCCTGTTTCCACAGCGCAGGTGCCGGTGTTCAACGTGACCTTTGAGCCCGGCTGCCGTAACAACTGGCACATCCACCATGCGAAAAGCGGCGGCGGACAAATGTTACTCTGTGTTGCTGGTCGCGGCTGGTATCAGGAGGAAGGAAAAGAGGCGCAGGAGCTTCACCCCGGAGATGTAGTTAATATTCCTGCAAATGTAAAGCACTGGCACGGAGCAGCGAAAGACTGCTGGTTCCAGCACCTTGCGGTGGAGGTTCCAGGCGAGGAAAGCCATACCGAGTGGTGCGAAGCCGTGACGGATGAGGTCTATGGAAAACTGGATTGAAAGTGTAGAAAAATTATTATGAAATCGAAGCAAATATTGAAAATTACAGTTGATATTCTCATGACAGCCACCCTGTTGCTTTTAATGTCGTACAGTCTGGTGTACGGCAGCAATCCCACCGTTGGGGAAGCTGTCCATGAATGGCTCGGCACCGGAATGTTTGCCTTGGTTGTTTTACATCATATTTTGAACCGCAAGTGGAGTGGCAGTGTACTTAAGGGGAAATACACCCCTTATCGCATTGTGCAGACAACGCTTGCGGTTCTTGTGTTGCTTGCCATGTGCGGTTCCATGGTAAGCGGTATCCTGCTGTCCCGTACCGTTTTTTCATTTTTGGGAATAAGAGGCGGGCAGGCAGTGGCGCAGACACTTCATATGCTCTCGGCCTATTGGGGATTTGTATTTCTGTCATTGCACCTTGGATTGCATTGGAGCGGGATTATGAGCATGGCAAGGAAACTCACAAAAAAATTATCGAAAGTTTGCAAATGGACACTTCGCACGATAGCTACTTTGATTGCAGTCTATGGAGCTTATGCTTTTGTTAAACGGGACTTTGGAAATTATATGCTCCTGCGGTATCATTTTGTGTTCCTTGATTTTGAGAAGCCGCTGGGATTGTTTTTGCTTGATTATGTTGCGATTATGGGATTATTCGTGTATGTCGGGTATTATATTTCAGTCCTGCTTATAAGTGTGGACAGGAAAAAATTGAACAATTGATTTGATATGATCTTTCAGTTAGACCAGTTCCACATATGATAGGAAATAAAGAAAAAGTTGCCAATGAATGGTTGACACATAATAATCCTGTGGTAAACTAGGTTATATGGAGAGTGAGTGGATTATTATATGATTTAGTAATGAGATAAGGAGACTGGGAATGAACAGAGAAGAAGCATGGAATTTATTGACCGAATATAATCAGGAGGAGTTTCATTTGAAACATGCGCAGACGGTTGAACAGACGATGCGATATTTTGCCGAAAAACTTGGGTATGGAGATGAAAAAGATTTTTGGGGAATCGTAGGATTATTGCATGATCTGGATTTTGAACAGTTTCCCGAGCAGCATTGTATTAAGAGCCAGAAAATTATGCGTGAGCGGGGCGTAGATGAGAGAATAATTCATGCTACTGCAAGCCACGGATACGCAATAACCGTGGACATAGAACCAGAGCATGAGATGGAGAAGGTATTGTATGCGGTAGATGAACTGACGGGATTGATCGGGGCCGTGGTTCTTATGAGGCCGTCTAAGAGCGTGCAGGATTTGGAATTGAAGTCAGTGAAAAAGAAATTCAAGTCAAAGGGGTTTGCCGCGGGCTGTGACCGGGAAGTGATAAAGCGCGGCGCAGATATGCTTGGCTGGACCTTAGACGACTTGATTCTTCAGACAATCGAAGCTCTTAAAACATTCTCTCCATGAGGCTTGCTTTCTACGAAATTGAATCCTCTCCCTTTTATGCTGGAAAAGCTGGCATAAAGGGGAGTTTTTTTATAATCAAATACAGACTGTTATTCTGTATGGGGCAGTTCGGTGGGCGACAGGATGAGCGCACATCTTGGCAGTTGTGGCCCGGCTATTTTGGCGGTGGCGTTCTGGGAGGAACAGATGAAATAAAAAAATACTGATTGACAGATTTTGCGCTTTTAACAGCAGCATTCAGAGAAAGCATATAATTTTGGGATAAGTTTATCATAAAAATTAGCGGGGATAAGGAAAATGATAAAATGTGGGGAGGATGATTTTTGATTCAAATGAGGATGCGGACAAAATCTTGGACTGATTAAGCGGATTATAGGTTAGTGTATAATTTTAATTGGCAAAATAAAGGGAAGAAGTAAAATACCTCTTCCCAATCATACAGTTTTTCTTTAT
>CANQMR010000011.1 GCA_947625015.1 uncultured Lachnospiraceae bacterium | reverse complement strand
AAACGTTCTCTTGAAAATTTCTCTTTGAATTTTCAGGGTTGTCTTGTTGTCTGATCATTATTCACTTTTCATTGTTCCTGCTGCTTAGACGCCGTCACTTTCAGCGCCGCAACGAAGTTAATCTTATCACACTGATTTTTCCTTGTCAACCACTTTTTCTTACTTTTTTGACATAATTTTGAGAGATTTTCAGAGGAATAAAACCTTGGTCAAATCACCCACAATATCTAGTAGGACATTGTTGTCATACAACAATTTTAAAGGTACGGACTGGTTAATTTGTGCAATGATTTCCTGACTCCAGGAAAAGGTGCTGGTAATAGATAACAATAGGAAAAAAATCCAGATTAAAATTAATCCTCTCATTGCACCTAGAAGCCCGCCGCCTATTTTATCCATGGAATGAAGAATCGGGAGCTTGGCAAGCCCCTTTAAGGAATGTCCTAAAAAAAAGAAAAACACTCGGCAGGCAAAAGTCAAAGCTAAAAAGACCGCAGCATTTAAAATCACCACCGCAATGGATTTGGCAATATAGTCATAGACGCCTGTAGCTGCTAATGCCTGATACATCTCGGCGTTATTATTGTCAAGGATATTATCCTTAAGCGTCTCCGGCAGCGGCAATTCCTTAATCAACGCCACCTGAATCCCCTTAGCCGCCTCCTGCCCCATCTCTGAAAATTCCAATTCTTCCACAATCGCATCTGCAAGCCGTTCGTCCAGCTTCGTCCGTTCCTGCAAATAACCGCTTAAATGCGGCGCGCCATAAGCTGCGATTGCCAGACTTGCCACCAGACCGGCCACAGATACAATCACCCGGAACAATCCCTGTGCCCAGCCAACAATCACACAAATGAAAAATAAAATTCCTATTATAATACTAACCGTATTCATCACTGTTTCCCTTGACTTTCGTGCGTAAGCCTGACAATCTCAGAACCGCTGTCATATAACACAATATAACGGCGGCTGTAACCTGTGGGAATCACATCCATTACATTTTTCTGAAAACTGCCGGAAAATTTCTGTTTGCCGTCCGTTGTGTATATGTGGCATGTATTTCCGCCTGTAAAAACAATCTCATTGCCAACAATCCGGATATGATCATAATCAAAATCAATATCCTTTTCCATAACCTTTCTGCCATTGGTGTTATATAATTCCAGTCTGTAGGGCGAATCCGACCGCTTATCCTCCTCATTCGGTACGACAATAGCAATATAATCAGTGTTAAAAGCAACGCTTTTTACCTCTGATTCCAAGGCAATCTCTGCTTTCTGGCTGGGTTTTTGTTTCATCGAATAAATGATAATCTGATTATCCCCAAAGGCACAAATCGTATTATTATCCAGAAATTCCACCTTTGCAACCACCGTATCTTCCAACTGATAGCCGCCCATCAGGCGGTCTGCATTCTCATTCTGTCCCGCCACGCCAAAATTATATGCTGAAAGGCTGTACTTGGTATTTACGCCATCAATCGTCAGATATGCTGAAAATAATTTCTCGCCATCTTCAGATAAATCAATATCCATAGGATATCCGCTTTTGTCTATTGTCGTCTGACGTTCTGAAATCTGTTCTCCGTTCTTGTCATATATATTAATATAATTTGCCTTATCAGCCTTTAAAATAACAGCAAATTCTCCCTGCGAAGCCACAGCAATATCACAAATCTGATACGGCATCGTCGTATTGGCTACTTTGCCTTCTTTATTAAATATGTAAACATCATTACCGCTCATGTCCGCAATCGCCACATATTCTCCGGAAACATCTGCCCGCGGCATTTTCATGGCAAAAGTTTCATTCCAAACCACTTTTCCCTTTTCATCAATATATACCGCTCCATCTTTACTGTATTTCAGCAAAGAATTTTGATAAGGTACATAATCAGATATGGCCGCATTCTCCACGCCTGTATCCTCTATCACTTCATAGCTGTTATAATGGGATGTAAATACAAAATTAAATATAACTATGCAGACAATAATCACAAGAAAAAAAGCAATTATTCCCATTCCCTTTGATAAAAATACATTCGTCTTTATTTCTTTGTCATTCTCAGGGTGATCTGCATCTCTTTTCATAACATCAACCTTCTCATCTTTAGATCTATAAAATGATTATAACAAATTTCTGCTATTCAGTCCACCGTTGGAATTAAAATTCGATCACCGACATGAATCTCATCAGATTCCCCAAAGCCGTTGGCCTCCATAAGTTCCGTCACATAACCAACGGAATTATACATCTTAAAACTGATTGAAGATAACGTATCCCCATTTTGCACAACATAGTACTGCGGCAGATTAACAACTGCCGAACGGGCTTGTCCCGCTTCCTCCAATTTCTTTTCCTGCCCGTCATTGTTCGCGCTGCTTTCCAAATCTTTTATCAATTTCTCCGTACTATCCTCTTTGTCAGACTCGCCGCTATGTTGCGCAAACACACCGCTTTCTGTCAGACGGTTTTCCAGAATCTCCAACATCTGATAATTGGAAAAGACTGCCACGCCAAGAGCCAGCACAGCGACGGCCAAAGCCGAACACACCACATACAGCCGCCGGTTCATCCGCTCCATCTTTGCATTATGGGCCCGCTCCTCCATGATTTTCCGGTAGTTGCGCATTACCGTTTCATCCTTTTGCTCAACCTCATCCGGCTCCTCCGGTTCCACTGTGCCTTTAGACGCAATCATAAAATTCTGCATGGCTTCATTTCTGGCATAGTAGATATAATAGCCGCTCTGCCTGCGCAGATATTCCCCCTCCGCCATATAGAAGGCGTCCTCCCCCTCTAAGGCGTCCATAATATATAAGACCTTGTCCGTTCCCTGAAAATTATCCAAATGCAGTTTCACAATCATATCGTTGACTTCCGTAGAAAAACCCATTCGGGATAAAAACCAGCCCATGACTTCCAAATCCGGAAAATAAGTCTTGACCTCCTGATAAATGCAGCTCCATGTAGCGTCGTCAAAGGTGGTCTCCTCTAAGTCCAATTCCAGATTCTGCGCAGGCAGGGCTCCGCTGATAAATACGACCTCCCCATTTTCCGATTTCACTCCCTCTCCCACTAAAATCGCCCCTCTGGCAAAGGTGGAATTGGGATTGGCCATCTGACTTAAATATGTCATCACATAATCTTCAATGTAAATCCGAATGTTTCCGGACGGCGCTCCAATCTGCCGGATATTCTTCGGCAGCGCGATTCCTGCAAAAATGTTATCCTCCGTATTTTCATTCTGGTCATAGACAATCTCAATCATACCCTTCATTCCTTTCCATGACATTTTTGCCTTACCCTAACTTACCACGAAAAAACTGATTAATATGTCTAAAATTGTTCTGTACAATACAAAAATGTCCGCAATTTATGCATTATTTTTTCCTTTCTATATAAAATGCGACAGGGCAGCTTACGCCGCCCTAATTTTTTCATTTTCTGCTGTCTAAAACAGGCTCAAAATGTTAATACTTTTCATACAATAAACAACAATGATATGGAGAAAATGCTATGACACCCCTTTACTATAATGCTTTTGAGCAAAACGCTGCCTTGCAGTTAAAACAAAAGCTGCAAGATACCATTGAACAGGACTGCCGCCATATGGAAGATATTGTAATTCTATGCATCGGAACAGACCGGGCCACCGGCGACTGTCTAGGACCCTTAGTGGGCGAGCATCTAAAACAGGTTCTCCCTGAGGTTCCGGTCTATGGCACCTTAGAACAGCCTGTTCATGCAATGAACTTAGAAGAAACCATTGAAGAAATATACGCACAGCATGAAAATCCATTTATCATTGCCATCGACGCCTCTTTAGGCATTCCGGAACACATCGGGTATGCCACTTTATCCAGAAATCCCTTAATTCCCGGAAAGGGCGTCAACAAAAAATTACCTGCGATAGGAAATCTCTCTATCACAGGTATTGTAAACATCGCCGGTTTTCCCAACTCTATCTTATTGCAAAGCACCAGACTGCACACCGTTATGACTTTAGCCAACTGTATCGGCAATGCAATCCACTGGTATTTTATGGATTGTCAGCGCCCGGCTCCCTTATAAGCGGCAATGGCCTCGGAAACCGTATCCGCCGTTCCGTCCTCCATCAGGGAAATCAAATCCGCCACCCTCGCCGGCGTACAGAAATCCTTTCCCAAAATAGCTCCATAGTTATTGGCAATGGCCAGTGAAGAATTTTGAATATCTATGTCTAAATCTCCAATCTGATCCTCTAAGGCAGTCAAATCATCTTTCATCTGCTCCAGCCTGCCAAGCCTTCTGTCGTTAACTTCATCAATCAATACCTGCTTCGTCTCGCTTTCAAAAACCGTCATGGCGTCCTGCTTCTCTAAGCTAATCTGATCCAATTCTTCCTCTAACTCCCGCAGCTTGTCATCATACTTATCCAGTCCATACTGGCTGTCGTCCTTATCCTTATTAATCTTATTGCGGATTGCTTTCATCTGCCGCTTATTGGCGGCAACCTTATCCTTAATCCCGCGCCCCTCTTTCAGGGTATCATAATGCTTAAGCTTTGTCCGGTTTTGCAGCATAACATAAATCATGCCCAGAACAAACAGGGTGAGGGAAACCGTAAGCGTGCACAGAAACGGCAGCGTCTCCGGCTTACTCGCCTTAAAAAATACATGCACAGACAGCACATACATCAAGGTGGGCACGCCCAGATAAATTACGGCAATGGCAACCAATAAAAGCAGGATTTCAACAATCCCCTTAGGCATAAAGAGGATATAATACAGATCAGACCTGCAATAAGACGGTACATGCTGGGCCTTAAACAAAGTACGCATCTCCACCTGAAGCTGCCTGTTCTCCTCCACAAGATCCGCAGTCTCCATGGAAACCCGCTCGTCTACCCGTTTGGATTTGGCCTTGTCCCTCTTGTTCTGCACACTGCGGCTCTTGTTCTTATTCGCATCAATCTGATTGTCGTATACCTTTTCAATCTCATTTTTTCTGCGGCGGATTGTCTGGGCAATCTCGTCCTGAATAGACTTCTCCTCGGCAGCAATGGCCTTTTTCAGATTCTTCTCCTGATTTCTGTACTCGGCCAGTTCCTGCTCTAACTGTTCTACCGCCTCTAAATCTGTCTGTACCTGATACAGATAATCTACATTTTCATTAAATACGCTTTCCTGCATATCCTGTTCCTCCACACTATTGATTGTGTTCTCATCAATCGTCTGCACAATATATTCTATTGTAGCAAACCTCTGTTATAAATACAACCGTTTTCGATATTTTTCACTGTTTCTTTCCTTCATTTATTCATAATCTTTTAATATTTAAAACATTGTATTTACACAAAAATTATTATATACTATGGATAATTGCTGGTAAGATAGATAAGGAGGTGATACCGATCAATATATTATTCTTTTTGACGCCAAAGGCTGAAGTCGCATATTTAGAGGAGACTTACTCTCTCCGCCAGGTTTTGGAAAAGATGGAATATCATCAATATTCGTCTATTCCGATATTAAATGAAGACGGAGAGTATAAAGGAACCCTGACCGAAGGCGATATCCTATGGTATTTCCGGCACAACAATGCATTAGACGTTCTCAAATGGCCGGAAAGCCTGCAACTGATAGATGTACCCAGAAGACATGATTACGAGCCGGTGAACGCCAGCTCCAATATGGAGGATTTGCTCTCCAAGATTATTCAGCAGAATTTTGTCCCTGTGGTAGATGATTGTGACAAATTCATTGGCATCATCACCAGACGGGACGTCATACAATATTACTGTGACCGTACATAGTGCAAGTACACAGCGAACCGGCCAGCCCCATTGTTACATAGGGCTGGCCGGTTCGTTCTTATATTCCCTGTATCTTCGTGAAGGGACTGCATTCTCTGCCGCACCCCGTCACTTTCCTTACATATATTCCTTAAGCCGTTCCGGATCTACCTTAATACGGTTATCCATCGTCTTCATAATATCCTTAATCTGAATTTCCTTAAATACGCTTCCCACATCCAGATCATAGATCTCATTGGTATTAAATCCTAACACCATCGGCCTTAAGATATCATTCTCATTCTCCCGAAGTACCAGACCTCTCTCTGAATTGGTAAGCTCTACACAGACGCCCGGATATAAAATCTTAACACAGTCCATAAGATTCTTAACCATCTTCTGGTCATACAATTCCGGCGCACTTTGCAGCATACGAATTGCCTCCACCTCTGTATGCGGGTTCATATCCAACTGCATAGCCGTATATTCATCATAGGCGTTCGCCACCATCAGCACCTTAACGCCCTTGAAGATCCTATCCGGCGCATTCTCCGGCAGATACTGAAGCTGGCAAAGCTGCATCAAAGTTCCCTTCACGCCTGCGGGAAGATTAAAGGCGTCTGAAATCTTATCAATTCCCAGAATAACAGCCCTTGCCACTGCATTTCTATCCTCGTCTGTCAGATTATCCGATTTGCTCCTTAACTCAGCAGGAAGGGAAAGTTTACCGATATCATGTAAAAGGGCGGCCACAACAACCTCGGTCTGTTCTATAATCGTAAAACCTGCCCTGTGAGAAAGCAGGGCTGCTAAAATAGCCACATTCAGAGCGTGCTTGTAAATATAATCCTCCGGACTTCTTAAATTCTGGTTAAAATTAATCCGGTGGTTCAGATTCCCAAACCGGCGCACCAATTCATCTGTCTGCTGCATCAAAGACTCCGGCTCCTGTCCCTGCATAATGGCGTCCAAGTTATCCCGGATAACAAATACTGCCATGGTCTGAAACCGTTCAAACTCCATCTCCTCCTCGGACATCGGCGGCAGCGGCTCCGCCGGCTCTAAGATATAAAGCCCGATGAGCCCGAAATTCTTAACACTTTCGATACCCTGTCTGGTAATCTTATCATTCCTGCCATACAGCAGGATTCCTTTCTTATTATAGATTGGCCGCGCCAACCGCATCCCAACCTTCAAATCTTCTGATTTAACGTATATCAATGTAACGCCCTCCATCTTCCTCTGAATTCCTATGTGGTTATTTTACCATTACAACGAATAAATATCAATGCAAGTTATTACAAATTTCTCATAAAGTTTTGGATTTTGATAAAAAATATCCACTCCCATCTGATAAGGAAGCTCCGTTTTTTCACTGGCGTAGGCAAATCCGCTGCAAAGCCGTCCCTCCATTTTGTTTCTTACCATGCCCCTTTCCTGCTCCGCCACTACATAGCCTTTTCGAAAATGGTACCGGTATATCCGTTCCTGCCATTTTTCCAACAAAAACAGGGAAAAATCCGCATCACATCTTATGCCTTCCTGTTCAGACAAAAAATGAAGGACAACGCCAAACTCTTCATATAAAATCTTAGATAATTTGCTTGCATTTATGTGATTTCCATTCATCACAATATTCAAATCCTTATAATAATCTTTGGCTGTCTGCAAAAGCGCCAGCACCTCCTGCTCCGACCAGCCGCCGCTTTCCAACACAAGCAAAAAAGAATCTCCCGGCTGTGGCTTTCTGCCTGTAAAGGCTGTCCCCGACAGGATTTTCTCGCGATTTACCAGCAATTCCTTTTTTCTTCCCCGGAACAGTTCATCATCTATATGCAGATATTTTGCCATAATCAGGTCCGCCCCCACCACGCAGGATTCCGGCTCTTTTTTCCCAAGTTTCCTTTTCAGCTTTTTCCTGATGGTTTTCTTTACCATTTCTATGATCTTGTTTTCACTCTCTGTTTCCCTTCTTTCACCGCCCTTTCCTCTCTTTTGGATAACAATTATTTTCATCACAAAAATCCCGGCAATCTTCTCCTGAACCACCTTAACCTGATTTCTTCTTCCCCACTTGTGGCAAAAATATATATAGTCAACCTCTGCTTCTCTGCCTGCTAACTCTTCGCCCACACTCTTTTTTCCTGCCTTTTTCTAACAGTTTATTTCTGATTTTTCCTTAAAATGACAAGCCGCCGTTTTTTGTTATACTGTTATTCCTTATGGAAGTCGCCTACCACTCCGAACACCATGTATAGAGCAGTTCCTCTAACTCCTGTAACGTCTCCACATGATTGACCTTCTCCCGCAGCTTCGAGGAATGAGGGTATCCTGCCGTATACCATGCCACATGCTTTCGCATCTCGTGGATTCCCGTATATTCCCCCTTATGCGCTATCATCATATCCACATGGCGGAGCATAACCTTTACGATTTCCTCCGGAGCGGGCCTGTCCGGCAGATATCCTTTTTCAAAATAGGTCTTCATCCGGGAGAAAATGAAGGGATTGCCCTTTGCACCTCTGCCAATCATAAAAGCGTCGCAATTCGTCTCCTCCCGCATCCGCAGCACATCCTGGGGCGTAACCAAATCCCCGTTGCCGATTACGGGAATATGCACCGCTTCTTTTACCTGCCGGATTATATCCCAGTCCGCCCTGCCGGAATAGTATTCGCTTCTCAGTCTCCCATGAACAGCTATAGCGGCTCCCCCATTTTCTTCCACTATCTTTGCAATTTCTACGGCATTGACATGCTCTTCGTCAAATCCCTTGCGGATTTTCACTGTTACCGGGACGTCCACCGCCTTAGAGACCGCCGCCACAATCTCCCCCGCAAGCTCCGGCTGTTTCATCAGGGCGGAGCCCTCATGGTTATTCACAACCTTAGGCACCGGACAGCCCATATTGATGTCAATAAAATCATAGCCCCGTTCCTGCACCTTCGCCGCCATCTCCGCCATCAGCTGTGGTTCCGAGCCAAAAAGCTGCAAACCGATAGGGTGCTCCTTCTCCGTAAACTGCATCAGCGGTTCCGTATTGCGGTTCTTATAGTATATCGCCTTGGCGCTGACCATCTCCGTATACAGAATATCGCAGCCCTGTTCCTTGCACAACAAGCGAAAAGGCAGGTCTGTCACGCCTGCCATAGGAGCCAATATCAATTTATCCTTAAACGCTATGTCCTTCTTTTTCACTTTCTCCGCTTTCCGTTTCCTCTCTCGATTTTCCCATCCTTTATTCTTCTACTGTTGCTTGTGATACAGGATATTCAAGCCCTTTAAAGTCAGATTGGGGTCGTAGTGCTCTATACTGTCCGTCTCGTCATAAATGATCTTTCCAAGGCCGCCGGTTGCCACCACATGCATCTTGTCCAGTCCAGCCTCCTCCTTAACCTTCCGGATAATGTACTCCGTCTGCCCGATATGCCCATACACCAGACCTGCCTGCATGGAGGAAATGGTATCTTTCCCCAGAATACTGTCCGGCTTCATAATCTCTATCTTTGGCAGCTTTGCCGCATCCTGCCACAGGGCGTTAGCGGAAATCCTGATTCCCGGCGAGGTTACCCCTCCTGCCAGCGTGGCGTCCTCTAACACCAGATCATGGGTTGTCGCAGTTCCATAGTCAATCACCAGCACCGGTCCCCCATATAATTCATAGGCGGCAACCGCATCCACAATACGGTCTGCTCCCACCTCTTTGGGATTGGGAATGGCAATCTTAATCCCCGTCTTAATCCCCGGCCCTACCAGAATCGGATTCACCCCAAAATATTTAATCAGGCCGTTGATGATATGGTGGTTCACATCCGGCACAACGGAAGCGATAATCGCCGCGTCAATATCGTCCCTGTGCAGTCCCCGGCTGTGGAGGATATTGTAAAAAAAGATTCCGTACTCATCTGAGGTTCTCGGTATCTTCGTCGTCATCCGAAAGGTTCCCTCTATCTCATTTTCTTTAAATAAACCAATGGTAATATTGGTATTTCCGATATCAATGGCTAACAGCATAATCTATTCCTTCTCCTCCGTATCCAATGGCTTCCCTAAGAAAAACACCTGATAATACAGCTCTAAGCTTTCCAACAATTCCTGCTTTGTCTGCTGTAACTGCTTAATCTTAAGGGCGCTTCCAATCTCATCATACAGCAGGTCCCCTTCGTCTGCCATCGTCACAAACTGAAGGTTCGCCTCCTCGTCGTATTCCAAGGTTAAAATGCCGCCCACATCTTCTACAAACAGCACGCACATTGCCTGAAGTTCATCCCGGATATCGCCCGGAAGCCGGTTAAATTCCGGATTCAGGTAGTATTTTTCTTCATATTTGGAGGCTCCGCAGAGCACCACCTTCTCATTTTCCATCTCGCATATAATCCTTATTTGGGTATTCTAAAAAGGCTTCCGGCGGGCTTTTCCTACATCTTTGCTGTTATCATCAACCGCCTTCTACCGTTTCTTAACAGTGATATTTAATTATATCCTAAAGACAAAATGATTGCAACCTCTTTCAAGATTTGCTAATATATATACTAGATACTTTAAATAGGGAGGACAGAAAAATTCTATGTTAAATCAAGACTTTATTGATATGTGCGGGCGAAAGTCCGTTATCCGCGAGTTATTCGCATACGGCAGTGAGCGGGCAAAAGAGATTGGCTATGAGAATGTATTTGACTACAGCTTAGGCAACCCTTCCGTTCCCGTACCGGACAGCTTTACCAATGAAATGATTCGTCTGTTGCAGACGCAGGACGCAGTAGCCCTGCATGGATATTCCCCCAGTCTGGGAATTGACTCCGTAAGAGAGGCGGTTGCCGAATCGTTAAATGAGCGGTTTGATATGAACTATGAGAAAGAGGATATCTTTATGGTCAGCGGCGCCGCAGGCGCTATCGCACACGCCGCCAGGGCCGTTACAGTTCCCGGTGACGAGATATTGACCTTTGCTCCCTATTTTCCGGAATACGGCCCTTATATCACATCTACCGGCGCCAGCCTTAAGGTTGTTCCGGCGGATATCAGCACCTTCCAGATTAACTTTGACGCCTTTGTGGAAATGCTGAATGACAAGGTTATGGCAGTGCTGATTAACACGCCCAACAATCCGTCCGGTATCGTATATTCCACAGAAACAATCGACAAATTAGCCATGATTCTGACGGAAAAGGAAGAGGAATACGGCCATCCGATATATATTATTTCGGACGAGCCTTACCGGGAGATTGTATTTGACGGAGTGGACGCTCCCTATGTGGCTGCGCATTACCACAATACCATAACCTGTTACTCGTTCAGCAAATCCCTTTCCCTGCCGGGAGAGCGAATCGGGTATATCGCCGTCAACCCCGCCTGTCCGGACGCTCCGCTGCTGGTGGATATGTTTGGACAGATTTCCAGAGGCATCGGGCATAACTGCCCGCCCAGTATCATACAGTTAGCTGTCAGCAAGGCCCTATATGATACGGCTGATTTATCAGTATATGAGACGAACAAGAACATTCTGTACACAGAACTTACGAAAATGGGCTTTGACATTGTGGAGCCGGGAGGAACCTTCTACATGTTCCCGAAAGCCTTAGAGGAAGACGCTATCGCCTTTTCCAACAAGGCGAAGGAATTAGATCTGCTGTTAGTGCCAAGCGACACCTTCGGCGTACCGGGACATTTCCGCATCAGCTATTGTATCCCGACAGAAAAAGTACAGCGTTCCATTCCTGTCTTCCAGAAACTGGCAGACCTATACAATTAATCCTGACAGACAGTGAAAGAATCCGCAGATTCCATAGAATTATGCGGATTCTTTTTATCGCGCCAGTTCTTTTTATTACGCCGGTTCTATCTATCAATACTTGATAATAATGCTCGATAACAATCCTTGATAGTAATACCTGAATAACACAGAAAAAACGGATACTCCTATGGAGTATCCGTTTTATTATCATATAAATACATATCCTGTTGATAAATGAATCATCAACCCTTTACACTACCAAGTGCCAGACCGCCTACGATATTCTTAGAAAGAATGAAGTAAACAATCATAACCGGGAAGATTGAGAATGCAATCATGACATAAACCTGACCCATATCAAACTTCATCCAGTCAGCCGCACGAAGCTGTGCAATTAAGATTGGCAGAGTCTTCATCTCGTCCTTATGCAGAATCAACGCCGGAGTGAAGTAGTTATTCCAGCTTGTTACAAAGGTGAAGATTGCCTGTACTGCGATTGCCGGCTTCATCAACGGCAATACAATGGAGTTAAAGGTACGGAACTCGCCGGAACCGTCAATACGCGCTGCCTCAACCAGAGAAAGCGGCAATGCACTCTCCATATACTGCTTCATGTAGAAGAAAGTAGTGGGGGCTGCAATGGTCGGAATAATCAATGGAATGAAGTTATCCTCTAAGCCCATCCTTGACATCAAATTAACGAATCCAAGAGCGGTTACCTGCTGCGGAATCATCATGATTGCCAAAATAAAGGTAAAGATAAACTTTCTTAACTTAAAGTCATATACATGGATTGCATAAGCCGTCATTGTTGAGAAATAAGTACACAATACTGCGCTAAATGCAGATACAATGACACTGTTCAGCAAACCGCGCCAAATCGGCAGTGTTCCATGTACCAGGTTTGTAAAGTTCTTAATCAAATAACCACCTGGCAGAAGGGTAAATCCTCTTGTCAAATCACCGTTCGATCTGGTTGCATTGATAAACAATATATAGAACCAGAACAAACAGAAAAAGGAAATCAGCACGAGTACGACATATGCTATTGTCCGACGGGCTTTGATACCCAGTCCTTTATCTAATTCCTGTTGTTTTGCCATATCAATTACCTCCCATCTACATCTTGACTATTAATTCTGAACACGATGAAACTGCAGATTCCTGTAATGAACAGCAACAGAACGGACAATGCGCCTGCCAAACCATAGTTCTTACTAAACAGATGCCTGTTCAAATACATAATCAATGTCATAGATGTACGCACCGGATCACCAGTACCGTTCGTCAAAATCTGTGGTACATCGAACAATTGCAGACCACCAACCAAAGAGGTAATCATAACATAAATCAAAATCGGACGAAGCAACGGTAATGTAATCTGGAAGAATACCTGTGTAGAGGTCGCACCGTCTACCTCTGCTGCTTCTACCAATGAATTGTCAATACCCATCATACCTGCCATCAACAGGATTGTGGTATTACCAAACCACATCAGGCAGTTCATGAAAGCAACCAGCCCTCTTACGCTCCATACATGGGAAAGGAATTCATACTGCTCCTTAAATATGCCCAGCTGCATCAGCAAAGAGTTAATCGGACCTGAGTTAGAGAACAGCGTAAAGAAGAGCATTGAGAACGCTGACGCCATAATCAGGTTCGGCATATAAATAACGGCTTTGAAGAATACAGAACCCTTTAACTTCAGACGGGTATCAGAGAACCAAGCGCCCAGAATCAAAGAGATAATAATCTGCGGCACGAAACACATAATCCACATAATTAACGTATTCGCCGTATATTTTAACAAGTCACCGTTGCTTAACAATTCGCCGTAGTTCCCCAAACCTACGAAATTCGGTCCAATCTGTGTTAATCCGGACATATAGTTCTCAAAGAAACTATAATAGATGGTACTGATTAACGGAATCATCTGGAAAACCAGATATACCAGCAAAAATGGTATTAAGAATATGTAACCCCATTTGTTAAAACGGACTACATTACTTTTCTTTCTCATAGCTTTTGCCCCCTTTTCTTTCTCGCACACTATGCAGAGCTCACAGCAAGCCTCCAGCAGCCTGTCGTCTGCCTGCTGTCAACTCTGCATATTCTTGAAATTTTGCTATGTTTTTATGTCGTTTTGGCATTAAATTAACCACACCTGCCTTTATTAAGGCAGGCATGGCCATTTAATCATTGCTATTAACTTATGAACTGTGATTACTCAGCAAGCTCTGGGTACTTCTCACCAATAGCCTTCTTGAAGTTCTCAACAGCCTCTTCCTTAGTTGCAACGTTACCATCGAAGTACTGCTTCATTGCACTCTGGAACTCTTCGTTACAACCCTGGTCATAAGCTGACAGGTTGCTTAAGTCAAGACCCTCAACACCGTTGCAGTACATCTGTAATGGATTCTGTCCGCCTAAGATATCGCTCTTGTAGCTTGTATCCTGAGCCATAGCTTCCATTGCAGGCTTGTTGTTTACGAAGTCATCATCAGCAACAACGATCTCTTTCATGATATCCTCGTCACAGGTTAACTTCAGCATGATGTCTCTGATTGTACCAGCGTTGTCTGTTCCGGTAGCTGCACAAATCCAAGTACCACCCCAGAAGAAGCCCTGAGGTCCTTCAGTAGCACCCCACTTACCCTGGTTACCGATACTGCCTTCCTGATCAGCAGCCATAGAGAAGTTTACCAACCAAGCCGGTCCGAAGTAAGCAAATACCTTTCCTTCTGGGAAGAAGCCCTTTGACCAGTCATCTGACCATAACTCATGAGTCTTGGTTGCGCCAGCATCAACTAATGCCTTAGAATCGTCAACCCACTTCATGATGTTGTCATCAATGTTAATCTTGCCGTCTACAACCCAAGGAGAAGTTACATTGTTAGAGTATACACGATAGGTATCGTTAACAGATGAAACGATTGAGTAACCAGCATCCTTTAACTTAGTAGCTGTCTCATTGAAGGTATCCCAGTCAGCTACAGCCTTCTGAACCTCAGCAGGATCATCAGAACCAAGAACCTCTGTAGCAACGTCGCGGTTGTAGAACATTACACCCGGACATCCCTGCCAAGAAAGACCCTTTAATACTCCGTTGCTGTCTGTTACGACATCCTGAGTATACTTATACTGATTAGCAATATCAGCATCTGTGATACCAAGGTCAGCGATAGGCATTGTGTAATCTGTGTCAACATACTTAAGTGCATAGTCAGCCTCGATCAAGAACATATCGATCTTGTCATCTGCTGCAGCGCTCTCCTGAGCCTGAAGCTTGCTGTCCAGATTGTTCTGGTATGCATTGTCATCAGAAGGAGTAATGTTCCAGTTTACTGTGATGTCACCGATCTTACCGGTAGTAGCATCAACTTCCTCATATCCTGGATAATGATCTGTTACACGAGTCTTGAACTCCTCGTTCCAGCAGTAGATGTTCAATACTTTACCGGTATCTTCTACTGCTACAGCTTCCTCTCCGCCTTCTTCGCTGGTCTCTTCTCCGCCTGCTTCAGCTGCTGTAGTAGGCGCCTCTGTTGTATCAGCATCTCCACCACCGCATCCGAATAATAAGCTAGCGACCATAGTTGCTGCAAGCAAACCGCTTACTAATTTCTTCTTCATACGTTTTTCCTCCCTTTGAGATATGAAATAATAGATTTGCATTTATATTATTATTATGAATGCTCATAATAAAAATGCCATAGTAACCTTATTACCGTTATTTAACTATATATCATTTTCAACAATTTTGCAAGACTTTTTTTTGTTATTTTTTGTACAATCCGTCCAGAAACCTGTGCCCTCACCATTGATATTATGCACTTTGCTTAAAGAAGGCACTCCGGACGTCAGTTGTCTTCGGAGGCGTCCACATTCATAATCTGGCGCTTTCTCGCCAGTTCGTCATTTTCAAGATACTCGTCATAAGTGGTCATTTTGTCTATTAAACCTGTGGCGGTAATCTCCATAATCCGGTTGGCGGTTGTCTGAATGAACTGGTGGTCCTGGGAAGAAAACAGAACAACCCCCGGAAATTTAATCAGTCCATTATTCAGCGCAGTTATGGATTCCATATCCAGATGATTGGTGGGTTCGTCTAATACCAGCACATTGGAGCCCATAATCATCAGCTTGGAAAGAAGGCAGCGAACCTTTTCTCCTCCGGACAGGACCCTGACTTTCTTTACCCCGTCGTCGCCGGCAAATAACATTCTTCCAAGGAAACCCCGCACATAGGTAGCGTCCTTTTCCTCGGAAAACTGAGTCAGCCAGTCTACTATCGTAAGGTCGTTGTCAAACTCCTTTGTGTTATCCTTGGGGAAATAGCCCTGCGACGTGGTAACGCCCCATTTGCAGGTTCCCTCGTCCGGCTCCTCCTCCCCGGCCAATATCTTAAACAGCATCGTGGTAGCCAGCGTATTCGGCCCCACAAACGCCACCTTGTCTTCTCTGCCAATCGTGAAGGAAATGTTGTCTAATATTTTCTCCCCGTCTACGGTCTTGCTGATATTCTCCACAGTGAGCACCTCGTTTCCAATCTCCCGGTTGGGGCGGAAATCGATATAGGGATATTTTCTGCTGGAGGGCCGCATCTCCTCTAACTCAATCTTTTCCAAAGCCCGCTTTCTGGACGTCGCCTGCTTGGATTTGGAGGCGTTGGCTGAGAACCGCTGGATAAACTCCTGCAATTCCTTAATCTTCTCCTCTTTCTTCTTGTTGGCCTCCTTCATCTGCTTAATCATAAGCTGGCTGGACTCATACCAGAAATCATAGTTGCCGGCATAGAGCTGAATCTTGCCGTAATCAATATCCGCAATATGTGTGCAGACCTTATTCAGAAAATAACGGTCATGGGATACTACTATAACTGTATTATCAAAGTTGATTAAAAATTCCTCCAACCACGCAATTGCATCTAAATCTAAATGGTTGGTCGGCTCGTCTAAAAGCAGTACATCCGGGTTGCCGAACAACGCCTGCGCAAGCAATACCTTGACTTTCAGGGTGTCCTCTAACTCCGACATCTGCTTTTCGTGGTACTCCGTCTCCACGCCCAGACCGTTTAACAGGGTTGCGGCGTCCGACTCTGCTTCCCAGCCGTTCATCTCCGCAAATTCGCCCTCTAACTCCGCTACTTTTTCGCCGTCCTCGTCAGAAAAATCCGGTTTGGCGTAGATTTCCTCTTTTTCCTTCATGATATCATAAAGCCGCTGATTGCCCATGATCACCGTATCTAACACCTTGTAATCATTGTACTTAAAATGATCCTGCTGTAATACGGAAAGCCGTTCGCCTGCATTCATGGCCACATCTCCCTTTGTGGTCTCAATCTCTCCGGCTAAAATCTTTAAAAAGGTAGACTTTCCCGCTCCGTTTGC
This sequence comes from uncultured Lachnospiraceae bacterium, assembly GCA_947625015.1. Taxonomy (GTDB): domain Bacteria; phylum Bacillota; class Clostridia; order Lachnospirales; family Lachnospiraceae; genus CAG-590. The sequence continues at coordinate 71,875 of CANQMR010000011.1, read as the reverse complement.
GCCAATCAGGCCGTAGCAGTTTCCCTCTGTAAACTTGATATTGACGTCTTCAAACAAAGCCTTCTTTCCAAATCGCAATGTCACATTATTTGCACTAATCATGTATATTTCCTCTCTTTATTTGATATATAAGCCGCGCCCCGGCTGATATGGTTAAACCGCTCGGCATTTAACGGCCGACCGGCGTCTGCCGGGGCATTATTGCAGTTCCGGATCAATGGTAATCGCCACCCGGTCAATCCGGTTCTTATCCATGGACAGCACCTTTAGGGTAATGCCGTCCTTCTTCACCGTCTCTCCCTCGGCGGGAAGGTGGTCTAACAGCTCTATGACATAACCGCCCAAGGAATCATAATCCTCCGATTCTAAAGCCACCCCGATACTATCCTCTAAATCTGTAAGTTTAATCGAGGCGTCTACTTCGTACTGGTTATCCGACAGTTTTGTGATCGCCTCTAATTCATACATGTCAAACTCGTCCCGGATTTCCCCGACAATCTCCTCTAATAAATCCTCGATGGTAATCAGACCCACAGCCGTCGCGTATTCATCTAATACAATGGCAAGGGAGACAAAACGGTTCCGCATCTCCGCCATAATGGAGGAAGTCTTCTGGTACTCGTACACGAAAAACGGCTCCCGCATAATGTTCCGCAGAGAAAAGGATTCCTGCTGCTTCCCGTTCTGATTCTGGTAAAAGAATAAATCCTTCAGATATACAATACCAATTACCGTATCCTTATTCTCGTCATAGACCGGCAGCCGGGAATAACGCTCCTCCTCAAAAACCTTAAATACCTCGTCAAAATCCGCATCTACGGAAACCAGTTCCATATCCGCCCTCGGCACCATTACATCCTTGGCCTTGGAATCCCCAAAATCCACCACATTGTGAATCATGGAGCGCTCCTCTTTCTCAATCACCCCATCTTCAACACTGACATCTACAATCGTGCGCAGTTCCCCCTCCGTCATCTGGCCGTCCGCCTTGTCCGGATCAATCCGCAAAAGGAAGAACACCGCCTTGCTCATCTTATCCACCAGCCAGATTACCGGCGTTAAAATTGTGGTCAGGGGACCAATGATATAGATATACACAAGGGAAATCTTCTCGCTGTAAAGGGTTGCCAAAGTCTTCGGCGTAATCTCGCCAAACAAAAGCACCACCAGCGTAAGGATTCCGGTTGAGATTCCGATAAATTTGCTTCCAAACACCTCTGTGGTAAAAGAGGTTGCCAGCGCAGAGGCAGATATATTCACAATGTTGTTGCCGATTAGAATGGCGCTCAGCATCTTAGAGGGATTCTCCACAAGCCTGAGTACTCTCTCCGCCGTCTTATTGCCCTCCTCCGCCAAAGCGCGCAGACGGTGTCTGTTGACAATGGTCAGCGCCGTCTCCGCAGATGAGAAAAATGCGGAAAGAAAAACCAGAAACAACAGTGCAATCATTTCCATAATATACGAGTCAGGGTCCAAAAATGTATCCTCCTATTATCAAAATTTGAAATCATTTTACTGAATGAAATATGTGTTGTCAAGTCATACTATATTTGTAACAAATTTCTATAGCCAAAGGAGCTGATACGATGAGAAGTACGAAGCAAAGATATGAGGATGTGGCCTGCCGTTGCAGCGCATATGCAAAGACAACCACCAGCGAGCTTTCCAACAGCGTAAGCTGCGACTGTACAAGCTGCTTGAACTGCGAACATTTTGCCTCTGACGAACACTGTGTCTTAGATCTTTACGATCCAATCGCACAAAATTTAAAATAAGGCAAAGACAGACAGCCCCATTTACATCCGGAACGCTGTCTGTCCTACATACCGTATCATTTACTTTACAAATTGCCGGATATCGACGCCGTCCCATAATTCCTGATTGAGATACTCTGCATTATTTCCGATACGGGTGTCGCGAAGCCTTTCAATCTCTGTATCTGCTTTTTCCTGCTCCGCAGCCTGGCTGGCGTGATCTGAAAGCGTCTTTGACATATCCTCCGCATTATCGTCTAACAGCTTAATTACATAATAGCCGTAATCGGAGGATATAACGCCGCTTACCTCCCCTTCTTTCAGCTTGTCCACCGCTGCCTTGTAATCCGGTTTTAGGTCCTCATATTTCAGATATTGCTCCATACCGGTAACTAAATTATCATAATCCTTTACGAGGCTTTCTATCTCCCCGCCGGTCTGAAGCTTTTCCGAAAACTCGGCGGCCTCCTGCTTCTTTTTGGCCGTCACCTCCGAAGAAAGGCTGATCGCCTTTCCCCCGGCGTCGGATCTGACCATGCCTTCCTCGTCCACTTCCACCGTCCGGAACAACACCTGATACACCTTTATATACCGTTCACCGCTCTCCCTGTTCTGCTCCTTGTCGCCGGAATCTCCTCCCGCTGCCTTCTTCATATAAGCATCCTCCAGCGCTTTTAGTTCATATATCTTTTCAAGGTCTTCAGACTCCACCTTAAGGGATTTCAAAAAGTCTTCTCCATACTCGCCCTTTATGCTGTCCGCCCTGTCTTTTATCTTCTGCTCTTCCTCGTCAGTAAGGACAATCTTATCCCGCCTTGCCTCCCCGGCAAGCAGCAGGGTTTCCGTAATTTCTTCCTTAAATTCTTCCTTATAAAATTCACCATAGGTCTGACTGCCCTCATATTTTTCATCAAGCAGTCCGGCGTCCACAATATTATGCTCCTTTGCATAGACCATGCCGTAAGCCATCGTCTCCGCCTCGGTTAAGGTCTCGCCGTTTACATCAAATACCTGCCCGGTCCCGCCTGAACAGCCGCTAAGACCCGCTGACAGAAAGACGCCCATAATCAATATAACATTCTTAAACTTTTTCATCATTCTATTTCCCAAATTCATATCTTTGCCGCAGCCGCCCGCCAAAGGCAGTTGTCCGCTTTCCTTTAACTTAAAAGGATAGGTCTTCCGGAACGCTGCCGGAAACCTATCCCAAAAATTCATGTCTGCTGTCAGATTAGTTGTTAATCAGCTTATCCTCACCATTCCAGCTATACAGCTTACGAATCTCCTCGCCAATTACCTCTGACGGATGCTCAGCAGCTAACTTTCTCATTGCCTTGAAATGTACCTGACGTCCTGCCGGTGACATATCTACCAAGAACTGCTTTGCAAAAGTACCATCCTGAATGTTCTTAAGCACTTCCTTCATTGCCTTCTTGGTATCTTCCGTAATAATCTTAGGTCCGGTTGTGTAATCGCCATACTCCGCCGTATTGGAAATAGAGTAGCGCATTCCGGAAAATCCTGACTGGTAAATCAGGTCTACAATCAGCTTCATCTCATGGATACACTCAAAGTATGCATTTCTCGGATCATATCCTGCCTCAACCAATGTCTCAAAGCCTGCCTGCATCAGCGCGCATACGCCGCCGCAGAGAACTGCCTGCTCGCCAAACAAGTCGGTCTCCGTCTCTGTACGGAAGGTTGTCTCAAGAACACCGGCTCTTGCTCCACCGATTGCCAATGAGTAAGCTAATGCAATCTCCTGTGCCTTGCCGGTTGCATCCTGCTCTACAGCAATCAGACAGGGAACGCCCTTGCCAGCCTGATACTCGGAACGAACGGTATGTCCCGGTCCCTTTGGCGCAATCATCGTTACATCTACATTCTTAGGAGGCACGATACATCCGAAATGAATGTTGAAACCATGGGCGAACATTAACATGTTGCCCTCCTCCAGATTCGGCTCAATATCCTTCTTGTACATATCCGCCTGTAATTCATCATTAATCAGAATCATAATGATATCGGCTTTCTTTGCAGCTTCAGCCGCTGTATAAACTTCAAAGCCCTGTGCCTCCGCCTTTGCCCATGACTTGCTTCCCTCGTAAAGGCCGATAATCACATGACAGCCTGAGTCCTTTGCATTCAGCGCATGAGCATGTCCCTGGCTGCCGTAGCCAATGACAGCAATGGTCTTGCCATCCAAAAGTGATAAGTTACAATCCTCCTGATAAAAAATCTTTGCCATTTTGAGTTCCTCCTATATTCATTATAATATGTACACTGATTACTTGGAATCAGCGCTTCCTCTTGTTAATCCGGTCAGACCGGTTCTGACAATGGACTCAATCTCAAATCCATCTAACAGGCCGATAAATGCTTCAATCTTGTTGGCATTACCAGTCAGCTCAATCATCAGGGATTCAATGGACACATCCACAATCTTGGCGCGGAATACATCTGTAATTGCAATAATCTGCTGCTTTTCCTCCCGGTTCGTCTTTACCTTAACCAAAACCAGTTCCCGGCAGACGGACTCGCCATCTTTTAATTCCCTGATATCCACTACATCCTCTAACTTATTTAACTGCTTTGCAATCTGGGCAAGCGTCAAATCATCCCCGCTCACTGCCACTGTCATACGGGAATATTTGGGATTCTCCGTCACCCCTACCGAAAGGCTGTCGATATTGTAGCCTCTTCTGCTGAATAGTCCTGCCACGCGGCTCAATACGCCGGAGGTGTTGTCCACTAACAGGGATAATACCATTTTTCTCACATTCATTCCACCTTTCACAGTCAACATGTGCCGATACTTATAAAAGACCCCGGCACGCAACTAGATTATATTTTAGCAACTATTGTACAGACTGTCAAATATTTTTATCAGGCAATCGGGAATGCAGACAATGCGATTTAAAGATTCTTTTTAAGTATTACAAAATTTCGTCCCTGGCTATATGCCGCCCCGCTTTACCGCCCCAGTACAGCAGGCAGCCGATATTGATTAAGAATCCCCAGCAGACAGGCGCAAATTCTGTACTATAGGACAACACGCATATATTTTCTATCGCCACATCTGCCATTACAATAACCAGCATAAGAATACTCGCATAAAGAAACCCGATAGATTTGTTGTGCTTTCTGATAAAATAGTACATGAAATACATAAGCCAAAGCAAAAACAGCATACGCAGGCAGGTGCACAGGAAGAAATACTTCAAGGGCTTTACCGACAAGCCAAACGCGCATACGGCGATTGTAAAGCTGCCCGCATATAACAACAGCTTGATATAACCGGACCTTGTCAGGCGAAAACACCATTTCCGGCTGCTTTTACACCGCACTAAAGCCGCCTTCCACAAGCTCTTATCCGCATATAACACTTTGAGATTCATAACAATTTGGGCTCCAAACAAAAAGAGCATTGTTGGAATATACAGGAAAAAATTCTTCCTGTCCAAATCGGGGGTCCTGCTCAACTGATTTTCCAACAGCAGCAGTTTCAAAACAAATTCCGAATCCGTCGTTTTTCCTATGGAATGGAGCATACTTTTTATGATAAAAGAGTCCATAAAAGCAACGAGTATTCCAAACAACACAGGAAAAAACACTAAATGAAATACTTTTATCTTTCTGTTCATTGTGACTCACCCGCCGCATCATCATCCGGACCGATGTATATCAGAACCTTCTGCTGATATATCTGTGCATATGCCCTTACATGGTCAGACAAACTATAGTAATCTCCGTCTAACGCATCGCCTGTCTGCATAAATTCCAGCGCCCGGCTCTCCTCATAGGAATCGCCCTCCAGCTCCACGATGATTTTTACGATATCGAGATATTCTTTTTTAATATCTTCATCATCTATAACCCCTGTATAGGAATCCGCCCCGACGGTTAAGGGAAAGCTGCCCATCTGCTCATGCTTTATGTCCGACATTTCAACAAGGCAGCACCCTTTCTGTGATGTATATTGATTAAGCTGTGTTTCCTCATTGTAGGATTTTACATATCCCGCCGCCTGCATCTGCTGTTCTAATTCCTCGTCCGTAAAAGAAAACACAGGAAAATCATAAGCGTTCTCGTCTGCATTTGCGTTATCGTCCGATAAATCCGTCTCCCCTGAACTATCTAAAACCTCTGTTCCATAGGTCTGTGATTTTCTATGATGTGAGCAGGCGGCCAGAAAAAAACACATCATACAGGAAACGCCTAACACCCACATTTTCTTAAATATTTTTCTCATCGATAATCTCTCCCCTATCCATTTCAATTATAACATTACATAAATTAGCGATATCCGATTCATGGTGGCTTGTCAGTATCAGCAGCTTCTCCGGCGTGATAAAATCATCAATCACCTTTTGAATAACGGCGGTTCCATTCTTATCCAATCCGTTAAACGGCTCGTCTAAAATAAGGACCTGCGGATTTTCCATAATCGCCTGGGCAATCCGCAATCTCTGTTTCATTCCCATGGAATATTTTCCGTATTTCTTATGCCTGGCCTCATAAAGCCCCACCTTGTCCAACACATCAAGTATCTCATCATCACCAATCTCCTGCCGGATTTCCGCCAAAAGCCGCAAATTATCCAGTCCGGAAAGGGAATGGTAAAAGTCCATTTCCCCCACAATCACGCCTGCATCATGGATAAATTCGTAATTAGGGGAACCAATCTTATTTTCATCAATATATACCTCTCCGCTGTCTAATTTTAAAAAGCCGCAAATGCTCCTCAAAAGCATGGTCTTCCCGGAACCGTTCTGCCCTGTCAGCCCATAGCGGTTCTTATTATCCAGACTTAAAGTAATATCATTTAACACCACTGTTTCTTTCAGTTTCTTTGTGGCATTTTTAATATGAATTTCCATTTATGCGTCCACCAGCTTTCTTTTTTTATAAATTGTATATGCGATCAGGCAAAAAACAAAGGATATAAAAAGTTGAATTACAAGGGGAACAAAAAGCGCTCCCGGCGTTTTACCGGTATTATAGGCAGCCAGAACATCCAGCGTATCCATTGGCAGTTTCCCTTTGCTTAAATACGAAACAAAATTTTCAACGATATAGCACAATTCAGGAACCACAATCATTGCAAACGAGTCTTTGGAAAGCAGCGCAACAGAAACCGCCATAAGCGCATATGCGCAGGCCAGCGGAAAGTAATAAATTATCACCATGACGGAGAAAACTATCCATGCGTGATGACGGTAAAAACCGGCTGTGAACAAAAGGCCGATTCCGCCAAGAGAATCCAGAGCCGGATACATCAGATAATCAACTGAAAAAATCAATACCAGAAAAGGCAGTACAGCAGCCGCCCCGCTTTGGATAGTGTGGACCGCAATGCCTTTTACGATTTCCCGGCTGCGGTTTTCGTATCTGATTGCGCCCAACACATAATAACTTTTGAGTTCTCTTATAAAACCGGTTGCGCAAAAAGCGGGCAGCATCGGGAAAATAAACATAATATACCGCATCATGCTGTCGATAAAAGCCTCCCAGCACAATATCTGGTCCCACATAAGCGTTACATATTCCGTATAGGAACAATTGACGTCCTCGCCATAACTCCACAATACGGGCAGCAGCCCAGAGTCAAAAAGCCATGATAAAAGCCCTAATAAAAAGACGGCGGCCACAGTAATTGCCGTATAGCGGTTAAACAGGCGTGTCTTTAATAAAATTTTTCTTTTCACTTTATTTAAAGTTTTCATCTCCAAGCGTACCTCCTATATCACAATTTAACACCCGTTTTCCCCAAAGTAAATAACGGTGTCCTATTCAGGCGGTTTTTGTCCTATTTGGGCGGTTTATCTGTCAACAAAAAAGGACTATCTTTCCGACAGCCCCTTCTCCTGAGGAATTATGATGGATATAAAAAATTCCTTTTCTTCAGGTTCTATTGAATAATACCCACCATATTTCTCAATCACATGATTTATATTTTTTAAGCCAATCCCATGCTCGTTCCATCTGTTTGTCTTTGTTGTGATAAGCCTTCCCTTGTCATCTTTCATTACACCGTTACAGGAATTTCTTATGGCTAAAATCAAGGTGTCATGCTCCAATATAAGCTTAAGCTTAATATATTTGTTTTCTTTACATTTTTGGCAGGCTTCTATTGCGTTCTTTAAGAGATTAGACAATAATACCACAATATCCTGCTGCTTCATTTGAAGTCCGGACATATCATTGACACTGCATACAAACAGGATTCCCTTATCCACTGCTTCTTTATATCTTGTATTCAACACTGCATTTACAATTGCATGATTGGTATTGATCCGGTCAAGCTCACGCCGCATTACCCCATTCAGATTTTCAAGGTATTTTTTTAATTCCTCGTATTTTTCCGCCTCACATAATGTCTGAATGCATTCCAGTTGATTCTGATATTCATGGGACATTCTCCTTTGGTACTCTGTATCTGCCATGATTCTTTTATAAAGCTTTAATTGATTACTGGCCTGTATTCTAATCATGTCAGTCTCATGTACCTGTCTGGCAGTCAATGCCATATCTTTTATAGAATAAAAAACTACAACATTCATAACCATTAACCCAAAGGCTAATACCTTAAATACATTTTCAAAGCCATTGTCAATGATATCACCTGTCTTTGTAATAATTATCACAATCATAACGATGGAAAAAACCGGGAAAAATGAAAATCGCAGCCATTGCAGACTCTTAAAATATTTTATGCTTTTCCTATCAATCAGGCGGCTTATAAAAATAATGAATACAAACAGAGAAAGCTTTGAAAATATAACCAGCATAGAATCTAAAAAAGCAGACTGTCCGGCCGCCTTTGCCCTGAACTCAGAAAATATCAAAACTGAAAGATATTCCGTAACAAAAACCAGACTTAGAAATATAACGGAGAGTATCAGACTTTTTATTAAAGAACAATCATCATAAAGTATTTTCATAAGAATAGCTATTAAGAAAGCAATGGGAACCTCTTTTATCAGCATATAATTTTCCAGCGCATAAGAAACGCCAAATATCGAAATGCATAACAGAACCAATAACAGTGAAGCAAATTTTTTCCGGCGGTCATTCCATTCACAGAACAAGTCAAAAAACATCCTGCAGCATATCATTTCGATAAGTATTATAAATAGGCTTTGTAAAACAAAAAACATTACATCTCTCCCCGATACCTGGCATACTGCTCTCTGATATAATGAAACCGTTGTTTTGCAACAGGCAGAATTTCTCCATTTACCATATATGCATTATACGCTGATAATTTTTTGATATATTTTTTATTTACCAGATAACTCTGATGAATCCTCCAAAACCCATAAGCCTTAAGCTGTGTTTCCATATTGCCCATAGTATCCCTGCAATGGTAGCATACATAATCCTGCTCCAACACATGAAAAACCAGTGTGTGAACTTCCGTTTCAATATAGGCAATTCTATCTAAAGGCAGCTTTCTTTCCCCCTCCCTAAAAGAAAAGGATTGAACCTTCACAGAACAATTCATTTTTTCACAGATTGTATCAAGGCTCTCGTTTACCGCCTGTACAAGCTGAGGATTATTCTTCAGAATATATCTGATTGCCTCTACCTTATACCCCTCCAGAGTATATTCAATATACGCTGTCACAAAGACAATAAAAGTCTCCTTACAATATTTTCTAATCTTAGCTGCTGTCTGAACCCCATTTAACCCTTTCATATTAATATCCAGAAAAACAATCTGAAATTTGGACATTTCCATATCAAGGTCGGTAAAAGAAGTGCCGGAATGAAACATCTCAACCTCAAAGGACAAATGATGGTTTTCCATATAATCAGATATCATTTTTTGTAATTTTTCCCCGAAAATGATTTCATCATCACATATTGCTATCTTTAGCATTATCCACACTCCATATAAATATCATCTCCGTTATACCCCGACTGCCAATCGGCAGAATCCGCCGCATCTTAATCCGCCAGTAGGCGCTCCACCAACCGGCAGGCCTCCGCCGCATCTTTGGAATACCCGTCGGCCCCAATCTCGTCGGCAAAGCTCTGGGTAATCACCGCTCCGCCGATTATAATCTTAGCCTGTACCTTCTGCGCCTTAGCGTATTCCACCACATCTTTCATCCGCATCATGGTGGTAGTCATCAGCGCCGACAGGCCGATTACCGCCGCTTTTTCCTTTACCGCTGTCTCCACAATTACTTCTTTGGGCACATCTTTCCCCAAATCAATCACCTGATAACCATAGTTCTTCAGCATCAGCACCACAAGATTCTTGCCGATATCATGAATGTCGCCCTCCACAGTAGCCATGACAATCACAGGCATTTCCTTTCCATTCTCCGCTTTGGGAAGAAGCGGCTCCACATAGGAAATCGCCGTCTCCATAGCCTCCGCAGAGGAAATGAGCTGAGGCAGGAAATATTTCTTTTGGTCAAACAAAACGCCCACTTCGTTAATCGCCGGAATCAAATGCTCCTCAATAACGGACTGGGGATCGTTTCCCGCTGCTAAAAATTCCTTTACATCCTCCACCATAGTCCGCTTATTCCCTTTCAGCACATTTTCATACAGGCGGGAGCGCGCCGTCCTGCCGCTGTTCGCATCTTGCCCGTCTGCTCCGTCATTGTTCTTTCCGCTTTTCGCATCCTGCCTGTCTGCTCCGCCATTGTTCTTCCCGCTGCCCGCAAAAGCCTTGCTCCCGGCAGGAACCGCCCCCGCCGCTGGCAGGGCTTTCACATTTTCAATATAGCGGACATCCGCCTCCTCCTTATTCATCAGCAAATCCGACGCATAAGCCGCATTCATCAGCAAATCCTGGGAAGGGTTGGCAATGGCCATGGTCAGTCCCTTAGAAATCGCCATGGTGAGGAACGCCGTATTGACGAACCCCCGCTCCGGCAGGCCGAAGGAAATGTTGGAAAGCCCGCATATGGTGGCTAAGCCTAAATCTTTTTTGCAGTATTCTATGGTTTCCAATGTCTCAAGGGCCGCATTTTTATTGGCGCCCACAGTGGCCACCAGCCCGTCCACAATGATATCTTCCTTTGTAAAGCCAAGGCTTAGCGCCCTGTCATAAATGGTGTGGATAATCTGCTTTTTCTCCTCCAAATCCTTTGGCAGTCCCGCATCAGACAGGGGAAGCAGGATAAACATGGCGCCGTATTTTCTGGCAATCGGCAAAAGTTTTTCAAACTTTTCCTTCTCTAAAGAAATGGAATTAATCAGCGCCCGGCCCGGATATATGCGCAGAGCGTGCTCGATCACCTCCACATGCGAAGAATCTATGCACAGGGGAAGGCTGACTGCGCCTGTCACCTCGTAGATTACCTTCTGCATCATGGCGTCCTCGTCAATCCCGTTCATGCCCACATTGATATCCAGTATGGCGGCTCCCTTTTCTTCCTGTTCCTCCGCCATATCCACCACCAGTTCCAGATTGTCTTCTAACAGCATGGCCTGTAACTTCTTCTTTCCGGTAGGGTTGATTCGCTCCCCCACCACCAGAAATCTGCCGTCCGTCTGAATCTCTAACATCTCCCGTTCTGAGGCCAGCAGACGCTTTTTCCCGCCGGACACCTCCGGCGCTTCCATGCGCTTCACCGTCTGGGCCAAAGCGGTAATATGCTCCTTTGTCGTTCCGCAGCAGCCGCCAATCAATCCGGCTCCGGCTCCGGCAAGCTGTCTTCCGTATTCCGCAAACTCCTCCGGCGTCATCGCATATAAGGTCTCCCCGTCTACGAGCTCCGGCATCCCCGCATTGGGCTTTGCCAGAATCGGCACATTGGCATACTGCCGCATCCGCTCCACTAAAGGAATCATTTCCGCCGGACCCGTAGAACAGTTGACGCCCACTGCGTCCGCTCCCAGACTTTGTAAGACCACCACAGCCGCTTCCGGCGTGGTGCCGAAAAGGGTTCTTCCGTCCTCGTTATAGGTCATACTGACAATAACCGGCAAATCGCAGACCTCTTTGGCCGCAATCAGCGCGGCTCTCGCCTCCGCAAGGCTCATCATGGTTTCCACCACCAGTAAATCCACCCCTGCCGCCGCAAGGCACTGAATCTGTTCCTTATATACATCAATCAGCTCTTCTAAAGTCAGCTTACCGACAGGATAAAGCTGTCTTCCAGTCATGGTCAGGTTTCCTGCCACATAGGCCCGGTAGCCGGTCTTTGCCACCGCTTCCTTTGACAGCTCCACCAGCTTTTTGTTCATGCTCTCTAACTCTGCCGCTAAGCCGTACTCCTCTAACTTAATTCGGTTGCCGGAAAAGGTAGGGGCATATATGATATTACTGCCCGCATTGATATAGGCAGTCTGTAAATCCACCATTACCTGCGGGTGTTCTAAAATCCACTGCTCCGGACATACGCCGGTAGGCATTCCCGCCTTCTGTAAATTGGTTCCTGTTGCCCCGTCCAATATAAGGATTTTCTGTTTTACCAAAGCGCTAAACTGTTCTTTCGTCATTTTCTCTCCAATCCGCCTTATCCCATAATCTCATCGCTGTCCAGCAGGATGGTAAAAGGCCCGTCGTTTAAAAGTTCTACCTGCATATCCGCTCCAAAACTGCCGGTCTCCACTTTAGAGACCAGCTTCTTACATTCCCTGACAATATACTCGCACATGGCATTGGCCATATCCGGTCTGCCCGCCCGCATAAAAGAAGGGCGGTTCCCCTTTTTGCAGTCCGCATAAAGGGTGAACTGGGACACCAGCAGAAGCTCCCCGCCTACATCCGCAAGGCTTCGGTTGGTCTTTCCCTCATCATCTGCAAAAATCCGCAGTCCTGTCATTTTCTTTATCATCTTATCCGCAATCTCTTTGGTGTCGGTATCCGCTATGCCTATCAGCACTAAAAAGCCCTTGCCGATTGCGCCTATTGTCTGGCCGCCAACGGTGACGGAGGCATGGCTTACCCGCTGTATCACAAACTTCATAACTTTGCCTTTCAATTTTTTCTATAAATGTATATTTGAGATGGCGAAACGCATCTACGCTGTGAATGTTATACAGATAGAACATTACCAACGCAGGCCGCTCTCGCTTATTTATGCCTCGCAGCGGTACATAAGGCGCTGCTTCGCAGCACCTAAGTACCGGCGGGCATAAAAAACCTGCTTGTGGTAATTGTTCTACCTGTACAACATAATATCATGTGTTGAGCGTTTCGCTGTCAAGTTTAACATTGAAACCAAGTATAACACAGCTATTTTCCTTTTTCAATTCTGACATCATCGGCACTTTGCCCACACTGACCACAGATTAGCAGATGTATTTTTCTTAATGCAATCTTTACTTTTTTTCCACAATATTATATAGTTCATCACAGAAGTAAATGGCAACGGTAAAACTTATCACAGCATTTCCTGTGCCGTACAGCGGAAACAAATACCATAAGCAGGCATTGTGAGCCCGCCGGTACTTAGGTGGTGCAAAAGCAGCACCTTAGTACCGTTGCGAGGCGAGCATAGCGCAAGCGTGCCTGCGTTGGTATTGTTCCCGCTGTACGGCACATAAAACACAAATTAAAGTTTTACCGTTGCCTTCAAAACTTATAAAACTTATAAAGGGGAATATCATGGAAGAAGAACGGATACTTCGGGCGCGCCTGTCGGATTTGGCAAAGCGGGCCTATCAGCAGAATGTGTATACCTACAGCAATTTTCTGTCGCCGTCGGAGCTTGCTGTGTTTCAGGATATGAGCGGGGAACTTTCCTATGCGGGTTTTACATGCTTTGGCGGAAATGAACTTTGCGAGCGTCAGGTAGTTGGCTTTGGCTCCGAGGAATTATTTGGATATGCCGGACATTTTCCGATTGCGGTCATTGAGATTACGCCGCTGATAGAAAAGTTCAGCGATGAGCTCACCCACAGGGATTATCTTGGGGCCTTGATGAATCTGGGGATTGAGCGGGATACACTGGGAGATATCCTGATTAGGGATAAGACTGCCTATCTTTTCTGCCTGGAGAGCATGGCGGATTTTATCTGCCGGGAGCTTACGAAGGTAAAGCACACCAATGTAAAATGCATGCAGACCGATATGGACGTTCCTGCCCTAAAGCCCAAACTGGCCGACGAGGAATTTCCCGCCGCCTCCCTCCGCTTAGACGGGATTATTGCCGGGCTTTTAAAGTGTTCCAGAAAAGAGGCGCTTAATTTCTTTACCGAGAAAAAAGTGACATTAAATGGACGGATAACAGGAAGGAACAGCGTCCTTTTAAAAGAGGGAGATGTATTTTCTGTGAGAGGGCATGGCAAATTCATTTTTGCCGGGACCGGCGGCAGCACCCGGAAGGGCAAGGTCTATGTGCATATTAAACGCTATCTGTAAAAAGCAAAACCGTTATTTGTGTAACGCCTACACAAACACGCCCACAATCTTTACTCCAAACAAATTTTACAAATAGCCCAGACAGACTGCATAATTGTTTCCCATGTAATCCCTGCTGCATAGCTGTTTTTCTTTTGAAAATTCTCCCACAATTCCTGCATAGTTTGATTTTGCTCAATTTGAGTTAAAATATGGCTATATTCTTGCAAAACATATTCGCTGTTCCGACTGCGGCAGGTTGCAGTAAGCGCAATAAAAAGAGTTTTCTTGTCAACCTGTCTGCCTATATTTTGCAGAATATGTATATCGTAAAAATCCCTCAGACGCGTATTAAATGTTGCCCGTACCAATACGGTTTCGATTTTTTCCGCAAGCACATTTTCAAGCGAATATGCCCACAAACAGATAGTACGTTGTTCAAACATCAGTCTGTAATTGTAAGAAATTTCAGAAGGTATTATCACATCCCCCGTTGAAATATCAATCTTCCATGGAATACGCATGGTATCGAGGAAAGCGTCAAGAGAAAGGCGCACTCCTCCGTATTCCGCCTCGTCCATAATACCGGAAACCTCCCTAATCTCAAATTGAACATTATCTTCTAACGATATTGAAATAATTTCTGCTACAATTTCTTGGGCTGTTTCCATATCAAGATGTAAATTCCTGACAGTAGTGTCAAGATCCATTGTTGCCCTGTTATCAAGTCCTGCCATAGCAGAAATGAGCATACCGCCTTTTAATATAAAATTGTCTTTATATTTTGATAAAGCAGTACGCTCCAAAAAGCGTTCCATCGCATAATTACGAATGAGCAGTTGTGACTTTCCACTGTCGCCTTTTGCCATATTCCGGACTAAATCTTTTAACTGTCTCGAAGTTTTAATCATTAAAACAACACCCCCATAGTTTCCCTGATCCGCTTTTCCAATCGCATCTTTTCCGCATATGCCATAAGACGAGGCAAATTTTTTTCCTTATGCCGCATATATTCAATCAGCGCATAGTTGAAAACGGCAGCATCCATTTCCGACCGTTTACGAATGATATCGCAAATGGTACGCTCCATGTCATAAGCAACGACTCTGTGACCACCAGGTGATGTCATATCACACAAACCCAGTTCATACCACTCTTTTTTTACATAAATGACATGAACTCCTTTTTTTGCTAGTGTTTGACTATTATAATTCGCATCTACCGTTACTGTTAAGGGAAGAGGTTCTTTTTCCTCAAGTCCATGCAGATACAATGCAGTTTCATGGGAATACACCACTTGGGGAAGCTGCGCCTGTAACAGATACATTTCATCCGGCCATGTGTCAGGCGAAATAAAAATACCATGGGCAGCTTTCACAAGTCCAACTCTCTTCGCATACTGATAAAAATATTCTTTTGAAATACCCGCAGCCACAACCTCCGATGTTTTTAAAACGCCAATATTTTCCGAAAGCATTTTTTCAATCATCTTTTCTTTCAATCTCACCACCAACTTTCATACGGATATTATAGTATACGCACCGTACGAAAGTCAATACAGTCTGTAATTTTTTACATTTTCTTTTCTTGTATCAGCTCCACACCTCTAAACTACCGACAGGTAATCCATGCTTCCTTTTTTAATAAGCAATTCTTAACAGTTACAAATTTCTATTTTTTCACTGAATGAATGTTTACTCTTGCACTTTTATGCATATTCTATTAAAATCATATTATTGTTTTTTATGCAAATATTGCATGTATCAGGAGGCACATATGAAAATCATTATCGTAGGCTGCGGCAAGGTAGGTTACGCCTTAGCGGAACAGTTAAGCGAAGAGGGACATGATATCACCTTGATTGATACCAACCAGGACAAATTGGAGCAGACCTTGTCTGTACTGGATATACAGGGCGTTGGCGGCAACGGAACCTCCTTCCGTACCCAGATGGAAGCGGGAATTAAGGAAAGCGATATGCTGATTGCGGTAACCGGTCAGGACGAAGTGAATCTGCTTTGCTGCCTGATTGCCAAAAAAGCCGGTAACTGTAACACCATTGCCAGAGTCCGGAATCCGGAATATTTTTCAGAAATCAAATATCTGCGGGAGGAGTTGGGAATCTCCATGGCCATTAATCCGGAACTGGCCTGCGCACAGGGAATTGCCCGGTTAATTGAAGTTCCCAGCGCATTAGACATTACCTCTTTTGCCAAGGGACGCATCAATCTGATTAAGCTTTCCCTTCCCGACGACTCTTTTGTTCATTCCATGACCGTATATGAGTTTGCCACCAAAATCCATACCAATACATTGATTTGCGCCGTAGAGCGGGAGCATGAGGTAATCATTCCCGACGGTAATACCGTACTGCAAAGAGGGGACAATATGTATGTGATTATTCCCCCAAAAGATATCCATGACTTACTGTCCAAAATCGGCATTAAGGCAAAACCAATCAAGACAGTCACGATTATCGGCGGCGGGACCATTTCCTACTATCTGGCAAAACATCTGGAAAATAACCGGGTTAAAGTCAAAATCATTGAAATGGACCACAGCCGGTGCGAGCAGTTAAGCGAGCTGCTGCCAAAGGCTTTAGTTATCAACGGAAATGCGACGGACCGGCAACTTTTGTTAGAGGAGGGGATTGCCGACACAGACGCTTTTGTTGCGCTGACCAACATGGACGAGGAAAATCTGGTGCTTTCCCTGTTTGCCAACAAGGTAAGCAAGGCGAAGATTATTACCAAGGTAGACAAGGTCGCTTTTGAAGAGGTCGTGGACGACCTTCCCATCGGCGCCATTGCCTGTCCGAAAAACATTACCGCCAAGTCCATTCTGCAATACGTCCGCGCACTGCAAAACTCGTTCGGCAGCAATGTGGAAACCCTGTACCGGATGATCGACGACAATGTGGAGGCCTTAGAGTTTGCCATCAAACAGGAATCAAAAGTAACCAATACGCCATTAATGGAGTTAAACCTTAAGAAGAACCTTTTAGTCTGCGCCATTGTGCGAAACGGCAAGGTCATTACCCCGAGCGGTAAGGATATGATGCTCAACGGGGATACGGTAGTCATCGTCACCACCAATAAAGGACTGACGGACATTAAGGATATCCTTGCGTAAGCGGGGATTATTACATAGAGGATAAACAAAGTAAAGGTGACAGGATATGAATATTTCAATCATTATTTATTTGCTGGGCTGGATTTTAAATATTGTCGCATCGCTGATGGTATTCCCTTTTGCCGTATCCATCTATTACGGGGAGGCCACAGGGAAATATTTTCTTATCTGCGGCGTGATTATGGCCGCCATCGGTTTTGCGCTGACCAGAAAACGTCCGAAAAATTCTAAATTTTACGCCAAGGAGGGGTTTGTCATTACCGCCCTAAGCTGGCTTCTATTATCCATCACCGGCTGTCTGCCCTTTTATTTCAGCGGGGAGATTCCCTCCTTTACCAACGCCCTTTTTGAATGTATCTCCGGTTTTACGACTACGGGCGCTTCCATTCTAAGCGATGTGGAGGCCATGTCCCGGTGCATGATGTTCTGGCGTTGTTTTATCCAGCTAATCGGAGGAATGGGCGTTTTGGTCTTTTTGCTGGCGCTGATTCCCTTTACCACCAGCGGACAGAATATTTACCTGATAAAAGCAGAAAGTCCGGGGCCGGATGTGGGCAAACTGGTGCCCAAGGTGCAAAAAACCGCCTATTATCTGTATGTCATCTATTTTGCCCTGACGCTCCTTGAGATTATCTGTCTGGTTATTGCCGGGGCGCCGCTTTATGATGCGGTATGCACCTCCTTTACCACCACCAGTACCGGAGGGTTCGGCGTGCGCAACACCTCCCTCGGCGGATATTCTCCGGCTGTCCAGTATGTGGTAACGGTCTTTTTATATCTGTCCGGATTAAATTACAGCTTCTTTTTCCTGTTCTTCACCAAACGGATAAAGGAGGCTTTATCCATGGAGGAAATCCGGCTGTACACAGGAATCTTTTTCGGCTCCATTGCCATCATTGCCATTGACATTATCCGGCACTGCGGCTATTCCTTAGAAGAAGGGTTCCGGCACGCCGCCTTTCAGGTGGGCTCCATTATGACTACCGCCGGATTTACCACAGCCAATTACGACGGCTGGCCCGCCCTGTCCGCGTCTATTCTGGTGCTGCTGATGTTTGTGGGCGGCTGCGCGGGAAGCACCTGCGGCGGCCTTAAGGTATCGCGGATTCTCATTTACTTAAAAACCGTAAAAAAAGAGCTGGCGCAGTTATGTCATCCGAGAAATGTGAAGGTCATCAAAATCGACGGCAAACCACTTGCCCACAACACCCTGCGCACAGCCAATATTTTCTTCATTGTATATATTCTGCTCTTTGCTGTTTCCGTACTGTTGGTATCCCTTGACGGACACGACTTAGTCACCAACTTTACCGCCGTCGCCTCGGCGCTCGGCAATATCGGACCGGGCCTTTCCCTTGTGGGGCCGGTGGGAAATTTTGACCTTTTCTCCGACCTTTCCAAGTATGTGCTGATGTTTGACATGTTAGCGGGACGTCTGGAAATCTTCCCTATGCTGGTGCTTTTTAACCCGGCAACCTGGAAAAGAAATTAACCGCGGATAACGGCGTTGCCCGCTATTTACAGAAGTTCCAAGAGCGTGGAATAGACAAACTCCACGCTTTTTTTGCGCACCTCGTTCCGTCCAATGCCGCCAAACTGCTTTGTGTAAGTGCGCACCTTTCCGTCGACAAAAAAGCCAAAGCAGACCATGCCTACCGGCTTGTCCGGCGTTCCGCCGGAGGGGCCCGCCACCCCGGTAATCCCCACGCCAATCTGGGAACCGGCCTCCGCTGCAACTCCCGCTGCCATCTGGGCCGCCACTTCTTCACTGACTACGCCTTTTTCTTCTATCGTCTGTTCTTTCACGCCTAAATATTTTATCTTTGCCGCATTGGCATAGGTGACAAAACTCACATCTAATACCTTTGAGGCGTCTGCCACACTGACTAATGTGGCGGCGGCAAGTCCGCCGGTACAGGACTCTGCAAAGGAAATGCGGTAATTCTTTTCAATCAGCCTTTTTACAACTTCATTTTCCATGATGGACTCTCCTTTCAAGATAAATGCGGACGCGAAACGCATTAATGTTATCATGGCTGTGTCTTTGGAATATTACCATCACAGGCACGCTTGCGCTATGCTCGCCTCGCAACGGTACTAAGACGCTGCTGCGCACCGCCTAAGTACCGGCGGGCTCACAATGCCTGTGTGGTAATATTGCAATGACACAGCATAGATAGACTTTGAGCGTTTCGCTGTGTCCCACTGGCGGACAAAAGGTGTCAGCCGTAAAATGTGTCGCTATGTTCTACTGGTGGATAGCAGATGGCATCTGTAAAATGTTTTGCTATGTTCCAATAGAGGACAATAGGTGGCAACTGTAAGGTGTTTCACTATGTAGTATGGTACATCAGAAAAAAGAAAATCACAAGAGAAAAAAATAAGTGTAAAAAGTAAGAGGAAAAGTATAGAAATCGGGCTGTTGGAAATATAAAATAAGGGACAGGTCAAAAATTTTTGCGACAGAAAATAACATCTCCATAATGACAGATTGGCCGTAATATGATATTATTGACATAGAGCAACGGGTAGGAGGTTGCATTTTGAACGAGCATATAAAAATCAACAAAGGCTTAATTGAATATCTGCTGTCCATACCTGAATTTTCAGAAGAAGAATTGCCGGTGGACTTATCGGCGGAAGATTCCCTTCCGGCAGAGCTTGTCTCTTTTATAGATGCGCATGACCGGCAGATTGCCCTGCAATTTCAGAAATTTATCGAGGAGATTCCCGGAGGATTTTTTATTTACCATGCCGGTGGCAGTGAGGAACTGATTTATGCCAATCAGGCGCTGCTCCGCATCTTCCAGTGTGATACCATGGAGGAGTTTAAGGCGCTTACCGGCAATACGTTCCGGGGACTTGTTCATCCGGACGATTTGGATTATGTGGAGAAAAGCATTGCGGAGCAAATCAGCCACAGCCAGTATGATTTGGATTATGTGGAATACCGCATTATCCGAAAGGACGGCGAGGTCCGCTGGGTTGACGACTACGGACATTTTGTGCACAGCGACACCGTCGGGGATATATTTTATGTCTTTATCGGGGACGCCACCGAGAAAAAGAACCGGCACAACCAGGAAAAAGAGGACTTGATTAATGAGAGGCTTATGCAGGAGCAGAAGCTCCAGCGTAAGATTGAGGAATACAACCGGCAGTTAGAACACATTAATCTGGAGCATCTGCGCCGGTTAGAGACGATCGAGGGGTTAAGCATTGATTACAAATCTATATTTTATGCAGATTTGGAGGCGGATCAGATTCAGTGCTACCGCCTGAATAACCGCTTTACGACCTCGCCGGAGATGGAACGGAAGATTCTGCCCTTTTCCGGATATTTTGCCTACTATATACGCACCTGGGTACACCCTGAAGACCGGGATATTGTGTCTAAGGCGACCTCGGCTGAGTATATCCGGATTAACTTAGCCGCTTCTAAAAGCCTGCATGTGAATTACCGGATACTGCGAAACGACGACACCGAGTATATCCAGTTGCGCATTGTGAATGTAGGCGGCGGCGATACTGCCTCCCAGATTATTATGGGATTCCGCAGCGTGGATGAAGAAATCATTCATGAGATTAAGCAGAAACAGACCTTAGAGGAGGCTTTAGTACAGGCTAACCTGGCCAATGTAACCAAGAATATGTTCCTCTCTAACATGTCCCATGACGTGCGCACGCCAATGAACGCCATTGTCGGCTTTACCGCTCTTGCCAAAAAGCATATTGACGACAGGGAAAAGGTAAAGGATTATCTGGATATTATCGAGAACTCCAGCAGTCAGCTTCTTCATCTGCTCAATGATGTGTTGGAGATTTCCAAGATTGATATGGGAAAGGTTTATGTGGAAAATGCGCAGTGCAGCCTGTTAGAGATTGCGCAGAACATTCAGGCCACCATGCTGTCAAGGGCTTACGAGAAGCATATCAACCTGTCGCTTGGCACCTCTGGGCTAAAGCACAGCATTGTGTATACCGACCGCCAGAAGATCACTCAAATACTCTTGTGTCTTGCGAGCAACGCAGTGAAATATACGGGGGAAGGCGGCCAAATCAAGATTATGATTACCGAGGAGCCGGACGATTCCAAGGATTACAGTATTTTCCATTTTATCGTGGAAGACAACGGCATCGGCATCAGTGAGAAATTTATCGGGCATATTTTTGAGCCCTTTGAACGGGAGAATAATACGACGTTAAGCGGCGTCTACGGCACCGGCCTTGGGCTTACCATTACAAAGAATCTGGTTGAGATGTTAGACGGAACCATTGAAGTAAAAAGCACCGTCGGCGAGGGAAGCACCTTTACCGTCACCCTTCGCCTGCTCATTCAGAACCCGGCGCAGAGGACTTCCAAAGAAGCGCCCTCCATTTCCTCCTTCCATGCAGACAACCGGCATGTGCTCATTGTCGAGGATAATGAAATCAATTTAGAGATTGAGACGGAGCTTTTGCAGGACGCCGGTTTTATTGTAGATACCGCCGCCAACGGCAGAATCGCGTTAGATAAGATTAAGCAGTCCAAGCCGGGGGATTATGATTTGATTCTGATGGATATCCAAATGCCTGTAATGGACGGCTATCGTGCCGCCAGGGCGATAAGGCAGATTGCCGATCCCGCGCTTTGCAGCATACCCATCATTGCCCTGTCCGCCAACGCTTTTGATGAGGACAGGAAACGGGCGGAAGAATCCGGCATGAACGCCCATATTGCCAAACCCATTGATATACCACAGCTTCTCAGCACAATCCGGGAAATTACGGAAAACGCTGACTCTGCTGCGAATAAATAAATTATTTATTTTCAAAGGAGGTTTCTAGTTATGGGATTTTTAACAGGGAAAACAGCAATTATCACCGGCGCCGGCCGGGCCGTTCTCAGCGACGGCAGATGCGGCTCCATCGGCTACGGCATTGCGACCGCCTATGCAAAGGAGGGCGCTAACTTGGTCATCACAGGAAGAAATGTGAAAAAGCTGGAGGACGCAAAAGAAGAATTGGAACGCCTTTACGGAATCAAGGTGTTAATCGTGCAGGCCGACGTCAACGCCGGCGCCGATAACGAGGCAGTTGTGGCCAATGTCATCAAACAGACCGTTGACACGTTCGGGGGAATCGATGTGCTGATTAACAACGCCCAGGCCTCTGCTTCCGGCGTCACTTTGGCAGACCACACCACAGAACAGTTTAACTTAGCCCTGTATTCCGGATTATATGCGGCATTTTATTATATGAAAGCCTGCTATCCTTACCTGAAAGAGTCCAAGGGCTCCGTTGTGAACTTTGCTTCCGGCGCAGGACTTTTCGGAAACTTCGGACAGTGCGCCTATGCGGCAGCCAAAGAGGGAATCCGGGGACTTACCAGAGTCGCCGCAACCGAATGGGCCAAGGACGGCATCAATGTCAACATTGTATGTCCCCTCGCATGGACCTCACAGCTTGAGCAGTTTGAAAATGCTTATCCCGACGCTTTCAAGCAGAATGTACACACGCCTCCTGCCGGACATTTCGGAGATGCGGAATTAGAAATCGGACGGGTATGCGTACAGCTTGCCTCTCCGGATTTCAAATATATGACCGGCGAGACTTTGACCTTAGAGGGCGGCTTAGGCCAGCGGCCGTAAGCCCCTACATCCCCAGCGCCATGCCGATACCATGAACGATAAAGGCTGCCAGCCATGCAATCAGGCATTGCTGGACTACGATTGCCGCCGCCCATTTCGCGCCAAGCTCCTGTTTAATGGAAGAGACGGCGGCAACGCATGGGGTATATAACAGACAGAACACCAGCAGGGCCGCGGCCCCGACAGGCGTCAATACTTTCATCAGACCAGCCGTAGTGCCAAACAGTACCGACAGTGTGGACACTACGCTTTCTTTTGCCATAAAACCGGCAATCAGGGCGGTGGATATCCGCCAGTCACCAAATCCCAGCGGGGTAAACACCGGCGCAATCCGACCGGCCAGCAGGGCCAGCATACTGTTCTGGGAATCCGTCACCATGTTCAATTTCAAATCAAAGGTCTGCAAAAACCAGATTACAATGGTCGCCACGAAGATAACCGTAAACGCCCTTTGCAGAAAATCCTTCGCCTTATCCCACAAAAGCTGGGCCACATTTCTTGCGCCGGGCAGCCGGTAATTCGGCAGTTCCATAACAAAGGGGACAGCTTCCCCCTTGAACAGCGTCTTCCCAAACAACAGCGCAGTCAGTATGCCTACTGCAATTCCGGCAAAGTACAAGGCCACCATAATCACAGCCCCATGGCCGGGGAAAAATGCCGCCGTAAAGAAACCGTATATCGGCAGTTTAGCGGTACAGCTCATAAAGGGCGTCAGAATAATCGTCATTTTCCGGTCCCGTTCCGAGGGCAGCGTCCGGCTGGCCATCACGCCCGGTACGGTACAGCCAAAGCCAATCAGCATGGGAACAATACTGCGCCCGGAAAGGCCAATCTTACGCAGCAGCTTATCCATGACAAAGGCAATCCGCGCCATATAGCCGCTGTCCTCCAACAGGGACAGAAAAAAGAACAAAATCACAATGATGGGAAGAAAACTTAAGACGCTTCCCACGCCGTTAAAAATGCCGTCGATCACCAGAGAGTGTAACACCTCATTCACATGCCAGGCATCCAGCAGGGCGGCGGTTTTTTCCGTCAATACGCCGATACCGCTTTCCAAAAGCGCCTGTAACCACGCTCCGATTACATTAAAGGTTAAGTAAAACACCAGCGCCATAATCAGCACAAAAGCGGGAAGCGCCGTATATTTTCCGGTTAAAAACTTGTCAATGCGGCGGCTTCTGGCATGTTCCCTGCTTTCCTGCGGCTTAACAACCGTCTCCTCCACCAGCCGTTTGATAAACACAAACCGCATATCCGCTATCGCCGCACAGCGGTCTAAGCCCCGCTCCTCCTCCATCTGGCAGATGATATGCTCTAACATCTCCTTTTCATTCCGGCTTAAATTCAAGGATTCTAAAACGATGGGGTCGCCCTCCACCAGTTTGGCCGCTGCAAACCGTACCGGAATGCCGGCCGCATCCGCATGGTCCTCAATTAAATGCACAATGCCATGCAGACAGCGGTGTACGGCTCCGCCGTTATCGTCCTTGCTGCAAAAGTCAATCCGTCCGGGCCGCTCCTGATACTGGGCCACATGGAGGGCATGGCTTACCAACTCGTCAATTCCCTCATTTTTTGCAGCGGAAATGGGAACCACCGGAATCCCCAGCCGTTCCTCCAATTCGTTGATATCCACAGAACCGCCGTTGCCCCGCACCTCGTCCATCATATTTAAGGCCAGCACCATGGGAATATTCAGCTCCATAAGCTGCATGGTAAGGTAAAGGTTCCGTTCAATATTCGTGGCGTCCACAATATTGATAATTCCCGCCGGTTTTTCCCTGATGATAAATTCCCTGGTGACAATCTCCTCGCTGCTGTAGGGGGACATGGAGTAAATGCCGGGCAAATCCGTTACCCGGGTATTGCTCTTTCCCCGGATCGAGCCGCTTTTCTGCTCCACCGTCACGCCGGGAAAATTGCCTACATGCTGGTTGGCGCCGGTAAGCTGGTTAAACAGCGTGGTCTTGCCGCAGTTCTGGTTCCCTGCCAGCGCAAAGGTAAGCAGCGTTCCCTTCGGCAGAGGATTCTCGTCCGCCTTGACATGATAGCGGCCGCCCTCGCCCAGGCCGGGGTGCTCGCTCTTTTTGCGCCGCCTTCCGCCTGCGGACGGACTCTGCTCTGCGGCGTTTCCCCCCGTTTGATTGCCGGACGCCTTATTTTTTGCATTTCCCTTTACGGCTTCTTTGCCGTCCCCTGTACTGTCGGCGGCAACGGTTATCTTTTCCGCATCCGCCAGCCTTAGGGTAAGCTCATAGCCATGAAGACGAAGCTCCATGGGGTCCCCTAACGGGGCGTATTTTATCAGCGTAACCTCTGTGCCGGGAATCAGCCCCATATCGAGAAAATGCTGCCTTAAGGAGCCCTCTCCGCCCACAGCAGTGACTACCGCCGTATTTCCCATTTCCAATTCTTTCAGTGTCATTTGTTCTATCCTCTTAATTTATCCAACTTAGATGTATTGATAACCACAATCAGCTTCATGGAACTTTCTAAAGGCCGTTCCGGGTCCACATTGACGTCAACCCGGTTATCCTGCACTACCGATACCACATTGATGGAATATTTTTTTCTCAGGTTCAACTCGATTAAATTCTTTCCCACCCACTCCGGGCGCACATCTAATTCCACCATCGACACATCTTTAGAAAGCTCTACCAAATCGATAAAGCCATGGCTTAACAGATTCTTCGCCAACCGGATACCCGACTCGCTTTCCGGAATCACGACCTGGTCGGCTCCGACCTTGCTCAAAATTTTACAGTTCATCTCGTTAGAACATTTTACAATTACCGTCTTCACGCCAATTTCCTTGCAGAGCAGGGTTGCCATGACGCTGGCCTCTAAGTTGCCGGACATGGTGATGACCGCCACATCCACATTGGAAATCCCCAGCCGCTTGATGACCTCCCCGTCCGTCACATCTGCGCATTTACAGTAGGGAATGTCAGCGGCTAAGCTGTTGACAATGTCTTCCTGCACATCCACCGCTATAACCTCCGCGCCGTTTTTCACCAGCTCCTTTGCCACAGCCCGTCCATATTTACCCAGTCCGAATACCGCATAGGATTTGCTATTACTCATGGATTTACTCCTTTCTTCCCCGTCAGCCAACGCTGATTTCCTCGGTTGGATTCTTAATCATATTTTTATTCTCTTTCCTTGTATGGAATGCAATCACGAGAGAAATGGGTCCCACTCTTCCGAGATACATCGTCACAATGATAATCAGTTTCCCCCACAGATTCAGGGTCGGCGTCAGATTTCTTGTCAGCCCCACCGTCGCTGTGGCGCTGGCCGTCTCGTAAAGAATATCAATGACATTTCCGTCTGCAAATACCGCCAACAGCACAGTGGAGGCAAACAAAATGAGAAACGACATGCTGACCACCGCAACCGCCTTGCTGACCGCCTGCGGTGGAATCCTCCTGTGGAAAAGCACCGCATCCTCTTTGTTGCCGATTGCCGCGAAGGCAAAGACAAACAATACTGCAATGGTAACCGTCTTGACGCCGCCCGCCGTTCCTACCGGAGAGCCGCCGATGAACATCAGCAGTACGGAAATCACAGACGACGCATTGGTCAGGTTCTGTTGGGGAATCGTGGCAAAGCCCGCCGTCCTTGTGGTTACGGACTGAAACAGGGACGCCATCAGCTTATCCGGCAGGGAATAGTCCTTTATCGTAAGGGGATTATGATATTCCAGAACAAGAAACACCGCCGCGCCAGCAAAAATGAGAACGCAGGTTGTGAAAATGGCAATCTTGCTGTGAAGCGTCATTCCCTTGAACGCCCTCCATTTCTGTTTGCGGAAATTCCTGACTGCCCCTAACACATCCCACCAGACAATATAACCGATACCGCCTAAGATAATCAGCAGACAGGTTACGAGATTGATTAACGGATTCGACACATAGGCGCACAGACTGTCCTCGGAAATAATGTCCATGCCCGCATTGCAAAAAGCCGAGACGGAATTAAAGATGGAAATCCATATTCCCCGCCCCCCGAACTCCGGTATAAATACAGTCATATATAAGAGGGCGCCCACCCCTTCTACTACAAAGGTGCCAATCAGCACCCTTCGGACAAACTTGACAATTCCCGACATGGAATTTAGATTAAACGCATCCTGAAGCAGTATTCTGTCTCCGATACCGATTCTTCTGTGCAGGCCGATTAACAGGCCGGAAAGCACCGTCACCACGCCAAGCCCGCCAATCTGAATCAACACCAGAATCACCAGTTGTCCAAAGATACTCCAGGTGGAATATGTGGGTACCGTCACCAGACCGGTAACGCAAATAGAGGTTGTCGCCGTAAACAGGGCGTCAATATAGGGAACCGCCTCACCGTCAGCGGAACTGACCGGCAGGGCAAGCAGCAGGCTTCCCGCCAGTATGGCAAGAAAGAAGCTGAACATAATAATCTGCGTTGTGGATAATCCAAAGTAAAATTTCCTATTCATCTTCACGCCCTCTAAAGATACGTCAACTGCTCGCGCGGGCATAGCGTCGGCCTTGCTGCCCGCAGAAATAAAAAACTGATGGTTCCACGATAATCATCACAGAAGTCATCAGCTTACATCAGCATTTGCGGCTTCCCATGGGAAATTCCTTCCCACAGAAAACAATTATACTAACTCTTATTAAAAAGTCAAGGTCTGCATCCCGTAAGGCCGGTTCCGCCTGCGCCCCGCCGGACAGCATCTAGCCAAGCGTATCCTCCCCTAACTCTGTCAACAGCTCATCAATCTCCTCCTCGGTCAGATTGTGCTGTATGCCATAGATAACCACCGCATCAAAACG
The DNA here is from genome assembly GCA_947625015.1 of uncultured Lachnospiraceae bacterium. Taxonomy (GTDB): domain Bacteria; phylum Bacillota; class Clostridia; order Lachnospirales; family Lachnospiraceae; genus CAG-590. The sequence goes on along the minus strand of CANQMR010000011.1, from coordinate 44,235 downwards.
GTTGCGGGGATATAATGCCGGACGGTTCCCGACTGCCAGAAGATGCTGGGTCTCCTCTAACGATAACCGGCAAAGCACTGCAATCCGAATCAGGAATTTTCTGGTAGGATTGCGCCTGCCCTTCAGAATCTGATAGGTATAAGAGCGTTCCATGTTCAGCTTGAAAATTACATCCTTTGCCGTTAATCCATGCTTCGTCAGCAGATGATCGAGATACTCTTCTATCTTAATCTCACGAAAGGAATCATCCTTCTTAAATTCCTCAATATTCAAAATCTGTAATAAATTAATCAATTCCTCTGTCGATTTCATAACCTTCCCCACGCCATCCTATCTTGTATTCTGCAATAGGACAATATCATTTACAGATATTCTATCACGATATTTCCGATTTGGATAAACTATTTTATCCGCTTTTCATTATTTGATTAACTAAAAGCTTTCCCCTGAAACATCCAGGGGAAAGCTTTTCCATATCCCTTTATCGGGTTACCTTGACATTTTTGGCAAGCCCTTTTTTCTTGAACAGCTTCTTATATGCCGCCACTTTGCTGGCAGGTACTTTAATCGTTGTCTTACTGGTTATTCCCTTAAACGCATTTTTAGAAATGTTCTTTGACGTTAATTTCTTAGACTTAATCGTCAGCGTCTTTAACTTCTTACATCCGCTGAATGCATTATTACCAATCTTTTTTGTCTTGGCAGGCAAAGTAACCTTGGTCAGCGCAGCGCATCCCTTAAAGGCATTGTCGCCCACCGTCGTTACGTTTCCGGAAACCGTAACGGTCTTAAGTTTCTTACAGTTAGCAAATGCATTTTTACCAATCGATGTAATATTGCTGCTGACAGTTACCTTGGTTATCGTCTTATTCCCCTTAAATGCATTATCTGCAATAGAAGTCACTTTGTACGTAATGCCGTTCACTACTACCTTATCAGGTATCTTAACCGATTTTTCCTTCTTCTCCGTAGTTCCCTTATACGCTACTGTCGGATCTGCACTGTCATCACTGGTAACTGTAAACTCTGCCTTTTCGCCAGTCTCCTGAGACGACAGTACTGTCCCCTCTGCAGAAGGCTGAGCAGTCGGAGGCGTCTGCGGCGTCTCCGGCGCCTTTGGACTTACGGTAATTGGCAGTGGTGTTGTCAATTCAAGATATGAAACCGTTACGCTTGTGTCTGCTGTTGTTAACGGTCCTGCCGGAGTGACTGTATATCCTTCTTTTAACGGTTCTGTCGTTCCATCTGCATAGACCAGCTCGACTGCCATACCGGTGGGATCAAACATATCGCCTTCCGTATAGGTGGTCTTTAGTGGCGCAGTCACCTTTAAAGTCGACCGCTTGTTGATGTCAACAGACAGCGTATTCTTATGTTCTAGCAACTCCCCATTCTCATCTTGTACGGGACCGTTTGCAGTTACTGTAATGTAAAAGTCTTCCTTTGCCTGAGCAGTTATTTCTATCGGATAACCGGGGTTACCATCCTTATCTGTAAATTTTTCACCCCGTTTAATATAGGTTTCTGTTACCTCCGTCTTACCATCTTTTAAAATTGCTTTTATTTCCGGGTTGTTCATATCAGCTGAATAAGCGTCCTCAGCATCACTATACGCCAGTACATATACCGTTGCAGGCTTTCCCTCATTTACTTTTATAGTACGAATACGCCTCGTTATCCGCTCCGGATCAGCAGGACGTACCTTATCAGTAAAAAATTCTATCGTTTCCATATAGGGGTGTACATAAACACTTCCCTCAGTTCCAACAGTAATCTTATAATCCTGTTGATAGTAAGACTTAATCTTTAAAAAGCCCTCATTTGTTAGTTCCCATTCACAGTCATCCTTCGCAGCGTCGCCCTTCTCTGTCCATTTAAAACCATTTTCATAGTCTACATACCCTGCCTCTATCTGAATTTTTTCCTCCTGTAGGCCGAGAAACTCATCTGTTACTTTTCCAGTTTTTTTGTCCTTCACAAACTTACCGAACCTTAACTTCGCTGCTTCCGGATTTAATCCTCCGGGATAATACATTACATTTTCACCGTTGCATCGATATTCGCCATCCCATGTTACATATAAGCCGGACTGTTGGAAGGAACCTTCAAGATAAGCACCTATGGGGTCACCGTCCTTTTCTCCGTTTATGCTTAAACCAAACCCGTCTTCTGAAGAAAGAGCCTCATTAAATGTAATCTCATACCAACCAAGCTTATCAGTCATCTGCTTAACTGACATGTATTTTTCAAACTTGTCTTTATCTGACTCACTATTTAATTCTGTTCCTTCTTCGTCCCAAAGCGACAATGTATATTCAGTCAGTTTTATACTGTCTGCTTCATATCTATTGTACAAATTCACATATATTTTATTGTCATTTTCCCCTTTCAATCCGGTGTAATTGAAGCTTTGCTCCTCAACCCAATCGTTTGCAGGATACAAATAATCCACATCCTGTTCATCCTTAGAATAGATGCCAATTTCCGGATAGCCTACATAGACAGTTAAGTCATCAGTCTCACATTGATTATAACTAAAACTATAATATCCCAGCCCATCTGGTTCAAACAATACCAAAGTTCTTTCGCCTTCGCTAGTCTGAACTGTATAATCTACTATCGAACCCGTATCCGAACCCTCAGAGGTTCCTTCTTCCCTTGGATCTTCCTCGGCAAAATATTTTACAGTTAGTTGGTCTGCCGAAACAGGTACTGGTGTACCATCAGTATCTTTGTAATCAATCCACAATGCAGCGCCTGGTATAGACACGTCTTTGTAATCTGTGTATGATATCGGGTTTCCCTCAGGATCAACCGGATGATTATTTTTTACACGAACTTCTCCATCGTTCTCCCCATCTCTGCCTAGCCACTCTACAGCAAGCAACCCACATAGCTCTTCTTGACTCTCGTCTCCGTCACCTTCCGCTCTTGCCGGTATGGCACTAAACATACTTAACACCATACAAAAGACAAGAAAAAGAGCTGTATTTCTTCCCTTTTCTTTTCTCATAAAATATCCTCCTCTTTGTTAATTCATAAGTTATAGTTACTAGGATATTTTACCAAAATACAACTTTTATTTGGTGAGCATTTTTGCCCACTTTCAGTTAATTATTCTTCTTAATTTAATAAAAATTTAAGTTAAATCCTATATTAAAAACGGCTACAGGATTTAATTCCCGTAGCCGTTTTTAATTTATTATTTCATATATTATATAGTACAAAACTTAAACGCTTTGTCTTCCCATCTTTCTTTCTACCGCTTTCCCATGTCCTACAGCAGATGATTCCCGCTGGTGGACACAACCGCCACCTGATTTCCCAAATCATCTGTAATGGAAATCTCATAAAAGCAGATTCGTTTCCCGTCCTTTAACAACCGGCTCTCTCCGTACAAAATATCCCCCTTCGCCGCGCCCAGATAGCTAATCTGGCTGACCGTTGTTACCGTTACCGCTTCCTGCCGGAAATTGGCCGCTACCGCAAAGACAAAATCCGCTAATGTGTATATGGCGCCGCCCATAACATGGCCGGTGGCATTTTTGTGCCGCTCATCCAGCTTCAGGCTGCATTTTGCGTAATGTTCTCCCACCTCTTCAATGTCAATGCCGGTAGTCACCATGGCAAATCTGTCCTTCATAAAAAATTCTCTTGCTTCCTGTAAATCTGACATTTTATGTTCCTCCATATAAGTTATCATCATTGCTATTTCAACAGCGCATTAACCCTTTTCTGGACTGTGTTATAATTATACCCGGCTTTTTCCAACGCCTTTTTCCGCTCCTCGCCATTGCCCCATTTACCGGCAATCACTTCCTTTGCAATCTGGTTCACCGTTTTTTTCTTCGCCGGCGCGGCGGCCGCGCCAAAATAATAGTCCAAATCCACATTTCCCTTAATTCCCTTTACCCTGCCGACGCTGGTATACTGCTGGAACGCGCAGGGGTAATTCGGCGCATCTGCATAATCTGCCAGCCAGTAAATATATTTTGATATCAATGCCTTAGTATACATATTTTTGTAATAATCTATATTGGAATAAATTCCCGCCTTATAACCCTTGCTTTCCACATATTCGCAAAACGCCCTGGTAAACGCCACACATTGCTTTTTCCCAAGAATTACGCCATTTGCTGCTGCCTGCCTGACGGTATCGCCCTCAAAATCATAGAATACAATGGTACGCTTGCTAAGCCCCGCCTTTTTCACCCATGCCAGACAGTCCTTGGCCTCTTTAACCGCCTCTTCCTCATTCAGCGCATAGCTGAACAGATACACGCCCCGTACCTTTATACCAGCAGCTTTACAGCCTTTCACATACTCATAAAAGCGTTCGTCTACCGTCTGCCCGTACCCTGCCCTTAAAATGGCAAATTGAATCCCGTCAGCTGCCGCCTTTGTAAAATCCACATTCCCCTGATAATAGGAAATATCCATCCCCTTTTGCGTCATATTCATCGCCCCGTTCGCACTACAAACTTTTACTATGTATTATATGTAGGGCGGGGGCGGAGGGTGTGGGGGAATTGGTTCAAATGCGAACTATATATATTCTTTCTTGCAGGATAAGTAATAAATTTCTGTAATCACTCTAATTTTTTTGTGTATTACTACTGTACTGCTCTGCAATTTCTCCGTTCATTTGTATATTCAAAATCACCACTTCTATGCAATCTAACATGAGTTGCCTTATTTCCAACAGCCTTTGCTATTTTGTATAATATTACACTTTCCATATTTTGCTGTATGCCAACGAAATAATTGTATCCGTTCTTTCCTTAATTAACCCTTCTGTCCATTCTTCATTATCACCATAAAATTTCAAAAAATTTTGAACTGATTGTAGTTTTGACCTTTTCATCTTTTCTTTCTTCTCTTTAAATGATGCATCTCCCATTCTATTATTTATATTTTCAGAAAGTAACAATAGATTACCAATTCGGCTAGTAACTTCATTCGTCTCAGAATCATTCATAATATGCTCAATATTGCATTCAGAAATATTACATACCAACTCATTAGTTTCTTGCTTATATTCTTCTATCGTTTTTAATACATAAAACATACGTTTTCTATTGTTAGCATTTTTATATTTTTTATTTTTGTTTGAAAATCCCATATTCATAAAACTATTTTTAAATTCTTCATAATTTGGATAATATAACATTAAATCTGTTTTTATTTTGTCCAAAGACTCCTTTGTTGAATTTTTGTATATATTTTGAGCAAGCTTATGAATTTTATTGTCTATCAAATTAGAATTATTCCCCATCACAAAAGTAAATCCAAAAGAAAAATTTGTTAGAAATTGTCCAGTATTAATAATATCTTTTTTTGATATTTTTCCCAATTCAAATGACTCAAAAAGTGCCATAAATAATGGTCGAAATTGTCTATGATTTATTAATCTAAAAAATTCTAAATTTGGACATAGCTCATATATTGTGCATTGCTCCGGATGATAAAACCATATATATTTTTCACTTGATTTTAACAACTCATCTAATAATTCGTGTACCTTTTCCTTATCTGTATTAGCTTTTACTACTTTAAACACACTTTCATCCCTTGTAGGCTTATAATATCTATAGGTTGCAAAATGTATTAAAAATTGTTCTATATTTCCATTACATTGTTCCATATTTTCTTCAATCTTATTCCATATATTCTTAGCCCTGTCTATATTATATTTAGGTTGTGCATATTTAAAAATAAAGTTCTTTAACAATTCGCTATCTTCTAAATCGACCCCTCTTGCATTCAAAATTTCAAATATATCGTAACAATCCAATTCATCTTCAGATGCAATATGTATTACCTTCATGTCTAATATAATATTCCGGAATGCAACGAGTTCATCTACGCTTTCTATATTATCCTTAAAATAATTATAAAAGTACCAAAAACAGGACAATACTCCCTTATTTCCATCTCCACTTTTTTCTAATAAAGGTGTATCAATAATAGATTTTGATGTTAATTCATTTCGATACTCTGCTACTGATTCAATAATAATGCTAATATTGGGAATATTATTATTATTCATTCTGCAATATTGTGATTTCAAGCCAATATTGCCAACTATATATTGTCTCGTCTGACCATGTTCTTCCTTGCACTCCATTTCATTAAATATAACGCATATTGATGACAAAATAAGCAATAATGTTGTAATACGTTGTTGACCATCGATTATTTCATAATTATTCTCATTTTCCTGCAAGACAAATGTTCCTAAAAAGTGATTAATTTCCTTTCTTTCAACTAATTGTTTTCTCCTAATGTATAATATATCCCCCAACAGTTCTTTCCATTGTTTTTCCCTCCAAACATACCTTCTCTGATTTCTAGGTATTTCAAATTTTGTATCTCCGGAAAATATCTTTCTTATTTTCTCTTCGTGTGCATCAAAACTCATCTTTTATCTCCTATACAAACATATTTTTTATAATATCGTTTTCCATATCATCTATACTATATACATGTTCCATGTTCTCAAATGTCTCTCTCAAATTACCTCTGGCGCTTTTCCAGCCGATTCCATCTGTAAACCACACAAAGGTAAATCCATCTATAGTATCTGCCTCCTGAGAAAGCATCTTGTAACTTCTTGCGGTTTCATTCAGTTTTGAACCACCGCCACCATAAAAGTTTGTTTCAATAGCATAAATCATCTGATCTGTCTTAATTACAAAATCAAATCTCTTTGCAGCTTTGCCCTGATTCGAGAGTGCAGATAAGTCAATATTCCATTTAGATTCAATGTCCTTCAAATACATTTCTTTGAAGTAATTCACATTCTTCTTGAATCCTGCTGCCACAATATACTTTTCAACCAAATTTTCCATCTGGTGACCGCCACGATTCTTGCGACCATTAGAATCCAGTCCTGTTTCGATTCCAAGTGCATAATCCACAAGATTATTTACCAAGTGATTTGCAATCATATCAAACAAACCTGTCTTACGCATAAATATCTTGTACTGTTCCACACTGTAATTCATCTTCTTGAAATTATACAAGAATGCCCCTTCTTCATCCTGAGCATAGATTTCATATCCTCTTACAGCAAGAAGTAATGGTACACATTTCAATGTTTCCGGATATTTTTTCACTATAATTTCAAACTCTTCCTCAATATTCTTTGAACCAATAAGGGAGTTCAAAATATTCAATTCTACCTTGATTTCTTCTACATTTCTTACAACTTTTTCAAAGTCAATATAGTAGTCGTAACCTGATATACTCGGTCTAAACTTACTCAACCATTCATCAAAATCCCTATATGCCATTTTTCACCCTCTCTAATCTTCTTTTACTTATCTGTAAGTATTCTTCCCTTATGTCTATTCCAATAAATTTTCTTTCTAATCGCATCGCTTCTACGCCAGTGGTTCCGGAACCGCAGAACGGATCTAATATAACTTGTCCCTCCTCCGTAGACGCCAATATAATCCTTTCAAGCAGATATTCCGGTTTTTGTGTCGGATGCTTTCCTTCTGTTTTTTCTGAAGGCTTTGTCAACGCACCAGTCCACACATCTTTCATCTGCTTACCGCCATTTTCTTCTTTCATTTTTTGATAATTAAAAAAATGTCGCGCCTTCTTCTCATCTTTTCTGGCCCATAAAATGGTTTCCGTAGAATGTGTGAAGCATCGACATGCTAAATTCGGCGGTGGATTTGTTTTCTGCCATGTTATGTTATTAATGATTTTGAAGCCTTCCTGTTCCAATGCCATACCAATCGAATATATATTGTGCAACGTTCCTGATATCCAAATAGTACCACAGGGTTTCAATATCTGTTTGCATAATCTAATCCACCGTCTATTAAATCTATGCTTTTCTTCAACACCGGTTCCGTTCTCATTCAGCTTATCCCATGAGCCTTTATTTACCGAAACCATCTTTCCTCCCTGACAGGTAATGCCATCATTACTCAGAAAATACGGTGGATCTGCAAATATCATATCTACAGATTCCGGTTGCATTTTTGTTAGAATTTTAAAAGAATCACCTAATACCAATTGTGATTCTTCCGTCTCGAAATATAATGGTACTTTTTTAATAAATAAGTTATCCATTACAGCGACTCCCCTAATAATTGCATATGATTACTTCTTCACCAACTCTGTTAGATGCATCTGAATTAATCATACGCTTTACACTTACAACATCTATTTTGTAACCCTTATTACCATACAATTCATTTATAAGTTTTGTATTATGATTTGTGAGCATACAGTAACAACCTTTAGCTGTTAGTTCATCATATAACTTTGCCAGCCGTTTATGGCTTTCTACATCAAATCCCTCTTTTGTATATGATTCAAACGAAGTAGGGTTAAGGGGGGCATAGGGACTATCCAAAAATATAAAATCGCCCTCCTTAGCATTCGCACATGCCGTCTCAAAATCTCCATCAGTCATTGTAATTCCCTGTAAATATTCCGATACAGCCATAATTATTTTTTCATCCACAGAAGATCCACGCTTATTGTTATAAGGAACATTAAACAGTCCCTTGCCATTTACCCGATATAAACCGTTAAAACAATGTTTGTTAATAAATACAAATAATGCCGCTAATTCGATATCGTATTCCGCTTTCATCAATTTATCATTATAATTTTCTCTGAGAGAATAATAATACTTTTTTCCATCCTGCCACATTTCATTATCAAGCTTGTTAATCGCTTTTAGAAACTCTTCCGGCTCATTGCATATTTGTCTATATGTATTAACCAACGCTTTATTAATATCATTTATCAATGCATGAGAAGGCAATAACTCAAAGATTACGGCACCCCCGCCGACAAACGGTTCAATATAATTATTATATTCGCGGGGCATTCTTTCCTTTATCTGCGGTAATAATTGTCTTTTGCCGCCAGCCCATTTCACAAATGGAGCAATATTCCCACTGTGCATTTGATTTCCTCTTCTCTATATTCAAAATAATCTATTTCTCAATTATTATACTTGCAATTACAAAAAATAACAACCTCAATATTCACATCTCAGCATTAGGCATAAATATTAACCTGTCTTTTGGAACACAAAAATATATTCATGGGCTAAAAGAAGAAAATCATTATCTCTTTTTTCCCAACAGGCCGTAGAACGGCAATTATGCTGTTCTTTTATAATAATCTCCTTATTTACAAATCCTGCCTTTAAAAAACATTCCATCAGACGAAAACCTAAAGGAACTACTCTGCCATGCTTTCTCATATCCCCGATCATTATAGCGCATATTTTCCCCGTTTTTAAAATGCGATAAGATTCCTTTGCTATCTTTTGCATTTCTTCTACAAATTCATCGACCTCCAATAATGATATATCACCATCTATTCCCGCACTATATCTAATAATATTGGCATATGGGGGATGGGTACAAATAAAATCAATACTATCATTGCTTATGAAATGTAAATCTATTGCATTCCCTTTTCTTATAAATATTTTCGAACCGGTATTGCAGGAAAATTCTAAGTTCTTTTTAGATATTGAAAGCGCTTCCCCATTAATATCAATACCTATAGCATTTCGATTAAGCAATCTCGCCTCCACCAAAGTTGTGCCAGAACCCATAAACTGATCCAGAACCCAATCTTCCTCCTCTGAATATCGGGTTATTAAATTTCTAGGTATATACGGTGACCAATTACCTCTGTATTGACCCGAATGGGTTGCCCAGTTACCTCTACTTGGGAAAGACCAAATCGTTGTTTTCTCTAATTTAAAATTATCAGGTGCCAGTTTAATAATGCGACCTCCTTTTATATCTATTATGAAACTATACAATACTATTATATACAATATATTTATAATTGTCTACAATTATTTACTATAGGGGAATTTAGTATTTTTTTAAAAAACGAAGACCCCCGGACTGTGCAACAACACAGTTCGGGGGTCATTTCTTCGTCCACATGGACTTATCGTTTCTTTTAGCCTACCGTCATTATAGCATATGCAATATACGATAGTGTAAATTATAGTAAAATTATCTCTTCGAGAACTGCGGAGCACGACGTGCAGCCTTCAAACCGTACTTCTTTCTCTCCTTCATACGAGAGTCGCGGGTAAGATATCCTGCCTTCTTAAGCGCCGGGCGAAAATCTGCATCTGCCTCTAACAATGCTCTGGAAATACCATGGCGAATGGCGCCCGCCTGACCTGTAAATCCGCCTCCGCGAACATTTACAAGCACATCATACTTTCCTGCCGTATTAGTCACTACAAATGGCTGGTTTACAATCAGCTTAAGTGTCTCTAAGCCAAAGTAATCATCCATATCTCTTTTATTAATGGTAACTTTACCTGTACCAGGTGTTAAGTAAACTCTTGCAACACTGCTTTTTCTTCTACCGGTTCCGTAATATCTTGTCGTCTTAGCCACTGCTTTGTCCTCCTTCATTAATACTTAATCTCTAACGCCTTCGGCTGCTGTGCCTGATGCTTGTGTTCCGGACCAGCATACACATGAAGCTTGGTAATCATCTCCCGGCCTAAAGGTCCCTTTGGAAGCATACCCTTAACGGCCTTGCGGATTACCTCTTCCGGCTTCTTGGCTAAGAGCTCTTTCAATGTTGTCTCCTTCAGTCCGCCTACATAGCCTGAATAGTTGTAATATACCTTCTGTTCTAACTTCTTGCCTGTTACTTTAATCTTGTCTGCATTTACCACGATTACATAATCGCCGGTGTCAATGTGCGGTGTGTAAGTCGGCTTATTCTTGCCTCTTAAAATGCTTGCAATCTCAGATGCCAAACGGCCTAATGTATGTCCTGTAGCGTCAACTACATACCACTCTCTGTTAATTGTTGATGGGCTTGCCATATAACTCTTCATGGTGTTCCTCCTTAAATCATCCAATATTACCGTCCTTCATACAAACACACAGATTATGCTGCAATGTCCGAAACAGCACTCTCCTCCATATCATATGAAATGACTTCTTCTATCACCACCTGGCGTTCCGGTTGAAGTGGGTTTGACAACCGAACATCAAGTGATTTCAAAACCGCACAACGCCGGGGCTAGTGGCATTTGCACAGTCTTTGCCTATCGTCACAGTTAAATATTATATTATAAATACCCTTCCCTGTCAACGAATTTTTTCCCTAAAATCCACCAAAATTGTACATTTCTACCCCTTTTCATTACTTTCCCCCGGTTTTGGCGGGTATCTTTCTCTTATCCGCCGTTTATATCTGAAAACCGCCGCAGAATAATCTTTTCCCATTTTCCCGCACTGCCATCGGTTTTAAGAAATCCTGCTGCCGGTCCGTCCTGCATATTTTATTGCACGTGCTTACGAAGAACTCACACCGGGAAGGGGTGACTGGGAAACATCAGCAGCCCCTTTGAAAACGCCGGTACTTGCGGAGGCTCTGCAATAATCCGCCATGCGGCAGATAAGAAATCGGGCCTCCGCTTACGTACCGCTGCGTTTTCGACAGAGCGCAAGCGTGGCTGCATGATGTTTGCCCAGCACCCCAAACCCGGTGCTCAGACACTTCTTCGCACGTGCATTATGCAGGACGGACCGGCAGTGGATTTCTAAAAAACCGCGTGTCGGGAAAATCGGGAAAAAGATTATCTTGCGGCGGTGGGCACACTATGAGGCGGCGGATAAGAGAAAGATACCCGCCAAAACCGGGAAATTAACCGGAATAGGGGGAGCAACTTTCATTGGGGTACTCGATTTCTAGTAGGGTGAGGCCGCAGGCAGCCGCTTTGTGGCCCGCCCGGGTTCGGTCTCTGGCCTCTAAGATTTGCTTGACTTGAATGGGCTCAATCATTCCCATTCCCACTTTTAGCAGAGTGCCTACCATAATTCTTACCATGTTGTAGAGGAATCCGTTGCCGTTGATTCGTATGCGCACCATGTTCCCCTCCCGGATAACCTTGATGTAGTAGATGGTACGCACTGTGTTATCGACGTCATCCTTAGGGGTGCAGAAGCTCTTAAAGTCGTGTTCCCCCACAAGGTAATCAGCGGCCTCCTGCATTTTTGTCTCATCCAAATGATAGTATACGAACAGGGAATACAGCCGGACTAAGGGATCGGGAAATTGGGCGTTATAGATACGGTATTCATAGGTCTTTCTGGTATCGCAGTACCGGGGATGAAAATCCGGCGCCACCTCCTCAGACTTCTGAATCCGGATATCATCGGGCAGCAGATTATTGACCGCATAGCTGATTTTATCCGGAGGCATAGTCACTTCCGCATCAAAGACCGCCACATTGCCTAACGCATGGACGCCGGAATCCGTCCGGCTCGCTCCAATTACTGCAATCTCCTGCCCGAAAAACCGGCTCAAGGTCTGATTGAGTACTTCTTCCACTGTAATTCCGTTTTTTTGAATCTGCCAGCCACAGTAGTTGGTTCCGTCGTAGGCCACAGTCAGTTTAATCCGTTTCATCGCAATCTCCATTTATCACATTATTTTAAGCATCACTTCTGATAAAATAATTTCATCGGCTACAGCATAACTGCCATGCTTATCATGAAAGCCAGATAAAACACCACAAAAATATATGCAAACCCGTCTGCTCTTTTATACCGCAAGGGTTTCATTTTGGTTCTCCCCTCGCCCCCATGATAGCATCTGGCATCCATAGCTAAAGCCAGCTCGTTGCTTCTCCTTATGGCCGAGACAAAAAGCGGCACCAAAATGGGCATCAGCTTTTTTAACCGGACAAACAGATTTCCCTCCTGAAAGTCCACGCCCCTTGCAGTCTGGGCCTTCCGAATCCGCTCCATCTCCTCTGTCAGAACCGGGACAAAGCGCAGGGCAATCGCCATAATCATGGCAAATTCATGCACCGGCACCTTAATCTTTTTGAGGCCCCCCAGCATTTTCTCCAACCCGTCCGTTAAGGCGTTTGGCGTAGTGGTGTAGGTCATCATGGAGGAGCCAATCAGCATAAAAACCAGCCGCAGTCCCAGATAGACCGCCGACACCAGACCGGCCTCCGTAATCCGCAGAAAGCCCCACTGAAACAAAATCTTTGCGCCGGGAACCGTAAACAGATTCACAAGCACCATGAATATTATAATCAACATTAACGGCCTTAGCCCCCTAAAGATAAATTTAAGGGGAACCTTTGACAAGCCGATATATATTGCCAGCGTTACAAATGCCGCCGCATACAGATAGGGATTTCTGGCAAAAAACAGGGTCGTCACATACACCAGAGTAAAGACGAGCTTTGTTCTGGGGTCAAGGCGGTGAATCACAGAGTCCACATTATAAAATTGTCCGATTGTGATATCCTTACCCATTATGCCTCCTGCAATTTCATCAATTCCCCGCAGATATCCGCCATCCTGCATTGATTTGTATCTACGGAAACTCCGGCGCCGCCAAGGTCTTTCAACAGCTTAATGCCAACCGGCACAGAAAGGCCCAGCCGCTCTAACAAATCCGCCTGTCCAAACGCCTCTGACACAGTGCAGTCCATACAGATTTTCCCCTGGTCTAACACAACCACCCGGTCCGCATACTCCGCCACTTCCTCCATATCGTGGGAGACCATGACGATGGCCATTCCCTGCCCGGTCTGCAATTTCTTGAGCATCTGCAAAAGCTCTTTTGCCGAGACAGGGTCTAACCCTGCTGTGGGCTCGTCCAAAATCAGATATTCAGGCCGCATGGCCAGTACTCCGGCAATGGCTGCCCGCCGTTTCTGTCCCCCGGAAAGTTGCAAAGGCGAAGCGTCATAGATGTCATCCGGAAGCCCTACCGCAGCAAGCGCCTCATATGCCCTTTTTTGCGCCTCCACTCTGGGAATATCCATATTTTCCGGGCCAAAACACACATCCTGCTCCACCGTCTCCGCAAAAAGCTGATATTCCGGATACTGGAACACCATACCCGCCTTTTGGCGCAGTTCTTTTATCGGGAAATCCTTCTCCGCAATATCCCTTCCATTAAAATATACATTTCCCTCCGTCGGCAGGTACAAACCGTTCAAATGCTGTAACAGCGTGGATTTCCCGGAGCCTGTGTGTCCAATAACCGCCACGAACTCCCCCTTGTCAATCCCAAGGCTTATATCCTGCAAAACCTTTCTCTCGTGGGCAAATCCCACATTATAGGAATAGCTGACATGGTTTAACAAAATGCCCTTTGTCAGCGTATGTTCCCCGACGGTTTCCCGAACCATATCGCTTTCTGCCTGTTTTTCCGCTATTTCTCTATCTGTCAAAGGCGCAGTCTTCATTCCTGCGGCTGCTTTTTCTGCTGTTTTGCCATATTTTTCCTGAAGCAGACGGCTTAAATCCTTTTCCGCCCGGACAGTTTTCATTTCCGCCATCGATATTATTTCCTGCCCTGACAGAAAATACAGATATTGGTAAAGGGGCGGCATTTCAAGCCCGCATTCCTCCAAAAGTTCCCTTTGGGAAAATATGTACTCCGGCGCTCCGCTATCCATAATTTCCCCCTGTTTCATCACAAAAACCTTATCCGCATACAACACTTCATCCATGTGATGGGTAATCAGGATAACCGTAATTCCTCTTTCCTCCTGCAAGGTCTTCACCAGCTTTATCATCTTCTCCCGGCCTTTTGGATCTAACATCGCTGTGGCTTCATCAAAAATAATGCATTTCGGCTCCATGGCCAGCACGCCGGCAATAGCCACCCGCTGTTTCTGTCCCCCGGAAAGCCGGTTCGGGGACTGGGTACGGTACTCCTCCATATCCGTTGCCGTCAGGGTTTCCTCTACCCGGTTCCAGATCTCCTCTGTGGAGACGCCCAGATTTTCCGGGCCAAAGGCAATGTCCTCCTCCACAATGTTGCCCACCATCTGGTTGTCCGGATTTTGAAATACCATACCGGCTCTCTGCCTTATGGAAAGCCGCCATTCCTCGTCTCTGGTATCCATACCGTCGACAATGACCTCTCCCTGGCCGGGCAGCAGCAGGGCATTGATCTGTCTGGCAAGAGTGGATTTTCCGGAGCCATTTTGTCCCACAATGGCTATAAACTCTCCTTCCTTTACCTCAAGGGAGATATCCCGGAGAGCTTCTATCATTTCCTCCACATCGCCGTTTTCGTCCCGTCTGAAATATTCAAATGTCACATTTTTTATATCAATCAATCCCATTTTGAAGCCTCTCAGCAAATCTTACCCGTACAGCAAGATAGGGGACTGTTTTACAGTCCCCTATCCTATCCTTATATGCTGTGTTATACTAATTCGATAATAACTTCCATTGCTGCATCGCCCTTACGCGGTCCAATCTTAATGATTCTTGTATAACCACCGTTACGGCCTGCATATTTCGGTCCATACTCATCAAATAACTTCTCCGGCAAATCTACCTTTTTGGTACTGCGCTTTCTGCCGGCTCCTTCAGCAGGAACCTCAACCACCGGATAGAGAACCTTTAACATCTGTCTTCTTGCATGAAGTCTTGACGGCTGATCCTTCTTAACCTTCTTCTCAACCTCGTCGTATACGGTAACTTTCTTGCCGTCTACAACCTCTTTGATTCTCTTGCCGTCTTTATCCTTCTTTGCAACCTTGGCCGTTACCGTAACCTCATCATAGTTATCCTTTTCCTTAACTGCCATTGCAATCAGGCTCTCCGCAATCTTGCGGATCTCTTTTGCTCTTGCCTCTGTGGTTCTAATCTTACCATGATATAATAACTGTGTAACCTGGTTACGCAGTAATGCCTTTCTGGCTGCCTGTTTCTTTCCAAGCTTTCTATACATTGCCATGATGTACATCCTCCTTCACTTTGCTTACTATTATTCGGCTTAAGTGTATTCTCTTATAATAATTAGTCGTCTCCGCTGTTTAAGGATAATCCAAGTTCCTTTAACTTATTCAGCACTTCCTCTAAAGACTTGCGTCCCAAATTCCGAACCTTCATCATATCCTCCGGAGTCTTGCTGGTCAATTCCTCAACCGTATTGATACCTGCCCGCTTTAAGCAGTTAAATGAACGTACTGACAACTCTAACTCATCAATGTTCATCTCTAATACTTTTTCTTTCTCATTGTCTTCCTTCTCAACCATAACCTCGGCAGATTTAGCGTTCTCAGACAAATCAATAAATAAGTTCAAATGCTCGCTTAATACCTTTGCCGCCAGACTGACCGCCTCATCCGGAGCTAAAGTTCCATTGGTATATACGTCCAATGTAAGTTTATCGTAATCGGTAATCTGACCGACACGAGTATTCTCCACTGTAAGATTCACACGCTCTACCGGAGTATAAATGGAATCTATCGCAATTACGTCAATAGAAGTATCATCCTTCTTATTCTTATCGGAACCTACATAGCCTCTGCCTTTGGTAATGGTCAGTTCCATATCAAATCTTGCTTCCGGACCGCTCAATGTAGCAATCACCAAATCCGGATTCAGAATCTCAATATCACTGTCCACATGAATATCTGCTGCGGTCACTACACCTTCTCCAACATATTCAATATATGCCTGCTTCGGTTCGCTGGAAGCGCTGTTATTTTTAATTGCCAGTTCCTTGATGTTCATGATAATCTCAGTCACATCTTCTTTCACACCCGGAATAGAACTAAACTCATGTAAGACCCCTTTAATCTTTACATAGCTTACAGCGGAACCCGGTAATGATGATAACATAATTCTCCGCAGGGAATTACCAAGCGTGGTGCCATAGCCTCTCTCTAAAGGTTCAACTACAAATCTACCGTATCTGTTGTCTTCTGAAATCTCCGCAATCTCAATTCTTGGTTTCTCAAATTCAAACACGTCTGGAACCTCCTTCTAAATTTTGTAACATCCCACAGTTCAGACCGCTGGCGGATATTACTTAGAATATAACTCGACGATAAGAGTCTCATTTACAGGTACATCAATCTGCTCTCTGAGTGGTAACTCAAGCACCGTACCAGAAAGATTCTCCTGATCTGACTCTAACCATGCCGGAATCAATCTTCCGCCTGTTACTTCTAAAATATCTTTATATCTCTGACAAGATTTGCTCTTTTCACGAATCTCAATCTTATCTCCAGCCTTAACTGTATAAGAAGGAATATTAACACATTTGCCGTTTACAAGCACATGCTTGTGGTCGACAATCTGTCTTGCTTCCTTACGCGTTCTTGCAAAACCTAAGCGGAAAATTACATTGTCCAGTCTGGACTCCAACAATACCATCAGGTTCGGACCGGTTAATCCCTTCATGCGCTCAGCCTTTGCATAAAGATTACGGAACGGCTTCTCCAATACGCCATAAATGAACTTTGCCTTCTGCTTCTCACGAAGCTGTAAGCCATACTCGCTCATTTTTCTATTTGCTCTGATTAACTGTCTCTTTGATTTCTTATCAATTCCGAGATACATTGGCTCCATGCCTAAGGATCTGCATCTCTTAAGAACCGGTGTTCTATCTACTGCCATTATACTGTACCTCCTATTACACTCTTCTACGTTTTGGTGGACGACAACCGTTGTGTGGAACCGGTGTCACGTCACGAATACTTAATACCTCAAGCCCTGCTGCCTGAAGGGCGCGGATTGCCGCCTCACGTCCGGAACCTGGTCCCTTAACCATGACATCCACTTTTCTTAAACCATGAACAAGAGCCGCTTTGGTAGCTGCCTCTGCTGCCATCTGCGCTGCATAAGGCGTAGACTTCTTAGATCCTTTAAATCCGAGTTCTCCGGCGCTTGCCCATGAAAGAGCATTGCCTTCGTTATCGGTTAATGTAACAATCGTATTATTAAAAGATGACTGAATGTGTGCCTGTCCATGCTCAACATTCTTCTTAACACGCTTTTTCGTCACTTTTTTTGTAACTTTAGCCATTAGACTTAACCTCCTGTTAAATATAAATCAAACTATATTACTTCTTCTTATTTGCTACAGTTCTCTTCGGACCCTTGCGCGTTCTCGCATTGGTCTTAGTCTTCTGTCCGCGCACCGGCAATCCCTTTCTGTGACGGATTCCGCGATAACATCCAATCTCCTGTAACCGCTTGATATTCATAGCAATCTCTCTACGCAAATCACCTTCTACAACCTGCGTCTCGTTAATAATCTCACTGATTCTCTTAACCTCATCATCTGTCAGATCCCGAACGCGGGTGTCAGGATTAACATTTGCTTCTTTCAAAATACGCTGAGATGATGGAAGACCAATACCATAGATATAGGTAAGGCCAATCTCAACACGTTTTTCTCTTGGTAAATCTACACCTGAAATACGAGCCATTGTGACTGTGCACCTCCATAAATTCATTCTTTTTGTTAAAATGCGGACCAACAGCTGCCTGCGTATCCGTATGGATTCCATACGGGTGAAATGCATACGCCTCTCGCCATCAATCCTTTCTATTCATATGTTGTACAGGCTAATGACAACCTGCACTACAGCCGCTTTCTTCATCATCTTCCATACTTATAATGATCATATGGAAGGAACTTCACACTGGGAATACAGTGCTACTTTGGTCAACTGGTAAGCAAACACCTTAGATGGGCTATCATCTAACCTTGTCTCTGCTTATGCTTCGGGTTCTCGCAGATCACTCTGATACTGCCTTTTCTTTTAATGATCTTGCACTTATCGCAAATTGGTTTAACGGATGCTCTAACCTTCATTAAAATCTCTCTCCTTTCAAAAAAGTCCGCTACGGATATCTATTCTAACATTTCTGTGCAACCATTGCAAGCAAAAATTTCTATATTTTACAAATTTATGCACGTTTTGCCTACTTTTCTCTCCATTTAATCCGTCCTTTGGTTAAATCATAAGGAGATAATTCCAAAGTTACCTTATCGCCGGGTAATATCTTGATATAATTCATTCTCAGCTTGCCGCTGATATGGGCCAGCACTTCATGGCCGTTTTCCAACTCCACTTTAAACATTGCATTGGGGAGTTTTTCTATTACTGTTCCCTCAATTTCAATTACATCTGCTTTAGACATATATAAATCCTCCTGTCATTTCTTTCATATTATAATGGAATCCCCGGAGCCTGAGAAAGGATTTCCGGTTCCCCTTCCGTAATCAGAATTGTGTTTTCATAATGGGCTGACGGCATACCGTCCTCTGTAACCACCGTCCAGTCGTCATCCTCCCAGTAGACATCAAATTCTCCTAAGTTAATCATGGGCTCTACCGCAATCGTCATCCCCGGACGGAGTTTCATTCCCCGGCCCCGGCCCCGTTCCACAAAATTGGGAACTTCCGGTTCCTCGTGAAGCCTTGCTCCCACGCCATGACCGACTAAATCCCGGACCACAGAATAGCCATGGGATTCTGCGTACTGCTGGACTGCCCGGCCAATATCTGCAATATGTTTGCCCGGCACCGCTTCCTTGATTCCCTCAAAAAAACATTCTCTGGTTACCTTTACTAACTCTCTTACCTCATCAGATACTGCCGGCATAATCAGGGTTCTTGCTGCATCGGAATGATATCCTTTATAAATTACCCCTGCATCTAAACTTACAATATCGTCCTCCTGTATAATACGGTGCTTATCCGGTATTCCATGTACGACCACTTCATTCAAAGATACGCATATGGACGCCGGATATCCATTATAATTCAAAAAAGAAGGAGTACAACCATAACTTCTGATAATCTCTTCTCCGATTCTGTCTACATCCTTGGTAGACATTCCTGGCTTAACCTGTTTTGCCAGTTCATCATGCGTGATGGCGAGGATTCTCCCCGCCTCACGCATAAGCTCAATCTCTGCTTTTGATTTAATTGAAACTGCCATGCTTACTCACCTAAAATACCTACAATCGCCTCAAATACATCATTCATGTCAACTGTTCCATCCACCTCGCGGGTAATGCCCTTGCCATTATAATAATCAATCAATGGCTGAGTCTGCTCATGATAAACGGCAAGTCTGTTCTTTACCGTCTCCGGCTTGTCGTCGTCACGAATAATTAAATCCGCGCCGCAGGCGTCACATTTGCCCTCCACCTTTGTAGGACTGTACACAATGTGATAGGTTGCGCCGCAATTAACGCAGGCCCGTCTTCCGCCCATACGGTTGATAATATTTTCATCCGGTACTTCCACATTAATCGCATAATCTACGCTTTCGCCAATGGCCGCCAATGCCTTATCCAACGCCTCTGCCTGAGGGATGGTTCTTGGAAATCCGTCTAACACATAGCCCTTTTCACAATCCGGCTCCTTAAAACGGTCAATCACAAGATCAACGACCAGTTCATCCGGTACAAGCAATCCCTTATCCATGTACTCTTTCGCCTTTGCGCCTAATTCTGTGCCGTTTTTGATATTGGCGCGAAAAATATCACCCGTAGAAATGTGCGGAATACCGTACTTTGCAGCAATCATTTTTGCCTGGGTTCCCTTACCTGCGCCCGGCGCGCCTAACATAATAATCTTCATAACCTTATCCTCCTTTATATTTTCCTTCTCTGATAACCACCGAAACCGCAGAAAAATACAGCATTTTCCTACGGTCTTCTGTGTTATATTCAATTAAGATTAATCATTTAAAAATCCGGAATAATTGCGGACTAACATCTGGGACTCTAACTGCTTCATGGTCTCAAGAATAACGCCTACAATAATGATTAAAGATGTTCCGCCAAAGGAGACGTCTGCCTTAAACATTCCGTTAAAGAATATAGGAATCAGAGCCACAATCAACAGTCCGATTACACCGATCAATACAATGTAATTCAGTATCTTATTCAGATAGTCCTGCGTCGGCTTACCCGGACGGATACCAGGGATAAATCCGCCGCTCTTCTTCATATTATTTGCCACTTCCATCGGATTAAAGGTAATGGAAGTATAAAAATATGCAAAAATAATGTTCAATATAATATAGACAATCAGTCCTATGGACGCCATAGGAAATTCCGGATTGAACCAGTAATTCTGATTCATTCCCTGCAAAATCTTCTGTGCCGTCGTTCCCGGCGTTGCATTTACCAGATTGATGATAATTGACGGTACGGATAACAGGGAGGATGCGAAGATGATAGGAATAACCCCGGCAGTATTTACCTTAAGCGGAATATAACTTGCCTGTCCGCCGGCCATTCTTCTGCCCTGCATTTTCTTAGAATACTGTACCGGTATTCTCCGCTCTGCGTCCTGCAAAATGATAACCAGAATGGTTGTTCCGATTACCACAGCCGCAATCACACAAATTGCAATCACCATCTGCACAAGATCCTTATTCCGGATAAACATCTCATACAGGTTTGCAAAGTCGGCGGGCATACGGGACACGATATTAATCAGCAAAATAATAGATATACCGTTTCCAATTCCCTTATCGGAAATTCTTTCGCCCAGCCACATGATAATACAGCTTCCTGCTGTCAACGTGACAATAATCGTTAAAATTGTAAATACATTGGACTCCCCTAAGGCTCCCTGTCTGGAAAATCCAATCGCCAGACCGGCGCTCTCAATAATCGCCAGCAATACAGACACATATCTGGTAATCTTCTGTATCTTCTTTCTGCCATCCTCACCGTCTCTGTGCATTTCCTCAAGAGCAGGAATGGCAATGGTCAGCAGCTGCATAATGATGGAAGATGTAATATACGGTGTAACGCTTAATGCAAACACTGACATTGACAGAAAGGAACCGCCGGTAAAGGAATCAATGAAGCTATAAGAGCTTCCCACAACACTTGCTAAGAATTGCTGTATCTGGGATACGTCAATGCCGGGAATCGGCAGCTGACAGCCCAGACGGACAACAACCAAAATCCAGAAAGTGTAAAAAATGCGCTTTCTCAACTGTTCAATCTTAAACGCATTGACTAAGGTTTTGAACATATTACATCACCTCTGCTTTTCCGCCAAGGGCTTCTATTTTCTCCTTTGCTGAAGCGCTGAATGCGTTTGCCTTAACAGTAAGCTTCTTTGTGAGCTCTCCGTTGCCTAAAATCTTAACGCCGTCCTTCGGATTGCTGACAATACCTGCGCCAATCAAGGTTTCAACAGATACTTCCGAACCTTCCTCAAATACATTCAGTCTTGAAACGCTGACTGCAACAATCTCCTTTGAGTTCCGACAGGTAAATCCTCTCTTAGGAACTCGTCTATATAATGGCATCTGACCACCTTCAAAGCCCGGTCTCGGTGCGCCTGAACGCGCCTTTTGACCCTTATGGCCCTTACCAGCTGTCTTACCGTTACCGGAACCATGCCCGCGGCCTTTTCTGAAATTATCACTCTGCTTAGAACCTTCTGCCGGTTTTAATGTAGATAAATTCATTGATTTGCACCTCCTTATCTTTTCATTAAATCTCTTCAACCTTTACCAGATGTCTTACCTGCTGAACCATGCCTTTTGTAGCGGCGTTGTTCGGCAATTCTACAGACTTATTTAACTTTCTGAGACCTAATGCTTCCACTGTTCTTCTATGCTTTGGGATTGCTCCGATTGGAGATTTCACCAAAGTAACTCTTACCTTATCTGCCATTTTTCATGTCCTCCTTAACCTAGAACCTCTTCAACGGATTTGCCGCGAAGTCTTGCAACCTGCTCAGGCGTCTTTAAGTTTGAAAGTCCCTGGATTGTAGCTAATACTACATTCTGCTTATTGTTAGAACCTAAAGACTTGGTACGGATATTCTTGTAACCAGCCAGCTCCAAAACAGAACGAGCCGGACCGCCTGCGATAATACCGGTACCTTCAGGAGATGCTTTTAACAGAACAGATGCACTGCCAAATTCTCCGGTCCAGTCATGAGGTATGCTTCCACTATCGTTAATGGGAACCTCGATTAAACTCTTAATCGCATCCTCTTTGCCCTTACGAATTGCCTCAGGAATCTCGGCTGCTTTACCGATCCCTGCGCCGACATGACCATTTTTGTCACCTACAACTACAAGAGCAGCAAATCTCATATTACGTCCACCTTTAACAACCTTGGTTACACGCTTGATGTTAACAACTTTTTCTTCTAATTCTAATTGACTGGCATCAATAATTGTATGCTTCATAAATTGTTTTCCTCCTTATTAGAATTCGAGACCAGCTTCTCTTGCTGCATCTGCTAACGCTTTAATCTTACCCTGATATATAAATCCGCCTCTGTCAAAGACAACCGTCTTAATACCCTTATCCAATGCTCTTTGTGCAATGACCTTGCCTAAATAAGCTGCTGCCTCCACATTATTGGTCTTTTCAATCTCTGACTTGACCTCTTTCTGCACAGTAGAAGCTGACACCAAAGTGTTGCCGACTGTATCATCAATAATTTGAGCGTACATATGATTATTACTTCTGAATACAGCTAAACGTGGTCTTTCAGCAGTGCCACTAAAGCGGTTACGGATTCTTAAATGCTTCTTTGAACGAACCTCACTTCTTGACTTCTTATTAATCATCCTATCTCACTCCTTTATTATTTCTTACCAGTCTTACCAACTTTGCGTCTAATCACTTCATCAGCATATTTAATACCCTTGCCCTTATAAGGCTCCGGCGCTCTCTTTTCTCTGATTTCAGCGGCATATTGGCCAACCTTTTCCTTATCGATACCGGAAACTGTAATTGTGTTACCGTCAACCTTGGACTCCAAACCTTCCGGATCCTCAATCTCTACCGGATGAGAATATCCTAAGTTCAATACCAGCTTCTTTCCCTGCTTGGCTGCTCTGTAACCAACACCGTTTACCTCTAATACCTTTGTATAACCTTCAGTTACACCGATTACCATGTTATTGATTAATGTTCTTGTCAGACCATGTAAAGACTTCATCTTCTTTAAATCATTTGGTCTGGTTACATGGATTTCTTCACCTTCAAGCTTAATGTCCATTTCCGCAGGTAAAACTCTACTCAGTGTACCCTTTGGTCCTTTTACCGTCACTTGATTATTTTCTGCTATATCAACAGTTACGCCTGCCGGTATAGCGATAGGCATTCTTCCGATTCGTGACATGCCGTTACCTCCTTAAATATATATAACCTGTTCGGCTATCATTAATGTGAAAATTTATAACTGTAAAATATCCGTTCTACCATACAAAAGCTAAAACTTCTCCGCCAACCTGCTCTGCGCGGGCCTGCTTGTCGGTTAATACGCCCTTGTTTGTAGAAATAATGGCAACACCTAAGCCGCCTAACACCTTAGGAAGCTCATCCTTACCGGCATATACCCGAAGTCCCGGTTTGGAAATTCTCTTAATTCCGGTGATTACCTTTTCATTCTTATCCTTACCATACTTTAATGTAATATGGATTGTCTTAAATTTACCTTCTTCAACTATCTCAACAGCCTTGATATAACCCTCTTCTAAAAGAATGTTAGCGATTGCTTCCTTCATCTTTGAAGCAGGAACATCAACTGTATCATGTTTAGCAGTATTCGCATTGCGAATCCTAGTAAGCATATCTGCGATTGGATCTGTCATTGTCATTTACCTCCTTCAAAAATTTACCAGCTTGCTTTCTTCACACCTGGAATTTCACCCTTGTATGCTAACTCACGGAAGCAGATTCTGCATATTCCGTATTTCTTTAACACTGAATGTGGACGACCACAAATTTTACAACGGGTATATTCTCTTGTAGAGAATTTCTGTTTGCGCTGTTGTTTAACAACCATTGCTTTCTTAGCCATGAATCTTCCTCCTATATTATTTCTTAAACGGCATACCAAATAAGGTTAACAGCTCGCGGGCTTCCTCATCGGTCTTAGCGGTAGTAACGAAAATAACATCCATACCTCTTACCTTGTCTACTTTGTCATACTCAATCTCAGGGAAAATCAACTGCTCTTTAATACCTAAAGCATAATTTCCTCTTCCGTCAAATGCGTTAGCGCTGACGCCCCGGAAGTCCCGGACACGAGGCAGGGCCAGATTGATCAGACGGTCTGCAAACTCATACATTCTCTCGCCACGAAGAGTTACCTTGCAGCCGATCGGCATTCCCTCTCTTAACTTAAAGTTCGCAATGGACTTTTTCGCCTTCGTGATTACAGCTTTCTGACCTGTGATAATCTCCAAATCCTGAACTGCTGAATCTAAAACCTTGTGATTTTCCTTTGCTTCGCCAACGCCCATGTTGATTACAATCTTCTCAAGCTTGGGAATCTCCAAAGCATTTTTATAACCGAATTTCTTCATCATGGCGTCTTTAATCTCGCCATTGTACTGTTCCTTTAATCTACTCAACTTCTGCGGCCTCCTTCCCTGCATTAGTCAATCTTTTCTAACTTGCCGTTCACCTTGGCCACACGAACTTTGTCCTTCTTCTCGCCCTGGAATCCGATTCTTACCGGATTGCCCTTGTGAACATACATTACATTAGAAATATCAATAGGCGCTTCCTTTTCAATGATACCACCCTGCTGATTGGTCATGCTTGGTTTGGAATGTTTGGAAACCATGTTGACGCCCTCAACTAATACTTTATGATTCTTGATATCTACTGATAAAACCTTGCCTTTTTTGCCTTTGTCCTTACCAGTGATAACCTGAACTAAATCATCTTTTTTAATCTTGCTCGTTGCCATCCTGACACCTCCTATAATACTTCCGGAGCCAGAGAGACAATCTTCATAAACTTCTTATCTCTAAGCTCTCTTGCTACAGGCCCAAAAATACGGGTACCCCTTGGATTCATATCATCCTTGATGATCACAGCCGCATTCTCGTCAAATTTGATATAAGAACCATCCTTACGGCGGGCTCCCTTTTTCGTCCGAACGACAACCGCCTTAACAACGTCACCCTTCTTTACAACACCGCCAGGCGTTGCATCTTTCACAGAGGCAACGATGATATCACCAATATTTGCATATCTTCTAGTTGAACCGCCTAATACCCTGATGCAAAGTAACTCTTTTGCTCCGGTATTATCCGCAACCTTAAGTCTTGTTTCCTGCTGAACCATTGTACTTGCCTCCTTAATTATTTCGCTTTCTCGATGATCTCCACAAGTCTCCATCTCTTATCCTTAGATAAAGGTCTTGTCTCCATCACTCTGACTCTATCGCCAATGCGACACTCGTTGTTCTCATCATGTGCCTTTAACTTATAAGTTCTCTTCACAATCTTGCCATAAAGAGGATGCTTTACATTATCTACGATTGAAACAACAATTGTCTTATCCATCTTGTCACTTGTTACAAGTCCCACACGTGTCTTTCTCAGATTTCTTTCCACTGTATCTGCCTCCTTCCGATAATTAAGCATTTGCCTTCTCGGTCATCACTGACTGGATTCTGGCAATATTTTTTCTTACCTCTTTAATTCTGCTTGTATTCTCTAACTGGTTAGTTGCATTCTGGAATCTTAAATTAAATAATTCCTTCTTAGCAGCTACTAACTCTTCCTTTAACTCATCCACATTCTTAGCTCTTAACTCTTCGCGGTACTCCTTAGTTTTCACTGCCTGCACCTCCTTCTAAATCTGCCTTGGAAACAATCTTACACTTAACCGGCAGCTTATGTGTTGCAAGTCTTAAAGCCTCCTTTGCAGTCTCCTCCGGCACGCCTGCAATCTCAAACATTACCCGGCCCGGCTTCACTACTGCTACCCAGCCTTCCACATTACCTTTACCTTTACCCATACGAACTCCGATAGGCTTAGATGTATATGGCTTATCAGGGAATATCTTAATCCATACCTTACCGGTACGCTTTACATAACGGGTCATTGCCACACGCGCTGCCTCGATCTGATTGGATTTAATCCATGCCGGCTCCATTGCAACAATACCATATTCACCATTGCTGATCTTATTGCCTCTGGTTGCCTTTCCTGCCATGGAACCCCTGAACTGCTTTCTATGTTTTGTTCTTTTTGGCATTAACATTATTTATCGCTCCCTTCCTGATTGTTCTTCGCTGGAAGTACTTCACCATGATAAATCCAGGTCTTGACGCCAACCTTACCATAGGTTGTATCAGCCTCTGCAAAACCATAGTCGATGTCTGCACGAAGCGTCTGAAGCGGAATGGTTCCCTCGCTGTAGAACTCTGTACGAGCCATATCTGCGCCGCCCAGACGACCGGAAACAGAAGTCTTGATGCCCTGTGCGCCGGCCTTCATGGTTCTTCCCATGCAGGACTTCATCGCGCGGCGGAAAGAAATACGGTTCTCCAACTGTGCAGCGATATTCTCAGCTACTAACTGCGCGTCTGCATCCGGCTTCTTCACTTCCTTCACATCCACCATCAGCTTCTTGTCAGTCAATTTTGCAAGCTCTTTCTTGAGGTTTTCAATCTCAGCTCCGCCCTTACCGATTACAACACCGGGCTTTGCCGTATAAATGATAACCTTTAATCTGTCGGACGCTCTCTCCATCTCAATTTTGGATACCTGCGCATTGTAAAGCCGCTTCTTCAGAAACTTACGGATTTTATTATCTTCTACTAAATTGTTTGCAAATTCGCCATCCTTTGTGTCGGCATACCATCTGGAATCCCAATCCTTAATGATACCGACTCTTAAACCATGAGGATTAACTTTCTGTCCCATTCTTTGCCTCCTTATCTTTCATCAAGCACAATCGTGATATGGCTGGTTCTCTTCTCAATTCGATAAGCCCGGCCCTGTGCCCTCGGTTGAATTCTCTTCATTGTTGGCCCCTTATTTGCATAACACTCTGCAATATAAAGGTTCTCTGCTTTATAATTCTTATCCGGATAATTGTTCTCAGCATTTGCAATGGCTGATTTTAACAATTTCTCTATTACACTTGACGCATATCTCGGATTGTAAGCTAAGATAGCAAGTGCGGTCTCTACATCCTTACCTCTGATGGCATCTAATACGAAACACGCCTTGGTTACAGAAACTCTTGCATAGGAAACCTTAGCCGACGGTCTGTTATCCTTGTTCGCATTTCTCTCTCTCTTTATCTGGGATCTATGTCCTTTTGCCATGGATGAACCCTCCTTTCAAATCTGATTATCTAACTTTTGATTTCTTTTCATCCTTGCCATGTCCCCTGTAAGTTCTTGTGGAAACAAACTCGCCGAGCTTGTGTCCAACCATATCCTCTGTCACATATACAGGCACATGTCTTCTGCCGTCATAAACTGCGATTGTATGCCCTACGAAACTGGGGAAAATGGTGGAACGACGGGACCAGGTCTTAATAACCTGCTTATCGTTGCCAGCATTCATCGCATCTATCTTTTTCAGTAAATGTTCGTCTGCAAATGGTCCTTTTTTAAGTGAACGCGCCATAATCAAACCTCCTTATATTATTTAACATTCTTGCCGTCTCTGGTTCTGACGATCATCTTATTGGATTGCTTGTTCTTCTTACGGGTCTTAAGTCCCAACGCCGGTTTACCCCAAGGTGTACATGGACCCGGTCTACCAATACTGGTCTTACCTTCACCACCACCATGCGGATGGTCGTTAGGGTTCATAACTGAACCGCGGACCGTAGGTCTGATACCCATATGACGCTTGCGTCCTGCTTTACCGATATTCACCAGACCATGCTCAATGTTGCCCACCTGACCGACGGTTGCACGCGCCTGAATCGGAACCATTCTCATTTCTCCTGACGGCAGACGAAGGGTTGCATACTTGCCTTCCTTTGCCATAAGCTGTGCTGAGTTACCTGCCGAACGAACCAGCTGTCCGCCCTTGCCCGGATAAAGCTCAACATTGTGTACCTCTGTACCAACAGGAATTGCCTCTAATGGCAGGCAGTTACCAACCCTGATATCTGCATTGGCGCCATTCATCAGCTTATCTCCAACCTTTAATCCAACCGGAGCCAAAATGTACGCCTTTTCGCCGTCTGCATAGCTAATCAGTGCGATATTGGCTGTTCTGTTCGGATCGTACTCGATGGAAACGACCGTTGCCGGTACATCATCTTTTCTTCTCTTAAAATCAATAATTCTATATTTTCTTCTGGAACCACCGCCATGGTGTCTTACTGTAATCTTTCCCTGATTATTACGACCGGCATGCTTCTTTAAAGAAGTGGTAAGGGATTTTTCCGGTGTTGTCTTGGTGATAACATCAAAATCCAAACCAGTCATATTTCTTCTGGAAGGTGTATATGGGTTATATGTTTTGATTCCCATTTTCTTTCTCCTTTCAATCTGCATTTATTATCACGCTTGCCTGCGTATGATTATCATTAACTTTGCTCTATTGAGACTGCCTCTTATAAGCCTTCGAAAATCTCAATATCCTTGCTGTCCGCTGTAAGCTGGACAATGGCCTTCTTCGTCTTGGCTGTTCTACCGTAGACCATGCCGCGTCTCTTTTTCTTGCCGTTTAAGTTCATGGTGTTCACTTTGGCAACCTTGGTTCCCTCAAACATTTTCTCAACAGCTTCTTTAATCATGGTCTTATTTGCTTCGGGATGAACCTGAAAGGTATATTTCTTATCAGCCATCTCGTCCATAGACTTCTCTGTAATGATCGGCTTCTGGATTACGTCATAATATTTGATATCTGCCATTATGCGTACACCTCCTCGATTGCTGCTACCGCATCCTTTGTAATCACAACGGTATCATACTTAAGGATGTCATAGACATTGATACTATTGGTCAGGGTCGTCTTTACATCCGGAATGTTCTTAGCGGACAGTACTAACTTCTCATCATTATCTTTCGTTACTACCAACGCCTTTGCAACCTCCAGATTCTTTAAAATCTCAACAACCTTCTTTGTCTTAATCTCATCTAACTTTAACTCATCCAACACGATGAACTTCTCCTCATTCACTCTTGAGGTCAGTGCGGAACGCATAGCGCCTGCCTTTTCCTTCTTGTTCATCTTGATAGAGTAATCTCTTGGCTTCGGTGCAAATACCACACCACCGCCGGTCCACTGTGGAGCTCTGGTAGAACCCTGTCTCGCATGACCGGTTCCTTTCTGTCTCCATGGTTTTCTTCCGCCTCCACGCACTTCAGCGCGGGTCTTTGCACTCTGTGTTCCCTGACGCTTGTTTGCCATCTGTGACACAACCGCCATATGAACCAGATGCTCATTTATCTCTACACCGAATACGGAATCATTAAGCTCTAACTTGTCAACTTCTTTTCCTTCGGTATTATAAACAGCTACTGTTGCCATTTTCCATTCCTCCTTCCTATAGATTACTGAGCGCTCTTAACAGTCTCTTTAATCATCACCAATGATTTCTTCGGTCCGGGAACGGAACCCTTAACCAAAATCACATCATTGTCTGCATCTATCTTAACAATCTCCAAATTCTGAACGGTAACTCTTACAGCTCCCATATGTCCGGCCATCTTCTTGCCCTTGAACACCTTACCGGGATCTGTTGCGCATCCGTTAGAACCTGCATGGCGGTGATACTTAGAACCATGAGTCTTAGGACCTGTGTGCAAACCGTGACGCTTAATCGCTCCTGCAAATCCCTTACCTTTGGACTTTGCAGTTACATCAATCTTATCTCCTTCAGAAAAGATATCCGCTTTGATTACGCTCTCGCCTGCAACATACTCAGAAGCATTGTCAACCCGAAACTCTCTTAAATATCTCTTCGGCGTTGTGTTTGCCTTCTTGAAATGTCCCATCTCGGCCTTACCTGCGCCATGTGGATTTCTGATTACTTTCTTACCTGATACATCCTTTGTTACGATCTTTTCCTTTTTCTCACCGTAGCCGACCTGGATTGCTTCATATCCATCATTGTCTAATGTCTTAACCTGTGTTACCACACAAGGTCCTGCCTGCAATACGGTAACCGGTGTCAGCACACCGTCTTCATTGAAGATTTGAGTCATTCCGACTTTGGTAGCTAAAATTGCTTTCTTCATTTTAAAAATTTCCTCCTAATTAATCTACAGCGGATTGCCGGGGCAATCATTCTAAATTTGGCTTACGCCCATTAGGTTTAACTGTACTTACTATAAATAATGTTATTATTTGGTCTTCATCTTCACATCGATGTAGACACCGGCAGACACATCTAACTTCTGTAAAGCATCGATTGTCTTCTGTGTCGGCTGAATCACATCAATCAGTCTCTTATGGGTTCTCTGCTCAAACTGCTCTCTGGAATCCTTATACTTATGCACTGCCCTAAGAATTGTAACTCTCTCAATCTTGGTCGGCATTGGTACAGGACCGGAAACCTTTGCTCCTGTCTTCTTAACAGTATCAATGATGTTTGCTGCAGCCTGATCGATTAACTTGTGATCATAAGCCTTAAGTGTAATTCTCATTACCTGGTTTGCCATAAAAAAAGCCGCCTCCTTTTCGCACTTATTAGATAGGTACGACAAGCGGTGACTGTACACTCTCCCGTGTGTGTCATAAAATAATCCATTCTACAACCGAACACGTCATCTCCTTGTCACAGGATGGTTATTGAGTACAGTGACTTGTCGTCAGTTTTTTAACTTGACATTCGCTCCACTGAAAAACCTGCCTTACCGGCAGCAACCTCACGCTTCTTCGCTATCAATGTCACAGCACGAACAAGTATAACCTATGTTTCCTGCGATTGCAAGGATTTTTTTCACTAAATTGTATTTTTTTTCGTGCAATCTACAAGCCATGCGCCCCGCCCCCAACATATAGTGCGTCGTGCTTGCACGTAAGCACTATTTTGTTGGGGGTGGGGCATGTGGCGACAGCCACGACCGAGATGCAGCGCAGCGGAATCGAGGTTTGCATGGCTTGCGCAGCGCATAACGGCGACAGCCACGACCGAGATGACGCGTAGCGGAATCGAGGTTCGCATGGCTTGCGCGGCGCAAAACGGCGACAGCCACGACCGAGATGACGCGCAGCGGAATCGAGGTTCGCATGGCTTGACAGCACCGCGCAACAGTAGTGCGTCGTGCTTGTGCGGCGCAATTACACCAGCCACACTTCCTTATGTTCCTCCGCATACTCCAGCAGTTCATCCGTAAACCCTGCCCTGCTGAAAATAACATAGCGCTCATTTCTTGCATCCCTGTTCCATTCCACCGCCTTCGCCTTTTTCCGCAGCTGCTGAAGTATATCTATGCCTTTTTTATTCACAGAATATTTACATTCCCCAAACAGAATATCCTTTCCCATGGAATCATAGGCGACAAGATCAATCTCTACATTCCCGTTATCCCACCATCGTCCTACCCGGTTAAATTCTATATCCCGTCCATTGAAATCCCACACTTTATCCCGGCAAATATCTTCATATATATAAGAAACATGATTTTCTATGAAAGAGGACCGGACTTTAGACATAACATAATCCACCTGTCCCGCCTCTAACATTCCCTGATACGGATAGACAAACCGGAACCAAAACCGGATAAAATTATCCTTAATCTTATAGAGACCTTTTTTACTTCTCTCCGGATTTTCCTCCGTCACCGGAACCTCTCTTTCAACAAGATCCAACTCCGACAATATCCTCAGATACTTGGTAAGGGAGGTCTGCGGCGTTTCCATGACCGCCGCAATCTTTCCCAGCTTATGGTTACCGGCAGCAATTGTTTTCAGCAAAGAAAAATAATTTCCGATTTCAGTCACTTCTTTTTGCAGCAGAAACTCCGGTTCCGCATACAAAAAAGTATTTTTTGACATAACGTTCTCTCTGATGGCTTCATATATATCCGGCTTATCCGAAAACAATTCAATGTATTTGGGAACTCCGCCGGTCACAGCATAACGCTTTATACAATCATCCTCTGATAGCTCCGGATAAAATTCATGATAAAAAGAAAAGGGAATCTGAGCAATCCGCATCTGCGCAGTCCGCCGTCCGTAAAGCGGACTGTCATAGCTTAAGACCTGGCTTGTCATCATATTAATCAGGGAACCGCATAAAATCAGCATAATATTACTGTCCTTTAATTTCGTGTCCCAAATCCCCATCAAAATAGAAGGAAACGCTTTATTTGCCTTGCCGAGATACTGAAATTCATCGATTACCAGAATCAGCTTTTGTCCGCAGTTTTTGCTATAGCTCACAAGCACATCAAAAATCGGCTCCCATTTACCGATTTTTGATTCTCCGAGCAGTGTTTCATCACAAAATTCCGCCACGCTGTTCTTAAATGTCTCCCGGTTCTCCCTTTCATTCTCCTCTGTAGCTAAGTACATTAACGCCCGTTTATCCCTGCAAAACTCATTGATTAGCGCCGTTTTTCCAACCCTTCTTCTGCCATAAATCACGACGAAAGAAGAACCCTTCCTCTCATATTCTCTTTGTAAAGCTGCCAGTTCCGAATCTCTGTCTATGAATCTGTCCATATAACCACCTCTTGTAATTATTATACTTCAAATTATAATAATTACAAGTATAATTATCGTTTCACAGATAAAATTACATATTCCCGGTATCTGCCTCCCCAAACATCATATCCGCCAATGTCTGCCGGATATGAAATTCCCGGCACAGCCTTTCGACCTCTTCCCGGGCCTTTTCCCTTTTCTTCCCGGATATGCTCCCTTTCACAGCCCGAATCAGTATATTCTTAGGCGAATGGGCAATGTCGATAAACTCCACCAGCTGCGTCTTATAACCGCAGTATTCCAGCACATTGGCCCGAATGGCGTCCGTCATCAAGGCGCTTACCCGCTCTTTGACAATGCCGTATTTCGTCAGAAGGGAAAATTCTTCGCTAACTAACTGCTTATTTACCTCATGCTGGCAGCATGGCACAGATAAAATGATATCTGCCTTCCAGGACACCGCATTGTACAGGGCATAATCCGTAGCCGTATCACAGGCGTGAAGGGTAATCACCATATCCACAGGCTCCTTTGTCCGGTAGCCGTTGATATCTCCCAGTTCAAAATGAAGATTCTCATACTGATACTTTTCTGCCGTTGCATTGCATTTTGCAATCACATCCGCTTTTAAATCCAGTCCTGTCATGTGAACCCGAAGGCCCTTTATCTCGACCAGATAATAATAAAGGATAAAGGTGAGATAGGATTTACCACAGCCAAAATCAATGATATGCATGTCCCGCTGCCCGTAATCCTTAATCACATCCTCCACCAGCTCCAGAAAACGGTTAATCTGCCTGTACTTGTCGTACATGCTGCGCACCACTTTTCCCTCTTTGGTAAAAATCCCCAAATCCACCAGCGGCGCAACCACAGTCCCCTCCGGCAGCAGATAATGTTTCCGCCTATTATGGGAGACCGTCGATTCCCCTTCTATCGTAATGCGCCGGACGCCGGGAGCCGTTCCCTGTTCTTTTCCGCCCTGCTTTCCGGAATTGGCATGGGCGCTGAAAAGCAGCTTTCCCTTTTTTGTCACCTTAAAATCCCACTGCCGCTCCCCTGCGAAGACATTCATCTGGCTGTAACGCTCCGGAAATTCCGCTAACACCGCCTGCGTGAGCTTCTCAGCCGGGATATTCTCATGAAATGCCTGCTTGTCCGTAAAGCGCTCAATCTGATACGCCGCGCTGCCCTTGAGAATCATCCGGTGCAGAACTGTCTTCTTATATAAATACTCTTTATCCGCCCGATTGCTGAGGATAATCCGCTCCGGCTCCTCTTTCAGCACCGCTTTCACTTTTTGATAATCCATATTGTCTGCCATGGGTTTTCTCCTATCCGATATCCGCCGCCAAAATATTTGTATTTTATTGTACCACACCAACCCGGATTTTACTATCAAAGAAATTTGACGAAACCCGGCTCCGTATATATAATGAAAAAACAGGAAAATACTAAACAAGGAGAAAATCTTATGTGGGCAGCAAAGAACTGGAAGGATTATGAAGTATTAGACACATCCGGCGGCGAAAAATTAGAACGATGGGGAAATTATATTCTGCTCCGCCCGGACCCTCAGGTAATATGGAACACGCCAAAGACGCACCCGGCATGGAAAAGGCTTAACGCCCATTACCACCGCAGTAAAAAAGGTGGCGGCGAATGGGAATTTTTTGATTTGCCGGAGCAATGGTCCATACAATATAAAGACTTAACCTTCCACTTAAAACCCTTTAGTTTTAAACATACCGGCCTCTTTCCGGAACAGGCCGTCAACTGGGATTGGTTTACCGAACTGATTGAGCAGGCGGACCGTCCCGTAAAGGTGTTAAACCTCTT
Source organism: uncultured Lachnospiraceae bacterium (assembly GCA_947625015.1). Classification (GTDB taxonomy): domain Bacteria; phylum Bacillota; class Clostridia; order Lachnospirales; family Lachnospiraceae; genus CAG-590. Next base: position 9,211 of record CANQMR010000011.1, on the reverse strand, counting down.
CGCCTACACCGGCGGGGCAACCTGCGCGGCCGCCAAGGCCGGCGCCAGCGTAACCCATGTGGACGCTTCTAAGGGAATGGTGACCTGGGCCAAAGAAAATGCTGCCGCCTCCGGTCTGTCCGACGCCCCCATCCGCTGGCTTGTGGACGACTGCGTTAAGTTTGTGGAACGGGAAATCCGCCGGGGCAACCGCTACGACGGCATTATTATGGACCCCCCATCCTATGGGCGCGGACCAAAAGGGGAAATCTGGAAAATAGAAGAAAAGCTTCACGCTTTTATTGCCCTGTGCGGACAGCTTTTAAGTGATAAACCTTTATTTTTCTTAGTTAATTCCTACACCACAGGGCTTGCGCCTGCGGTTTTAAGTTATCTGATTTCAACGGAAATCGTCTCCCAATACGGAGGAAGCGTTGCCGCTGACGAAATCGGACTGCCGGTTTCCGAAAGCGGTCTGATTCTGCCCTGCGGGGCGGCGGGACGCTGGCAATTGTAGTGAGACAGATTTTTACGGGTGTTTTATGAAGGACTGGCAGACAACGGGATACCGGCAACATAGAGAGGCGAATTTTTTGCCGAGGCTTTATGAAGGGCTGCCGGACAACGGGATACCGGCAACATAGAAAGATTAAACCGGGCAGAAAGGAGGTGGCATAGTGAGCAGGCAGAATGTTATTGATAAGGAACGGCGGCGGGGAGATTATACCATGTTCATGGATAAATTAATCTGGGTGCTGGTCTTATTGTTCTTACAGGTTGGCTTCGTCATTTATATATATGTGCAACTGCGGGAAGAATATCTGCATTTTCAGCTGTTTATGGAATTTATCAGCGTACTGGTGGTGCTCTATGTCATCAACCGCCCCATTAACCCTGCTTACAAGCTCGCGTGGAGCGTTACCATTCTGCTGCTTCCCATTTTTGGCGGATTATTTTACCTGCTTTTATCCGTCAACAACACCCGGCGCAAATTCCGTACCAGCATACGCACTGCCGTTGAAGAGTCCAAAACCCATCTTCATCAGGACGAACAGGTCCTAGAGGAGATTGAGAAAATCAGCAAGCATGCGGTTCCCCAGGCAAGCTATATCTATAACCTGGCCAACTATCCGGTACACAAAAATACCGGCGTGCGCTATTTCCCCTCCGGCGAGGCGCTTTGCGCATGCCTGTTAGAGGAACTCGAAAAGGCGGAGCATTTCATTTTTATGGAATACTTTATTATCCATGACGGCATTTTCTGGAACAGCGTATTGGAAATTCTTAAGAAAAAGGCGGCGGCCGGAGTGGAGGTAAAGGTCATATACGACGATATGGGCAGCGTCCGCACCCTTCCGGCCAAATATTATGAAACCCTGCGGGGCTTAGGCATTGAGTGCTACTGCTTCAATCCCTTTAACCCCACCCTCTCCCTGCGGCTGAATAACCGGGACCACAGAAAGATTACGATTATCGACGGCCACACCTCCTTTACCGGAGGCATTAATCTCGCCGATGAATATATCAACCAGCGGCAGAAGCTTGCCGGTTACTGGAAGGATACGGGCGTTATGCTGAAAGGAGAGGCCACCTGGAATTTCACTGTTATGTTCCTGCAAATGTGGCAGCATGTGTCAAAAGAGCCGGTGGATTATGAGAAATACCATGTTCCCCTTGCGGATATGCTGACAGATACCGCTGCCTCCGACAATACGCCAACAGATATTGCCGCTTCCGGCGACGGTTTTGTCCAGCCCTATGCAGACAATCCTTTATTTTCCGATGTCGTGGCGGAAAACGTATACCTGAACATGATACACCGAGCGACAAAATATATTTATATCACCACCCCATATCTGATTGTGGACAATGAAATGATTACCGCCCTCACCTTAGCGGCGGAAAGCGGTGTAGATGTGCGGATTATCACGCCCCGGGTACCGGACAAAAAAGCGGTATTTATGATTACCCGGTCCTTTTATGAACCGCTTACCAAGGCCGGCGTCAGAATCTTTGAATATGTTCCCGGGTTTATCCACGCAAAAATGATGGTGGCAGACGATTATTACGCCGTAGTGGGCTCTATCAATTTGGATTACCGGAGTCTGTACCTGCACTTTGAATGTGCCACCTTCCTGTATCACTGTTCGGAGATTAACGCCATCAAAAAAGACATCTTGGACACCCTCTCTGTATCCGAGGAAATGACCTACGAGGACTGCTTAAAGGCCAACAAGCCCTATCGGCTCTGGCTGTCCCTGCTGCGGTTGTACGCCCCTCTGCTGTAGGGCGGAGGTTTTTGCCTTTGGCTGTCTTCTTACAGACCGGGAATATTTTTCAGCATATACTTGACTTGAATACCGGTTATGTGATATCGTATACCGGAAAGTAAGGGGATAATTCCCGTAAGTTTTCAGTTTGTATTAGGAGAATGGTTATGCGAAATATTATCCGACGCGATGAATATCTCAAAAAACTTATTGAGCGGCGTGAAAACGGACTGATAAAGGTCATCACAGGAATCCGGCGGTGCGGCAAAAGTTTTCTGCTTTTCCGGCTGTTCTACGATTACCTGATAGAAAACGGCGTTCGCAAGGAACAGATTATCACGATTGCTCTCGATGATGATACCTTTGTAAAGTATCGCGATCCTGATGAACTGTCAAAATACATCCGCGGAAATATCACAAATGACGATATGTACTATATTCTTATAGATGAGGCGCAATATGCCATTGCCAAAGACGAATTAAAAAATTCCGAAAGCACTGGTCTTTACAACGTGCTAAACGGCCTTATGCGGCTTTGGAATGTGGATATCTATGTCACCGGGAGCAATTCAAAGATGCTCACGAAAGATGTCCTGACTGCATTCCGCGGCAGAGGTGACGAGGTCAAAATTTATCCTATCTCATTTAAGGAATACTATGCCTTCGTGGGCGGCGACAAGTCAGACGCTTACGAAGAATATGCGCTTTACGGCGGAATGCCTCTTGTATTTTCCAAAAAAAGCGACGCAGAAAAAATGAATTATTTGAAAAGCCTTTTTTCGGAGGTTTATTTCAAGGATATCATAGAGCGCTATGAAATTGAACTGCCGGACGTCCTCGAAGAACTGACAGACAGCCTGTGTTCTTCCGTCGGCTCGCTTACCAATGCCAACAAAATAAAGAACACGTTGCAGTCGGTCAAAAACATACAGGTTTCGGGTACAACGATTGCAAATTATCTGAATTATCTGACGGAATCCTTTATGTTCAGCAATGCAAAAAGATACGACGTGAAAGGGAAAAAATACTTTGAATATCCGTCAAAGTATTACTGCGCAGACGTCGGTCTGCGAAACGCCCGTCTCGGATTCCGGCAGCAGGAAGAAACGCATATTATGGAAAATATAATTTATAACGAACTTTTGTGCCGCGATTATTCGGTTGACGTCGGCGTTGTGGAGATCGTAGAATGCAGTAACGGAACAAAATCAAAAAAGCAGTGCGAAATTGACTTTGTTGTAAACCGGGGCACAAAGAAATACTATATCCAATCTGCGCTTAATGTAAACGACCCGTCAAAGCTGGAAACCGAGCTGCGCCCGCTGAAAAACACAAACGACTTTTTCAAAAAAATTATTATCAGCAAGACGTCTATGAAAGCGTGGACAGATGACGAAGGCATTCTCCGTCTCGGACTTTATGAGTTTCTCTTAAACGAAAATTCGTTGGAATTATAATGGAGACTTTTTTCATTTACAATGGTCGCAAGATCATACAGGTACAGATTTCCTGATTTTTCGACCTCGTTCATTATCTGTTCATCAAAACCGGATTCTGAAAACAAAGCATAATAGAACTTTGCTTTATCTTTAAGCGGAGATAATTTTGCTGTCATATCAAGGTATTCCGAATAAGAAAAAGGCTGTTTTTTAAATTTACATTCTCCTACCAGATATTCTTTTTCTTCTTTTCCTATACCAAGCAAGTCTATCTTGGTCTCAGCAACTCTTACGCCACATTTTGTATTTTTATCACGTAAGGTTGTCCTGCCTGTCCATCTCCCCATTTTAGTATATCTGAAAGGCAGTGCATTTTTCTTTTGCTGTTCTTTCACAAATTCCCTACAAATATCTTCAAATGTAAATGAAGCGAATTCATGTAAGGCAGGCTCTATAATATACTTATATACTCCATCCACATCTCCGTCTTCAAGCTGGGAATAATTTACAAAACCAAAAGAATACCAGAAACGGAAGAAATTATCCGTCAGACGGTAAGTGCCTCTGCTTAAATTTGCTTTTTCCTTTACTCTTGCATCAACCGAAAATTCCCGGCAGGCAATACCAAGTTCAATCAGGTTTTTCAGGTATACGCTTGTTTTCGAAGTATCTTCAACGAGCGACTTCTGACTTATTTCATTAAGTTTCGTATTTCCAAGGGCAACTGCCTCAATAATTGAATTATAAACAGGAGTCTCTCTTAATTCCTGATGAAGAAGGAAATCGACTTCACTGTACAGCACACAACCTTTTGTCAGGATATTTCTTTTTATATTCTCAGAAATACTAATATTCGGATTAAACTGTCTTAGATAATGCGGAATACCGCCAAGTATGGAATAAGCAAGTACCTTATCTATATCTGAATAGTCAGGGAAAAACTTAATTGCATCATAAAATCCCATCTCTGTCATTTTATATATACCCGTAGCACGTCCATAAAGGGGATTCTTTTCGGCAAGCAGTTCTTTTTCGACAAAACTCATTGCGCTTCCGCACAATACAATCATAACATTCTTTTCCTTAAGCTCACTATCCCAAAGATTCTGCAATATTGACGGTATGCTTTTATTATTTTTACACATATACGGGAATTCATCTATAATAAGAAGCCTTTTATTATTGCCATAAGGCAGCTCCAAAACGGACCGGAATGCACTCTCCCAGTCTGCAAATTCAGATATATACTGTTTTGCCGGAATATCTTCCTTTAAAATCTGCTCCGAAAACCTTGCAAGCTGTACTCTGTCCGTACTCTGCGTGCATGAATAAAAAATATGCGGTTTGTCCTTACCAAATTCCCTTAACGTTTCCGTTTTCCCCACGCGCCGCCTTCCATACAGTACAATAAGCTGCCCTTTATCTTCATTATATTTATCACGTAAAAATTTAAGTTCAGCTTCCCTTCCTACAAACATACAAGGCTCCTCCATATATCAAATCTAAATTTACTAAATCATGATTTGATATTATAATACCCGATGCGAAGGAAAAAAGCAAGTTTTAATTGATATTGCATTTTTCATAACCTTTTACCTCGTATACTCGTATATTATTTATCCTTTTTCCTTGTCACTAAAAAACCAATGACTGCGCCTATCAAGATAATCGGTGCTACTCTGGAGAATAACCATTCAAATGCGTGAAAGGCTGTCCCCATAACGGCGGTTTCCGGGTCACTGAAATCCCACCCCAAATATGGACTTTCTAACACCGTTAAAACCACAAATATTACTACAATGGACACACATAGTATGAGAAATAGACCATGAAGTGCTTTTCGTTGCATGACCTTTTTTCGTGCGAGTTGTAAGTTGATTACCTCCAGCTTTTCAGAAATCGCTTTTAAGTCCTCAGCCGCTGTTTCCACGACAGTTTCCCCAAGCAAAGTGCTTACCGGCGTTTCAAGCGTCTCTGATAAAGAAAGTAACATTTCGGAGTCGGGAACAGATGATCCGTTCTCCCATTTAGAAACTGTCTGCCGTACCACATTCAGCTTGATAGCAAGCTCTTGCTGTGAAAGTCCTTTTGATTTTCTGATTACTTTAATGTTTTCACTTAACATTTGGCATAACCTCCTCTATTCGCTTTTGCGTTACAGGCAATAGGAAAAATATGTTCCGCCTACAACATGAATTATACATAAACCAACCCATTGCAACAAGCAACGCATATTAACATTTGCGTTATTTTACCGCGATAACAATAGAAATTACCATTATGGAGTAAGAGCGTACATATAACTTCATTGCAAAATTGAATAGATTTTAGGAAGCGTTGTGTTGTTTATCCGCCTGTCATGTTTGACGGTATATTCGGCGTTATCAAAAAGCCAAACGCACAGGCGCAGAGCCGACAGACTTGTGAGAAATCATAGTTTGTCGGCTCTCTTTATATGGACAGAGTAACTCGCCCTGCCGCGGTGTAGTGTCTCTGCCCATGCAAGTAAGCGAAAAACACTACACTGATACATGGTATAACAACACTAATTTTGTTACCTTATACTGCTAAATCCACATGCTGTATGGTTCCCACCTCACCTGTCTCGTGAAGGAAGACACCTGATTTCTGAATGACGCCCTTCGTCTCATTCGTTACCGCATCATTCAAATGGAACTGGGTGTTGGCGCTGCCGAGGTAGATTGCGCCCACATTGGCTTCCTTCAAGTTCAAAAGCCTGTCGCTGCCATCCTCATCTTTGACCCATACCTTTAAGTCGTTAAAGATACTGTCATTCTCGTCAATCCATCCATTTCCATCCTGGTCATATTGCGCCAAATCGGCAAACCCGTCCCCTGACTTTGTTCCAAACAATTCCGAACCGTCATTAATCACGCCGTCATTGTTCTTGTCATAGGCTAAGAAGCCGCTTCCGGAGCCCAAAGAAGATATCTCCTCTTTCCGGCCGTCAGCATCCAGATCAAAATAGAATTTCTGATCGGAAACCGTTGCCGTATCGCTGCTTAAATTGATTACCAGCGGGTCCGTCAATACAACCTGTTCATCTTTTGATGAAAAGAAGCTCCCGGCAAAAGCTCTCGACATCTGCAAATCCACATTAAATTGAATCTCCCGGCCATCTGCCGTTCTGGCTACTCCCGCAGCAGAAAATGAAGTGCTCTCCTGCTCCATGACATAGCTGCTTGTCTCCGTATGCCGCATCCAGGCAGTACTGCTAAATGCGCTCCTCGAAGAACCGGATACCCACTGTGCAGCGCTCCGCAAATCCCTTGTCACAAGGCTTTCCGTCATGGAATAGCTCTTGCCTAAACGGCGCATGGTAGATTCAAATGCACTGTCTGTCTTTTGCAGACTATACACGCTGGATCTGGCAAGAGAACCACCGGTGGAAAAAATTCCATCCTTATTGATTCTTCTGAGCATTTCCAAAATCTGCCGCAATACCTTAAGCATCTGCTCGTCCTTGCTCTCCACCGCATCGGGCAGCTCCGGCTGCTCCGCCTTATTGGCCTTAAGAAAGCCTTCCAACTGGTTTTTCTGTTGTTCCTTGTCAGCCTGTTCTTCTTCCAACTTCTTACGGGACTCTTCAGAAATAGAGACGTCCGCCGCAGCGTCCATCGCCTTCTGCCACCGATTCCACTGGGCCAGTGTCATCTGCGTTACGGACTGCTGGGTTTCCTGATAGTGACTATAGCTCTGACTGCCGGACATAGCTACAGCACTACTGTTGATTTTCATGGTACTCAACTCCTTTCTTTTCCATGAAACCCTGGATTATTAAAAAAAGTGAAGTGTCAGAGCCTCCATGTTCCGACACTTCACCCTTTCATACTCTATATCGGCATTTAGTGGTGTTTTCTTAATAGCTGATGAACAAAAAATCCGATTTTACATTGCCTCTAGCAGCTTATCCACGCTGGCCATTTTAACGCACAGGGCAAACAGCTTAGCCGCCTCCCGCATTTCCTCCGGCTCCGGAAAAGACGGGGCGATACGGATATTGCTGTCCTTTGGATCTTTTCCATAAGGAAATGTTGCGCCTGCGCCGGTCATGACAACCCCGGCCTCCTTGCATTTTGCCACAATGGACTTGGCGCAGCCTTCCATTGCATTAAAGGAAATGAAATATCCGCCTCTCGGCTCAATCCAGCTTCCGATCTCCAAACCGCCCAATTCCTCATTTAAGACGTCTAAAACTGCCTGGAACTTCGGGCGCATAAGCGCCGCATGCTTCATCATATGAGCGTCTAAGCCCGCCCGGTTTTTAAAGAATTTCACATGGCGGAGCTGGTTTATTTTGTCATAACCGATTGTCTGAATCGTCATGGTTTTCTTCAAATCCTCGATGTTGGCTTTCGAGGTCGCTATGGCAGCCACACCGGCGCCGGAAAAGGAAACCTTGGAGGTAGACGCAAACTCAAAGACCATATCCGGATTTCCCGCCTTCTCACATTCCGAAACGATATCAAGAATATGGTCCTGCTTATCCTCGTAAAGATGATGAATACAGTAGGCATTGTCCCAGAAAATGCGGAAGTCCTTTGCCGCAGGCTTCAAGGCCGCCATTCTCCGCACCACCTCGTCAGAATAGGAAATGCCTGTGGGGTTGGCATATTTGGGCACGCACCAGATTCCCTTTACCGCCGGATCTTCCGATACATATTTTTCCACCAAATCCATATCCGGGCCGTCACTGTTTAACGGAATGTTAATCATCTCTATGCCAAAATGCTCTGTAATGGCAAAATGCCTGTCATATCCCGGAACCGGACAGAGAAATTTTACCTTGTCTAACTTACACCATGGCGTCTCCCCTAACAGTCCCTTTAACATCGCCCGGGAAACCGTATCAAACATAATGCTTAAGCTGGCGTTGCCGAATACCACCACATGCTCCGGCTCTGTCTCCATCATTTCCGCCATAAGCTGCTTTGCCTCGGGAATACCGTCCAACACGCCGTAATTGCGGATATCCATGCCGTCGGATGAAGTCATCTCATCCTTAGAAGTCAGCACATCCAACATGGGCAGGGATAAATCTAACTGGGAAATTCCCGGCTTGCCCCTTGACATATCTAACTTAAGTCCCTTGCCCTGGGCCTCTTTGTACTGCTGTTCTAAGCGGCCTTTCAGTTCTAATAATTCTTCCTTTGTTAAATCCTTATATGGCTTCATAAAACATCCTCCTAGCTTTCCCATTTATCATTAATAATATTAAGTGTATGTCATTTTTCAAAAAACCTAACAATAACCTTATGTATAATACCATAAAACCTTTTGTAAGAAAAGCGGAAATCCGTAACTTTGGCCTTTTCACCAAATTAAATAAATTTAAGGCGGTATTTTTATTAATATATATAATAAAATCCTGCCAATATTTTAAAAATATTAAGCAGGAAATTATTTTTTTCTAATTAAATTATAATGCAGTTGATGGGAGTTGAACCCACTTTAAATCACGCCTCAATCCTTGTATATACAAGGTTTTCATCCGTTAATTGT
>CANQMR010000010.1 GCA_947625015.1 uncultured Lachnospiraceae bacterium | reverse complement strand
TCACCGTAAAACAACGATGTTCAGATACTTTATCAGGCATTTATTCCTGCTAAAATGTATTTAGCGGAAACTCAAATGAAAAAAAAATTCATAATCGGCATATTTCATTTCTACAATTTTTTCTCAAATATATTACTAATAGTAATCAATATAATAGGCTGGATTGTAATAATAATTCCAGTAACAATCGCCGGAATTACATAGTCTAAGCAAATAAATATGACAGTTGCCAAGCCTAATAATGCGGTGTTAATCATGTTTGTCATATTTCCTACTTTTTCTTGAATCATAATATTGCGTTCGTCCATAACATTGATTTTGTAATCGGTATCAGTTTTCATCATTTTGTTGTGTAGAACTTGAACGTGGGAAACCCCAAGAACCACGCTAAATAAAATTGCAAGTCCGGTATCTGCAATTTTTGAAAAATCTGTAAAAAGAATGATAAGAATTAACAATAATGAAATGATATAACCAATGTACCAAATTTGATATTTATTTTTCATCTTCTTTTTCCTCCTCATAAATAAAAATATCTTCAATGCTCATTTGAAAGTATCTTGCAATTTTAAAGGCTAACATAATAGAGGGATTGTAACGCCCATTTTCTAAAGAGCCTATTGTTTGTCGAGATACTTCAAGAGCAGCAGCTAAATCTTCTTGTTTAATACCTCTTTGTTTGCGTAATTCTTCTAATCGATTTTTCAAAATATCCCTCTTTCTATGGAAAGTGTACTTTCCATATCTTTATTATAGCAAAAATAATTCAGATGTCAAGTACACTTTCCATTTTGGGCGATTATCCGGAAAAAAATTTTATCAAAATTTGTTGATTTCATATTAAAAAAAGCCGGATTCGTATCATTTGCGCTGTGGGAAGGAAAAGTCTGCCGATATAAAAGACAGAGATAATTTTAGTGTTTTTTGTTCATAATTGAAATGATAATAATCGGGAAGTGGTGGACTAGTGGAGATAGCAATATGTGATGATGAGAAAAATATCCGGGAGCAGATAGCGGAGTTGGTGGAAATGCAGGGCGCAGGCTGTCGAATCAGGCAGTTTTCAACAGGAAAGGAACTGCTTGCGGAAAAACGGCATTTTGACATCATTTTCCTTGACATACAAATGGAAGGGAAAAATGGGATTGAGACGGCGAGGGAGTTGCGGAGGTATGACGAGCGGGCGGTTATCATTTTTGTGACTGTGGTAAAAGAGTATGTGTTTGAGGCCTTCGATGTGAGCGCCTTTCACTATCTTTTAAAGCCGATTTCCGGGCAGAAATTTGCAGAGGTTTTTGCCGGTGCAAAGAAGCAGATAGAAAAGCAGGGCGGCGCAAGGGAGGGCTCCACACTTTTTATCAAGAAGAAAAATTGCAGCTTTGTGGTGAAGCAGAGGGAAATTCTTTACATTGAGAGCCGGGCCAACAAGGTCGTGATACACACTGTAAGAGAGGACATTGAAGCCTACTACGCCATGTCGAAGTTGGCGGAGGAGTTGGACGGCAGTTTCTACCGCTGCCACAGGGGGTACTTTGTGAATATGGAGCATATCACCCAATATACCAATAACGCGATTGAGTTGTCTAATGGGGAACAGGTCTATATGGCAAAGGAAAAATATCACGATTTTGTAAAGGCATATATGCGGTATCTGGACGGCGGAGGTGCGGCAGATGTCTAAAATAATCAGTATTTTTTTTGAAATTTATTATATGGCTGTTCAGGGGTTTGGCCTGCAATATTTTCTGGGACATTTTCTGGAATACAGAGGGGGCGAAAAGCGAGGGAAGGGTTTTTTGATAGCGGTGATTTATACGGTGTGCGGTCTCTGCATTGCAAGGTTGCTTCCTTATGGATATGAGGATATCCGGTTAGTGGAAAAGCAGGCGGCTATGTTTGGCATGATTGTAATTCTTGCCCTGCTTTTTTATCAGGTGGGAAAAAGAATCACCGGCTATCTGTTAGTTACTTTTATGATGGTCAGCCACATTAGCTATTTTATCTCTTACAGCGTCCTGTTGCTTGGCGGCAATCTGTACAGCGTGTGGGTGTGGTGCTTAGAGAAAGGGCATATGTCGGCGGACCATACGATGATACTTATTAATGCCACTACCGTATTGTTGCAGATTTTGATGTATGGGGTTTTTACTATTTTGTGCGTGGGCTCTTTGAAAAAAATAATACAGAGTTTTCGGGAAAAAGAGTATCCCATAAACAGGACGGAGCTTTATTTTCTGCTTGCGCCGAGTATGGCGGGATTTCTGATTTGTATATTATTGCGGATGTTTATGGTTACTGTGGAGGACGGAGTGCCAACGCTGTTATATGCCAGACACCCGGCGTTGACGGTAGTCGTTCCGGCAATTCTGGTATTGTGCCTGCTGTCTGTGGTATACAGCGTAAAGCTGTTTCAGGATATGATTTCCCTAAACAGGGAGCGGAACAGCCGGATTATTTTGGAGCAGCAGATTGGCAGTATGCAGGGACAGATTGCGGAGTTAGAGCATATATATTCCGGCGTCCGGAGTATGAAGCACGATATGGGAAATACCCTTGCTGTGATTATGCGGCTTGCCGGACAGGGCGGAGAAAATGAGGAACTGAAGGCGTATTTATCGGAGTTAAACCAGACCTTTGACAGATTGGAAATGCAGTACAAGACGGGAAATGCTGTGGTGGATACGCTCTTGAATATGAAATATCACGAGCTTTTGCGCACAGTGCCGGAGGCAAAGTTGTATGCGGAAAAGCTGATTTTTCCGGATAATCTTGTAATCCGGAGTTATGACATAGGCGTTATCATCGGAAATGCCTTAGACAATGCAGTGGAAGCCTGCAAAAACGGGAAAGGAGGGGATAGGGAACCATTTATCCGTCTGACTTCATTTTCAAAGGGGAAGCTGTTCTTCCTGAAAGTGGAAAACAGTTTTGACGGAAATGTGGTGCGGAAGAAGGGAGCAGAACTGCCGGCTACCACCAAGCCGGACAAAAAGGCACATGGGATAGGGCTTGCCAACATCAAAAACACTGCGGAGAAATATCATGGCGGCGTGGACTGGCAGGCGGAGAACAAGGTATTTACCCTGTTGGTAATGATGAAAAATGAACAGGCGGTGTGACCGCCGGGAAAGGAGCAGAGAAAATGGGAATTGGTAATGTAGACAGCGCGCTGTTAGCGGCGTATCAGTATGCAAATAAGGCACAGAAAAGCAATGCGGCGGAAAAAACCAGCTTTGCAGATATGGTAAAGCAGACCGCGGGGAGCGGTTCAGCAGACAGGACAGAGCAGTATGTGGAGTATCTGAAACAGCGGTATGGCGCAAATGTAATGGTAAAAAATGTCGGTAACGACCAACGAAGTGTTGATAATTTTGGCGCAAGCATAGCAGGGTACAACAATGTGGTAATTGCTCCGAATATTTTAGAGAAAATGGTAAATGACCCGGAGAAAGCAGCCTATTATGAACAGAAAATTAAAAAGGCGCTTGATGATTTTCCAAAACATCAGGCGGAATTGTCATTAATGGGGCATGAGTTATATTCCTATGCCGTAGGCATAGATGAGAACGGCGTAGTCCATAAATATCTTACGGGAGATTTAAAACCGGAGGTGCGGGCGAAGATTGAGGCTAAGGTGAGAGCAGAGCAGGCCGCAAAACGGGCGAGACGGGAAAAGTATCATGAACTCAGTGCCGAGGCGGCAGAGAAACGCAGGGAGCTTGCCAAGCTGCAATATCACAGACAGCTTGTGTCGGAGGCTTTGCAAAAGAGCGGTTTTAATATGGGAGCAAACGATTATTTTATAAGCATGGACAATCGTTTTACCAGTTGGATGCAGATGCCGCTGCCGCTGGCATATGAAACCGCAGTCGGTACATATGGCGGCAATGTATGAGAAAATAGTTAAAGAATGGAGGATATTGCAAATGAATGTAGGAGGAGTGAACACAACTTATCCATTGAGATATGAAATGAGAAGAACGGCAGCAGCGGGAAAAACTTATACGGGTAATATGGGAAAGACAGAAGGGGTGAAATCTTCTTTTGCCCTGCATATTTCTAACGAAGAAGATGGAACCGCAATCGGTTCCAGTGCAGACCGCAACGGTTCCGTTACCGTTTATAAGCCAAAGGATTTTGACCCGGCAAATCCTGTTTACAAAGTGAAGGCATGGGATTCGGCGGGAAATGTGACAGAGGAACGCATGGTGGATATTTCAAAGGTCAATCCGGGCAACAGCGATTATCTGGATATGTTTGCCTATTCCAGTCACTTGGCGGATAGTGGGAAATGCCCTGATGCACAGGGCGCTTTTATAGGTGCAAATGCAAATTACAATGCCGACAGCGTTTATTCTTATTTTAATAAAGCAAATTGGTTTGGCATTATCAAGGATATGATGCAGATGCAATATGATGCCGGAAATTTGGCGGGCTATGCTAAGTATAAGCAGTTTTGGGATTTTTTGGAGCAGTAAGCAGACAGCGCTTGGACTTATAAGAGAGAGCGGAGGGATTCTGACCGACAGAGGAATCCCAATAATATGATATGGAGGAATGAAAATGGATATTGGAAATATAGATATTGCTTTAGCGGTGTATCAGTATGCGAATAAGGCACAGAAAAATAATGCGGCAGAAAAAACCAGCTTTGCAGATATGGTAAAGCAGACGGCAGGGAGTAGTTCTACAGATAGGACCGAAGCGTATAAGCCGTCATGCTCAGAAGCCGTTATGCAAGCATATGAGGAAACACTTAAAGAAACAGGGATCGATCCATTTCCAATGAACCGAATATCAACAGCACTGGTTATTCAGGTTGAACAAGGTAAAGAACAACGCAGTTTCGATTTTCTGGGAAACACTGCCGAATCAGCAAAAGCTATGGTTAAAAATATTTTGGAAAGGATTTATAATCCCATATCTCCACCAATGCATCCTGAGTTTGCAGAAACGGAACGTAAGTTTTATGAATCGTTTCTTGATAAGCTGTTGGAACTTTCCAAGGTCAGTTCTTCTGATCAAATCAGCAGTGTTGCGGGAGATGTCGAGAAAGGAGCAGGGAAAATGGGTATTAGTAATGTAGACAGTGCGCTGTTAACGGCGTATCAGCATGTGAATAAGACGCAGAGAGGGAGTACAGCAGAAAAAACCAGCTTTGCGGATACGGTAAAGCAGACCGCGGGGAGCAGTTCTACAGACAGGATAGAGCAGTATGTGGAGTATCTGAAACAGCGGTATGGCGCAAATGTAATGGTAAAAGATATTGGTACAGATCAGAGGAGCATTGATAATTTTGGAGCAAGTATGGCGGGTATCAATAATATTGTGATTGCTCCAAACATTATGGAGAAAATGATAAACGATCCAGAAATAGCATCAAAATATGAAGGAGAAATACAGAATTATTTTGATTCTTTTCCTGCGCACCAAGCAGAGTTTTCAGCAAAAGGCTTTGAAATACAAGCGGAAACCTGCTACATAGATTCAAGAGGCATTGTTCATCGTATTGTCAGTGCAGATTTGAAACCAGAAGTGAAGGCAAAGATTGAAGCGAAGATTAGAGCAGAGCAGGCGGCAAAGAGAGGAAGACGCGAGAAGTATCAGGAACTTGCCGCAGAAGCAGCAGATAAGCGCAGACAGCTTGCAGAATTGCAATATCATAAACAGCTTATGTCAGAAGTGTTTCAAAAAAGCGCATTTGGTATAGTAAATTATCACTTCATCAATCAGCCGCAGATGTCGGCAGCAGCGGCGGCTTATGAGGGTGCAGTCAGTACATACAGCGGTAGTATGTTTGGAGATATTTGACGAGGAGGTGTATTGATTTTGGAAACGGTAAATAAGGTAAATGTTGGTTTTTATACAAGTGAATATAGAAAAACAACGACAAACCAACATGCGAATTTCAGCGCTGGAGAAGTGAATGCTTCGGATGCGGATGAAAGGTTGTTGGGGATAGGTTTCTTAAAGGGTTCTGGCAATATGCATTATGGAATGAGGGCCGAATATGCGGAGAATTATTCTGTAGATAATCCGATTATAACAGTAAAGGTTCAGAAAGGAAATGGTAAGACGGATGAATATAACATAGATATCCGCAAGGTCAATCCTCAGACGGCAAACGAGATAGAAATGTTTGCATTGTGCAATTATGCCGATGCAAACGGCAATGGCACAGGAGGAACTTTCGGTAGTTGGCAGACATTGAATTATTATAGGAACAACGCTATGCATAACGGATACTTTGAAATGACAAATACGATGGATCATTTTAAGAACGTAAAGCAGGACTGGGTTTCCATGATTGGCGCAATGATTGATGATTACATGAACTCTGGTCTGTTCAGGCAGGCAATGGATGGGAGAATGTTGTTGGGTATGTTTAGCAGTTTTATACACGATTGATATGATCCGGGATGACTTTGTTTTTTGCGAATGAAAGTGGTAAATAACGC
The DNA here is from genome assembly GCA_947625015.1 of uncultured Lachnospiraceae bacterium. GTDB lineage: Bacteria > Bacillota > Clostridia > Lachnospirales > Lachnospiraceae > CAG-590. The sequence continues at coordinate 91,220 of CANQMR010000010.1, read as the reverse complement.
TTGGACTTGATGAGAGAGCGGTTTGGTTCTGAATGACAGAGGGATCAAAATGGTATAGGAAAGGATGGATGAAAATGAGTATTGCCAATGTAAACAGTGCATTGATAGGTGCATATCAGTATGCGAATAAGACGCAGAAAAATAATGCGGCAGAAAAAAACAGCTTTGCAGATATGGTGAAGCACACCGCGGGGAGTGGTTCTACAGATAGAACAGAGGCGTATAAGGACTATCTGAAACAAAAGTATGGAAATGTACGGTATGAAAGCGTAGGAAAAGACCAGAAAAGTCTTGACCGGGCGGCTGAAAGAATGAGTGGGAATGATGTGGTGATTGCGCCGAATATTGTGGAAGAAATGGCGAATGATTCAGAGAAAGCAGCTTACTACGAAGGAAAAATAGACGATTTTTTTAATGACATCCCAAGAAAAAAGGCGATGTCAGCAGCAATGGGAATGGTGTATGAACCTTGCGGAGTGATTATCCATGAGGATGGGAGCGTGACATATTGCAGTCGTGGTTCAAACGATACACCGGAAACCAGAGCCAAGATTAAGGCAGAGCAGGCGGCAAAGCGGGGAAGACGGGAGAGGTATCAGGAACTTTCTGAAGAAGCGGCGGAGAAGCATAGAGAACTTGCGGAATGGCAATATCAGAAACAATTTATGTCAGATGTGTTTCAAAGGAGCAGCCTTATTGCGAATGCAAACTATCATTTTATAACCCAAGCGCAGATGCCGGTGGCGACAGCAGCTTATGAGAGTGCAATCAGCACATACAGCAGTAGTGCGATGGGGAATATTTTATAAAAGGCAGTATATGTCCGGACTTAGCATAAGGGGGCATGGCGGTTCTGACCGACAGAGGAACTGCCGAAAAATAGAAAAGTATTGAAAAATATTTGAAAACGGAGGGAGCTGCGGAAATTATGATAAATGCAATAAATAGCAGTTTAGATATGGCAAGGACTGTAGTTAAAAAAAGAGAAGCAAATCAGATAGGAAAAACAGTAGTACAGACAAATGATAATATAAACAGTTTTTACAACGGTCCGGCATATTTAAGGATCGGCGGTTTGGTATCGAGAGCCTTAGACAAAGGAGCGAATGTTACAATTTATAAATCGGACTCCTATACTAGAGAAAATCCAATGCTGCGGATTGTAACAACATCTGCGGACGGTGAGGAAAAGGAACAGCTCATTGATCCACGCACAATAGACATATCCAATGCGACACAAAATGAGATGCTTGCACTCAATGCCTATTTAGTTGATCAGGGAAAATTAGATCGCAGTGTTCCCACAAGTATTTTAACCGGGGCAGATATAACACCTACGGATTTGGCAAAGGCATCAAATTTCAGATCAAATTTCTTGGATATTGCAAAGGAAATGATGGAAATGCAATATAAAGCGCATAATTACAGCGGATATGCAATATACAGCAAGATGTTAGGTGTATATGAGTCCTTTATGGAGAGAAAGTAAATAGCAATCAATATTGTGTTTGCTTGGACTCATATGAGAGAGTGGATTTGATTCTGAATGACAGAAGAATCAATGTTGGAAGGAGAAATGAAAATGGATATTGGTAATATAAACGGCACATGGGCGGCGTATCAGTATGCAAATAAGGCACAGAAAAATAATACGGCGGAAAAGACCAGCTTTGCAGATATGGTGAAGCAGACCGCGGGGAGTAGTTCTACAGATAGGACGGAAGCGTATAAGGACTATTTAAAACAAAAATATGGAAATGTGCGGTATGAAAGCGTAGGAAAAGACCAGAAAAGCCTTGACCGGGTGGGAAAAGGCATGAGTGGAAATGATGTTATTATTGCGCCGAATATTGTGGAGGAAATGGCAAATGATTCAGAGAAAGCAGCTTACTACGAAGGAAAAATAGACGATTTTTTCAATAATATTCCAAGAACAAAAGCTATGTTTGCAGCACAGGGATTGAATTATGAACCCGGTGGAGTCGTAATTCATGAGGACGGGAGCGTGACATATATCAGCGGTTGTAATAACGATACGCCGGAAACCAGAGCTAAGATTAAGGCGGAGCAGGCGGCAAAGAGGGGAAGACGGGAGAAGTATCAGGAGCTTGCAGCCGAGGCGGCAGAAAAACGCAGGGAGTTTGCCAAGCTGCAATATCACAAATTGCTTATGGCAGAGAACTTTCAAAAAAGCGGATTTGGTATGGTAAATTATCATTTTATCGGTCAGCCTCAGATGTTTGCGGCAGCGGCGTATGAATATGGTCGTTTTATGTAGTCAATAGGTGTTTGATGCTGCCAATATTCAGATGAGTTTTTGAACAGACGATATTGTATGTAAGAGATATTTGGAATGGCAGTGGAAATGCTGTTAGGAAAATTAGATTGCAGGAGGATTGAGAAAATGAATGTAGGTGGAGTGACAACAAATGTTCCAATAGGATACAAAGCTAATAAATCTGCCCAATCAGCGGGTATGGATTCTTCAACTCATTTTAATAATGTAGCTAAAAAGGGGCATACCGTATATATGAAAACAGATGATATGCTTTATACCATATCCGCAAACTTAACTGAAAAAACCGGAGCAATCCGTTTGAAAGATATGTGGAAATCGAAGTATCCGGGAGCATATTACCATGTGATGGACGGCTCGAAGATTTCACAGGCGACATGGGATAGAAACGATTTTCCTTTTGAGAAGTTTTTTTCTGATGATGTAGATGAATCTATTCTGGAATGGAGGCCTGCCGGAGCCGAGCCCTCCGATTACGATTCGACGGTGATAACAAGGAGAAATTCTGTAGCCGGGCAAAAAGCTGTCATTGTGCATCCCGCTTTGGAGGAGAAGATGAAAAATAATCCGGAGTTGGCGGAGAAAGTGATGCAGAATGTTGAAAACTGGATAGCCACATATCCGGCAGAGCCGGGTTGCTCATACTTGATAGAATTGAATGAAAATGGCGGGATTTCCAAGTATTGTGTGACAGGGCCGTTAAGGATTTCTCATTCAGTGACAGAAACCGGACGAGAGAAGGTGGATAAATTACATGAGGAATATGAGCGGATTGCCAGAGAAAATGCTATGAAGCGGGGAACGCAGCAACAGACAGTCAAAAAAGATGTGGGCAGCGCCACAGCGGAGTATAAGGAAAAGCACCCGGAACAGGCGGGACGGGTAAACGGCCAGATTCGCGCCGGTCAGAATGTTATCCGGAAATTCGGCGCAGAAAATGTTTCCAGAGAGGATATGACCATGGAGGAATACAAAGCGTTTTTTACTGCATTGATGAACAGTATTCCCTATGACGCCTCCCAGCAGGGCGATGTCAATGTCTGGTCGATTACCGAGGCAGGCTGGGAGCAGATGAAAAATGATCCCGACTATGAGGCGTGGGTTTTGGGATATACAGCCCAGGACAGAGCGGTGTATAATCCCTTTGCGGCAATGCCCGGCTATTCTTCCAGATTTCATACCGAGCATTTTGGCGCTTCCATTGATGAGCATATCGGACAGTCTATGCCTATGGGCGCTTCGTCAAGGTCACGCTTTGATGACGGAGAAACCTGGTGGGAATGGAGACAAAAGCGAATGAAGGCGCTTAGTCAGAATTTATTAATGAGAAGCCATTTCCTGAACTAATTCTTTTGTTGAGTGGTGATGACCATGTTTTCCGTCGGTTCGGTAGTGGTTGTGTTCATGTGTATGTTCGATTGTGTGGGTATGCGTGCTGCCGTCATGGGTATGCGTGAAGGTATGCTGATGAAGGTGGGAGTGGGACCGAATCAGCGTATCAGAGATTACTAACAGGGTTCCCATAATCATAACTGCCAGCGCGGTTAAGTACATTCCGGTGGGACGCTCTCCGAGGAAGACAAAGGAAAGAAAGGCCCCGATAAAGGGCGCGATTGCGTAGTAGGCGCTTGTCTTTGCCGCGCCCAGCGTATTCTGCGCGCGGACATAGAGGAAGATGCTCAAGCCGTAGGCAACAAAGCCTAACAGCAATACCAGAACTATATAAGGCAGACGGGGCGCCTGTTCTCTCATCAGGAAAGCGATGACAAGAGAGCCGAGGCCGGAAAAAATGCCCTTTAAAACAACGATTTCATAGGTGCTCTTTGAGGAGATGTTTCTGGTACAGTTGTTTTCAAAGCCCCAGCAAATGGCGGCCAGCAGGACAAACAGGGAGCCGTAAGAAAAGCGGAAACTGTCTGTGCCTTCAAAGGAGAGCAGAATACTGGATAGGGTAATCAGCAAAATGGCAGCCCACAGGCGTTTGGAAACAGCCTCTTTAAATATGACCAGCGCGATAATTGTCGTGGCGACAATTTCAAAATTACCAAGCAGGGAGGCGTTGGCGGAGGAGCCGTACCGGATTCCCGCCATTAAAAAAATAGGAGCGGCAATGTCTAACAGAATCATTCCGACTACGAAGGGCATATCTTTTCGCTCCAGCTTTGCCTCCGGCTCCTGCCTGTTGAAAAGGGATATGATTCCGACGCCGGTTCCGGCGCCAAGGTAAAGCAGGGCGGCCATGGTCGTAGTGCCGACATGGGGAAGAAGCAGCTTTGAAAAGGGGATATTGATTGCATAGAAGGTTGCTGCAAGCAGCGCATATATAATAGATTTTGCTTTTGACATAGTATTTTCTCCATATATAAATTTCTGTCCGGGGTTCCAACAGATACAGTATACCACCTCCGCCGATATACTTCTACATTTTTTATGTGCGAAATGCGGGGATAATTTATGCGGAGAAATGCGGGGGGATAAACGCATTGCTAAATTTGGCATGAAGTGGTATACTCATTTTTAATAAGAAAGGAGCTCAAAGAATGGGACGACAGTATAATTATTATATTACCCCGGAAGAAGATAAGGATTTTATGAAATATTTATCTGATAATGGATATATAATATTAGATGAACAACGGGAATATAATGACGAAAAAAAAGCATATATCTGTACATGGAAGACTGTACAATTATATGATGCTTCAGGAAAATATAATAAAGATGTCTCTTCACTACGCAAGACATATATATATAAAGAGGAATGGGGGAAGCTGGTAAATAATAAAACGGCTTCTGAAGTAATATTTAAAAGTCCTGTTATTGAGCATGTGCATTGTAAAATAAATGTAGAGCGGAATGAATTAACCAGGGGTAGATTATATTTATGCACTTATTGTAAGGAGTTAATTCCATCATATGATATCGTTTATAAAGAATATCAGAAATTAGTGCGCATCATAAAAAAATACATTACTTATAAAGAGTATCCTTTTGAAGATGCTAGATATGGGGGGTGGAACTTTTCACAAAAAGCGGTTGACCTTACATTGACTTTATAAAAATGGATATCAAAAGAGGGAGTTAGATACTTTTTATTTGCTATAATACTTAAGGAAATATTTTAATTGAAAACGAAAAGGTGCCTGATGCGGTTTTGCTTACCTTTGGAACCGCAGGTCAGGATAATAGGGAACTGGGTGCGAATCCCAGACGATCCCGTCGCTGTGTAAGCGGAGCATTTTACAGCCGCAAGGCCGTCACTGTGAAAATGGGAAGACGAAAAATGCGATGATGCCAAGTCAGAAGACCTGCCTTTTTTATGTGCGAAATGCGGGGATAATTTATGCGGAGAAATGCGGGGGATAAACGCATTGCTAAATTTGGTATGAAGTGGTATACTCATTTTTAATAAGAAAGGAACTCAAAGAATGGGACGACAGTATAATTATTATATTACCCCGGAAGAAGATAAGGATTTTATGAAATATTTATCTGATAATGGATATATAATATTAGATGAACAACGGGAATATAATGACGAAAAAAAAGCATATATCTGTACATGGAAGACTGTACAATTATATGATGCTTCAGGAAAATATAATAAAGATGTCTCTTCACTACGCAAGACATATATATATAAAGAGGAATGGGGGAAGCTGGTAAATAATAAAACGGCTTCTGAAGTAATATTTAAAAGTCCTGTTATTGAGCATGTGCATTGTAAAATAAATGTAGAGCGGAATGAATTAACCAGGGGTAGATTATATTTATGCACTTATTGTAAGGAGTTAATTCCATCATATGATATCGTTTATAAAGAATATCAGAAATTAGTGCGCATCATAAAAAAATACATTACTTATAAAGAGTATCCTTTTGAAGATGCTAGATATGGGGGGTGGAACTTTTCACAAAAAGCGGTTGACCTTACATTGACTTTATAAAAATGGATATCAAAAGAGGGAGTTAGATACTTTTTATTTGCTATAATACTTAAGGAAATATTTTAATTGAAAACGAAAAGGTGCCTGATGCGGTTTTGCTTACCTTTGGAACCGCAGGTCAGGATAATAGGGAACTGGGTGCGAATCCCAGACGATCCCGTCGCTGTGTAAGCGGAGCATTTTACAGCCGCAAGGCCGTCACTGTGAAAATGGGAAGACGAAAAATGCGATGATGCCAAGTCAGAAGACCTGCCTTTTTGTTCGTGTTCGTAAGTGCTGCGATGTACAGATGCTGAGAAATAAGCTCTTTCCGGGGAAGAAATTTTCCCTTGGCAGGAGGTTTATTTTGCGTGGAAGGAATTAGAAACCTGTCTGATATTGCGGTAAGCGGATATCAGGCGGGCTTTTTTGTTTTCAGACAAATGTTGATTCAGAGGGGGATTTATGAAGATAGATTATTATGCGTATCATTCGGGAATGACAAAATGGAATGCCGGATTTAAAGTGCTGCTGGCGGTGGGTACCCTGCTTATGGTGATTATTTTTAACCGGGTAAGGATTTCGCTGTTTGCCATTTTAGTTATGTCCGGTTTGACGCTGATTGCGGGCAGGCTTCCCATAAGGACATATGCGCATTACCTCACTATTCCTTTTGCCTTTATGCTGTTAAGCAGCGTTATGATTGCTGTGGATTTTGCGGGGACGCCGAAGGGTGATTTTAATTTTTCGCTTTGTTTTTTTTATGTATGCGTTACAAGGCAGGGAATTGCGACGGCGGCGCAGGTTTTGTTAAAGGCGTTTGCGGGTATGAGCGCCCTTTATATGATGGCGTTTTCCACTCCTATGGGAGAGTTTATCTGCGTGCTGCAAAACTTGCATTTGCCGGGGCTTTTGGTGGAGCTGATGCACCTGATCTACCGCTACATTTTTATCCTGTTAGAGACGGCGGAGCGTATGCAGACGGCGGCGAAGGTGCGGCTGGGGTATGGCAGTTTGCGGCAGGGCTTTCGCACCTTTGCGGGCATAGCGGGCAATCTGTTTATTCTGTCCATGCAAAAGGCGGAACGGTACTATGACGCTTTGGCAGCCAGAGGCTATGACGGGAAGCTGGAATTTTTAAGGGAACAAAGACCGGTGTCGGCGGGACAGCTTGCCGGAGCGGCAGCTTATATAGCGGCGATAATCATATTAGGAAGGTTTACAAGATGAGCAGAATCAGAGAAGAACTGTTAAAGACAAGGGATTTATCCTTTGCCTATGAAGACAAAACGGTATTGCAGAGTATAAATGTGACAATCTACAGGGGAGAAAGGATTGCTGTCATGGGGCCGAACGGGGCGGGCAAGTCCACCTTTTTCCTCAATTTGAACGGCGTGCTTACGCCCGGACAGGGAGAAATTTTCTTAGAGGGAAGGAAGCTGGAAAAGAAGGCGTTTCACGAGCTTTATAAAAAGGTCGGCTTTGTGTTCCAGGATGCAGACAGCCAGATTATCGCCTCAAATGTGCGGGCGGAGATTTCCTTTGGCCCGATGAATCTGGGGCTTACAAAGGCGGAGGTGCAAAGACGGGTGGAGGCCGCTCTTGACTATATGGATTTACAGGAGCTAAAAGACCGGGCGCCCCAGTATTTGAGCGGCGGAGAGAAAAAGCGCGTCAGCATAGCGGATATTCTGGCTATGGAGAGTGAGCTTTTGATATTCGATGAGCCCATGGCGGCTTTAGACCCGGTCAATGCAAATCTGGTGGAGCAGATTATAGACAGGCTGCATACGGACGGGAAAACCCTGCTGATTGCAACCCATGATGTGGATTTTGCTTACCGCTTTGCAGACCGCCTTCTGGTATTCTCCGAAGGGGCGCTACTCGCAGACGGGCCGCCGGAGGAGATTTTTCAAAAACAGGAGGTCTTAGAGAAGGCGCATCTTAAAAAACCGGCAGTGATGCAGGTGTGGGAGGCCCTTACGGACAAAGAATCATTGCAGACGGATTTTGCGCCCCGTACGATTGACCAGCTTACCGCATATCTGTCCCAAACTGTCAAATAAGCACAAAGTGCTTTTTAGATATATATATTATAGGTAATTGTGAAATGAAAACCTATATTGCTGTGCAAATGGAACAATTACCATAAGCAGGCACTGTGAGCCCGCCGGTACTTAGGTGGTGCGAAGCAGCACCTTATGTACCGCTGCGTGGCGAGGGTAGCGCAAGCGTGCCTGCGCTGGTATTGTTCCGTTCGCATAATGTTAATAAAGCATATAAAAGATTCACAATTACCTGCGTAAATGAAGGAGGAATGAAAAAATGACGAAACTGCAAAAGAATGTATGGAAGGCCAGCATAGCGATTGCCCTTGCGCTGTCGGTATGCCCGGTAAGCAACGCCATGCACATTATGGAGGGCTTTCTGCCGCCGGCATTGTGCATTGCATGGGGAGTTGTCTGTCTTCCCTTTCTGGTAAAAGGATTGATAAACCTTAAAAAAATCTTTGCGGAGAACAGGAGGGCAGTCACCTTGGTGGCCATGGCGGGCGCTTATGTATTTGTGCTGTCTGCGCTCAAGATTCCTTCCGTAACCGGAAGCTGTTCCCATATGACCGGCACCGGCTTTAGTGCTATTTTGTTCGGCCCCAGCGTGACGAGTATTTTAGGAATTATTGTTCTGGTGTTTCAGGCTATCCTGCTCGCCCATGGAGGATTGACAACGCTTGGCGCCAACACATTTTCCATGGCGATTGCAGGCCCGCTGCTTACCTACGGGATTTTCGGGTTATGCAAAAAGCTGAAGGTCAATAAGAATGTCAGCATATTTTTGGCGGCGGCATTAGGGGATTTATTTACTTACTGCGTGACGAGCGTACAGCTTGCCATTGCCTACCCAAGCGCCAACGGCGGCGTGGCGGCTTCTGCGTTGGAATTTCTCGGCGTGTTTGCGCCTACCCAGCTGCCGTTAGCGGTAATCGAGGGAATTTTGACTGTGCTGATTATGATGGCTATGGAAAGCTATGCCAGACCGGAATTAAAGGCAATCGGATATGGGAGGTAAAATTAGAGATGAAGAATCATGGAAAAACTGTTATAATATTGTTGTTGATTGTTCTGGCGCTGATTCTTGTTCCGCTGTTCACTTTAAAGGATGCGGAATTTGGCGGCTCTGATGATGCGGGGAGCCAGAAGATTGAGGAGATTCAGGGAGAGTACGAGCCTTGGTTTACGCCGGTATTTGAGGCGGCCTTAGGCGGCGAGATTCCGGGTGAGATTGAGAGTCTGTTATTCTGCGTACAGACGGGAATCGGCGTGGGAATCATTGCCTTTATTATGGGAAGATTGGTGGAACGGAAAAAGCATGAAAAAGAAAGCGATTCTGATTGTTAGCTTTGGAACCGGTTACGAGGAGGCAGCCGAAAACAGCCTGGATAGAATTTTTGAGGACATTCAGGAGGCAGCGGGAGCCGGGAAAGATATCATTTTTTGCAGGGCATATACCAGCGGCATGATTTTAAAGGCGCTTAAGGAGCGGGGCATACAGATTCCTACGGTAAAGGAGGCCCTTGAGGATTGTCTGGCGCAGGGCGCGGCAGAGCTGATTGTGGTGCCAACCCATATGATACCGGGATTAGAGTATCAGAAAATGAAAAGTATTGTGGCAAAATATCAGGACAGGTTTCAAAAGGTCCGGGTAACAGACACCGTACTGCAAAAGCCGGAGGATTGTGACGCTCTGACGCCGGTGCTTCGGGAACTGTTACAGTTTGAGCCGGAAAAGGAATATATTCTAATGGGGCATGGAACGGAGGATGCGGCCAATATCCGCTATGAGCAGATGAACCGGGCCTTGGAACGGGCTGGCTTATCCAATGTCCGCATTGCCTCTGTGGAGGCCAGGCCGGATTTGGAAGACGCCCTGCAAATTTTGAAGGACCGGTATCCGGGGACCAAACCGGAGGTGATACTGCACCCGTTTATGGTGGTGGCCGGAGACCATGCCAGAAAGGATATGGCCGGGGCGGCGGATTCCTATCTGTCCTGCCTTCGGGAGCAGGGATTTCCGGTTCGGGCAGTGATAAAGGGGCTGGGAGAATATTCCCGGTTCCGCAGATTATATGTGGATAAATTAACCGCTGTCCTCTGACACAGGCGGGAAAGGAAGGAAAAAATGGCAGGCATAATCTATGGCGTAGGCGTTGGGCCGGGAGACCCGGAGCTTTTGACCTTAAAGGCGGCGGAGATAATCCGCAAATGTGATGTGATAGGGATTCCCGCTGAAAAGCCGGAGGACTGCACCGCTTACCGGATTGGCGTTCAGGCAGTGCCGGAGATGCGGGATAAGCCTGTGGTTTGCGTGGAGATTCCCATGACAAGAGATGAGGCTTTGTTGGAGGCGGCATACGATAAAGGCAGTTCCCTTTTAGCAAAGGTACTGGAAAAAGGAAATTCTGTTGCCTTTTTAAATCTGGGGGACCCGACGCTTTATGGCAGTTATATGAAGCTGCATGAGCGTCTGCAAAAGGCGGGATTTTCCGCGCAGATTATCAGCGGCGTCCCCTCTTTTTGCGCTGTGGCTGCCGCTTTGGGAAAGCCGCTGGCCTTAGGCGGCGAGGAAGTGCACATTCTGCCGGGCGCAAAAGAACCGGACACGCTTTTGCAGTATCCGGGGACAAAGGTGGTAATGAAGGCGGGCGGCCAGCTTCTAAGCCTGCGGGCGGAGCTTTTAGAGGCGGAGCGGCAGGGAAGGCTTACTGCTTTTGCCGCTGCTAACTGCGGTATGGAAAATGAAAAAATATATCCGACTTTAGATTCTGTAAAGAGCGGCGCCGGATATTTTACTACGCTGATTGTAAAAGACAATTAGTCCGGCAGCCTGATTTGCGCCCGGCGGCTGCCGGGGTGGAAACGGATTGCAAAGGCGGAAGGATTCGGTTGGGTATTATGCAGCAGTATGTCATGAAAAATCAAAAAAAGTTAAAGTGCGGAATGACAACGGGCACCTGCGCGGCCGCAGCGGCAGCAGCGGCGGTAAGGGATTTGCTGTCAGGGGGCGGCAGGGAGAATTCTGCGGTGTCTGCGACTGCGCCAAAGGACGGCAGGGAGGCTTCTGCGGTGTCTGCGACTGTGCCAAAGGGCGGCAGGAAGAATTCTGCGGTGTCTGTGACTGTGCCAAAGGGCGTGACATTGGAGGTTCCGGTTTCGTTTGTAGAGGCCGGGGAGGATTTCTGCGAGTATATGGTGACGAAGGACAGCGGCGACGATCCGGATGTGACGGACGGCTGCCGGGTACATGCAAGGCTTGAGCGGGTGGCGGGAGAATCAGCCGCCGGAAAGACGGCATTTCGTTCGGACCGATATCCCAAACTTTTTTTAGAGGGCGGTTTCGGCATAGGGCGGGTGACGCGGGAAGGTCTGGAACAGGCTGTAGGGCAGGCGGCGATTAACGCTGTGCCGAGGAAGATGATTTTTCAGGCTGTGGGGCAGGCGTGTGAGGTTATGGAATATACCGGCTGCATAAAAATCACCATTTCCATTCCTGAGGGACGGGAGCTGGCAGCGCGGACTTTCAACCCCGATCTTGGGATTGAAGGCGGCATATCTGTTCTGGGAACCAGCGGGATTGTAGAGCCCATGAGCGAGCGGGCGGTGGTAGATACCATTGAAGCGCAAATCCGCCAGCGGGCGGCGGAGGGCCGGCGTTTTTTACTGGTGACGCCGGGCAACTACGGACAGGCTTACGCCTCCGAATATTTGCACTTGAATCTTGAGCAGAGCATAAAATGCAGCAATTATATTGGGGAAACCATAGATTTGGCTGTTGCCTACGGCATGGAACAGTTTCTCTTGACAGGCAATATCGGCAAACTGGTAAAACTGGCGGCTGGGATTATGAACACCCATTCCAAGACCGCCGACGGCAGGGGCGAGATTTTTGCCGTCCATACAGTGCTATGCGGCGGCACAAGGGAAATGGCGGCAGCGCTGCTGCAGTGCGTCAATACAGACGAGATGCTTACCCGCCTGGAGGAATGGAATTTAAGAGAGGCGGTCATGGAAAGCATCTGTGAAAAAATACGGCAGCATATGGAACGGCGGATTGGCGGCAAAATGGAATTTGGCGCAGTTGTGTTTTCGGAAAAGTTCGGTTTTCTCGGAATGACGGCAGGGGCGCAGGATTTAATTCATCAGGGAAGAATGGAGTAGCGGTATGGTACATTTTGTGGGAGCGGGACCGGGAGCGGAGGATTTAATAACGGTAAGGGGCAGGAGGCTGATTGAGCAGGCAGATGTGATTATCTATGCCGGTTCTCTTGTGAATCCCGCCCTGCTTACGGCGGCGGGGGAGCAATGCCAAATCTATAACAGCGCTTATATGGATTTGGAGGAGGTGATTTCTGTGATGGAGCAGGCGGAGAAGAATCATTTGACGACGGTCCGGCTGCATACAGGGGACCCGTCTCTTTACGGTGCCATAAGAGAGCAGATGGCAGAACTGGATAAAAGGGGAATCGCCTATGCGGTCTGTCCGGGCGTAAGCTCCATGGCGGGAGCCGCCGCCGCTTTGCAGATGGAATATACGCTGCCGAAGGTTTCCCAGAGCGTAATCATTACAAGAGCGCAAGGGAGAACGGCTGTGCCTCCCAAGCAGCAGTTGTCAGAGTTGGCGGCGCATCAGTCCACCATGGTTTTGTTTCTGTCCGCAGGATTGGCAGGGAAGGTGAGGGAGGAGCTGCTTGCGGGAGGGTATGCGCCGGATACGCCGACTGCCGTCGTGTATAAGGCCACATGGCCGGAGGAGAAAATACTGCGGACTACATTGGACGGACTGCCGGACACAATGGAAGAGGCCGGGATTACAAAGACCGCCCTTATTGTTGTGGGCGATGTGTTAGGCGGAAAATTCGCAAAATCCCGCCTGTATGACAAGACCTTTACAACAGGGTTTCGGAAAGGAAAAGACCAATGACGCTTTATATGTTTGCCTGTACTAAAAAGGCCGCTATGCTGATGCGGAACTTTGAAGACAAATGGAAAGAGGGATATCAGGGGGACGAACTGATTGGACGGATTAAATGCAGCAGTCTGCCGGAGGTTTCAATGAAAGAAAGCGTTTCTGCGGGCGTGGCGGAGTGCTTTGACCGGGCGGACGCCATTGTATTTTTTGCGGCTGCGGGTATTGCAGTCCGAAGCATTGCGCCCTGTCTTAGGCATAAATCCTCCGACCCGGCTGTGGTCGTGGTTGATGAAACCGGTAAATTCTGTATTTCCCTGTTATCCGGCCACGCCGGAGGCGCCAACGCGCTGGCAGAACAGATAGCGGCGCTTATAGGGGCGACGCCTGTGATTACCACTGCCACTGACCGGGAGGGGCGTTTTTCGGTAGATGATTTTGCCAGAAAACACAATATGGCGGTGACGGACTGGAAACTGGCGAAGGAGATTTCTGCCGCGGTATTGGCGGGCAGGAAAATCGGCATCTGCGCCGGGAAAGGATTCGAGGAAACCGCAGCGCAAATGGCAGAGCAGTATTTTGAGGAGCTATATCTGACGGAAAACTCTATGGAAAAAAAGGCAGGGGAAAAAGGACAATCGCTGTCAGACGAACCGTTACAGGAGGATTCTTTAGGGATTTATATTAGCTGTGACCGCACTGTGGAATCCCCTTTTGCCCGGACGCTGGTTTTGGTACCGAGGATGCTGACGGCGGGAATCGGCTGCCGGAAAAATATGCCGGTTCACCGGATTGCCGGGGCACTAGAGCGCTGCCTTAAGGAGGAAGGATATTGCGAGGAGGCGCTGGCGGCGGTGGCGAGCATTGATTTGAAGGCAGAGGAGCAGGGACTAATACAGTATTGCAAAAAAAAGAATATTCCCTTTCTTACTTTTTCAGCAGAACACCTCTTACAGATACAGGGGGAGTTTAATGACTCTGATTTTGTGGAACAGGTTACCGGCGTGGCAAATGTCTGTGAGCGGAGCGCAGTGGCGGCGGCAGAGCGGCTGTCCGCTTTGGAGGGTTTAGCGCCGGACAGGCAGGAGGTAATGGCAAGTGCAGCGGAGCGGCTGTCTGCTTTGGAGGGCTTAGCGACGGGCGGGCAGGCGATAATGGTATGCGCGGCGGAGCGGCTTGTCTGCCGGAAAAAGATATACGACGGGGTGACGGTTGCCCTGGCAAAAGTCGGGGAACGGCAATAAATTGCATTACAGATGTATGACAAAGAAGAATGTTTTTGTATGGCAGACAGAATACCGTATCAAGAAGTATAAGGATTGGTACGGCATTGCTTGGAATATCATATGGTGGAGAGAAGAGATATGGCGGATTTATATGTGGTGGGGACAGGCCCCGGTGAATATGAAAAAATGACAATGGAGGCCCGCGATGTACTGTCTGCCTGTGAGGTGATTGCAGGCTACAAGGTGTATGTGGAGCTTTTGCGGCAGCATTTTCCGGATAAGGAATACATCGTTACCGGAATGACCGAGGAGACAAAACGGTGCCGGCTGGCTTTAGAGGCGGCAGAAAGCAGAAGAACGGCTATGGTTTGTAGCGGAGACGCGGGAGTCTATGGCATGGCGGGGCTTTTGCTGGAAATGGGACAGGACTATCCCCAGGTGGATATCCAGGTGGTGGCTGGCGTGACTGCGGCTCTTTCCGGCAGCGCTGTGTTAGGTGCGCCTTTGGGAAATGATTTTGCCGTAATCAGTTTGAGCGACTTGCTGACGCCATGGGATAAAATTCAACTGCGGTTAAAAAATGCGGCTGCGTCGGATTTTGTGATTTGCCTGTACAATCCTGCCAGCCGCAAGCGGCGGGATTATCTGAAAAGAGCCTGTGGACTGATTATGGAATACCAGCCGCCCGATACGGTTTGCGGTTATGTAAAAAATATCGGCAGGGCGGGGCAGGAGCAGCGTATCCTGACCTTGCGGGAATTAGCGGAGACGGAAGCGGATATGTTTACCACTGTATTTGTCGGTAATTCCCAGACCAGACGAATAGGCGGGCGAATGGTGACGCCCCGGGGATATAAACTTAAATAGGACAGTTTGCGAAAGGAAAGTTGGAATAAAGGAGAAAGCAGATGGCAGACATAGTGATTTTCGGGGGAACCGCAGAGGGACGGAAGTTAGCGGAAAGCCTGAAGGATACACAACTGAAACTGCATATTTGTGTGGCGACGGAATATGGAGCCGAATTGCTGCCGAAGGGGGACAATATTTTTTTCCATATCGGACGGCTTGGCAGCTCAGAGATGGAGGAATTGCTTGCAGCCGTACAGCCCGATTACTGTATTGATGCAACTCACCCTTATGCGGCGCAGGTGACGGCCAATATTTTCGGCGCCTGTGAGCAGGCAGGCGTCGCTTATCTCCGGGTCAGGCGGCAGGAGGTATCATTTTCCGATACGGTTTTTGTGTCAGATGTGGCGGAGGCGGCGGAATATTTAAGCCATGTGGAGGGCAATATTTTTATTACTACGGGCAGTAAGGAACTGGATAAATACACAGTGATTCCCGACTATGCCAGCCGGTGCGTGGCAAGGGTGCTCCCGGCCGCCCCGGTTATGGAAAGGTGCAGGGTGTTAGGCTTTGAAGGAAAACATATCATCGGTATGCAGGGGCCGTTCAGCGAGGAAATGAATTACTGTATGCTAAAGGAAAGCCGGGCGGCATGGCTGGTGACAAAAAGCTCCGGAAAAGAGGGCGGCTATCCGGAAAAATGCGAGGCGGCCCTCCGGCTTGGAATTTCCATTCTGGTGGTGGGAAGACCGGAGGAAGAGATACAGGGAATCACGCTGGAACAGGTCTTATCAGTTTTAGAAACCGCCTATGGCCTGAATCTGGAACAGGCAAAGGAGAGGATTTTATATCTGGTTGCAATGGGACCGGGCGGGGAAGCTTTGCTTACCAAAGAGGCAGTCGGGGCTTTAGCAGATGCGGACGTTTTGTTCGGCGCAGAGCGGGTTCTTGACATATATAAGGGGTTTGGAGACAAGCCCCGGATAAACTGCTATAAGCCGGAGGAAATTCTGGATTTCTTGGGGCGGCATACCATGTATAAAAAGGCGGCAATAGGATATTCCGGGGATATCGGTTTTTATTCCGGCGCAAAGGGGATTTGGGAAAAGGCGCAAAAGAAAAAAGACGGCAAAATGATCCTGACAACCTGTGGGGAAAATGGCGAGACTGCGGACTGGCAGGTGGTTCCGGTTTCCGGCATTTCCTCTGTCGCCTATTTTCTGAACCGGTTGGGAATCCCATGGGAACAGGTGGAACTGGCAAGCTGCCATGGCCGGGATGCGGATTTGATTTCGCTGCTTGAAAAAAGAGGACGAGTGTGCACCCTGTTAGGTGATAAAGAAGATGTGTCCGCTGTCAGCAGGAGCCTGCTTGAAAAAGGTCTGAACCATGTGAGATTAACAGTAGGAGAGCGGCTGTCCTATCCGGAGGAGCGGATTCTCACCGGCCTACCGGAGGAATTTCTGAATATGCAACCGGATAATTTATCAGTTTTATTACTGGAAAAATATTGACAAACATCTTGTTATAAAACATTGGAGAATATATTCCTGCGTGCTCCTTGAACCATTACCATAAACAGGTTTTTTATGCCCGCCGGTACTTAGGCGGTGCTTTGCAGGGCCTTATGTACCGCTGCGTGGCATAAATAAGCGAAAGCGCCCTGTTTATGGTAATGTTCAAGGTTTGGGTTAATATAAGAAGATGCTTAATGACAAGTGTTGAAGGAGGTTTCGTATGCTGGGCATACCCGATTATGAGTTTATAAGGGGAGAAGTCCCTATGACAAAAGAGGAAATACGGATTTTATCTGTGGTTAAATTGCGGCTCACAGAGGATGCAGTCGTCTATGACATAGGCGCCGGAACCGGTTCGGTTTCTGTGGAGATAGCCCTTGCGTGTCCGAAGGGTACGGTCTATGCCGTAGAGGAAAATCCGGCGGGAATCGAACTGATAAAAGCCAACCGGGATAAATTCAAGGCGGACAATATTGTGCCGGTAGCGGGCTTTGCACCGGACTGCATGAAAGACCTCCCCGTCCCTACCCATGTATTTATAGGAGGCAGCAAGGGACGGCTTTTGGAAATCGTCGAAGGGGTATTGGCAAAAAATCCGGAGGCGCGCATTGTCGTTAATGCCGTTACGCTGGAGACCTTGGGAAAATTATCGGAGATGGCGGAGCGGTTTCCTGCCTGCGGGGATATGGAGGTTACAGAGGTTATGATTGCAAGGAGCAGCCTGCGCGGCAGATATCATTTTATGAAGGGGGAAAACCCTATATATATTGCCGCCTTTGGCAAAAATCATTAGGAGAGGATACGCATGAAAGAGGATAGAGTAAGGCTGCCGCGGATATTGCTTGCAGCGCCTAAAAGCGGAAGCGGAAAGACCATGATTACCTGCGGCATATTGCAGGTATTGAAAAGACAGGGCTGCCGGGTGGCGGCCTGCAAATGCGGGCCCGATTATATTGACCCCATGTTCCACAGGCAGGTGTTGGGAATCCCCTCCGGCAATCTGGATACCTATTTTACAGACGAGGTGTTGACAAGGCAGCTGTTAAAAAAACGGGCGGAGAATATGGAAATTACTGTGCTTGAGGGCGTAATGGGATATTATGACGGCCTTTGCGGGCAGTCGGAGATTGCCAGTACCTACGAGGTGGCAAGAGTGACAAAAACGCCGGTGATTTTGATTGTCGACGGAAAAGGAGCCAGCGTTTCTTTAGCTGCAATGATAAAAGGAATCGTGGAGTATAAGCCGGACAGCGGAATTGCCGGAATTATCATAAACCGGATATCCGCCGGTTACTACCAGCGGATCAAAGAGGTAATTGAGAACGCCTGCGGGCTGCCTGTGTTGGGGTATCTGCCGGAGCTTAAGGAACTGAAAGTGCCTTCCAGACATTTGGGGCTGATGGCGCCGGAGGAAATGAAGGAGTTTGCGGCGCATTTAGACCGTCTGGCGGACGAGCTGGAAAAAACAGTGGATATACGAAGAATCAAGCTGCTGGCAGAAGAGGCGGAGCCCTTGGAGATACCGGCGCTAGAACCCTGCGGGCGGCTTGAAAGGCCGGTGCGGATTGCTGTTGCGAGGGACCGGGCGTTTTCTTTTTATTATGCGGAAAATCTGGAATTGTTGGAGGAAATGGGAGCGGAACTGGTGGAATTTTCCCCTCTGCATGACAGGAAACTCCCCGAAGGGGCAGCGGGAATGATTCTTGGCGGCGGCTATCCGGAGCTTTATGCGGAAATGCTGGCGGATAATGAGCCTATGAGGAGGGCAGTAAAATCCGCCTGTGATGGCGGTATGCCCTGCATTGCAGAGTGCGGCGGCTTTCTTTATCTGCAACAGGAATTGGAGACGGAGGAGGGCAGGCGCTTTCCGATGACCGGGGTGCTTCCCGGACGGGGATTTCCTGCGGGAAAGCTCTGCCGGTTCGGATATATGCAGGCGGAAAGCAAGTGCGGCGGACTGGCGGGCGGCAGGGAAACGGTTTTTAAGGGGCATGAATTTCACTACTGGGACAGTACGGAAAACGGGAAGGATTTCCGGATTGGCAAGCCGGTTATAAAAAGGGATTTGGAACCTGACGGGGATATGGAAATGGGCGATAATGCCGGATACTGCGAAGAAAGGGCTGCCTACAGGGTGGAATACAGGGAAGCCGGTATGGTACACACGCCGACTTTAGCAGCGGGTTTTCCTCATTTTTATTATTACAGTAATCCGGACCTTGTCCGGCAGTTTTTGTTAAGCTGTCAGGCGTATCAGCTTGGGCGGCAGGCCATGGCCCATTGGGACAGCATAGCCAAACCCATTGACAGTCTGGGACTGTTGGAGGAGGCTGTAGTAAAAATGGTCTGCGCAGCAGGCAACGCAGGGCATTGTGATATTGAAAAAAAGGCGCTGGTCGTATTTTGCGCCGACCATGGGGTTGCGGCAGAGGGCGTGACGCAGACCGGGCAGGAGGTTACCCGCATTGTCAGTGAAAATATTGCCGCAGGAAGGTCTACGGTAAATATTATGGCGGATGTGGCCGGGGCTGATGTCTATACGGTAGATGTGGGAATAAATGGTCCCGCTTATCCCAATCATCAGATTGAGCAGGGAAAACTGATAGACCGGAAAATCGCAAAGGGCACCGGAAACCTTGCGACAGAGGCGGCCATGACTATGGAACAGTGCCGGCGGGCAATGGATGCCGGCAGGGAAATGGTACGGGAATTAAAGGAACGGGGATACCGGCTTTTGGCAGCCGGGGAAATGGGAATCGGCAACACCACTCCTGCCAGCGCGCTGGCGGCTGTCTTTCTGGGGAAGGAGCCGGAGGTGGTTACGGGAAAAGGAGCGGGCCTGTCCCCGGCGGGCGTTGCAAAAAAGCGGCAGGTGATTAAGAGGGCGTTAGCGCGAATAGAAGAAAAGAAGATTAACAGCCCGATAGAAGTTCTGGCTGAAATCGGGGGGCTGGAAATTGCCGCCCTGACGGGAATGTTTTTGGCCGGACTGGAGTTTCATATTCCGATAGTGATGGACGGAATGATTTCCTCGGCGGCAGCCTTAACTGCGGTTAAGATTGACAGCCGGGTTTCAAAAATCCTGATAGCCTCGCATGTTTCAGAGGAACCGGCTGCGGCTATGGCGCTAAAAGCGCTTGGCCTAAAGGCGCTTGTGCATGGCAATCTGTGTCTGGGAGAGGGAACCGGGGCTATGACGGTACTGCCTATGCTGGATATGGCGGCGAAGGTGTATAACCGCATGGGAAGTTTTGCGGATTATGACATAAAGCCATATGAGCGGTTTGGGGGAGATTGACAGGATAAATGGCAGCGGAGTCTTTTGACGCAGCGCAGACAGTTTAAGGATAAGGGGAATGGAAATGTTGTATCTGATAACCGGAGGAAGCGGGAGCGGTAAATCTGAATATGCGGAAAATCTGGCCGTAAGGCTGTATGAAAAAGGCTCAAGGTCCGGTTGTCTTTATTATATCGCCACCCTGAAGGCAGAGGATGAAGAAAGTTTGGAACGGATTAAACGGCACCGGGTACAGAGAACGGGAAAGGGATTTACCACAAGGGAATGCCCCCTGAATATCGGGAGACTATCCTTTCAAAAAGAGGATGTGGTTTTGATTGAGGATTTGTCCAATCTTTTGGCCAATGAAATGTACATGGAGGGCGGCAGAATCGGTACGGATAACGAGGACTGGGAAAAGCGTCTTTTCGAGGCGGTGATAACCCCTTTGGAGCTGTTGGAAAAACAGGCGGCATGTGTTATCCTTGTAACAAATGAAATTTTTTGCGCCGGGCAGTACATGGATTATGTCCGCCGCTTAGGTTTTGCCAACCGGCAGCTTGGACTTTGGGCAAAGGGCGTGGCCGAGGTGGTCTGCGGTATTCCTCTGTGGCAGACGGGGGAGCCGGTACAGGAGAAGGGATGCCGGACGGATGAAGGAGTTCCGTATTCCTCTGTAGCAGAAGGGGAAATTGGTACAGACGAGGGAGGAGAGGTTTGTAATGTTTAGGGCAATAGCGGTGGCATTTTCAACTTATTCCAGAATCCCCATGCCCCGCATAAAATGGGATGGGAAAGAAATGCGTTACAGCATATGCTGTTTTCCCTTGGTGGGGGCGGTTATCGGTCTGATTTCCTACTGGTGCAATGCGGGACTTGCGGCGGCGGGCACCGGAGACATTTTGCGGGCGGCGGTATTGACGGCGCTTCCGCTTTTGATTACCGGCGGAATCCATATGGACGGTTTTTTAGATACCATAGATGCAAAAAATTCCTACGGGGACAGGGAGGAGCGGTTAAGGATTTTGAAGGATCCCCATGCGGGCGCCTTTGCGGTAATATACGGGCTTGTGTATATGCTCGTAAGTTTTGGATTGTTTAGCGAGACCGGCAAGGAGCAGATGCTCTATGTCGCGTTGGGTTATGTGTATTCCCGGATTCTGAGCGGCTTGTCTGTGGTGTTTTTCCGCAGGGCAAAAACGGACGGAATGTTGGCGGATACAGCGGCGCATACGGATAGAAAAGCCGGGGGAATATTGCTTACAGAGCTTTTATTATGTATAATCTGTATGTTGGCAGTTGGAAAGGGCAACGGGCATATATACGGAGCCGCTGATGTGGCGGCGGGTCTATTGGTGTTCGCGGCATACAGGCGGATGGCATACAGGCAGTTTGGTGGCGTTACCGGAGATCTGGCAGGATACTTTTTACAGGTGTGCGAACTATCCTTGCTGGCAGTACCGGTTGTGCTGAGTTTCATTCTTTGATTAAGTGCCTGCGCTGGTATTGTTCCGTTTGGGCAACATTAATAAAGTATGCATCGTTTCCCAACTGTCAGAGGGTTATCTTGTTTAGAGAGGTTCAGAAAGGATTTAAATAAATGATATTCATTATTGGGGGCGCTTATCAGGGAAAAACAGAATATGCAAGATTAAATTATGGAACAGGCTATCGCATTATCAATGCCTACCATCTTAAGGTAAGACAACAGATGGAGCAGGGTGACGATCCTTTGGAAGAGGTAAAAAAGATTTTGGCAGAATCCGAAAAGCTGGTTATCATCAGCGACGATATCGGCTGCGGGCTGGTGCCTGTGGACGCCTTCGAGCGGCGTTACAGGGAGATGTCCGGCAGGGTAAACTGTTATCTGGCAAGGGAGGCGGAGCAGGTAATCCGTATGGTGTGCGGAGTGCCTGCAAGGATTAAGTAGAAATGGCAGGGAAGTAAGATGTATTTGTATTTTATTCGGCATGGGGCGACAAAGGGAAATAAAGAGAGAAGATACATAGGGAAGACGGACGAGGGCCTGACAGGGGAAACCATAGTCAAGCTGTCGGCGATTTCCAAGTATTTTGCCGGATTAGAACCGCAGGTAAAGCATGTGGCGGTAACTCCCATGAAACGCTGCCGCCAGACTGCAGACATTTTGTTTCCCGGCGTATCCCAGACGGTGATAGAGGATTTTCGGGAATGTGATTTTGGCTGGTTTGAATATTGCAGTTATGAGGAGCTCAAGGACAAGCCGGAATACCGGAGATTCATTGACAGTAAGGGCAGGAGTGGATTTCCCGGCGGCGAGAGCAGAAGGCATTTTCAGGCAAGATGTGTGGCGGCCTTTGAGGGGTGGATTGCAAAACTCGTGGAACGGTATGGGGTGGATTCCAATGCGACGGCAGCGCTGGTGATCCATGGCGGCACCATTATGGCGCTGCTTGACCAGTATTCAAATCCTCATAGGGATTATTATGATTGGCAGGCAGAAAATGGGGAAGGATATCTGGCGGAGCTTGCCGAGGATAAGGAAAAAGGCGGCTGGCAGCTTGTCCATATCAAGTCTGTCAAAACCCAGAAAAATATTTGAAAATGCAATCGGGAGGAAGGGCTTATGCTGCGGCATATGATTTGTCTGTGTGTGGGCTTTGGGCTTGACAGTTTATTTGGCGATCCTCATTTTTTATGGCACCCGGTACAGGGCATAGGAAAGCTTGTCGGGTGGCTGGAAAAAGGCTTGTTTGCCGTTCTTCGCATAAGGCAGGAAAAGGAGGCGGACAGGGGCAAAAAAAGATTTGCCGGAGGAGTTTTGGCGCTTTTGACGCTTTTGTTGTCTGTGGGCTTTGGCACCCTGCTTTTGTATGCGGCGGGCAGAATCAGCATATGGCTGGAAATGGTTTTGGAATGTATCATGTGCGGTCAGATGTTAGCGGCAAAATCTCTGCGGCTTGAGAGCATGAAAGTATATTATGCCTTAGAGAAACAGGACTTAGAGCAGGCCCGCCATGCGGTTTCCATGATTGTGGGGCGGGATACGGAAAGGCTTGGCGAGGAGGGCGTTATCCGGGCGGCGGTAGAGACGGTGGCGGAGAATACTTCGGACGGCGTGATTGCCCCCTGGTTTTACATGATGCTGTTTGGCCCCTTAGGCGGCCTCTTTTATAAGACAGTCAACACCATGGATTCCATGATCGGGTATCGGAATGACCGGTATTTTTATTTTGGAACGGCGGCGGCAAGGCTCGATGATATAGTAAATTTCATTCCGGCAAGGCTGGCGGCGGTGATGATGATGTCAGCCGCAGGACTGTCCGGTTTTGATATGAAAAATGCATGGCGTATTTTTAAGCGGGACAGATACAGGCACAAAAGTCCCAATTCCGCCCAGACGGAATCCGTCTGCGCCGGAGCGCTGCATATCCGGCTGGCAGGAAATACTTATTATTTTGGCAGCTTGGTGGAAAAGCCGGAAATTGGCGACGGAGACCGGGCGGCAGAGACGGAGGATATAAGGCGGGCATGCAGAATGTTGAGGGCGACAGCGGGGCTGGCCTGGCTTATCAGCGCGGGGTGCTGCTTACTGATTTAGTGTGGCAGGTATTGTGCGAATGACATTTTTTATGGAAGAAGAAATAAGGGTATGAGGAGAAGATTCATGAAACCGGGTCATGGCGGCAATCGATTCAATCAAAAAATAATATATGATTTTTCGGCAAACATTAATCCGTTGGGAATGCCGGAAGCCTGCTGCGCCGCTTTGCAGGCGGGCATAAAAGAGGTGGAACGGTATCCGGATTTTTATGGCGGTAAGCTGCGCCGCGCTATCGGAAAAGCGGAGGGAGTAAGGACAGAGCAGGTGATTTTGGGAAATGGCGCCTCGGAGCTCATTTACGCTCTGTGCTATGCGCTGCGGCCAAAGAGGGTATTGCTGCCTGTGCCGGCATTTTCGGAATATGAGGCGGCGGCAGCCGCTGCCGGAGGGAAGGTTTGCTATTGGAAGCTGAGAGAAGAAACAAATTTTTCTCTTTCCTCTGAAATTATCGGGCAGCTTGCCGGAGCAGAGCTTATGTTTTTGGGCAATCCCGGTAATCCGACAGGCGCGTTGACAAAACCGGAACTGCTTTTAGAGATTGCAAAAAGGTGTGAACAGACGGGAACAGTGTTATGTGTAGACGAATGTTTTCTTCCCTTTTCAGAGAAGGAGGAACAGCTAACCTTAAAGCACAGGATAAGGGAATTTCCGCATTTGTTTATTCTTCGCGCCTTTACGAAAATCTATGGAATGCCCGGCCTGCGGTTGGGCTATGGGCTGACGGCCAATGAGGAGATGGCAGGGAAAATCCGGGCCTGCCTGCCGCCCTGGAATACTTCCGTACCGGCGCAAAATGCGGGACTTGCCGCCCTTGCGGACGGTGATTTTTTGGAGAGGACAAGAAGGCTGATTCGGCAGGAGAGGGATTACCTGTTGGAAGAAATGAGCGGGGGGCTGGCGGATAAGATTTATCACCCGGAGGCAAACTTTATTTTCTTTAAGGCCCGTACAGATTTGTATGACAGGCTGTTGGAACAGGGAATCCTAATCCGGGCCTGCGGCGATTATCCCGGATTGGAGCAGGGATATTTCCGCATTGCAGTGCGGGGGCACGAGGAAAACTCAGCTTTGATTGAGGCATGGAAGAAGTTATAGAAATATATAAGAAATGTGATTAAATCGGAATATTTCAGACTATCTCAATGATAGACGGGATTAGAGGAATACGGATATGGCAAAGGTGATTATGGTTCAGGGAACAATGTCCAATGTGGGAAAAAGCCTGATTACGGCGGGGCTTTGCAGGATATTTAAGCAGGACGGATACCGGACTGCTCCTTTTAAGTCGCAGAACATGGCATTAAATTCCTATATTACAAAAGACAACTTAGAGATGGGGCGGGCCCAGGCGGTACAGGCGCAGGCGGCGGGAGTGGAGCCGGAGGCGCTGATGAATCCTATTTTGCTGAAGCCCACTACAGATATGGGCTCCCAGGTTATTGTGGAGGGAAAGCCGGTAGGCAATATGGAGGCGGCGGAGTATTTCCGCAGGAAGACGGACTATATTCCGGTTATCCGCAAGGCGCTGGAAACACTGAAGGAAAGCTATGACATTATCGTTATCGAGGGGGCGGGCAGTCCGGCGGAAATCAATCTGAAGGAAAATGATATCGTCAATATGGGCATAGCAAAAATGGCGGACGCTCCGGTGCTGCTTGTGGGCGACATTGACCGGGGCGGCGTGTTTGCCCAGCTTATCGGTACCGTCATGCTGTTAGAGCCGGAGGAGCGGCAGCGGGTTTGCGGGCTTATCATTAATAAATTCCGGGGAGACCGGAGCATCTTAGCGCCGGGCGTTGCCATGTTAGAGGAACGCTGTGGGAAACCTGTGTTAGGGGTAGTTCCCTATATGGATATAGATATTGAAGATGAGGATTCTTTGTCGGAACGACTTGCTGCGCATCACGCCGGAAAAGGTATGGATATTGCTGTGATACGCCTGCCAAAGCTTTCCAATTTTACGGATTTTCAGGCTCTTGCCCTAGAGCATGCGGTATCTGTTCGGTATGTGGAACGGGCGCAGGATTTGGGAAGACCGGATGCGGTAATTTTACCGGGAACCAAAAGCACCATACCGGATATGCTGTGGCTTCGGGAAAGCGGATTGGAGACGGCAATATTGCGGCTGGCAGCGGCAGAGGTTCCGGTTATCGGTATCTGCGGCGGCTATCAGATGTTAGGGGAAACCATAACCGATTATCAGGAAAATACGGAGACTGTCAGGGGCATGGGACTGCTGCCGATAGATACGGTTTTTGAACCGGAAAAGCGGCGTTTTCAGGTGGAAGGCAGGCTTCACCATTTGTCCGGCCCGTTTGCGGCTTTGTCGGGAATGACGGTGAAGGGTTATGAAATTCATATGGGTATTTCCAGACTGCGGGAGGGCGGAGCGTCCCTTATGCAGTGTAATCGGAGCGGGCAGGAAGTAAGCCGGATAGATGATGGGTGCGTCAGCGACAATGTTTTTGGAACCTATGTCCATGGCCTGTTTGACGCAGACGGGTTCCGGGAACATTTTGTCAGGCTGCTTAGTGAGAGGAAAGGGATTGACTATGCCGGACAGACGGAGAGCCTTTCGGAATACAGGGAACGCCAGTATGATAAGCTGGCCGATGGGTTAAGGGAAAATCTTAACCTGGAGGAGATTTATAAAGTGATGGGATTACATTGATAAAGAGTAATCATTCAGAAGAAAATGAGCGTGAAACGGAATGGGGAAGAAATCGGTATGGATGAGGAATATAAGGTAAAACTACAACGGGTATTGCCGGAGGAGATTGAGCGGCGCAGCTTTGAAATCATAACGGAGGAGTTAAAAGATGCGGTTCTTGATGAAAAACAGGCGCCGGTTATCAAGCGGGTTATCCACACTACGGCTGACTTTGACTATCTGAATAATCTCTGCTTTTCGGAAAATGTGGTGGAAATTTTGCAAAACGCAATCAGAAACGGAGCCTGTATTGTCACTGACACCCAAATGGCAAAGGCGGGAATCAATAAAAAACGGCTGGCGGATTACGGCGGGGAGGTCTGCTGCTTTATGAGCGATGAGGATGTGGCGCAGGCAGCTAAAAGGAAAGGCTGTACCCGGGCTGTGGCAAGCATGGACAAGGCGGCTTCTTTAGAGAAAGACCTGATTTTTGCCATTGGCAATGCGCCGACAGCATTAGTCCGGCTTTATGAACTGATTCGTCAGGGGCAAATCCACCCGGCAGGTATCATCGGCGTACCGGTGGGCTTTGTCAATGTGGTGGAGGCGAAGGAGTTAATTATGTCGGCGGGCGTTCCCTATATTGTGGCAAGGGGCAGAAAGGGCGGCAGTAATGTGGCGGCAGCGATTTGTAATGCTGTGATATATGAGTTATAATCAATATATAAATCTGATAGGTCAGGAGGTAGAATTATGGAACCAATCAAGCGTTTAAAGAGAGAATTGCGGGCCCAGGGAACGGTAATCGGGCTTTATAAGGATACAGTGGAGGTAAACGGCACCATTGCCGAGTGGGATTTCATTCATCATGACGGAGCGGCGGCTGTGGTGGCGGTAGATGACAGGGGAAGGCTTGTCATGGTAAAGCAGTACCGGAACGCTTTGGACCGGTTTACCTTAGAGCTTCCCGCAGGGAAATTAGATGCGCCGGGAGAGCCCACTTTAGAATGTGCAAAGCGGGAGTTAGAGGAGGAGACCGGCTACCGGAGCGGCAATATGGAATACCTTATGACCATTAATACAACCGTTGCATTCTGCAATGAAAAGATTGATTTGTACCTCGCCACAGACTTGCAGAAGGCAGAACAGCATTTAGACCCGGAGGAGGAAATTAATGTGGAATTTTGGGAGCTTGCGGATTTGGAAAAAATGATTTACGAGGGGAAGATGACGGACGGTAAGACAGTGGCGGGAATTATGGCCTACGCAGTGAAATACAGAAGCGGCCATAACCCGCAGTGTTAATTAACGGAGACGGAAATATAACAGCACGATAATTCCAAGGATAATCCGGTACCATCCGAATACCTTGAAATCGTGTTTCTTGATGTAGCCCATAAGGAATTTGATGGCGAAGACGGAAACGGCAAAGGCTACCGCCATGCCGAGAATCAGCACGCCGATTTCCGTACCGGTAAAGGCCAGACCGAACTTTAACAGCTTAATCAGGCTGGCGCCGAACATGACGGGAATGGCAAGGAAAAAGGTGAATTCCGCTGCAATTTCTCTGGACGCGCCGATGAGGATGCCGCCGATAATGGTGGAGCCGGAACGGGAGGTTCCGGGAATTAAGGAAAGCACCTGAAATACGCCGATTAAAAAAGCGTCCTTAAAGCTTAAGGTTTGTAATGACTCAATGCGGGGGACTCTTTTTTTGTTGTAATTTTCTATGATGATAAATAAGATACCATATAAAATCAGCATGAGGGCAACCACAGTGGCGTTGTGAAAGTGTTCCTCCATCCAGTCGTCAAAAGGCAGTCCAACGACCATGGCAGGAAGGCAGGCCACCACAATTTTACACCACAGCACAATCTTATCCATATCGCAATATTTGTCGCAAAAGTTTTGGATTCCCTTCAGGGCCCCGTCCTTAGCCGGTTTTTGAAACCAACTGTTGGCGGCGGCATGTTTCTTTGTGTGAAAGGGCCATAGTTTGCCCCAGAAGAGAACCACTACTGCAAGGATGGCGCCTAATTGAATCACCACATTGAACATCTCCATAAAGGCTTCGCTTTGGTGCAGCTTTACAAATTCATCCACTAAAATCAGATGTCCGGTGCTGCTGATGGGCAGCCATTCCGTTACGCCCTCCACGATGCCAAGCAACACGACCTTAAGCCATTCTATCAAATTCATAGTTTTGTCTCCTTTTAAACTTTTCTATAATCACTGTCTTACTTAATCCGCTTTCTGTATTTTTATCTGTTTTGTTTCCTGTGTCTCTGTCTGTTCTGTCTCCTGCTCTGCCCGCTGTATTTCTATTTGTCCTGCCCCCTGCTCCGTCCCTTGTATTTCTATCTGTCCTGTCCCCTGTTCTTCGGGATTGAAATATTCATACACTGTTTTGGATATGGTTTGGATATTGGAAATAGCCGAACCGCATCCGCTGCTCATCACGCACAGAATATATACGCCATTGGGGGAATATACAATAGCGGCGTCATGCTGTACCTCATCTGTGTCTCCGGTCTTATTGGCGCACTTTGTTCCCTCCGGCAGTCCTGCCGGAATTTTGTTGACATGGGTCTGGTCAAGCAGCAGATTTAGGAATTTCCCGGAAGCCTCCGGACTGACGCACTGTCCTTTGTATATCCGCTCTAACAGTAATCCGCAGTCTATCACACTGGTATAATTCCGTCCGGGGGAGGAAGGGGCCTTGTATTTGGTGGGCACCAGAATAGAAGTTATAGTGGTATTGTTGTAGCCGTTTTCATTGATATATTCCTGAATAATGCCCCTGCCGGTAATGTGGCTGCCATCCGGTGCGCATTTCATGACCATCAGGTTAAAGGCGTCGTTATCACTTACGGATATCATTTCCCGCATGAGGCGGGTTACGGTTTCATCCTCCTCTAAGGTCCCCTGCTCAATTAAGTCATAGGCAGCCGCAGCGCAAAAAAGTTTAATCATGCTGGCGGAAAAATATTGAATATTATTAATGGACAAATATTCATTGCGGTTAATGTCTTTGACATAAACAGACCAGGATCCGGAGTAATGCTCAATCATATCTTCAAGATTGCCCTTTAGCTCCGTAAGGCCTTCCCGGCTGGTGGCAAGGCTCACCTTGTCGTTGCGGACGCCGTTTGCATCTACATATTTGCCGTCCGGCGTAACGGTATTTTTTAATATGTATCCCTGTTCCCCTACATACCGGTCTTCAATCCATTGGTTAGTCTGTAAAATACCGTCCTCATTAAAATAATACGTATGTCCGTTGGCAATATACCAGCCGGTAACCAAAACGCCGTCTTTATTAAAGCAGTAGACGTCGTCGTTAATCCGGTACCAGCCTGTGTGGCAGGTCCCGTCCTCCTCAAAACGGTAGACCTTTCCCGCCACTTTTGTAAAGCCAGTCTTAGGGTCTGTGCTGGTGGAAATTTCCTCTGTCGTCGCCTCTGTTGCCGGTTCTGTCTGACTGCCTGTGGAAGAGGGAAACAGAATAGACAGCAGCAGGATTAAGAGAATACAAATCAGGGAAACCACTACGATAAATCGGGTGTTGCGCTTAGTAGCCTCATCTGGATGCTTGTGCTTTGCCATGGTAATCTTAACAGTGCCTCCTTAAGTGTAAAATCGTGCCGCAGCGTTTTGACAGGTTACACAATCTCTAAGATTGTGTTTACCATGTTGTCGTTCTGCTCCGGTTTCATAAAGCAGAAGCGGACGTATTTATCCCCTAATCCTTCATAATCCGTACAATCCCGTATCATAAAGCCCCGCTTCAGGCAGTATTCAAAGACTTCTGAGGCGGTCTGTTCTTCCTTTAACAGTTTGATTAACACAAAGTTGGCCTCCGGTTTGAATACCTTGATTGTCTTCCGGCTGGAAAGGGCGGAAAAGATTAAGTTCCGCTCTGTCTGAATCAGGCTTTTGGTAAGGTTGATATAGTGTTCGTCCTCAAACATGACAGAGGCAATGGAAGCAAAGGCGTTAATGTTCCAGGGCACCTTGTTGTCGGAAGCGGCGTTTAGGAAATCCTCGTTGTTGGTAACGGCATATCCCAGCCTGAGTCCCGGTACGGCGAAGAATTTCGATACGCCCCGGAGAACAATTAAGTTATCAAATTTCCGAGTAAGGGAAACGGAGGATACCAAGTTGACGTCCCTTACAAATTCCACATAAGTCTCATCCACCATGACGAAGATGTCATGCTGCTGGCAGCAGGTCAATATGGTATTCATCTGCTCTTTGGTGATAATCTTGCTGGTGGGATTGTTGGGGTTGCAGATAATCAAAAGTTCAATGGAATCATTTAATGCCTTTAAAAACATATCCACATCAATCTCAAAATCCTCCGGATTTTTCAGCATATATGTCACTACTTCACTGCCTGCCATCCGGGCGGCATTGGCGTACTCCGAGTAGCAGGGGCCAAGTACCATGGTTTTCGTGGGGGCAATGGCGGCCGTCACTGTGCGGATTAATTCCGAGGTGCCGTTGCCAAGCACCAGCATATCCGGCTCTACGCCGCAGTATTTGGCAATGGTGGCGCGAAGATTTGTGTAATCCCTGTCCGGGTAGGATTGAATTGCCTCGATGTGTTCGGCAAGCGCCTCCTTTGCCATAGGTGACATACCAAGAGGGTTCACATTAGAAGCATAGGGAATGATTGTAGAAGAATCCAGATGATATTTTTCCGCAATGGTTTCCAAATCACTGCCATGAAATGTGTTATTATTCATAAAATATACCTTCTTTCCA
Source organism: uncultured Lachnospiraceae bacterium (assembly GCA_947625015.1). Lineage (GTDB taxonomy): Bacteria > Bacillota > Clostridia > Lachnospirales > Lachnospiraceae > CAG-590. Next base: position 60,172 of record CANQMR010000010.1, on the reverse strand, counting down.
TTTTATCTTTTAATCTGCCGTAAAATTTGTTATAATCTATTCAATATATGCTTAATTATACAATCTGAATTGTAAAACATCAAGACTTCGGAGTAAATACCAATGAAAAGTAAGATTGAACAGTATGCCAAGGGTGATTTCTATGTGGAATATCCCAAGGTGAGGGTTTCAAAGACCTTTTTGCAATTAAAGATAGAGGCGGGCAGCGTCTATACCGGAAGCATAGAGCTTTACTCAGATAACGATATTCCCTTTAAGATGATGGTATATGACGACGCTTATTTACTGCGCTTTGAAGACCACAGCCTGATTGGCAGAAAAGGGACAATCCGGTTTACTTTTGATGCGGCCAGAAGAAAAAAGGGCAGCACCTTTGACGGCAATATATATTTAATCGGCAATGGCTTAGAGCAGAAGATTCCCTACAGCATTGAGATTGTCGCTCCCTTTATCGCCGTAAACGGAACGGCGTTAGAGGACCTGATGAAATTTTCCGCGCTGGCGGAGGAGGACTGGGACAGGGCTTTGCAGATTTTTTATTCCGGCGAATTTGCCCGCACTCTCCTCAAGGATCAGCCCCATTATCTGGCGGCTTACCAGACCCTTAAGGATTCCGTAGACAAGAATCAGGCGTTGGAAGAATTTCTGGTCTACATTCATAAGAAACGTGCGCTTACCTTACAGGTGCAGCACGACAGATTCCAGTTCCCGTTTCCTAAGATGCGGGAGGAGCATGAGCTGGTATTTTTGAAAAATACATGGGGGTACTGCCGGATGCAGGTAAAGGCGGATTCCAGATTTATTATCCTGCACCAATCCGAACTTCGCAGCATGGATTATGAGGGAGATGTGTGCACCCTTTCCTATTCTTTGGACCCGGAGCAGTTAGATGAACATCAGGGAGCCAACGGCCACATTATCTTAGAGAATACCTATCAGAAGATTGAAGTTGCCATTAGTATATGCAAGCCGGAGGAACCCTCCCGGATATTGGTTCACAGGGACCACAACCGGCGAATGAAGAAGCTGGAAACAGCCGCGTTGATACATAATTATCTGGATTACCGCACCAGCAAACTGCCCCTTCATCAGTTTGTGGAACAGAGCAGAGTCTCCCTTCACAGCCTGATTGAGTTAGAGCCGGAGACCGGGCTATATAAGTTAGGGCTTTTGCATATGAATATCTTGGCCGGCAGGGAGGATAACGCCATACAGGAGATCCGCCGGATGGAGGCGGATATGGATAAAGCCATGCGGGGGGCAAAGGAACACTGCTATTATCTGTATTTAAAGGCAATGTTATCTAAGGAGCCGGAGCAGATTTCGCTGGCCTGTCAGACAATCGAGGCGGCCTTAGAGAGGGAAAGTGATAAACTATTCTATTTCTGGCTGTTAATCTATTTGGACGAGCGGTATCAGACAGACCGGGGATTTATGTTATCCCAGATTGAGGGATTATATGTAGGCGGATATGAAAGTCCGATACTGGCTTTAGAGGCCTGCGATATCATTAGCGAGGAACCGTTGCTTTTGAAAAAGCTTTCAAAGACGGAGCTTGCGGCTTTGCGGTTTGGCCTTAGGAACGATTATCTCGGCAAGGAGGCGGAGGAGGAATTTCTTCAGCTTGCGGCCAGAGAAAAGAATTTTAACCCCAAGGTATTTTCGCTGTTGGATATCCTTTATGAAAGGGACCATAAGCCGGATATTGTGCGGATTATGTGCAGCCTCCTGATTAAGGGAGGGAGGTTAGAGCATCGTTACCATCCGTATTATCTGGAGGGCATTAAATGCGGTTATAAGCTGGTGGGAATACAGGAGAATTATCTCCGCAGCATGGACCACAGCCGCTATGATTTGATACCGGATTCTGTGCTCCGTTACTTTAATTATAAGAGCTTTCTGTCCGACAGCGAGTATGCTTACCTCTATGCCAACGTGATTGTGAACCGGCGGCAGTATTTGGGACAGTATGAGGAATATCTGCCCAATATGGAGGCTTTTATGCAGGGCCAGATTATCAAGGGCAATGTCAGCGACGACTTAAGTATTCTCTATTCCGAATTTTTGCGCCCGCAGGCGGTGACGGCCCAGTTTGCCCCGGAGTTAGTCAAGATTATTTTTAAGCGCAAATTAACGGTTGCCAACGACGATATCATTGCCGTAGTGGTTTCCCATAAAGAGCTGGATAAAGAGACGGTAGTGCCGGTGAGAAACCATGCAGCTTATGTGGATATGATTACGGAGTCCGCTGTGATTTCTTTGGTGGACCGTCAGCAGAACCGCTTCATCAGCACCATTCCCTATAAGCTGCAAAAGCTGGTGGACGAGGCGGAATATATGGATATTTTGGGGCAGTATGCGGCGGATGATTACCGCTATGTGCTTTACCGTTATGATGCATGGAAAGCATATGATACGGCTACAGCGAGAGAGGTCAACATAGCCAGGGATATCCTGACTTTCCCGGAGATTAGCGAGGAGACCAGGCAGCAGGCAATTTTTGGCATTGTCCGGTATTATCATGAGCATCAGGACATGGATATTATGCGCAGCTATTTAGACAGGATGGATATGCAGTTTGTCGCCTCCCATGACGGAGTGGAATACATGAGTGATCTTTTGGCGTGCGGCCTTTACGATACCGCCTTTGAAGCAGTGAAACGGTTTGGGTATCAGGGCGTTTCGGCGGAGAGGCTGACAGAGCTGGTGGAGAAGGTCAGAACCGTTCCGGATTATGAAAATGACGAGACGCTGATTTCCATTGCCTGTTATCTCTACCGTCTTGGACAGGAGTCCCCGCAGGTTTTGTCTTATCTGGTGGACGCTTACCAGAGCAGCGTCAAGGATATGCTTAAGCTGTGGAAACGGGCTGACAGCAGGCTGGCAAGGCTGGAACTTTTGGAGGAGAATATTATCTGCCAGACTCTTTATACCGAGCAGTGGGACAACGAAGTGTTTCCGGTCTTTACCTCTTTTGTGGAGAAAAAGCGGGGCGGCATGGTGGTAAAAGCCTTTTTCAAACGGGCCGCCTTTGCCTATCTGGTGGAGGATAAGGATCTGCCGGATACCTATTTTCGTTCCCTGTATCAGCAGATGCAGCTTGGACAGTTAGAGGACGATATGTGCCTTGCGGCAATGCTGCTGTCCTTAAGCCGCCGGACGAATTTAGAGGAAGATGAGGTAAAATGGCTGAAAAAGCAGTTGGAATATTTTGTGAAACGGGGGATTTTACTTCCCTTTTTCCGGAAATTCAAGCGGTATGCCAGACTGCCGAAGGATTTGTTCCTGATGACCTATGTGGTGACAAAGGATAAGGCGGGAAAGGTGATTAAGTTTCAATACGGTATCCAGTCCGGTGTGGACAAGCCGGAATGTAATAAAGAGGCAAGAATGATGGAAATCCTGCCGGGATATTATATGAAGGAGTTTGTATTGTTTCATGGAGAGAACCTGCTTTATGAGATGCCGGAGGAGTATGCGGGGCATACCCGGATTTATGAGAGCGAGGGCATGAAGGCCAAAGGGGAGATGGATACCTATGAGAACCGGTTTGAGATGCTCAATTCCATGGTGGTGAATCAGGAGATTGGAGAACATCAGACACTGATTGATAAGATTGACAAATATTTGAAGCTGTCCGCGGTTGTGGAGGAAAATCTGGAGCTGCTGGATTGACGCCTGTTTTTTAGCAGGGCGCAGATAATGAAGGGATAGAGATGAAAGAGATTTATTTAGGGCTTGATCTGTGCAGGAAGAATGTGCAGTTAAGCTATTTCCGGGAGGACAAGAAGGAACCGGAATCGGTGTATCAACTGAATAATACGGAAACCTATCAACTTCCCAACGTCATGTTTTATTCCGAGGAAGGGAAGAAATGGTATGTGGGCAATAATGTCAGTTCCATTCGTTTTCAGGAGATGGGAACCATGGTGGAGGATGTGGCCGTCAACATTGATTCCGGGGAAACGGTATCAGTTGACGGAACGGCTTATACCTATGAAGAGCTGCTGCTTATTTTGCTGAAAACGCACATCGGGGATTTTCTGTCGCGCTCAGAGGAATATCAGTTAAAAGGGCTTACGGTTACCATGGAGAAATACCACCCCAAGTTGTATCATGTGCTGGAAAAATTGCGGCGGGAGCTTTCCCTTCCGAAGGACGCTTTTTACATCATGAGCCATGAGAATGCATTTTTTCAGTATGTCATGAATCAGGATGAACGGCTCCACACAAACAGCGTGGCCATGTTTGAGTATGGCCATGACGGAATGGAATATTACCGCATAGATAAAAAGCAGCAGGGCAATATGCGTATTTTTCAATTAGGCCGCAATGACCTGACAAAGGAGATGCCCTACGCCCGGCTTTTTGAGGATGTGGAGGAGTTAGACCATTATTTTGCGGGGATTGCCAAAGGAAAGATGAGGGAGACATACATTTCCACTGTGTATTTGACCGGCCCCGGCTTTAACGATAAATGGATTGAGGAGGCGGCCAATGTGCTGTGCGACGGCAGACGGGTATTTATGGGGCAGAACATCTACACCAAGGGAGCCTGTTATCATGCCCGTTACGGCGCCTATGAAAAGGATAAGGACTGCGTGCTGTGTACCGAGTCGGCCATTCCCTTTGATATTGGCGTGAATATTGGGGATATGGAGGGAAAGAATACCTTTTATCCCATCGCTTTAGGCGGCAGGGAGTGGTATAATATGAAGGGCAGGGTAACTGTATTTTTGGACGATACCAACCGAATCAATCTGATGTACAGGGATAAGATTACAAAGGATATGCAAAAGGAGATTATTGAGATTCATGGCCTTCCCAGACGGCCGCCGAAGACCACAAAGCTCTCTTTGGAGGTGGAGCTTTTAGACGAGCGTACGGGGGCGATTGTGATCCGGGATATGGGATTTGGAAGAATCTATCCCACCACCAATAAGATTTACCGGAAAGAATTTTCCATAAGCGAAGGGCTATGAATTGTGATAAAAGATGAGAGAAAGGATATGCTATGGGCAGAGTGATCTTGTGCGAAACGCAGCCGGCGGAAACTTCATATATTTTTCCCAATACCAGAATCGAAGTTTTTTCCTATGAGGAGCTTTGTTATTATATCTACAATAATATCGCTTTGGTTGCCGGGGAATATATCGGTACGCTCATGTTTAACTGGATTGAGGATGGGCTGCATCTGCCGGAGCTTGCCGATAAACTCCGGGCGATCAAGGAGAAAAAACAGGCGGACTTAACCGATTTGCTGACGACAATCCTGACTTATAAGGAATTTTATACGATAGCGGAGATTAAGGAATTTATATTTCAGTTAGAGCGGATGAAAGGTTTGACGCCGCCCCAGTTCCGTAAGCTGCAGGCGGACGGTTTCCTTCGGTACCGTAAATATATTAAGGCGGCGGCCATATATGATGAGATATTAGAACAGTATCCGGACATAAACAATCCGCAGCAAAAAGGAACAATCTATCATAACCGGGCGGTGGCGTTAGCCCATAACTTTGAGTTAGAGGAAGCCATGGCGTCTTACCTGAAAGCCTTTGAGCTTGCGAGGAATACCCGGTCCATCTATGAATACCTGTTGCTGATGGCGACGATGAAGGAGCGGCGGGAAGTGGAAGAGACGGCCCGGCTTTACGGGGCAGAGGAGATGGTAGATTCCATCTATGACGCCTTGCAGGATACCGAAGAGGATGTCGTAGGCTCGCCGATCTATCATAGAATGGAGAAGGCCATATTCCACTATGAGAAAAATAATCTGACAGATTTCAGCAAGCGTATGGATACGGTGATTGAACATTTAAAGACAGAATTTCGCGAACAGTCTGTGTGATTTAGCGCAGATGGTTTACAATTACGGATATAACAGGGAGCGGTATAAATGGGATTACTGAGTTCGGTAAAAGATTTGTTTACAAAGGAAGAGGTTACGGAGGAAACCTTTGAATATGAGAGCATTGATACCTTTTTGTCCAGACAGGCGGCAAAGGCCAAGGGGCCGGAGGAGGATATTGCCTTTAAGTGCGACCAGATTGTAGAGACCACCTATCTGATGGAGGATCTGCGGGTGGAATATGAACTGGTGACTTCTTATTTTAAGGATATCCAGACCATTGAAGCCCTGCCGGACAATGTGCGAAAGGAGATTGCGGACATTGCCAAAAAGATTGCTTTTCTGGAAAATGAGACTTCTGCTTTCCTGCATTCCGACGACCGGATTAGTGATGAAAATTTCCGCATGATACAGGGAATGGAGAAGGATTTGACAAAGATTTTCGGGCAGCTTAAGGATTTAGAGGATATGGATATGAAGATTAAGCGGGATATGAAGCATTTAGAGGGAGAGAAAAATACCCAGGAATATCTTCAGGAATCCATTGAGGAGCGGCAGGCCAGACTTCGGATGTTCACGATTGGCTTTGGAACAATATCGCTGCTTTTGGTAGTTACTTTGGTTGTCGTCGGGATGCTGACGAAGACGGCAATGGTAATTCCGGTTTTAATGATTCTGCTGGTGGTGGCGTTGATGGCGGCTTTGTGCGTCGTGACCTTTAAGAATCTTTCCTATGAATTTAAGGTATCGGAGAAGAAGGAGAACCGGGCCATTAACCTGATGAATAAGGTAAAGATTAAGTATATTAACAATACCGCCATGCTGGATTATCTGTATGATAAATATCATGTGAAAAGCCTGCGGGAGTTGGAATATCTCTACGACCAGTATTTGATTATGGTAGACGAGGTGAGAAAATTCCAGAAGACCTCCGGGGATTTGCGGGAGTTTTCAGACGCTCTTTCCAAGCTGCTGTTTTCCAACGGGGTGAAGGACCCGGATATCTGGGCCAAGCAGTCTTTAGCGCTGATTGACAGCCGGGAGATGGTGGAGGTCAAACATTCCCTGAATGTGCGCAGGCAGAAGCTAAGGGAACAGATTGCCTATAATGATAAAATGCGCTTAAATGGATTAAAAGAGATTAAGGAACTGTTAAAGACCAATCCGGAGCTACGCAGCCAGGTGAGGAAAACGCTGGAGCTTTATCATATTAATGTACATTAGGAGGACAGACATGGAGGAGAAGATAATTCCCATTGAAAATAAGGCGTCTTACGGCATTTCGTGGTATGAACATGGAATACCATATTATGGAAGCCACAGAGGAATGCGTTTCCGCATTGCGAGGGCTCCTATGGAAGATGTGGCGTTAAAGCCGTCGGATAAAAAGGGGGATGCGCTGTTTCAGGTGATAATCTGGCCGGAGCCTTATAGCTTTGACGCAACGCCTGAGGAGCAAAAGACTGTAGAGACCTTTCCCTTTGACGAGGCGGGAAAGGAGCAGCTTGTGGAATGGTTAAATGCGCAGTATGCCGCCCGGTATGAGGAATGGGAAAAAGTACGGGCGAAGCATTGACGCTGAACAGGAAGAAAAAGCAGTTATGTAGTACATATGATATATATTTAAGGGAGGAAATAAAAGTATGAGCAAAAAATATTATGCAGTAGCAGAGGGAAAAACACCGGGGATTTATCTCACATGGGAGGCATGCAAGCAACAGGTGGATCAGGTTTCCGGCGCAGTGTATAAAAGTTTTCCATCCTTAGAGGAGGCAAAGGCATTTATGGAACAGGCCGGCGTATCCGCTTATCAGGTTGAGAAAGAGGAGGATGCCGTCGCAGGAGAGAATGCGGTGGAAATTTCAGCAGAGGAGAATAACAACCCTGTCAGCACAGATACCCGCTTAATTGCCTATGTGGATGGCAGCTATGACCACAACCAGAAGAAGTATGCCTACGGATGTGCGCTGGTCCTTCCGGAAGAGGTCGTTATATTAAATGGCAGCGACGAGGACCCGGATTATGTGGAAATGCGGAATGTGGCAGGAGAGATACTCGGCAGCGAAAAGGCTGTGCTCTGGGCCATAGAGCATGGATACCGGGAGATTGTCATTTACTATGATTATGAAGGGATTGAAAAATGGGCCAACGACGTCTGGAAAGCCAATAAAGCAGGGACCATACGCTATAAAGACTTTATCGCCGAGAAGCGGAAAGAAATCGGCATTTCCTTTCAGAAGGTAGCGGCCCATACCGGCGTGACTTATAATGAGATGGCGGACCGGCTGGCTAAAGAGGCTTTAGGTTTGTGATAATAATCCGGAAATTTGGAAAAATCGTTGACAAAATAATTTTATTTGATAGAATACTATTAAAGGAGAGTCCTGCCAACAAGTGGACGTTCAAAAAGCGTTAGCGTCGCTGCGGTGACACTACATTCAAGGACTATGGCAACATAGTCCTTGAAATATTTTACAGGAGAATTTTATGACTCAGTTACCATTAGAAGTTTATCGGATAGACATGAAATACATCCGAAATCTGCATAATATTGATGATAGAATCTTTTCCGTATCGCCACAGATAGGGAAAGATGAACGCCCTTTTCTTGGCATAATCATTATATGTAATGAACACAAATATTGTGTCCCGATGTCAAAACCTAAGAAAAAGCATGAAAAAATGCGTGATAAGATAGATTTTAAGAAAATTATATATAATGGCTCTTTGATAGGCGTTTTAAATTTTAATCTTATGATACCTGTTGAAAATGCACAACTACAACGAATTGATACAAAAATCCGCAAACATGATAATATGGACACGAGAAGAAAAAAAGAACTGCTTATTAAAGAATTAGAATGGTGTAACGAACATATAAGTGATTTGACTAATACGGCAAATGTTCTTTATCAAAAGTATATTACTGGAGAGAATTTTTCCGCCAGAAAACAGTGCCTGGATTTTAAGCGGATGGAGTTGGAATGTGCAAAATATAACTGTTAATAAATGATAGGGAGGGGAACATATGGAATTCAGCAGATATTTTGACCATACGATTTTAAAGGCGGACGCCAGCGAGGAGGAGGTCAATGGGATCTGCCGGGAGGCAATACAGTATCATTTTGCCTCGGTCTGCGTTAACAGTGCAAGAACAAAACAGGTGTCAAGCCTGCTGTTGGATACGGACATAGGAGTGTGTACGGTAGTGGGATTTCCGTTAGGGGCTATGAGCACCATGGCCAAGAAGCTGGAGGCATTGACCGCCATTGAAGACGGCGCCACAGAGATTGATATGGTAATCAATGTGGGCGCTGTTAAGGATGGGGACTGGGAGCTTGTGAAAAAGGATATTGCGGAAGTCAAAGAGGTGTGCGCCAACAATACCATGGGAAGGGATGTGACGCTGAAGGTAATCATTGAGACCTGTCTGCTGACGGAGGAAGAAAAAGTGTTGTCCTGCGAGACTGCCGTAGAGGCAGGGGCTGATTTTGTCAAGACCTCGACAGGCTTTAGCACAGGGGGCGCAACCGTAGAGGATGTAGCCCTGATGCGGAAGACCGTTGACGATAAAACCATGGCGTTAGAGAAGGAAACCGGCAGGACACATAAGCGGGTGCGGGTAAAGGCGTCCGGCGGCATCCGGGATTTAAAGACGGCAAAGGCGATGCTTGAGGCGGGCGCAGATCGGTTAGGCACCTCCGCAACGGTGCGCATTTTAGAGGAACAATGATTGTAAAATGTATTTTGCAAGGGACTGACAGATAGAAAAAGGAATAAGGAGAGGAAATATGCACAGATTAAAGAGGGTTACAGGAATCATTTTAACGGCGGCTCTGGTCTTTGGACTGGCGGGCTGCGGGAAAGAGCAGACACCTGCAACAGAGGAGACTACGCAGGCAGTGTCAGAGGAAGCAACGACGGAAGCCCCACAGGGAAACTTGATTACCAATGGAGATTTTTCAGACGGCACCAATCATTTTGAAATGTATACCAATGGAGGAAATGCGTCTCTTACGGATAACAGCGCCGGTGAGTTACAGGTGGATATCACCTCGACCGGAACCGTAGAACATGGGGTACAAGTGTATTATGACGGCTTCGAGATGACGGAGGGGACAGTCTACCAGTTTGAATTTGACGTCCATGGAACCATGGAGCGGGATTTTGACTGGCGGATACAGTTAAACGGCGGCGATTATCATGCCTACCATGCAGAGACCGTTTCTGTGACGGAAGAGGTGCAGCATATCTCCTCTCAGTTTACCATGGAAGAGGCGACGGACCCGGCGCCGAGGCTCTGCTTTAATATGGGCTATGTCAATTCCATGGCCGAGGCAGGTTTGGACGCGGCGTCTATCGGGGCTCATTCGATTATGTTAGATAATCTTTCCCTGACAGTGGTGGACGCTTCCGGCGCAGTGGAGGCAGAGGAGGTGGAACTGCCCAAGGTCAAAGTGAACCAGATAGGCTATAAGCCGGACGCTGAAAAGATTGCGGTATTTGCGGATTTGGAAGAAGATGACACCACATTTCAGGTGGTGGAGGAGAGTACGGGAGAGTCTGTATTTGAGGGCAGCCTGTCAGAGCCGGAAGATAATCCTTATGCGGGAGAAACCAACTGCACAGGTGACTTTTCGGAGGTGACGAAGGAGGGAACCTATAAGATTGTGACCGGAAAAGGAGAGGAATCCCCGTCCTTTGTCATTGGCGCTGATGTGTATGACAGCACATTTAAAAATGTAGTGAAAATGCTGTATTTACAGCGCTGCGGCATGGAACTTACCGAAAAATTGGCCGGTGATTTTGCCCATCCGCAGTGCCACGCCGAGAAGGCTGTGATATATGGAACCGACAAGCAGATTGATGTGAGCGGCGGCTGGCATGACGCCGGAGATTATGGAAGGTATGTGGTGCCGGGGGCGAAGGCAGCGGCGGATTTGCTGCTGGCCTATGAGAAAACGCCGCAGGCTTTCGGAGACGAATGCGGAATACCGGAAAGCGGCGACGGGATCAATGATGCATTGCAGGAGGCAAAATACGAATTAGACTGGATGTTAAAAATGCAGGATGGGGAGACCGGCGGCGTATATCATAAGGTGACATGCAAGGAATTTCCGGAAATGGTGATGCCGCAGGAGGAGACTGCCGAACTGGTCGTATGTCCTTTGTCTAAGACGGCCTCTGCGGATTTTGCGGCAGTTATGGCTATGGCGGCAAGAATCTATGGCGACAGCAAAGAAAGCGCGTATGCGGACTTTTCTGCAACCTGCCTGACGGCGGCAGAGAAAGCCTTTGCCTACTATGAAGCCCATAAAGATGAGAGAGGGTTCCAGAACCCAACGGATGTGGCAACCGGCGAGTATCCCGACGGCAACAGCAAGGACGAATATTTCTGGGCGGCGGCAGAGCTTTACAAGACCACGCAGGATGAAAAGTATAAAACAGTTATGGCAGAGGTTCTGCCGGAGGTGACAAATCTGGGCAGTTTAGGCTGGGCAGATGTGGGAGCCTATGGAGCCTATGCCGCGCTGACAACGCCGGAGCTTGCGGCGGACAGCACCAACCTGTTACGGGATATCGACAAGGCATTTTTTGAGGCGGCTGACAGTGTGGTTGCCACAAGCAAGGGAAATGCATATAAGGTAAACCGGGAAGACAGTTACGAATGGGGTTCTAACATGGGAGTTGCCAACAGCGGTATGCTGCTTTATCTGGCAAATGAGATTAAACCGAACGAGGAGTATGTGGCCGCAGCCAAGGCGCAGCTTAACTACCTGTTAGGGGTAAATGCCACAGGCTACTGCTTTGTGACCGGCGAGGGAACCTTAAGCCCGGTTCATCCACACCACAGACCTTCCGAGGCTTTGGGTAAGCCGATGCCGGGAATGTTGGCAGGCGGACCGGACAGCGCGTTAGAGGACCCTTACGCCAAGGTTGTCCTTAAGGACACTCCGGCGGCAAAATGCTATGTGGACAACACCCAGAGCTATTCCTGCAATGAGGTTACCATTTACTGGAATTCTCCATTGATTTATCTGATGGCGCAGGAATATGCGGAACCGCAGTTGTTAGATATGCAGTGATGGTAGACAGATGAAAGCAGACAGCCGCAATAGTAAACAGATGTGATGATAGGCAGATGAATTGACAGGCAGTAATGGAGGATGGCATGAAACTGATATCATGGAATGTAAATGGAATAAGAGCCTGTGCAGGCAAGGGCTTTATGGACTTTTTCAAGGAGGCGGATGCGGATATTTTCTGCATCCAGGAATCAAAAATGCAGGAGGGCCAGCTTACGCTGGACCTTCCCGGTTATTACCAGTACTGGAATTATGCGGAGAAAAAAGGATATTCCGGGACGGCAATCTTTACGAAGAAAAAGCCTCATTCCGCTGCCTTAGGCATAGGCGTGGAGGAGCATGATAAGGAGGGCCGGGTAATTACTTTGGAGTTTGACGACTTTTATATGGTTACGGTGTATACGCCTAATTCCCAGAACGAGCTGGCAAGGCTTCCCTATCGCATGGATTGGGAGGATGCTTTTCTTGCGTATTTAAAGGGCTTAGAGAAGAAAAAGCCTGTGGTGGTCTGCGGGGATATGAATGTGGCCCATAAGGAGATTGATTTAAAAAATCCAAAGACCAACCGGAAAAATGCGGGGTTTACTGACGAGGAACGGGAGAAATTTACTACGCTTTTGGACAACGGATTTATTGATACCTACCGCTATTTTTATCCGGAGCAGGAGGGCGTCTACTCCTGGTGGTCCTACCGCTTTAAAGCAAGAGAGAAAAATGCGGGATGGCGGATTGACTATTTCCTTGTGTCGGAATGTCTTCGGGACAGGTTACAGGGAGCGGGAATTTTAACGGAAGTCATGGGCTCGGACCACTGTCCTGTGGAGCTTACGATAGCGCTTTAGATTAGAGGTGGGAAACCTGGCCTGGGAATAAGAGCGTTTCGCAGATAAAAGATAATAGGGAGGAAGAAAACGGAATGTTAAAATTGGGCTGTCATGTAGGCATGAGCGGAAAGGAAATGATGCTTGGCTCCGTAAAGGAGGCGGCAGGTTACGGCGCAAATACTTTTATGCTATATACGGGGGCGCCCCAGAATACAAAACGGAAAGAGCTGTCTGCCCTCCGCATCGGAGAGGCGCAGGCTTTAATGAAGGAGCATGGTATCAGGGAGTTTGTGGTACATGCTCCTTATATTATTAATCTGGCTAACTCGGTGAAACCGGAAACCTTTGAGATTGCTGTGGAGTTTCTGGGACTGGAAATAGAAAGAACGGCGGCTATGGGCTCCTCCGTTCTGGTGCTTCACCCCGGTTCCCATGTAGGGGAGGGCGTGGAAAAGGGAATAGACCAGATTGCCCGGGGCTTAAATTCCGTTCTTACAAAGGATACGAAGGTACAGGTGGCTTTGGAAACCATGGCGGGAAAGGGAAGTGAAATCGGAAAGTGCTTTGAGGAGCTTGCGATGATATATGACAAAGTTGTCTATAATGATAAGCTGCGGGTGTGCTTTGACACCTGCCACACCAGCGATGCGGGCTATGATATTATCCATGATTTTGACGGGGTAATGGAGCGGTTTGACCGGCTGATTGGAAAGGAGCAGATTGCCGTATTCCATATGAACGACAGCAAAAATGAGCCGGGAGCCGGAAAGGACCGCCACGAGAATTTCGGCTGCGGACATATTGGCTTTGATGCCTTAATGTACATTATGAACCATAAGGATTTTTGCGAGGTGCCTAAGATTTTGGAGTCCCCTTATGTGAAGGATCCGGAAAACCTGAAGAAATCCTACGCGCCCTATAAACAGGAGATTGCCATGATTCGTTCCGGCGTATTCCTGCCGGATATTAAGGAAAGGATTATTGCGGAAAAAGAATGAGAGTTGAGTAAAAAACAGGCTTGTGTTAATATGTGAAATATATACGGGATAACCCCGTTGCCGGCAGGGTGACTATTTCCCAAAAAGGAACAGGAGAGTAAAAAAGAGAAAATGGACGCCTTAATTAAAGTTAAAAATATGTATAAGATATACAATCCCGGAGAAAATGAAGTCCGGGCTTTAGACGGCATAGACTTAGAGGTCAGGGAAGGGGAATTTGTAGCCGTTGTGGGACATTCCGGTTCCGGCAAATCCACCCTGATGAATATGTTGGGCTGTCTGGATGTGCCTATGGAGGGGGAGTACATACTGAACGGGCAGGATGTATTAAACCTTACGGATAACGAGCTTTCAGAGGTGCGGAACAGTTATATCGGCTTTATTTTTCAGGGCTTTAACCTGATACAGAATTTAACTGCGTTGGAAAATGTGGAACTGCCGTTAATCTACCGCAAGGTGGAAAAGGGGAAGCGGCGTAAGCTGGCAGAGGAGTCTCTTAGGAAGGTTGGCTTAGGGGACAGGATGAAGCATAAGCCCTCCGAGATGTCCGGCGGACAACAGCAACGGGTTGCCATTGCCAGGGCTGTCGTAGCATCTCCGCCGCTGATTTTGGCAGATGAGCCTACGGGAAATCTGGACTCGAAGTCTTCTCAGGATATTATGCGCATTTTAAACGGGCTGAATGAGCAGGGCAATACGATTGTACTGATTACCCATGACGAAGGGATTGCCGCCAATGCCAAACGGGTGGTTCGGATTATGGATGGGAAGATAGAATCTGATATTACGAGGGAAGATGAGGGGAAAGACGATGAATAATGAGGAAGCAAAAAATAAGAAAAAATCAGGGGAGAAAAAGAAGACCGTCGTTATAATTGTGGTAGTGGCAGTTGTTTTGCTGGCTGGCGTTGCAGTGGCGGGACTAAAGAGCCTTTCAAAGGGCATGAAGGAAGCCATGGAGCAGATGGCGGTACAAGACGATGCCATTTATGAGGTGAAAAAACAGGATGTGCGGCAGGAGATTACGACATCCGGCACTACCATAGGCATAGAAAAAGATGCCTATACCTCGCCGGTGACAGCCAGGATTCAGAATATCTGCGTGGAGCCGGGGCAGACGGTGAAAAAGGGAGATGTACTATTGACCTATGATGCGGCAGAACTGGGGGATAATCTGGAAAAGGTGCGGCTTCAGGCAAAGTCTGAGCAGGCAGCGGGAAATGAGAGCTATGAGATGGCTGACGAGGCAGCGGGCAAAGTCAGCGGAGCGAAGAAAAAAATTAAGGAACTGGAAAAGGACATTAAAAAGCTGAAAGAAGAAGTGGAAAGTTTGAATGACCAGATTGTGGAACAGGAGGACAAGCTGTCAGAAGCAGAAAAGGATAATGCAAAGGAAGAGGCGGCTGCTGCAACGCCTACAGAGGAGGGAACCACAAGAGCGCCTAAACTTACCGATACAAAGCCCATTGTCCAGAAAATCCGCAGTCTGAATAAGGACTTGGCTAAGAAGCAGGAGGAGCTGGCCGACAAACAGGCCGATTTGGCAGAGCAGGAGGGAATTGTATCTGCCAATAAGGATGTAAAAGTGTCTGAAAGCACAAAGGCTCAGATGGATGTGACAAAGCAGCTTTCCGATATGAGTGTAGACGAGGCAAAGGAATCCTACGAAGAAGCAGAGGCAGGGATTGTGGCATTAACGGACGGTATTGTGGAGTCTGTGGAGGTAATCGAGGGCGCATATGCCAATGAGACGCAGACGGTAATGACGATTATCCATTCGGATTCTATAGGGGTAGAGTTTTCCGTAGCTAAGGATGATTTAGGCTATATATCGCCTGAGCAGAAGGCCCGGGTTGTGGTAGGCAGCAATGAGTATGACGGCGCTGTAGATTATATCAGCCGGGTTGCAGTGAGTGACGCCATCATGGTGCAGAATTCAACAGCCGCTACCATTAAGGGAAGGATACGGATTGCTAACCCGGATGATGGAATTTTTGTCGGCGTCCCTGCAAAGGTATATATATTTGTAGGAGAGTCTAAAGAAACGCTGGCGGTTCCCTATGAGGCATTAAATACAGATGTTGACGGGGACTTTGTGCTGGCGTTAGATGAGGATAACCGGATTGTCCGGCGGGATGTTAAGTTAGGCCTTTATTCCGATTCTTATTATGAGGTTACGGAAGGTCTGAAGGAGGGGGATAAGGTAATTACCAGGGTAACCGCAGATATGAAGCCCGGAGAACTGTATCAGGGAAGCGGAGCGGTCGATTTGTCGGCGGAATAGGAGGAGCATATGATACAGCTTGGTGAATATATCAAAATGGCGCTGAAAAATATCTGGGCCAATAAAGTCAGAACATTTCTTACTATGCTTGGCATCATCATCGGAATTTCTTCGGTAATCCTGATTATGGCTGTGGGAAACGGCGCAACGGAATTGATTTCCAAAGAGCTTGGGAATCTGGGTAAAGGGCAGGTCTTTTTTTATCTTATGGACTATCAGGATAAGTATTATATTACGGCTGAAGAGTTGGACCATATCCGCCAGATGGAGGGCGTGAAGGCGGCGGCTACCGAGACCTTTTTTGAAGGAACCACCAGCACCAAAAAGGATGATTTTAAGGCGGATATCGTGTGCATTAACCCGGACGGTTTTGCTATTATGGATTGGGAATTTGTAAAGGGGAATGCGTTTACGGAAAAAGAGGCGGAGGACGGCAGGCCGGTATGTGTGATTTCGGAGGCAGACGCCATGAAACTGTTCGGCTCCACCAATGTGGTGGGTATGGATTTGACTATCCGGTTGTATGATTCATTGGATATACCGGTGACCATTATGGGGATTACAGAATCAAAAGAGAATAATACAGTTGAGGCCCTTTATTCCGATCCTTATATTCAGGTGGTAATTCCCCCGGAAACGATTACAAGAGTTACGGGATTAGACATAAAAAATGATATAACGGACTTCTATATTTTAAAGGAAGATGATGTGGATTCGGAAAAGCTCTGTAGGGATATCATTGATTATCTGGAAACTGCCCACCATTGCAAGGGGGAAGAAGAGTATATGTATGAGAGCTTTGATGATATTATGAAATCCGTTAATTCAGTAATCAGACTGATTACGGTATTTGTGGCTTTTGTGGCCTCTGTATCCCTTTTGGTGGGAGGAATCGGCGTTATGAATATTATGCTGGTATCAGTGATGGAGCGTACTAAAGAGATTGGTATCCGAAAAGCGTTAGGGGCAAAGACGGGTTCTATCACGATTCAGTTCTTAGCGGAATCTGCTTTTATTACACTGATTGGCGGCATAATCGGGATTATGGCAGGTATTATCGGAGCATGGGGAATCGCCGGGATTATCGGACTTTTAGTGCCGAATATGCGTTTTGTGCCGGTATTAAAATTTGGCACCATACTACTGGCTTCTGCATTTTCTTCCTGCGTGGGTATCTTTTTTGGCATCTACCCTGCCAGAAAGGCTGCCAAATTAAGTCCCATGGAGGCATTGCGCCGTAATTGAATATGGGTGGAAAATCGCACTAATCAATCTTATATCTGCGGGGAATGCTGCTGTCTACAAAAATGGGATTGACCGGAAAGCGGATGACGTCTCCCACAGACAGGTTAGCGCCCGTAATATCAACGGCTACAGAATTCATACCTACCCGGCCCAGAACCGGAAAAGCCTGCCGGTCATGGAGCCCATATAGTTTCTCAGGGAACAGGGCGTTTTTTAATAGATGCAGGATATGGCGGGGCAGATGCGCAATTCCCGGACAGGGATTGGCGCGCCGCACATCAAGTCCATGGGAGTAGCCTGCCGGAACAATGGCAACGGTGGTTTTTTTTCTGGTAATGTAGGTGTGGCCATAGCCGATGTTATGTCCGGCAGGCAGTGTATGAATATCTGAAATGGCGGCCTCTAACATTCCCGCCGGTTTGTAGCCCCATTGGTCGGGAAAGGGAAGCCGGCCGAGAAAGGCGGAGCCAATGCGGACAGCGTCTAACCGGGTTTCCGGATATTTAAGCAGCGCACAGGTGGCGGCGATATGCCGGAACCCTGTAAATATAGACGCCTCCTCCAGCTTGTCGCACAGATTGGTAAAACGGTTAAACTGTTCTAGGGTATACTGGGATTTCCGGCATGCAGACGCATAGAAATGAGAGTAAATGCCGGTGACACAGATATGCTGCATATGGTGAATGGTATATATAATGTCCTGAAGGCGGTTGTCGGGGAACCCGTACCGGCCAAAGCCCGTATCAATGCAGATATGCGCCCGGGCGTAGGTGTTAAGCTCTCTGGCAATGCTTTCCGCCAGCTCCCCGCCTTCACAGGAGGCAATGCATAATATGATGTAGTTGGCTAAAGCGCATTCAAGCTCGGCCCGCTGGTAAAGCGGAGTGAGCATCAGGATATCGCAGTGGATACCGCTTTTTCGTAAGGCGACGGCCTCGTCTATATCGGTGACTGCCAGAATATCAATTCCGTTTTCCACTAACAGACGGGCATATTCGCAAAGCCCTAATCCGTAACCGTTTTCCTTTACCACTCCGATAATCAGGGAATCTTTTGCAAGTTCTTTTGTGATTTCAATGTTATTCTTCAAAATATTCTGGTCTATAAAAAGTGCAGGCATAAAAACCTCCTGTTTTCTCCGGCGTTTCGTTGTCTGCATTTAAGATATCAGGGAAATGCATATAATTTGAAAACAGAATGCATCAAATTTGTAACCAGTTTTTTGCAGAAATGCTTTGCCTGCGGCGTTACTCCAGTGACATTAATTTTCTAAGTCCCCTTTTGTGACGCACCGCTATGGGACAGGTCTCGCCGTTTTTCATGAGAAGGTTCATCGCGTCAAAATCCGCTTCGGCAATGGCGTCCTTATTAATGATATAAGAGCGGTGACACCGGTAAAAGCGGTGGTCTAGCTGATGTTCGATTTCTTTTAGCTGCCCGTTAAATTCAATTACCCTTTTATGGGCGTGGAGCAATATTTTGTGAATGTTGTTTGAAGTCTCAAAGAAAAGAATATCATCAAAATCAATAGAAATATACTTGTCAGCATGGCGGATGACAAAGGTTTTATTGATATTATTGTTAAGTGATGTGTATTTCTGCTGGACATCCAAAAGACACTCGTGGATTTTATATTTAATATGCTCGGCAGTATCTTTGATAATAAAATCCAAAGCCTCCACCTTATACTGAAAGGTAAGAAAACTCATTTCAGAATGGGAGGTGAGGAAAATAATAAAGCAGCGCGGCTGTTGTTTCCTTATGCGTTGGGCAAGCATTAACCCGTCGATGTCTGACTTTAAATCAATGTCTAGGAAAAACAGGCCAAGGTTTTCTGTATCTGCAAGCCTATCCAAAACGGCATGGGGATTTGTGGTTGCAAGCGCAATCTCCATATCCAGTTCTTCAATCATAATGCTATCCCGGATATTTTGGGTAAATAAATCTAATTGTTTCTGGTTGTCCTCACATATAAATATATCAATCATACAATTACCGTCCTTTTTTTACTTTGTAATATGTAATCGCTGTATAAAACAGGAATTCTTGATTTCTGTATCCCATATTATATTCTGGTATTGCGAGAGGATTTCATTTGCATTATAAAGCCCAATGCCTCTGTTTCCTCCTTTTGTGGAGACAGAGGGTTGTTTCAAGGTTGCAAAAGGGATTTCTCTGTCGATAAAGGTGTTGGCAACCATGAAGAGATATTCCGTTTCTGAATGAATGATTGCAAAATGAATGGTGGGTGCTTCCGTTTCCAGTGCGGCTTCAATGGCATTATCAAGAAAAATCCCCAATAGGCGTGCAAGGTCAACGGTATCCATTGAAATATCAGAAATTTCCTCCATAACCTCTATGCTTATATTTATATTAAGCTCTGCCGCATATAGGAGCTTGGCGGAAACGATACTCTTAATTTCCGTAATCTTTATATTCATCAACTGGTTGAGATTGGCAGAGCTTTTGGAAAGCTGCTGGTTTAAGGGCATAATTTCCTTCTCAAAATACCCTTTTAACCCTTCCATATCTTCAGCCTCAATATAACCGGACATGGTAAGCATTATATTCTGATAATCATGCTTAAAGGAACGAAGAGAGGAATACATATGTTCAACCTGATTTGTGTAATCCTGCAATCTGTCATACGACTCCTGCCGCATATCCATTTCCAGTTTTATCATATGCGCCTTGACAATATTGATAATTAATATTATGCTGATAAGGAAATAGAAGCCGAAGAGAATACAGTCAAATATAATAATTTTCCGGTTATACCCGATATAGCCGCCTATTATTACATTAAATAAAAAGATAAACAGGCACACAGCCAGATTGGTAACAATTAATATAAGATACCGTTTTGAAATACGAATATGGAATTTGTTAATTAATTTATGGAGCAGTTTAGCTAAAGGAGGACAAATAAGCGCCTCGATAACGATAAAAAGTATGATGTACATTGTGTAATATGGATAGGACTTCGTCAAAGCTGAAACAGGAAAAATAAAAGTGTCCCAGAGCAGGGAAAAAATATTTTCTATCACCACACAGAACAAATATGCTGCAATGAATACACAAATATTTAGCAGGTAACTCTTGTCAAGCAATGAAATGTAGAGACATGAACTGACAATCAATAAAATAACTCCCAGATGTCCCAGATAATTTCCCATTAAAAAAACATTGAGAAACAGCAGGAAAAAAAAGAAGACCTTCTCTTTCCATTTTAGTTTAAAAGGCAGGAAACAGCATATCGGTAGGAAGTAGGAAAATGCAGTTAATATATAAATGGATAAATGGTAAAAAATCGTCACAACTATCACCTTTCCAATCCTGTTTTCTGTCGCCTGAACCGTCATTAATTATATTATGGATTTTACTGTAAATCAACGCTTATTCTGAATAAATGTTAAATGAATAAAAGAGGTTAGGCGGTATTTATTCATATATGACCGTTTGTTAGTCTTTTAATTAAAACGGATATCTGCATGATAAAATTAATGTATAAAAAGCAGGAGGTTAGTTATGACAAAGCAAAAGATAGGAAAAGCAATAATAGGTGTAATTCTGTTGTGTTGTATAAGTGTTGTTGCCGCCTATTTTTTTATGCAGCAACATAATGAGGCAAGGGAACAAAACATAGCTCAGAGAAAAACGGACACACAGGAGGATACGGGAAATTCAGAAAAGACAAAGGAGGAATCTCAGTCGGCAGAAGAAATGGTGGGAAAGCCCGATGCAGCAACAGGCTTTATTCCCTTTGGCGAAGAATGTGTAGAGGGGAATGTGGGAGTCAAAGTGTTAAAGTCTGAGTTTACTCTCCACCCGGCGCAACTGACGGATGCTATATACCAAAATCCTGATAACTGGCAAATGGGCGTAATAGCGGATACCGCCGATAATCCGGATATTTCTCAGGGATTTTATTTTCTTACTTTACAGATAACAAATTATAACAATGAAAGTGTTGAATTATGGGAAAATGCAGGCAATGGTCATATTCGCCAGTTTTATATGTATGGCTTAGAGAAAAATGGGACATGGATATCTGATTCCGGCAGCGTATGTTTTTGTACGAGGAATAAGGGGAATATGGGCGAGGCGCTACATGAATTTGGCAATTTTGAATTGTCAGCGGGGGAAGTTGCGGAGGTTACTTATGGTTTTTCGCTTTTTGAACCTGAGAAGTTAGACGAATATGACTGGTATTTAGGTGATGGAAGATTGGGACTAGAAATAGATGCAAAATATCAAAAACTACCGTTGATGTGTATTGAAGAAGGCCAGAAGGTGCCGTTAGAAATGGAGTAATAATATGAAAGTTCTGAAAAAATGGTTTGTATGTTTTTTCGTAATTTTCTGTGTGTTTTGGAGCTTGAAAATAGTGCGCAATCAAAAACAGTATGCATATGAGATACATAAATATGAACCGGGCGAGACTATGCAATTTAACGGGATAGAGATTGCTACAGAGGAGGCAAGATTATATGATGTGGCTGAGTTCCTGAATCAGTATGGACAGCAATATGCGGCAGATTATGATGATGAAACTCTTCGGCTGATGAATGGAACGAAAGTTCTGGCTTACACATTTCACATTAAAAATATTTCTGAACAGGAGTATGCTCTAAAAGAGCTGTTTGGAGCGTATGTCCGTATGGAACATCGCTGGATTTCTGCTTTTAATCCACTTATTTCACAAGATATTAATCCGATTTTCAACAGGGCAGTTCATACAGGAAATTTACAACCGGGAGAAGAGATAGATTTGACTTTTGTAACAGATATAAATCATATTGCAATAACGGATAATACATGGCAGCATCTAACGGATTACGGCTATACTCTTTGTCTTGGAAGTTATCAGGAGGGCTACTGCGCAAATGAATTAAACTTTAAAATAGAGGAGACAGTTACCGATGATTGAGGTGTTACATTTTGAATGGAATAGGGCCATGCGGTCAAAGAGAATATGGTTTGTGTTGGGAGCAGGTATGTTGTGCTCCGTTTTGCAGGCTGTCCATTATGAAATGGGCGGCATTGTGAAAAACTTTTATGAAAATAGTGACTATCCGATAGTATGCTGGCTATCGTATTTGGGAAGAGATATACAATTGTTTTATCGCAGTCTGTACTATTTGATTTTTCCGATTATGGCAGCATTGCCGTTTGCTGCGTCCTATTATGAAGATAAACAAAGCGGCTATCAGAAGGTGCTGTTTATGAAGGTGAAACGAAACGCATATGCGGCTGCAAAATATTTAGTTGCGTTTGTGACAGGGGGATTGGTAACAGTGCTTCCTTTAATGTTCAGCCTTTTTCTTCACGCAGGATTTGTGCCGGGATATCCGCCTAGCGAATTAAGTTTACAGGCAGTTCCCTTGGACGGTCAACCTTATTGTAATATTTTTTATGAGCATCCTTTCTTCTATGCGGTCATTTTCTGGGGGATTGATTTTCTGGTTGGAGGCTGCATAGCCGGCATAGCGCTCTGCTTTTCCCTTATCGCAAAAATGAAGTATTCTATCTATGTATTTGGATTTGTGTTTTGCATATTAGAGCGAACAATATTGTACCAATTTGATTGTGTAAACTGGGCGTTTTCCAACATTGCTGAAATGACAGATTTATTGCTGAATGGCTGGGAGATTTTTATGAAACTGATAGTGACGGTAATATTTTCTTTTGCTTTATTTGTTGGTGTGTTGACACGAAAGGATGTGTTGTAATGGAACTTGTGATAAAGGATTATACGAAAATAATCCGGAAGGTCACTGTATTAGATCAAATTAATCTGACTCTGACGGGGGGAAAAATATATGGATTACGAGGGAAAAATGGCTCTGGGAAAACCATGCTTATGCGTGCCATTACCGGATTGATTCGACCTACCGCCGGATATGTTGCGATTGACGGGAAGAAGATCGGGAAGGATATTGACTTTCCGCAAAGTGTGGGAGCGTTAATTGAAAACCCCTCATTTATTCAGGAATATTCAGCTATGGATAATCTTAAGGTATTGGCAAATCTTTCCGGAGGAATACCGGAAGAGGATATAAGAAGCATATTGGAAAGGGTTGGATTAAATGCGCAGGAGAGTAAGCCTTTTGGCAGATTTTCCCTTGGAATGAAACAGAAATTGGGGATTGCAGCGGCAGTTATGGGAAAGCCACAATTGATTATATTGGATGAACCAATTAATGCGTTAGATGAATATACGGTTGAAAGGATTAAAGAGTTGCTGCTGGAGCTGCGGAATGAAGACCGGATTATTCTTGTAGCCTGTCACGATAGGGAAGAACTGGATTATTTGTCTGATGTCATTATACACATTCAGGAGGGGAGAATTGTAAATGACAGATAAGACAAAAATAGGAAAATATTTTAGTTATGATATCAATCAGGGAGGCTGGCGCGAGCTGCCGAAATCTTTACTGCTTATAGCTATTACGCTTCTGGTGATATTACAGGCAGATAAATATATCCAAACATTGATTGAGTATGGATATTGTGAAAAATATGGAACATTTCTTGATTATCTGGCCTACTTTTTTCAGGGAGATTATGTGTATGAATTATCGGCTAGTTCTGTTTTTGTGTTACCGATTTATTGGCTTGCCTTTCATGCATTTGTTGCGTATATAGTGGGTTTTTATCCGTATGAAGACTTTGTTCAATATGGCAGGATGAGCATCTTATATGGAAAGGACAGGGTAAGCTGGTGGCTGGCTAAGATTTTGTGGCAGATTCTGTCAGTGGCGTGGTGCTATCTGTTGGTCTATGGTACGATTGCCGGATATATTATTTGCAAACACCGCCTGCTTAGCTGGAAACTGACGGAAGAAATTTGGAACAATTTGTCGCCGGAGCTGCTCAACTATACAACAACGGATTTGATAGTCGTTATTGTCATTCTACCGGTTTTAACAACAATTGCAATTACGGTTATACAAGGGGTTGTTGCTTTTTGGAAAACGCCGGTTGTAAGTTTTATGTTAGTCAATGCCATGTTGGTGGTATCGGTTTACTCTACATCTTATTTATGGCTTGGAAATTATACCATGTGGCTTAGAAATGATCGGATTTCACCGGAAGGAATATCGCCGGTCATTGCTATTTTAATAGATAGTGTATTGATTGTAATATTTTTAATCATAGGTATCCGACAATTTAAGAGGGTTGATTTTTTGGGAAAGGTGGATGGATTATGAAAAAACTATTGTATTTTATAAGTATTTTGGCAATTGCCGCAGTCATATTTTTAGCAGGGCTGTACAAGAAAAATCAGAGAACAGACACGCAACAGGCAGACTCACAGGAGAGCACTGCTGACACAGGGGAAACAGAGGTCTATGAACCCAATGAACAGGAATACTTTGCCCAGCTTCAAAAGGATAAGGAGGCGGCAGAGGAGAAAAATATTTACACTATGGAGGATGGTTACCAATCCTTTGGCGGTTTTGGTTATGAGGTGAAGTTTGTTAAGAAATTTGATACTTTTGAGGAATTTAGGGACAGTAAATGGTTTGTTGAAGAATATTTTGAGTACGATGTAAACAATATGGAAGAGTGGAAAAAAGAGGAGTTAAATCAGGCGGAGATTATTTACATTGAATATGAGGTGACAAATGAAAAACCGGTAAAACAGCAATTTTATCCACTTAATATGGACTGTGCTTATGTAAATGAGCGGGGATATAATTATGACGACACAAAAGGCTGGCATGAAGAGGAGGGCAGAGGAGTAGTGAGCGGTATGTGGAGTAATCATGATTTTTATGTTGCGGCCATTCCTGATCCTGTGGACGAAAAAAATACATGCAATCCTATTTTACAGCCCGGAGAAAAGATTTCCCTGCAAATAGCCTATGAGTGTACGGCGTGGAAGGGAAATAAAGGAGAGGAGGAAAGCGTTGAGGTAAAGCCTACGGAATTGTATGAGGGGGAATGGTATCTGGTATTACCGGGGACAGCTATGATTATGAATGAGACTTATAATATATATGAGGATAAACTTCACAAATTTATTAAGCTGGATGTGGAATAGGTGTATGGAGGAAAAAACGGATGAAAAAACCGATTTTGCTGATGATATGTACCTTAATCTGCGCCGTTCTTGTTTTGGTGAGGATTATCTATGTGACAGGACATGCAAGGCGTCCTGTTGTAAATCAGGTTACTCAGGGAGAGGGCGCAGTATATAAGGGTATAGAATACCAGATTGTAGACGCTGTCTTATGGGAATATGCAGATTTTTTTAAGGCACACAGCGAACTGGAAGGCTATGCGGAGGATAATGTCGGAAAGAATCAGAGAAAATTACTGGTAGTGGAGTATAAAGTGAGCAGAGTGGAGGAGGACGGGTCGCTGGAAACCTACATTCCGCTGCAATATTATCATTTGTTTAACGGGATTGATATATTTATGCTGCAGGCAATGAATCCTTCCCTTTTTGATGGAACCTTTCATTCAGGCGATACTATGCTGGTCCCCTATGAACTGTACAGGGAAAACCTTCTGGAAAGCCAGTGGCAGGAGGTAGAAGAAGGGAAGACCGTTTACAAAACGGTTCTGGGAATGTATCCGGAAAAAAATGAAATGCTGATAACAGATGTTGATATAGCGGAGGACAAAGATGAAACAGCTATTGAGAAATGAGATTAAAAAATCCATGCGGACAAAGGGGTTTTTCATTGCCTTGTGTGTTGGTATGTCCATAGGGTTGTTTCAGATGGCATGGTTTTATAAAAATGTGTACCTGCCAAACAACGAAGAATATGCCCAGGTAATCAATGCGGGGTATGAGGATACTTTATATGGAACATGGTTTGAAACGGGAATTTTGCAGGCATGGATGGGCAGTGAAATCTATTCGCCCTGCAACCAGTTATTTTACCTGTTGTTTCCCCTGTTAGCGGCATTGCCCTATGGCGGCAGTCTTTATCAGGAGTGGGGAGACGGCTATGCGGCCCAGATGATATCCAGATGTTCCAGAAAAAAATATTTTCTGGCTAAAGCGGCAGGCGCATTTATCAGTGGCGGCACTGTAGTATTTGTGCCGTTATTTTTAAACTTTATTCTAACGGCCTGCTATGTTCCGGTAATCGGCACAGACCCTTTATCGATGCAGGCAGTCATATCCAATAAGGATATGTGGGCGTCCCTGTTTTTTGAGCAGCCGGTCCTGTATGCCATGGCATATATGGCGGTTGATTTTATGTATGGGGGACTTTTTGCGTGTATTTCATTGGCGGTAACCCATTGCTTCGACAATATTTTTTCCGTTATTGCTTTTCCCATGCTGTTTGCCTGCTGTCTTTATTACGGAATGGACAGCTTGCTGCCTTCGTTTCGCTCCTATAATATCAGTGACATTATCAATCCGGCCCAACTGACGGGAATGAACCGGTGCTCTGCTATGTCGCTGGCCACAGCGGCAACGGTACTGATTTTAACCTTGGTCTATTGCGTGGCGAACCATAAAAGAGATATGTTGAAACAGAGGTGATGAGATGAAGATTCAGATAGAACAGCTAAAAAAGACCATAAAAGGAGTTACGGTGTTAGATGATATTAATTACACCTTTACCGGAGGACGCATTTACGGACTGAGTGGAAAAAACGGTTGCGGAAAAACCATGCTTATGCGGCTGATAGCAGGCCTGATCTATCCTACCGGCGGCACCATACGCATAAATGACAGGGTGCTTGGCAAGGATATGTCATTCCCGGACAGCATTGGCATACTGATTGAAAATCCGGTGTTTCTGAATGACTACACCGGTTATGAAAATCTGAAAATGTTAGCTGATTTGCAGCGCAGTGTCAGCGAACAGGAGATAAGGGATACGCTGGAACAAGTAGGCTTGGATTGGGAGGATAAAAGAAGATTCTATAAATATTCGCTGGGAATGCGGCAGAGACTGGGAATTGCAGCAGCTATTATGGGCGGGCCGGATATTATTTTATTGGATGAGCCCATTAATGCGATTGATGCTGACGGAGTCGAAGTAATCGGACAGGCAATTCGTAACCTTGCAGATGAGAACCGGATTATCATTATTGCCTGTCACGATAAGGAGGAAATGGATTATCTTGCGGACGAGAAGATTTATATGTCGGAGGGAAGGATTGTGGAGGGAGCGGTTTCATGATAGGCAAATTTATAAAACATGATCTGAAAGAGGGCCTTATCCGATATAGGGCGCGGTATATACTGTTGATCATGGTATGCGTGATTACCTGCATTATACTTGACCGCTCTTCAGAATATTTTATAAAACTGTATGGGAAAAACTGGTCGCTGCTGGAATTTGGGATAAATAATTTTTATGGGAGAATGCCTTTTCATTACAGTGCGGATAGCGGCGATACTTTTGCGGTTCCCTTTGGCTGGATATTGCAGTATCTTGTTTTGTCCTATTGCATAGGGGACTATATACGGCGGGATATGCATGGATTTGGAATGTATATGATTGTACAGAGCAAAAAGCGCTCCTACTGGTGGATTTCCAAGTGTATCTGGTGCTGTGTGGTAAATATAGTATATTTTGCCCTGATATGGTGTGTGAATATCAGTTATGTCTGGATTGCCTATGGTGAGGTAAATTTAGAAAAACATGCGCTCCTGTTAGAATCCTGTTATGGTACGATATTTGGTAATGTTTCTGTTGCCAGGCTGCTTATAATGACAGCCTTGCTTCCGATGCTGGCAGGTATTGTTCAATCCCTGTTCCAGATAATCATTTCTATTATATATGAAGGTACAGTAAGCATGGCGGCGGTAACAGCAGCGCTGGTTATTGCCTGCTACTATGGAAATCCTTTTCTGCCCCATGGTTATGCGATGGTTGCGCGGTATTTCCCTGATAATATTAATCCCGCATTTTCTCCTAATCAGATTGGCTTCGGCATAGTCTATTTGTGTGGACTGTCGGCTTTGTTTGCTATTATCGGTTATCTGGTGGTGAGGAAGAAGGATATCTATGGGAGGTCGTTCTAATATCCAGAAGAATATTTTTCCAAAGAGCCCGAAAATTTCACAAAATCCCTTGACACTGCATTGTGATATGGCTATAATGTCAAAGTGTGCGTGAATCCATAGGGATTCTTGCGCCCAAAATTCAGAATGAACGGAGGTGAAAAACATGCCAACATTTAACCAGTTAGTTAGAAAAGGAAGACAGACTGTAGAGAAAAAGTCTACTGCACCGGCTCTCCAGAAGGGTTACAACTCTTTACAGAAGAGAGCGACTGATGTTGCCGCACCGCAGAAGCGTGGCGTCTGCACCGCAGTTAAGACTGCTACGCCTAAAAAGCCTAACTCAGCGCTTAGAAAGATTGCCAGAGTTCGTTTGTCTAACGGTATCGAGGTTACCAGCTACATTCCTGGTGAGGGACACAACCTTCAGGAGCATAGCGTGGTTTTGATCCGCGGCGGCAGAGTAAAGGACTTACCTGGTACCAGATATCATATCATTCGTGGTACTTTGGATACGGCAGGCGTTGCCAAGAGACGGCAAGCGCGTTCTAAGTACGGTGCCAAGAGACCGAAGGATGCGAAATAGGTAACAGTAAGTCAAACAGATTAATAGTGCTGGTAATGGCTATGTTTTTCATTGTAGTTACGATAGAAAGCTATGCAACGCCCGCACGAACAGGTTCCCCAAGCGAACCCTCAGCGGTTACCAAGCGGAACATGAGTACCTTTAAACCGATTGGATATCGGTTTAGCGAAAAATATAACAGGAGGGAAGTAACGTGCCACGTAAAGGACATATTCAAAAGAGAGACGTTTTAGCGGATCCGATTTATAATAGCAAAGTGGTTACCAAGCTTATCAACAACATTATGCTTGATGGTAAGAAGGGTGTGGCTCAGAAGATTGTATATGGCGCATTTGAGCGTGTTGCCAATGAGACCGGCAAGCCTGCTTTGGAAGTATTTGAAGAGGCGCTTAACAACATTATGCCGGTATTGGAAGTAAAGGCAAGACGAATCGGCGGCGCTACCTATCAGGTGCCTATTGATGTAAGACCTGACAGGAGACAGGCATTGGCTCTTCGCTGGCTGACTACTTACTCACGCAGCAGAAGTGAGAAGACCATGGAGGAGAGACTTGCCAAAGAATTAATGGATGCAGCCAACAATACGGGTGCAGCAGTAAAGAAGAAAGAAGATATGCACAAGATGGCAGAGGCAAACAAGGCATTTGCACATTACAGATTCTAGTCGTATCTTGATAGTATTAAAACAAGGAGGAAAAAATCTTGGCTGGAAGAGAATATCCATTAGAGAGAACCAGAAATATCGGTATTATGGCGCATATTGATGCTGGTAAGACCACGCTTACAGAGCGTATCTTATATTATACCGGTGTTAATTATAAGATTGGTGATACTCACGAGGGTACTGCTACCATGGACTGGATGGAGCAGGAGCAGGAAAGAGGTATTACAATTACTTCCGCAGCTACGACCTGCCACTGGACAGAGCAGGAGAACTGCAAGGCAAAGCCGGGTGCTTTGGAGCATCGTATCAATATCATTGATACTCCGGGCCATGTGGACTTTACCGTAGAAGTAGAGCGTTCCCTTCGTGTACTTGACGGTGCGGTTGGCGTATTCTGTGCTAAGGGCGGTGTTGAGCCTCAGTCAGAAAATGTATGGCGTCAGGCGGATACCTATAATGTACCGAGAATGGCATTTATCAATAAGATGGACATTTTAGGCGCAAACTTCTATGGCGCAGTGGACCAGATTCGCGAGCGGCTTGGCAAGAATGCGATTATTACCCAGTTGCCAATCGGCAAGGAAGATGATTTTAAGGGAATCATTGATTTATTTGAGATGAAGGCATACATTTATAATGACGAGAAGGGAGACGATATTTCTATTGTCGATATCCCTGACGACATGAAGGATGATGCCGAGAATTATCATACAGAGCTTGTTGAGAAAATCTGCGAGTTAGATGATGATTTGATGATGGAGTATTTAGAGGGCGAGGAGCCGTCTATTGACAGTTTAAAGAAGGCTTTGAGAAAGGGTACCTGTACCTGTGAGGCAGTTCCGGTATGCTGTGGTTCTGCTTACAAGAATAAGGGCGTCCAGAAGCTGTTAGATGCAATTTTGGAGTTCATGCCTGCGCCGACGGATATTCCGGATATTAAGGGCGTTGACGAGGATGGCAACGAGGTCGTAAGACATTCATCTGACGAGGAGCCGTTCTCTGCCTTGGCATTTAAGATTATGGCAGACCCGTTCGTAGGAAAGCTGGCGTTCTTCCGGGTATATTCCGGTACCATGAATTCCGGTTCCTATGTATTAAATGCAACAAAGGGCAAGAAAGAGCGTGTTGGCCGTATCTTGCAGATGCATGCAAATAAGAGAGAAGAGTTAGACAAGGTATATTCCGGTGATATCGCCGCTGCGGTTGGATTTAAGTTTACGACAACCGGTGATACAATCTGCGACGAGCAGCACCCGGTTATCCTTGAGTCTATGGAATTCCCGGAGCCGGTTATCGAGCTTGCAATCGAGCCGAAGACGAAGGCCGGACAGGGTAAGTTAGGAGAGGCGCTGGCTAAGCTGGCGGAAGAAGATCCTACATTTAGAGCCCACACCAATCAGGAGACCGGACAGACGATTATTGCCGGTATGGGTGAGCTTCACTTGGAGATTATCGTTGACCGTCTGCTTCGTGAGTTCAAGGTAGAGGCTAATGTTGGTGCGCCTCAGGTTGCTTATAAGGAGACCATTACCAAGGCGGTAGATGTAGACAGCAAATATGCTAAGCAGTCCGGTGGTCGTGGACAGTACGGACACTGTAAGGTTCGGTTTGAGCCTATGGACGCCAACGGTGAGGAGCTGTTCAAGTTTGATTCTGAGGTTGTCGGCGGTGCGATTCCGAAGGAATACATTCCGGCAGTCGGAGAAGGTATCGAGGAGGCTACAAAGGCCGGTATTCTTGCAGGATTCCCGGTTGTAGGTATCCATGCTACCGTATACGACGGTTCTTATCATGAAGTCGATTCCAACGAAATGGCATTCCACATTGCCGGTTCCATGGCATTTAAGGATGCAATGACAAAGGCGTCACCGGTTCTGTTAGAGCCGATTATGAAGGTTGAAGTTAC
This sequence comes from uncultured Lachnospiraceae bacterium, assembly GCA_947625015.1. Classification (GTDB taxonomy): domain Bacteria; phylum Bacillota; class Clostridia; order Lachnospirales; family Lachnospiraceae; genus CAG-590. The sequence goes on along the minus strand of CANQMR010000010.1, from coordinate 28,747 downwards.
TATGCCTGAGGAGTATATGGGTGATGTAATCGGAAGCCTGAATGCTAAGCGCGGCCAGATTCAGAGTATGGATGACCTTGGCGGCGGTAAGATTGTAAGGGCTTTGGTTCCCCTTGCAGAGATGTTCGGTTACTCTACAGAGCTCCGTTCTTCTACACAGGGCCGCGGTAATTACTCTATGTTCTTTGAGAAGTATGAGCCGGCGCCTAAGAATATTCAGGAGAAAGTTGTGGCAGCAAAGAAGGGTAACTAGGTAAAATAACAAAGAAAATACTTGAAAATATTGGATGTATCTAATATAATCAGTATTAGCTGATTAAAAATGCCCAAAGAGGCGAATTTAAGGAGGAATTATAAAATGTCAAAAGCAAAGTTTGAAAGAACGAAACCACATTGTAACATTGGTACAATCGGACACGTAGATCATGGTAAAACTACTTTAACAGCAGCAATCACAAAGACTCTTCATGAGAGATTAGGTACTGGTGAGGCTGTTGCATTCGAGAATATCGATAAGGCTCCGGAAGAGAGAGAAAGAGGTATCACAATTTCTACTGCTCACGTTGAGTATGAGACAGAGAAGAGACATTACGCTCACGTTGACTGCCCGGGCCATGCCGACTATGTTAAGAACATGATTACCGGTGCTGCTCAGATGGACGGCGCTATCCTTGTTGTAGCTGCTACTGACGGTGTTATGGCTCAGACAAAGGAGCACATCTTATTGTCTCGTCAGGTTGGCGTTCCTTATATCGTAGTATTCTTAAATAAGTGCGATATGGTAGATGACGACGAGTTAATCGAGTTAGTTGAGATGGAAGTTACCGAGCAGTTAGAGGAGTATGGCTTCAAGGATTGTCCTATCGTTAAGGGTTCTGCTCTTAAGGCATTAGAGGATCCTTCAGGCGAGTGGGGCGACAAGATCTTAGAGTTAATGAACACTGTTGATGAGTATATTCCTGATCCACAGCGTGCTACAGATCAGCCATTCCTGATGCCTGTAGAGGATGTATTTACAATTACCGGTCGTGGTACTGTTGCAACTGGTAGAGTAGAGCGTGGTGTGCTTCACTTAAATGATGAAGTTGAGATCATCGGTGTTAAGGAAGAGACACAGAAGACAGTTGTAACCGGTATCGAGATGTTCCGTAAGCTGTTAGACGAGGCTCAGGCTGGTGATAACATCGGCGCATTGCTTCGTGGTATCCAGAGAACAGATATCGTTCGTGGACAGGTTGTAGCTAAGCCGGGTACCGTTACCTGCCATAAGAAGTTTACTGCTCAGGTTTACGTTCTGACCAAGGACGAGGGTGGTCGTCATACACCATTCTTCAATAACTATCGTCCACAGTTCTATTTCAGAACAACAGACGTAACTGGTGTTTGCGAGTTACCTTCTGGTACAGAGATGTGTATGCCTGGTGATAATGTAGAGATGACAATCGAGTTGATTCATCCGGTAGCTATGGAGCAGGGTCTTACATTCGCTATCCGCGAGGGTGGTAGAACAGTTGGTTCTGGTCGTGTGGCTACGATTGTTGAGTAATTGATAAAATCATAGTAAAATTAAGGGATTCGGAGTTGGCTCCGAATCCCTTTTTGCATGGTTGGGAGTTGTGGTGAAATCGGTTTTCTGTGTCTTTTCTGTAAGAAACTTTATATGGGAATCAAATGTAGTTAGATGATTTTCTATGGCCTTTTTATGGTATTGTAAAATAATGGCAAGGAAATTCCCCGCCCCTGTTGATGTGTTGTATGTTAATTATAAACGAAATATGCAGATATACTTGTTATTATTCCAAAGTTGGAATATAATATATGTTAATTTGAACTGCAAAGGTGGAAGATGGTATGGAATACCTAACTGTGAAAGAAATAGCTGAAAAGTGGGGGATTTCTGGAAGAAGAGTAAACTTATTGTGTAATGAGGGTAGAATACCGGGTGCAGAGAAAAAATAAATGGCAAATTTAGCAATAGATGTGATGTGGGATGATAATCCTATAGATGTAACAGCAGAAACAAACTTTATATGGAGTATTGCAAACAAATTGCGTGGCTCCTATATGCCTGATAAGTATGGAGATGTTATCATTCCTTCGAGTAAAGTTCAAAGAGAAATTGAAATTGGTAGTAGATGAGAAAATAATTTGATAGAATGATTTGGCGATATAGACAGGTATTACGTCAAAATCAACTTTGAGGTATGTGAGAAATGAAAAATATGACCGAAGTGTTTGACTTGTCAAAATTTGATGAATACCGAGAAGATAATCGCAGAGAAGTAAAGAAAGCAAGCATCGCTCTGCCGATTTCTCTCTGGGATACCTATTCTGCATTTGCTAATTGCTATGGAGGGGTTATTATCCTTGGTGTTAAAGAAGAAAAAGACGGAAATTGGACAACAACCGGACTGCGGAATGCTTCAAAGCTTCGCAAAGATTTTTGGGACACGATTAACAATCCCAAGAAAGTAAGCATCAACCTGTTGTCAGAAGATGATGTTCAAACGTATGAAGTGGGTGATAAGAAAGATGTCATCATGGTGATCTATGTGCCGATGGCAAAGCGGGAGCAGAAGCCGGTATATATCAATAATGATATTTTTAATGGCACGTTCCGCCGAAACTATGAGGGTGACTATCATTGTACCAGACTGCAGGTAAAAGCGATGCTTCGGGATCAAACGGAGCGCACGATGGACATGGAAGTGCTGGACAAGGTGCCTATGGATGATCTGAATTATGATACAATCCATGGTTATAGAAACAGCCATCGCTCGTTGAAAGAGGGGCATCCGTTTGAACGCCTGAGCGATCACGAATATTTGAGAAGTATCGGTGCGGCTGCAACTTCCCAGGAAGACGGACAACTGCATCCCACAGCGGCGGGGATGCTGATGTTTGGGGACGAATATAATATTGTGCGTCATTTTCCGGAATATTTCCTGGATTACAGGGAGGAATTAGATCCTACCACCCGCTGGAGCGACAGATTGCAGTCCAGTTCTGGTGAGTGGTCTGGAAATGTGTGCGATTTTTATTTCAGAGTCTATAACAAAATTATCAAAGATGTCAAAGTGCCGTTCAAAATGTCCGGCGGAGAGCGTATTGACGATACTCCGGTACACAAGGCGCTTCGTGAAGCTTTGGCAAACTGCTTGATCCATGCAGATTATCATGGATTGCGCGGTATCGTGATCAGAAAAGAAGCAGACAAACTGATTTTTGCAAATCCCGGTTATATCAGGACGGGTAAAAAGCAGATGCGTCTCGGCGGTGAGTCCGATCCGAGAAACAAGGCGCTTATGAAGATGTTTAATCTTATCAATATCGGGGAACGTGCCGGAAGCGGTGTGCCGAATATCTTCAATGTCTGGGCAGATGAGGGCTGGGAGGAGCCGATCATTGAGGAAAGGTTTGATCCGGATAGAACAGTACTGACGCTTTCTTTTGTAAAAAAAGTGACAGAAAAAAGCGTCAGAAAAAAAGCGTCAGAAAAAAGCGTCAGAAAAAAAGTGACAGAAAAGACACAGGCACATTATGATGCAATTCTGGCATTTATGAATACTGATGTGTGGTATAAAGCCAGTGATTTGGCTGGTGCTCTGGGAATTAAGGAGACAAGAACAAAAGAATTGCTCAGAAGTCTTGTTGAAGATGGACTGTTGGTGGATAATGGAGTTATTAAGGGACGTAAATACAAAAAGGTATAAAAATGATAAGGTTTTAAAGTTGAGAATAAAAACTTCGCTCAAAAAAATGAGCGAAGTTTGAGCGAAGTTTTGACTGAAGTTTTGACTGAAGTTTTACCACAAAAATTATTATAAAGTTTTGCCCATTATTGAATATTTGGAGAAAAATGGGGAAATTACGCCACAGGCGGCAGAAATGGTGATTGGAAAATCTAAATCAACTGTATATAGATATTTATCTATGCTTGTAAAGACGGGATAACAAATATAATATATTTAAATGACTTGATGTTTTGCGGAAAATGTGTAATGGAATACTTAATAGCTAAAGAATCAGAAAGAATAGGACAATAGGTTATTGATATATTAACTCTAAATCGAGGAGATACGTAATGAATAATTATTTAAACGAAAAAATGAAAAAAGAAAAAAATAAAAAAGTTATTGTTTGGATAGTGATATCTTGGCTGTTGCCAATAATGGTAACGGCTATTATGGTATTTGGAATAGTATTTTTTTGTTTGAAAGCGGGCTTAGAATCTGAGATGTTTACTTCTCTCGCTATAATCTATGTAGTTTGGGCAATTATTATTACATGTAGAAGTATGTTTTGGGTATCTAAAAAAATAAGTGAAATAAATATCCATGATAAACATGAATGAACCTCGATAATAAAAATAAGTTGATAAAGGATATAAGAATTTAAGCGGATATTTTGTTATTCTATGTTTTTGATTGGTACTCTCTCAATCAGTATAAATTCATTAGATTTCAAACGCCATTTCATGGATTTGGAATACCCCTGTAGCATTAACATGTGTAACTGTGGCAGCTGGGACAACAGTTGGCATAATTGTTGTTAATATAGGATGTTAAGGAGGAGTAATATGAAACAGTATATAAGATATTTAATTAGTGTCATAATAGGAATTATTATTGCATTTACTACTAAAATTCCAGTTTTATATAAATTCGCTCTTATTATCGTTGTGGTTTTAATATGCCAGGTTTTAATAGATTATTTATATAATATATATAAAAAAGATGACAAAAAGGATAACTAGACTGAATTTAAAACAGGTACTAAAATTATCGTTACATAAAGACTTTATGAATGTTTGTCCAATTACCATATAAATGACTTAAAAGAAAACGCTACCGTTTAAACTGTCTGGAGGCGAACGGGTAGATGATACGCCGGTACACAAGGCTCTCCGAGAAACTTTGGCAAATTGTCTGATTAATGCGGATTATCATGGCTTGCGATGTGTTGTGATTAGAAAAGAAGCAGACAAGCTAATCTTGGCAAATCCCGGTTATGTGAGAACCGGCACGAAACAGATGCGCCTCGGTGGCGAGTCCGATCCGAGAAACAAAGTGCTTATGAAGATGTTTAATCTTATCAATATTGGGGAACGTGCTGGAAACGGTGTTCCGAATATCTTTAATGTCTGGGCAGATGAGGGTTGGGAGGAGCCGATCATTGAGGAAAGGTTTAATCCGGATAGGACGGTATTGACGCTTTCTTTTGTAAAAAAAGTGGTGAAAAAAAATGGCGAAAAAAACAAGCAATAAAAAACAAGCGGTAAAACACAGAAGAATATAGAAAAAATAAGAGATTTTCTTGAACAAAATGGGAATCAAAAGCAAGCGATATAGCCGAATATATCGGATTAAGTGTTGTACGGACAAGAGTATTACTTAGTGATATGCCAGAAGTTGAGCCAATTGGTGCGAATAGAAATAGGGTATATAGAATATGTGGGTAGTTGTTCAGCAACAAGTCATTTCTTTGATTTTTCAATTTTAATCAAAGAAATGATTGATATAAGCAGTATATTAAAAGAGAGAAAGAATATGGAAATTAACAGTCAAAATAGTGAACATATAAAGAAGTGGAGACTTATTGATCTAGTAAATGTTGTCGATGAGTTTGATGATTGTTTATATAAAAAAATAAGTGAGGCAGGGGTTAAATATGCACATGATTATCGAAATATTCTTTTCTTTATGACAGGAAAATCCATAGTAACAATGAAAGAGATTATGTGCCTCATACAATGTGGCTATCCGGATGGGGCACTGTCCCTCGCTAGGAATCTTTACGAGCAGTTCATTTTGTCATCTTTTTTTGAAATACATAAAAAGGATGAAGATTTTCAAGAATATGTGGATGATTTCTGGCTTGATTATGAAATTCAGCGCAACAAAATTCTTAAATATGCGGCAGAATTTGTTCAGATGGATTTGGAAGAAAAAAATAGAATAGAGCAAGACATAGCAAAATTGCGAACAGCCGCGCATCATACTGGTAAACAAGATTATTGGTGGGCAGGTAAAAAATCGTTCAAGGAAGTGGTAGATGAGGTTATTTCTTCGCAGCCTGATGTTGCATATAAGAAACATGTTGCGATGAATCACTTAATATATAAAAGGGCTTGTATGGCACTTCATGTAAGTTCCGCAGGTAATATGCTCAGACTGGGCAACGAACCAGAATTTGTAGGGATTGACAATCGGCAGCACCAAAACGGTCATGAGGCTCCTTTGCTATTAGCTACACAATCGTTTTTGTTTGTATTATCTATAGTATGTGATGAGTTTGAAATAGATGCACATAACTGGAGAGAAAGGCTCTTAGATTTACTTAATTACTATACAGGTATACTTAACCCGAATTGCTAGAGAAAGAAAATTTTGAATCCCCTTTTGTGTGGTTGGAAGTTGTGGAAAAATCATTTTTCTCTGCCTATTCTGCAAAAACACTCCATAAGGGAATCAAATGCAGTTGGATTACCCTGTATAGACTTTTTATGATAGTGTAAAGGCAAGATTACAATACATGTGTCATTCTGTTTATTTAAATTCTACAGTAAATTTACACTATCCCGACTTGCAAAAAATCTTGACACCATTCCCCTTAAAGGTTACCATTATATTATACTTAAGAGAATGGTGATAGTGATGAATATTAGAAAAACAATTTTTCTGGTTATAGCCGTACTCTGCCTTAGCGGCTGTTCCTCGTCCCAAAACGGGAAGCCAAAGGGAGATAAGACAGTCGTTACCATGCTATATACCAGCGATTTGCCCAATGTGGAACAACTTGTGGAAACTACATATCCGGATATCGATCTTCAGATTGAAAGGAACGCGTTGGGGACGATTGATGGCGAAACGGAACGCCGTCTGCGCAACGGGCATGGAACCGATATTGTTGCCTCCACTCTTGCAACAGGCGATGTGTTGAATTATCTTGTGGACTTGAGCGCAGATGAATATATTGCGGCATACCAGTCCGGCATTATGCGAAAGACTGCCAAAGATGGGAAAAATCTGTTTATTCCGCTGCCGGCGCAGTATTACGGGTATATCTATAATGCTACGCTTCTGCGGGAAAACGGCTTGTCTGTTCCCACAACACAGGACGAACTGTTAGCAGTGCTTGAAAAAGCGAAAGCGGATCATATTGGTATCGACGAAAACGGTACTGTTTTTGCTGTAGACGGTACGCCTGCCGTTACGGCGACTTTTGCTATCGTAACAAAGATTCCGGATTTCTTCGGACTTTCCGAGGGCATCCAATGGCTGGACGAGCTGAAAAGCGGCAAAGGCTCTTTTGCGGAGTCCTTTGATACATGTCTTGATTTGCCGTTAGAAATGATAGATAAGGGATATATGGATCCGCTTCCGTTCTCCCCTGTTTCCAACGCTGCGCCTATCTTTGAGAAAATGAGCAGCGGGAAAATGCTGATGGCGTTTGATAGTGTTAATATGTTGGATGAGATCCGGAAGAACAGCAGTTATGAATTTGATATGCTGCCGATGCTCAGCAGCGAGGGAAACCCCGCATGGACGGTTTCTACGCCGACGGCGTTTCTTGGCATCAACAAGGCGCTTACGGAAGAGGGCAATGAAGACCGGCTGGACGCCTGCCGGAAAATACTTGGCCTTTTGTCTACTCCGGAAGGGCAGGACGCCTTTATGATGGATAATGGGGCGGCTTATTCCTATCTTGTGGACTATGCGCCCAGTATGGATATTGTTCCCGACGGAATAAAAGACTGTATAGATGCAGGTTATAACTACAATATTTCCATGTCCAATGATTTTATGCGCTACTTTGGCGACCGGTGCAACGCCGTACTTTGCGGACAGAAGGATATGGACTCTGCGATTGCCGAGGTAGATGAATACATGCAAAACGGCGGCGACCAAACCGCCACGCTGATTGGGACAATCGACCATGATATGATTGTTGAAAACTATAATGTGCGTACACAAGAGACGGAGATTGGCAACCTGATCGCTGATGCAGTCAGGGAAATAATCGATGTGGATATCGCTGTGGTAAATGGAGGCGGTATCAGAGGAAGTCTGTACGAAGGCGATATTTACAGCTATGATCTGGAGTATGTCTGCCCTTATGAGAATCATATCATCGTTCTTGAAGTGAATGCGGAAGTCATAAAGAGTATGCTTTCAAACAGCTTGACAACCATGATACGCGATGTAGAGATACCAGGAGGAAGATTTCTCAATGTTTCGGGGCTTAAATATTCCTTTTCTGCGCCCACCGACGACTCGCCGGCGCAGCTTTTGGATGTCACGCTTCCGGACGGCTCGCCGCTTGATGATAATGCGGTATATACGATTGCCGTAACGGATTATATGGCGGGCAACGCAGGATATTCCGACAACAACGGCGACGGCTACACCATGCTCAATGTCTACAGTGATGATGTTCCAAAAGCCGAAAATGTGAAGCTCGTTCGTGAGACAGAATATACTTTTCAAAGCATACTGAAAGAATATATCATCAGTCATAACGATGAAGAAATAGCATCGCAGATTGAAGGAAGGATCACATCGGTGAATGAAAATGAGTGAGGGTTATGGCAAAAAGATTTCACACAGGCGGTTTTACGCCGTATTAATTCTGGCAAGTGCGTTTGTGTGCCTGCTGGTGGGCTGGCTGATTGTTGCCGCATCAGCGACAACAGCCGGTTTTACTAAAAATATGAACACCATGTACCTGCGTGAGATGACAAATTTGACGCAGGCTAACTTCAAATCGGGGCTTTCCATGAGATACAGCGGGCTGAAAGCTGTGGCGGAAAGCGTCAATGACGAGGATATGAAAAATCTGGATGCGATGAAAAGGTTCATAACCAATGCCGAGCAGAATAATGACTTTGAGTTTATGGCGTTTATCGACGAGAACGGCTTTTATTACAGCAGGGACGGGAAACGCCCTGCGGCCTCTAAGCTCAGCTTTCTTGCGGAGCTGCTCAACGGTGAGGACAAACTGATTTCCTATAATGAAACATTCTTAGATAACAATATGATTGTTCTCGGTACACAGGTATCGCCGATTCATTTTGATGGGACGGATATCATTGCAGTTATTGCAGGGTTTACGGCGGATTCCATTGGACGGCATTTGTTTTTGCGCAGTGAGGACGGACAGACCAATGCGAGCATTGTTACCAGAGACGGCAGTTTTATTGTGTATAACACTTTCTTTTCCGATCTTCCCCAAGGAAGCAATATCATTTCCAAATTCAAACAATATGCAGAATTTGATGATGGGTTCTCTGTGGAACAGGTAGAGGACGACTTGAAAAAGGGCAATGCCGGCATGGTGGTATTCAAGGCCGCTGAGACCCACATGTGTATGTATTATGCGCCTATCGAGGACACAGATTGGTATATGCTCATGGAAGTGCCCTATGCGGTTGTTGATGAAATGACTGAGGAGCTGAGCAGCCGCCTTAACCGAAATGCAATTACCATGATGGCTTCTGTGATGTTGTTGATACTGACCATTTTTATCATCTATCTGATGAATTTAAGGGCCCACTCCAAACAGCTTGAGGAGGCCCGGGAATCGGCTGAAAAGGCGCAGCAGGCGGCAGAACAGGCAAGCCTTGCAAAAAGTGAGTTTTTAAGCCGCATGAGCCACGAAATACGCACGCCGATGAATGGCATTATCGGCATGACGGAAATCGCCCGCCGGAATATGGGCAATCCCGAAAAGATAGACGATTGCCTGAGAAAGGTGTCGTTGTCATCAAAGCACCTGATGTCGCTTATCAATGATGTATTGGATATGTCAAAGATTGAGAGCGGAAAGATACAGCTTAAGAACGAGCTTTTTGACCTGCAGCTCTTTCTTGAAAATATCGAAAATATTTACAGTATACAGGCGGAAGAAAAGGAAATCGACTTCAAAATTTCCCTGTCCGGCAGCGTGAATGAATTTATCGAGGGAGACTCCCTGCGCCTCAATCAGATACTCACCAATCTTCTCTCTAACGCCTTTAAATTCACGCCGAAGGGCGGTGAGATTGTCTTAGGCGTCAGTGAAGTGAAGCATGAGGAAGAACTTATCTGGCTGCGTTTTTCAGTCAAAGATACAGGAATGGGGATAAAAGAGGAAAACCTGGAAAAGATATTTGAGGCATTTGAGCAGGAAACTGCCGAGATCACGCATAAATTTGGCGGAACCGGTCTTGGCCTGTCCATTGTCCGCAGATTTTCCGAGCTTATGGGCGGCCATGTCACAGTGCGCAGCGAATATGGAAAAGGTTCCGAATTTGAGGTGGAGCTGCCCTTCACCGTTACCGAAAATGACCGCATGATTGACTGGAAAACAGACAAATCCACAGATAAAAGAAGCGTGGAAAATAAAACCTACAATTTTGACGGCAAACATATTTTGCTTGCCGAGGATAACGAGATGAACCGGGAAATTGCCGTTGAGCTGATTGGAACGGTTACGGGCGCAGTGATTGACCAGGCGGAGGACGGAGAGAAGGCGGTTGACCTGTTTGCGAAGAGCAAAACAGGCTACTATGACCTTATCCTTATGGATATCCAGATGCCGCGCATGGACGGTTTTGAAGCCACCAGAAGGATACGGGCAATGGAACGCCCCGATGCTGCGCGCGTCTACATTTGTGCAATGACCGCCAATGCATTTGCCGAGGACGAGGAAAAGAGCCGGCAGGCGGGCATGAATGCGCACCTTTCCAAGCCTCTTGAGATTTCAGCAGTGCTTGCAGCCATGAACGAAATACTAAACCATGACGAATAGGCAGTTCTGACTGGTTTGCACATTTTTCTATGTGGAAAATACATTATTATGGCAGGTGCGTAACAAGCGTTATGGGAGTGAGAGTATGACGGAGACAGAAATTGAGATTCAGAACAGACAGTATATAAAAATGACGGAAACGCCGGTGGAGAAGTTAGTGGCAACGCTGGCAGTGCCTACGGTGCTCAGTATGCTGATTACCAACATATATAACCTGGTGGATACGGCTTTTGTGGGAACGCTCGGCAACAGCGCCAGCGGCGCGGTAGGCGTGGTCTTTGGCTTTATGTCCATTTTGCAGGCGGTGGCTTTTATGTGCGGACAGGGAGCGGGCAGCGTGATGTCCCGCAGTCTGGGGCATAAAGATGAGAAAAGAGCTACCCGGTATACGTCCACCGGATTTTTCATGTCGCTGATTTTGGGGGCGCTGATTGGCGTATTCAGCTTGATTTTTCTGAATCCGCTGGTGTATGCGTTAGGCAGTACGGAGACGATTGCACCCTATGCCAAAACCTATATTTTCTGGATTATATTGGCGGCGCCCTTTATGTCCGCCAGCCTGACGATGAATAACCTGCTGCGGTACGAGGGGCGAGCAAAACTCGGTATGTTGGGGCTGATGACAGGCGGCGTGCTGAATATTGCGGGGGACGCCCTCTTAATCTTCGGACTGCATTTAGGTGTGGAAGGGGCGGGAATATCCACTGCGGTTTCCCAGCTTATCAGCTTTTTGATTCTGCTATATATGTTTTTGTCCGGCAGAACCCAGACGAAAATCAGAATTTCCTGTGTGGACTGGCAGCTTAGAACCCTGGGCAATGTGACGGCTACCGGATTTCCCAGCCTGCTGCGCCAGGCGCTTAATAGTGTGGCGACGATTATGTTAAATTCCCATGCGGCTGTATACGGAGATGCGGCTGTGGCCGCCATGAGCATTGTGTCCCGGATCAGTTTCTTTATGATGGCCCTTGCTATTGGAATCGGTCAGGGCTTCCAGCCGGTCAGCAGTTTTAATTATGGCGCAGGGAAATATGAACGCGTAAAAAAAGCGTTTTGGTTTACCTTTGCGCTTTCCGAAGTACTCTTAATCGTTACTGTAATACCGGTCTATATCTATGCGGAGCCTGTGGTCCGTCTGTTTCGGGACGATGGGGAGGTGGTAGGCCTTGCCCTGCGGGCGTTAAGGCTTCAGTTAATTACATTAACTGCCGTCCCCCTTACCATGGTTACGGAAATGGGCTTCCAGAGTACGGGACAGCGGGTAATGGCCATTGTGGCTTCTTCTATGAGAAGCGGCGTAGTCTTTATCCCTGTGCTTCTTTTGTTGGCGAATCTCAGGGGAATGGCAGGGATTCAGGAGGCCCAGCCGTTAGCCTTTGTGATTACCTTCTTTCTTTCTCTGTTTCTGAGCCGGAGTTTTTTAAAGCGAGTGGGCAGAAGGGACGAAAATTAGAATTTATTTAGGCAAATAGGTGTTTATGGAGGAAAAAATATGAGAATAGAACATATTGCGCTATATGTGAAAGATTTGGAAGCTGCCAGAGATTTCTTTGTCACTTACCTTGGAGGTCATTCCAATGATGGCTATCACAACACATCTACAGACTTCCGGTCTTTTTTCATCAGCTTCGATGATGGAGCAAGACTGGAAATAATGACAAAGCCAGAAATGGTAGATGCTGAGAAAACATTGAATCGTACCGGTTATGCACATGTTGCTTTTTCTGTCGGTAACAAAAAGCGTGTTGATGAATTGACGGACAGGTTGAGAGCAGATGGTTTTTCAGTTATAAGCGGTCCTAGAACAACGGGGGATGGATATTACGAGAGCTGTATAGTTGCGATAGAAGGGAACCAAATTGAGATAACAGTATGAATAATTCCCATTGTCAGGAAATTGTTTGGCTTGAACGGCATCGTCGCAAGCTGAATTACATAAAGCATTGTGATATATTATAAAAAATACTTGGAGGTATGATAACATGTCTTATGAAAATTTGGTATGCCGCTCAATTATAAGAATTGCAGATAATCATAAAGTAACTGTTGTGGGCATAGATGGATTGGGAGGCGCTGGCAAAAGCACAATTTCTGAAAAAATCTGCAAAAAACTTGAGAGTTATAAATTCAATATTATTTTACTGCATATTGATGATTTTATTACCATGCGAGAGGTTAGATATAATACATCATATCCCGAGTGGCAATGTTATTATGATTTGCAATGGAGATATAAATACTTTGTTGAGACTATCAATAAAATCAAAAATGGCACTACAAAAAATCAGCTTGAAATAGAATTATATGATAAAGATAATGATAATTACTATAAGAAATCTTATGATGTAACAGAGCACACAGTAGTCATTGTTGAAGGGATATTTTTGCAAAGAAAGGAATTGAAGGGAATATTTGATTTTATGGTTTATATTGATATTCCTGAAACCGTCAGATTAGAAAGAGTATTAAAACGTGATACATATATAGGTAACGAACAGCAAATAGTTGATAAGTACCAAAATAGATACTTTCCTGCCGAACACAAGTATTTTAGTGAGTATCAGCCTAATAAGTCAGCAGATTATGTTATAGGGGAGCAAAATGGAGATTGAATCCATACAACAGTTGTGCTCCATACTTCTTACTTGAACACGAAGATTGTAAATTGTATGCTGAAAATACATTATAGTTTTCTTAATTTGGAATACAAATGTGTTATTCCATAAATTATTTAAATAAGCTAAGTGTATGATAGGTTTTCCTCGTAAGAATTGGTAGTTTTAAGTAACAAAATGTCAAATATCGTCATAGCTTATAGCAATAAGATAATTTTCCGGCCATGATAAATAATGAAGGTAGACATTGCTATCATGCTGTGGGAGAGAGGGAATGAATGTGAAAGGCAAAAAGCAGGAAAAAAGCAGCGGTGTAAAACGGCTTGCTTTTTTGATTTTGCTGATTTTCTTACTATTTGGCATTGTGACATGCAGCAGACTGACCGAAAGACGGAACAAGGACGGATACGGGGAAAATCCTGCTTCATCTCAAAAGGCAGGAGGCGTGGAACTGGTAATTGATCCGAATGAGAATAACGGCCTGCCGTCCGGAACGGAGCAGAATTTGGAACAGGGCGTGGTAATCGCCGGCCGGGACTCCATGATTTTTTCTGCAAACACAAAGGAGCAAGAGGTTAGTTTTGTGAATCCGGAAGAAAACGCGCAGATGTATTATCTGACTTTTGAACTCAGGCTGTACGATAGCAAGGGGCAGGATTACGAGGTTTTGTACACATCGGGCCTTGTTGAACCGGGGAAAAGCATTAACCGCATTACCCTTTCCCGCCAGCTTGACAAAGGGGAGTATGACGCAGTGATTCATGTGCAGCCTTATCGCATGAATGAGGAAAAGACATTTACCAATAATGCGGATATGAGAATCAGGCTGCTTGTCGATTAAATGAAACAGGATATGAATGGAGTTTGTTTAAGAGGGGATAGAAGTGAAAAAATGGGTATTTATTATTTTGATTGTATTCCTCACGCTTAGCAGCTTAACGGTTTCGCTGGCGTCCGGGGAAACGATAACGCAGGATTCCAAAGAAAACAGCGGAAATATTACGGTAGACTATAATGCGGGAGTGACCTATACCGTAACCATTCCTGCCAGCGTAACCTTTTCAGATGCGGAAAAACAGGTGGAACGGTCGCTTCAGGTAAGCGATGTGGTGCTCAATGAGGGCACTGCCCTGAATGTGAACCTGGCAAGCCGCAATGATTTTAAGATGATGAACGGTGACGGGTATATTGCATACCGGCTGATGATTAACTATAATGATGTTCCTGAGGGAAATAATCATATAATACTGACTGTTCAGGCCGGAGAAAGTACGGGCTGGGCAATTCTCAAATTTGCCACCGATCTGCAAAAAGACCATATTCTGTATGCGGGAGATTACACTGACACGCTTACCTTTACCGTTTCTATTGATTGAGTTATCACTTATTTCTTTACTTTCCTGATAAATCTGCTATAATATAATTATTGTTATATAACAAGAATTATTAAAAGAAGGGAAAACTATGCCGCCAAAACCTAAAATTACAAAAGATATGGTCGTTGACGCTGCCTTTGAGGTTGCTCGTGAAACAGGCGCGGAAAATATTAACGCAAGAACAGTCGCAAAAAAGTTGAAATGTTCTACGCAGCCGATTATGTACCACTTTGCAACGATTGAGGAGTTGAAAAAAGCTGCTTATGCAAAAGCAGACTGCTATCATTCCGAATACCTGATGAATATTGAAAGCCCGCAGGGAGGCGTTATGCTCGGAATTGGGTTGAATTATATCCGCTTCGCGATGGAAGAACCGCATTTGTTCCGTTTTCTTTTTCAATCAAACTTTTTTACCGGAACGACTTTGCTTGAAATGATAGATGCTGAAGAACTTGCCCCTGTTCTTTTAGCAATGCAGGGAGCAGTTGGAGGAAGCATAGAGCAGGTAAAAGAAATCTTTATCACGATTTTTTTGTTTGCTCATGGATATGCGAGTATCATCGCTAACAACTCATTGGAATACGACGAGGAGCTTATCAAATCCCATTTGGAGCGGGCGTATAGGGGCGCATTGGCAGTACAGGAGGAAATGGAATGAAAAACCAGCAAGTTATTGAGAAGAACAAAAAGAGTGTTGTCCTCACGATTATCGGTGTGGCAATAATGATCTTATTGACGGCAACAAAAGTTGTGCCATCCTCAAAAATAGCGGGGTATTCCGTATTTGTGGGGATTGCATTTTTCTTTATTACGGAAGCTGTCAGCAAAGCAGAGGATTCCGAATCGGGTTTGCGTTTTCATACTATTGTGGAGGATTTTAAAAAGCCGGGTGTGGTTGCCTGGGCGCTGCTGCCAAGTGTGAGTGGTATTGTATCGCTTGTTGTTGGAAATCTGATTTTCGGCGGAGAGAATGTTTCCCATCTAATGGAAAGGACAAGTTCTGTGGGACTGTCTTTTGATAAAATTGCGCTGCTGATAGGTCAGGTTATCATTGCGGCATTTGGAGAGGAGATTGCGTATAGAGGCTTTCTCTTTGGAAAAACCTCAAAAATATTTCCGATTTGGCTCTGCGCGGTTGTTTCATCGGCTGTTTTTGCAGCGGGGCATATTGCCGCAGGAAACCTAGGAGTTGTGCTTTATGATGTTGCCGGTGTATTCATCGACAGTTTGATTTTCTCGGTGGTTTATCATAAATCGGGCAATTGCGTTATCAGCACCCTTTCACACATTCTGGGAAACGCAATATCCCTTGTCGCTGTGTTTGTATTCTTTTAATCTTGTTTCCCAATTGAGACAAAGGCTTATCCCTGTGTAACAGGCAAAGAAAAAGACGGGCAAAAAGCAATCGCTTCTCGCTCGTCTTTCTTTTGTCTGTAAAAGGGGCGCTTTTTTTATGCAATTTGTGTAATTACCAGATGGGCTGAAACCGGCTGGGTCCCCCCTGCCAGTGGGGTAATTGTCAAAGCGGCTGCGTTACCAGTGGGGTTTCGTACGGTTAGAGTAGAATTTTCAGAAGTGGTGGTGACAATAGCCATGCCTACAATCTGTGAGGTTCCGGTTGCCCGGCCTGCTACTGTGTAGGGTTGCTCTGCGCCATTTAAGGTCAGCATTAGCTGTCCGGCTTCATCCACACTTACCTGGAAAAGTATCTGATAGGTGCCAATCGGCCCCAGAGTAAAGGAACTGGCACTGTTTCTTGAAATGTCTGTACCGCTGTTGGAACCGTCTTCGGGAAAGCTGACATCAGTTCCGGGTGCAACAGTTGACGCATTATCTGGCGGCATTAAAGCGTAGAAATCTGCATAATTCAAGACACCGCCAGCCGGTCCGGTCTCACCTTGTGGTCCTTGCGGCCCGGTTGCGCCGGTTTCGCCTTGTGGTCCCTGCGGCCCGGTTGCGCCGGTTTCGCCTTGTGGTCCCTGAGGTCCGGTTGCCCCGGTTTCGCCTTGTGGTCCCTGCGGACCAGTTTCTCCAACAAGACCTTGGATTCCCTGAGGCCCGGGCTCTCCCTGAGGTCCTTGAGGGCCGGCAGGACCAGCAGCACCCTGAGGACCAGCGGGTCCCTGAGGTCCGGTAAGGCCTCTGGGACCTCTTGGCCCGGGAATACAACATTCTTTGCAGCAGGGATTTTTTTCACATGTATTATTGTTAGAGTTTTCACAGCAATGATTATTGCTATTGTAATTGAAAAATTCGGCTCTTGTCATAATGATGTCCTTATGTAATATTCATTATGACTATAATATGCATATTCTCTGAAAAAGGATACGGATTAATCTATGGAATCGAAATCCGTATCGTCGTGGTCGTCGTCCATATATTCCCGGTTGGTAACCCGTTTGGCGTCGCGCTGGGCCTCTACTAACTGGGACAACTGTTCTTTGACCTCCTTTGAATTTTTCACGCTGACAATATCAAAGTCCTTCAATGTCTTGTCGGCGGAGCAGCAGTGAATGGTTCCTACGCCAAAAATCCGCTGCCATATGCTCCTGCTTAGAGAGACGTCCATAATGCGGTAAAGTCGCACCTCGTCCTCCCGCTTATTCAAAAATCCCTGTTCGATAAAAAGCCGGTCTTCTGAGAGCATATACTTGGTAAAGGATAACGGCAGTCCAAACAGAGTTCTCTTTCGGTCGTTCCATACATATTCCATGTTCATATCCTCCTGTTATCTGCGGCTTCCAATATTTGAAAGCCTTTTACTATTAGTAATATATTACCTATTTTAACAAAAATTTCTGATTTGTATAGTACCATTTTTTTGGCGTGAGAGGTTGCACCGCTTTAAAAATAAGGTTATAATGAATAAATGTTCTATACGTAATAAGCAAATGAAGAATAGGAGTTGGGAATTTGAGAAGGATAAAGAGAGTAATTTCAGGTATATTGGTAGCCGCCATGCTGGCGGGTTCCTGCTATCCCGTACAGGCGACAGGTGTGGCGGATGTCTTGCAAAGAGTTGGAACCGGGCAACAGTCCGGTGAGCAGCAGTCCGGCGAACCGACAACAACAACCGAAGCGGGGACAACGACCGAACCGGAGACGACAACCGAACCGGAGACAACGACCGAGCAGCAGGCATCGACCGAACAACAGGCAACGACCGAGCAGGGAGAAACAACGGAACAACCGACAGCGCAGATTGATGAAACTAAGTATATGCAGTCGCAATTATCTCCGGCCACTGCAAAAGTGATTGTTCTTGACCCGGGACACTGCAAGCGGCATCCCGGCGCAAGCGCAAATGGACTGCGGGAGGAAAATGTGGTTTACGATATTGCCGCGGCATGTCAGGACAAGCTGAACCAATATGGGGACGTGACGGTGTACACAACGCGTGATGCAGACAGCTGTTGCGCAGAACTGGATCTTGGAGAATGTCTGATTGCCCGCAACAATTATGCGAAAATGTTAAATGCAGATTTTCTGGTCAGTATGCATATTAATGCAGGAAGCTCCACAGGGGCTAATCTGCTGGTGGCGTATAAATCCGGTTATCATGACAGGATACGGAAGGAAACCCAGGCGTTTGGCAAGATTGCATTAAAAGAGTTAAATAAGCTGGGTATTGCCAACAGAGGATTTTTGCTGCGCAAATCCGGTACAGGCAACCGCTATGTGAATGGCAAACTGGCGGATTATTATTCTATTGTGCGCAACGGCGTGGTACAGAATATTCCCAGCGTGATTATTGAGCATGGCTATGTAACCAGCGCTTCCGACTGCAAGAAATTTTTTAAGACGGCCGCTAAGAGGAAGAAAGTGGGACAGGCCGATGCCAATGCGATTATCTCCTATTATAATTTGTCACAACCGGTTATAAAGGGAAAATTGAAAAAACAAAATGATTCTACCTGTTATATTGCGGAGGACGGAAGAAAGGTTATTGGCTGGGTAAAATATGAGGGAAGCTGGTATTATTTTGATACGCAGGGAAATATGGTAACCGGATTTTTGATGCAGGGAGAAGATATATTTTATCTGCATCCGACTACCGGTAAGTTGATAACCGGCGCTTTTCAGGTTGGAAAGGCTTCCTATCTGGCTAAGGGAAATGGAACGCTGGCAAAGAATGAGGTTTATGGAGACGGCATTCATCTGTATTTATTCCAGCAGTCCGGACAGCAGGCGAAAAAGGGAATGTATACGTTAGACGGAGCCAATTATTATGTAGGTAAGAAGAATTATCTTGTTACCGGAACGCAGAAGGTCAATGGCAAATATTATCTGTTTGATCCGGAGAGTGCGCGTATGCTGTACGGCTCACAGAAGTACAAGGGGAAATATTATTACCTTGATCCGGAAACCGGCGTCATGGCAAGAAATAAGATTGTAACCATAGGTAAAAAGCAGTATTATTTTGCCTCTAACGGTACGCGAAAGACCGGATTTGTGAAATATAAGGGCAGCAAGTACTATTTTAACCCGAAGAACGGAGCCATGGTTAAGGGCTGGAAGAAGATTAGCAGAAATTATTATTATTTTGACAAGACCAGCGGAAAAATGAAGAAAAATAAGTGGATTGGCAAATATTATGTAAATTCAAAGGGGATTCGCACAAAAAAACGATAGTCATAAGAAATCATAGACTTAGGTCTTGTTAAAATTGTTTATTTTTGGTAGAATAATTACCGAGTTGACAAAAGGAGGAGACAAAGCATGGCTAGGAAATTAGACTTTGATAAAGAAGCCTTTAAGAAGGAAGTTATTAATAATGTAAAGACTCTTTATCGCAAGACCATTGATGATGCAACGCAGCAGCAGGTATTTCAGGCTGTTTCATATGCAATCAAGGATACGATTATTGACCAGTGGATTGCAACCCATAAGGAATATGAGAAAAGGAATGCCAAGACAGTATATTATCTGTCCATGGAATTTTTGATGGGAAGGGCGTTAGGCAACAACCTGATTAATCTGACCTGTTATAGTGAAGTAAAAGAAGCGTTGGATGAATTGGGCTTTGACCTGAACGTAATCGAGGATCAGGAGCCGGATGCCGCTCTCGGCAACGGCGGTCTGGGAAGATTGGCAGCTTGTTTCTTAGATTCTCTGGCTACCTTAGGCTACCCTGCATACGGTTGTGGTATCCGTTACCGTTACGGTATGTTTAAGCAGAAGATTGAAGACGGTTATCAGATTGAAAAGCCGGATGACTGGTTGAAGGATGGCAATCCGTTTGAGGTCCGCCGTTCAGAGTACGCCTGTGAGGTTAAATTTGGCGGCCATGTCAAGGTAGAATATAAGGATGGCAAGAACCAGTTTATACAGGAAGGATATTCATCTATCCGCGCAGTACCGTATGACCTTCCGATTATCGGATATGGTAATCATGTGGTAAATACATTGAGAATCTGGGATGCAGAGGCAATTCAGGACTTTAATCTGGATTCTTTTGATAAAGGAGAATACCAGAAGGCGGTGGAGCAGCAGAATTTGGCAAGAACCATTGTTGAGGTCCTTTATCCGAATGATAACCATTATGCAGGTAAGGAATTAAGATTAAAGCAGCAGTATTTCTTTATTTCTGCTTCCATTCAGACTGCATTGAATAAATTTAAAGAGAATAATAAGGATTTACACGACCTGCCGAAGAAGGTAACGTTCCAGTTAAATGATACCCATCCGACAGTAACCGTTGCAGAGCTGATGCGTCTGTTGGTGGATGAGGAAGGCTTGGAGTGGGATGAAGCGTGGGATATTACCTGTCATACCTGTGCTTACACCAACCATACAATTATGGCGGAGGCTTTGGAGAAATGGCCGATTGAGCTGTTCTCAAGACTGCTTCCCCGCGTATATCAGATTATCGAGGAGATTGACAGAAGATATGTCAATGAAATCAGGGAGAAATATCCGAATAATCCGGAAAAGGTTAAGAGCATGGCGATTCTTTATGACGGCCAGGTTAAGATGGCGCATCTTGCCATTGCCGGTTCCTTCTCTGTCAACGGTGTAGCGCAGCTTCACACTGAGATTTTGAAGAAACGCGAACTTAAGGATTTCTACGAGATGAGACCGGAACAGTTCAATAACAAGACTAATGGTATTACCCAGAGACGGTTCCTGTTACATGGAAATCCGCTGTTGGCGGACTGGATTACTTCCAAGATTGGCGACGAGTGGATTACAGACCTTCCGCATCTGGCCAAACTGAAAGTTTATGTGGATGATGAAAAATGCCAGCAGGAGTTTATGAATATCAAATATCAGAATAAGGTTCGTCTGGCAGCCTATATCAAGCAGCATAACGGCGTTGAAGTAGATCCCCGTTCTATTTTTGATGTACAGGTTAAGCGTCTTCACGAGTACAAGAGACAGCTTTTGAATATTCTTCATGTTATGTATCTGTACAATGAGATTAAAGAGCATCCGGAGATGGATATTGTGCCGAGAACATTTATCTTTGGCGCCAAGGCGGCAGCCGGTTATAAGCGGGCGAAGCTGACAATTAAGCTGATTAACTCCGTTGCAGATGTGATTAACAATGATGAGTCGATTAAGGGCAAGATTAAGGTGGTATTTATCGAGAATTACCGGGTATCCAATGCGGAGCTGATTTTTGCTGCGGCAGATGTTTCCGAACAGATTTCCACCGCATCCAGAGAGGCTTCCGGTACCGGTAACATGAAGTTTATGTTAAACGGCGCGCCGACGTTAGGGACCATGGACGGCGCCAATGTCGAGATTGTAGAGGAAGTCGGCGAGGAGAACGCCTTCATCTTTGGTTTATCCGCAGACGAGGTTATGGCTTATGAGCGGGATAAGAATTATCATCCGGAGGATATCTTTAACAGCAATGCCAATGTCCGCAAAGTGCTGACACAGTTAATCAATGGAACCTTCAATGATGATACCGAGATATTCAGGGATATCTATGATTCTCTGATTAAGGAAGACGTATACTTTACGCTGAAGGATTTTGATTCTTATTGCGAGGCGCATAAGAAGGTAGATGAGGCGTACCGCGATGAAAAGGGCTGGGCGAAGATGGCTATGCTGAATACGGCCTGCGCCGGCAAGTTCTCTTCAGACAGAACCATTGAGCAGTATGCACAGGAGATCTGGCATCTGGAAAAGGTTGAGGTGACTATGCCTAAGACAACTAAGAAATCCGGCAAGTAACAGCGATTTGACAATGAAATACAAGGACTATTTCAGACCTCTCCCACATAGAATAGTGGGAGAGGTTTTTTTATGAAAAAGATAATTGTTTTTTTATTGATTATGGTAATGGTTCCTCTGGCGCTGATAACGGTAACGGGGCTTTTCAGTGACAGGGCCGGACTTGGCCGGGGCGGGTATGCGCTGGAAAGCCGGCTGTTGGGAAAAGAGATACAAATTGAAACGGACGGACTATATAAAAGTATAGATGTGGAAGAATATGTGCTGGGCGTGCTGGCCGGGACCATTTCTGCCGGCTATAATATAGAGGCGTTAAAAGTGCAGGCAATTTTAGTCCGCACTAATGTGCTGAAGGAAATGCAGGAGAAAAATACAACGGATGCGGCTGACCTTTCCTACCACTATCTGACTGTGGAGGAGCGGATTGCCCTCTGGGGAGAGCAGAATTATGAAAAATATGAGGATTATTTTGAGCGGGCGGTAGTGGATACGGCAGGTAAGGTAATTAAGCAGGAGGATTCCCTGATTATGGCGCTTTACCATGAGGTCAGTATTGGAAAGACGGCCGACGCCAAAGAAATTCTCGGCGAGGAGGTTTCCTATCTGCAATCGGTGGACAGCAGTCTGGATGTAGAGGCAAAGAATTATATGAATCTGGTGGTGTATACATGGGAGGAATTAGGACAGATGATCAATAAAGCCACACAGGAAAATACGGCGGCAGAGGGTCAGGCAACAGAGGAACAGACGGGAGAAGCAGCGCCGGACCCTGCACAGGAAGGCAACGGGCAGAAAATCCCGATTACGGTAGAGGAGAGCACAGAAAACGGTTTTGTGAAGAAACTTTCCGTCAACGGAACCGCTTATACCGGAGAAGAAGCGATGGAAATGTTTTCCTTAGCGTCCATGAATTTCTATGTGGAGGAAGTCGAGGGAGGAATCCGTTTTGTCTGCCTCGGAAAAGGGAATTGTCTGGGCCTTTCGCAGTATGGGGCTAACCGCATGGCTTTAGACGGGAAAAAGGCGGAAGAAATCATAAAATATTATTATCAGGGAGTAAGCGTCGTTGACTTTATCTCCTGACTGCGGCCGCAGTTGGTTTCTGATGATTGCAGTTGTTGACAGTTAGATAATTTTATGGAATAATTGTTATGTTATCCGTATAGTTGACATAATCATTTATTGTGTAAATAGAAGGGTGTGCAATATGAAACATACATCATTTCTGTCAGATATTCTGTTTATGGTTGCGGTCAGTATCGTTCTGATTGTGGCAGCCGGACAGTTGGACGGCAGGGTAGTTATGACAGGCTACCAGAAGGGTGCAAAGGATTTGGGCGAATACACCGGGTCCGTTATCCGGGATGGCGGGACAAGCGGTAATGAAGCGTTGTCGGAGGCGGTATTTTATAATGGAACGGATTTAAAAGATAACGGCCTGCCTTATTGCATTAAAGTCAATAAGACCTGCAATGTGGTGACAGTTTATGCAGTGGGAGCCGATGGTTATTACAGCAAGCCGGTGAAAGCCATGATTTGTTCTGTAGGCGAAGGGAATAACACGCCTGACGGCATTTTTAATCTGGGCGACAGAGAGGAATGGCTTGCCTTGGAGGACGGAGTATTTGGGCAGTATGCGACGGTAATTGAGGGGAGTATTCTGTTCCATTCCGTTCCTTATTTTACAGAAAATAAAGGCGACCTGGAGATAGAAGAATATAATAAATTGGGACAGAGTGTGTCGGCAGGCTGCGTTCGCCTGTCCGTTATTGATGCGAAGTGGATTTATGATAATTGCAGTCAGGACACTTATGTGGAGATTTTTGAAAGCGAGTATGAAGGCCCCATGGGAAAGCCGGTAGCCGCAGTCATAAGCAGCGGCGGTCAGGAGGGCAACTGGGACCCGACCGATCCGGACCGGGACAACCCATATATGGGAAATATTCCTGTAATTTTGGGCGCTTATGACAGGGAGATAGAGCGGTATTCTGATTTTGACGAAACGGCGGGGATCACAGCTTTAGACTCTACCGGTAAGGACGTGACGAATTACATGAACGTAGATGGGGAAGTGGATGTAAATACCTGTGGAACCTATAAGGTTACTTATTCGGTAACAGATGAGACGAATATTACAGGCAGCGCTACGGCGAATATCATCATAAAGGATGAGCAGCCGCCGGTCTTGTATGTGGATCAGAAGGTTACAAGGATAGGCGCATATGCGGCTTCTACTGCTGAGGAACTCCATGAATTGCTGCTTGAAAATGTAGTGGCGTTTGACGGCACCATGGAATTGGAAAGTGATGCGATTACCGTAGATTATTCAGAGATACTGGAAAAGGGTTACGGGAAATGCCATGTCAAATATTGCGCCAAAGACTCGGAGGGAAATGTATCCGAAGTGGTGGTCTTATCTGTGGATGTGGATATGGAACCGCCCGTACTGGAACTCAAAAATAAGCAGCAGGCTCCTGTCCATGTATCCAAAATGTTAAGCGATGAATATCTCTTAAGTCTGGTGGAGGCGACGGATAATAGTAATAAAGTGGAAGTGACGGTAAGCCGGCCTTTAACCTATACGCCGGGACAGCCTTATATTGTAATATACTGCGCAACTGATGAATTTGGCAATGTTACCACGTTAAGCGTTACCTATCAGTTAAAAAATTAAAAATAGGAATGAAAAAATTGAATTGATTTTGAATAATTCATTTCCTCTGTGGCAAACCTAACTGTAGAGGTGATGAATAATGAATAGTCGTGATCATAATTTGTTACAAAAGATTAAGGACAATGCATTTTATGTGGCATTGGGCATAGGACTTTTAGCAGTGCTGGCTGTAGTCGGGGTATATACAGCCCAGCGGGACGGGGACCAGCTTGCCAGCAATGATGTGGATTTGAACAGGGCCTCCGATTATTCCGCAATTACCACAGAAGAACAAAGGGTAGAGGAAACCAACGGAAAAACCGCGAATCAGGCAGGAACAGAAAAGAGAACCACAGTAACGACTACGGAAAAGATAACGACAGAGGAAAAGACAGAAGAAAAAACGACAGAAGCGGATACGGAGGAGCAGGAAAAGACAGAAGAACAGCAGCAGATTCCGGTTACCGCAGACGCCGGCGAGTTGAATTTTACCAGTGAAAAGACAATAAACTGGCCGGTAAACGGGGAAGTCATCTTACCCTACAGTATGGAAACAACGGTGTATTTTAAGACACTGGATCAGTATCAGTGCAATCCGGGTATGCTGATTGCGGCGGGCAATGGCACTACGGTAAAGAATGCATTTCTTGGGAAGGTCACAAAGGTAACCAGCGATAATCTGTATGGCAATATGGTGACGCTCTATATTGGCAACGATTATAGCATTGTCTATGGACAGCTTGATACAATCTATGTCAAGGAGGGGGATTTCGTCAAGGCCGGTGAATCCATCGGAACCATTGGCAATCCTACAGACAGTTTTGCCGAGGAGGGCAGCCACCTGTTCTTCCAGATGTTACAGGGTGAAGAGGCAATCGATCCATTACTTTTTATTGAATAAAAGCAGATTTTCAGTGTCGGGTTCCCAACCTATAAGGTTGGGAGCCTTTTTTTTGTTTGCAGATTATAAAAATACGGGCCGAAGCGGAAGAAAATCGTATGATACAACTATGACACAAGTGAGTGGTATATATAAGTTACAGGCGCATTATAGAATTTTGTGGTACATAATGTTTTAATCCTGTAAAAATAAATGAAAGAGAGTAAGAAGAATGTACAACATTTTGATTGTAGAGGATGATGAAGCAATCGCTAATTTGCTATATGTAGAATTAAAGGATGCCGGGTATGATTGCACATGTGCATATGACGGAAAGTGTGCAGCGGATATACTGGAAGAAAAAATGGATTTTGATTTGGTACTGCTGGATATTATGCTGCCGGAAATAGACGGTTATGAATTGCTGGAATATATCAAACCAATGGAAATTCCTGTTATATTTTTAACAGCAAAAGGAGCGTTAAAAGAACGCATACAGGGGCTTAACATGGGAGCGGATGACTACATTGTAAAGCCGTTTCAGACCGGAGAGGTGATTGCAAGAATGGCGGCAGTGCTTCGCAGATGTGGGAAAAGCATCAATCAGCTTACCTTTTCAGATGTTATAGTAGATTTGGAATCCAGAAAGGTTTTACAAAATAGTTTGGAGATTGAGCTTACCATGAAAGAATTTGATTTGCTGGTGGATTTGATACAAAACAGAAACATAGTACAGCAACGTGATAAATTATATGAAAAGGTCTGGAAACAACCGTTTATGGGGGATACCAGAACACTGGATACCCATATACAAAGGTTAAGGAAAAAATTAGGATGGGAGAAGTATATCAAAACGGTATTCCGTATAGGGTACCGTTTGGAGGGGTAGAATGAAACTTGGGATAAAATTTTTTTGCAGTATTATGTTGTCATTTAGTGTGATTTTTCTGGTAGGCGGATATATTCTGCTTTCCTTTTTTTTGGAAAATGCAATGGAAAGGGAGGTTCAGGCAGCATTAGAACAGTATCAGTATAATAAATTCGTGCTTCAATCGGAACTGATTACAAAAGGGGAATATTGGGATACCGGTGTTACCAAGGGATTCTATGATATCAGTGTAATAAAAGAAGAAATGAATGGTGTTATTGCGGTTTTTTCGGGAGATGATAAGGAAATTTATAATGAATTTGACAAGGATACAGCATTAGAACCATTGCTTTCCAAGACACTACCGGATCAAAGCAACTACCAGTTTGATACAATAGAAAACAGAACCTATGTCATGGTAACGGGAGTTATCAGATATGATGACACAAAGTGGTATCTGATTACAGGAATTGATGTGGAAAATGTGTTAGAACAACAGAAACAGATTCAGAATAAATTTCTATGGGTATATGTGGCAGCCGTTGTGATTGGGCTGTGCTTAAGTCTGGGTTTGTCCGTCTTTTTTACCAGACCGGTTAATGCGTTGACAAGGGCGGCAAAGAGGATAGCAGACGGGAATTATAGGGAACGGATTCCGGTTTCCAGCCAGGATGAAATTGGTCAGCTTGCCGCAGATTTCAACAGGATGTCGGCTGCTGTTGAGGAAAAGGTGGTGGAGCTTTCTGAAAGTGCCAGAAGAAAGGAAGATTTTGTGGCAAATTTTGCACATGAGCTTAAGACGCCGTTAACCTCTATTATCGGATATGCAGATCGAATGTATCAGAAGGATTTACCGAGAGCAGAGCAGAAACAGGCGGCATGGTATATCTGGAATGAAGGAATGCGCCTGGAATCTTTATCGCATAAACTAATGGATTTGACCTTATTAAATCATCAAGAATTTCTTTTGGAAGAAATGGAAACGGGGCAGTTGTTGGAAGAACTGATAGATGATGTAAAATATCTTACAGAGGAAAAAGACGTCGCAATTGACGGTTATGCGGAACAAGCATATGTAAGAGTGGAGTATGATTTATTTAAGACATTATTTTTGAATCTGCTTGATAATGCGATCAAGGCAAATGCCGGGCATATTGCAGTGAATGGCAGATTGGAGTCAGGACTCTATGTTTTTGAGATTGCAGATGATGGGGCGGGGATTCCGGCAGATGAGATCAAGCGGATAACAGAGGCCTTTTACATGGTGGATAAATCGCGTTCCAGAAAATTGCATGGCGCCGGTATTGGACTGGCATTGTCACAGCGGATTGCGGAGATTCATGGAAGCACATTGGAATTTGACAGTGACGGCATATCGGGGACAAGCGTCCGTATCCGGTTAAACTGTTGTGATGGAGGGAACAGATGAAAGAAAGAAATAGATATACACTGATTATGGCGGCCCTTTTGTTTCTTGTTGTTTTTGGCGGCTGGTTTCTTATGGACAAGCTGTTAAGTGCAAAGCAGAATCAGATATTGAGTCAAAAAGGACAGGTTGCTATACCGTCTGTTGTAAATGATGAAACAAATGGAAGTGCAGACATTATGGTGTCGGAAAATGAT
This sequence comes from uncultured Lachnospiraceae bacterium, assembly GCA_947625015.1. Taxonomy (GTDB): domain Bacteria; phylum Bacillota; class Clostridia; order Lachnospirales; family Lachnospiraceae; genus CAG-590. The sequence continues at coordinate 756 of CANQMR010000010.1, read as the reverse complement.
CAGAATGATTTTACGGGAAAGGTATTATCAGAAGAAGAAATTGCCGAAGTGCTGTCTGTCTGGGAGGAAGGCGGGAGACAAATACCGCATGAGCCGTTCGCGGGGCAGATGAGTATGAAACAGGCTATAGATAAAGGATGCCGGTGGATTGGTAACCTGGCAGGAGCGAAGATACTGCCGGATGAAATGCGGACAACTCCCTTTGATAACATAACCGCGAAACTGTTTACCCTGGAAAATGACACAGATATAGAAATGCAGATGCTTAGTATGTGGGAAATTACATATACAAAAAATGACGTAAAGATTTATATGAAGATTCATGCTTGGAGTGGGGAAATCTGGATGGCAGATATAACTATGGATAAGGAATCTGTAGAATATGAAGAATGTATGGACGAAAGATTGTTAGGTATGGCATTTCCTTCTTTTTCTTGGAGAGACAGCGGTATGTCTGCACATCTTGAAAATGGTATTTATTATGAGATAGGGAAAAATGGAAATGTGTACATTATGTTACAAAGGTATGGTGAAGTCAGGGACAATCCGCATTTTGGGTTCTGTCTCTGGCTTGAAACAAAGGTAAAAAATAAAAATTGATATTTTTGATGAAACTATTTGACACCCTTGACGAAACTATTTGACATCTCCCTGATAGGATAATTTTATATTATCTATCGGTAGTGTCAAGTGACCTATGAAAAACTGAGCCGAAAAAAAACAGGCTCCGATGAACCTTGAAAAATGCAGATATTG
>CANQMR010000009.1 GCA_947625015.1 uncultured Lachnospiraceae bacterium | reverse complement strand
AAACGTTCTCTTGAAAATTTCTCTTTGAATTTTCAGGGTTGTCTTGTTGTCTGATCATTATTCACTTTTCATTGTTCTTTCGTTCCGGCGTTACTTTCTGTCAGCGCCGCAACAGATGAAATAATATCACAATCCATATCCTGTGTCAAGCATTTTATGTAAAAAATATAAGACATAAAAACGGAGAAGGAGGGATTTGAACCCTCGCGCCGCGTGAACGACCTACACCCTTAGCAGGGGCGCCTCTTCAGCCACTTGAGTACTTCTCCATGCCTGAATAGTAACACATTATAGAATTGTATCACTCTCTAAAAAAAAGAGAATGAAAGCGCCGCCAATCATATAAAATAATTTTGCGGCGCTTGATTATCTTAACAAATGTACCTGTTTTTGTCAATAGGTTTTTTCCCTTTTACAAACCTTTTATCGACAGCATTATTTATAATACATATAGTATGATTTTTGAGAATTGTATTTCCTGCCGTCTACCTTAACTTTGGCTGTTACTAAAACGCCATAATTACTTCCCTTCTTTAACCCGGAAATCGTATAGGCTGTGGTCTTTTTGCTTACCGTTCCAGCCTTGTCATAGGTCTTTCCGCCGTCATCTGTCGTCCATAAGGTATAACCTGCTGCATTGTCAACCTTATTCCACTTAACCTGAACCTTTCCTGAACCGTAATTATCAAGACTCGTAATCTTTGCCTGTGGAATTAATACTTTTGTATCCGTCCATTCGCTATATATCTTTTTTCCATTTTCAAGAACGATATAGCTTCTTAATTGATATTTGATCCCTTTATTCCTAACGGATGCCGGCGCTTTTACAGAAAAGGAATTAAGCGCGCTTGCGCCGTTAATATAAAAACTGCCGTTTACTGCTTTTGCAACCGTCTTCTTTGTCCTGCCGTCAAGATTCTTTACTCGAAATTCCACGCCGTCAATAAATTTGTACCAGGTATTCTTATTAACTGTATAGGCTGTTTCATCTAAATATTCTACTTCCAATCTATTATTCTTATTCCAATGCACCGCATAATTCTTTGCCTGCATCTGCCTCGGTTTTGTCTTTATAAAAATATAATTGTGGCTTACGCTGTCAAAATAATATTCCTTGCCGTCCATCTCACACAAAACCAATACCGAATATGCACATCCCTGTTGCAGATTACTTATCGTATAAGAATTTGTATTATTCGATACGGTTATCGGCGTGCTGTTATTATTAATATATATATGGTATTCCTGCACGACATGATTATAGATATTATTCCAGGAAATGATCGCAGAATTTGCCGTAGCGTCAATCTGTCTGAACGCTGCCGCTTTCGAAGTTAATGCAGGTAAAAATACAATAATAAATGCAAAAATGATTATCCGTCTGAATATCTTACTTTTCATAAACAACATCCCCTTTTTAGATTATCTGTTACACCTTCTTTTATTTAAACATATTCCTTAAATTTCGTCAACAAAAAACAGGAGCAATATTTCCGATTAAATATTACTCCTGTAAGGTAATTCCTGTATTATGTTACTCCACTAATTTTATTTGGAGAATTTGATAGAATAATAACCTGATGCTTTTTTATTCTTTTTGGTTACCTGAAGGTAATATATTCCTGCCTGCCAGGCATTTTCGCTTTTTAATACATTTTTTTTGCTGGAATATAATGTTCTTGTATCACCAATAATTCTCATCCTCTTGTTTGCCGGAATAATTTTTAATGAAATACCATCATCCGTATTAAAAGTGGTTACTACTAATTTTAATTTCTTTTTCTTTGTTAATCTGACTTTATACCAGTCGGACTGTTGCTTGCCGTTTGCTGTCAGAACGCCTTTTTTGGTCTTTCCTGCTTTAATCTCAACAGCCTTTGCCTTACTTGAACCGCTCTTCTCTTTCACCTTTTCAAATACATACAGTACGTTATACATACTACCGACAGATGAACGGGTTTTAATATAATAAGTTCCTTTTGTTACAGCAAAATATTTTATGTAAGGGCTCTTATCAGAGTTATAGGCATATAATTCGTCGCTTACTGCTTTTTTCTTGCTGTTTAACAGGGTAACATATGTAGAGCCGGTAGAACCATATGATGTAACCGTCGGTGTAGCAACACCGATATAACCTGTCGATTTAACGGTAATCTTTGTGTATGCGGGATCATTATAATTCTGCGAATAATATGCTGTTGTCTGATTCTGGGAAACCGCAGTTTCTCCACTGTGGATAAAGTAAACCTGGTACCTAACCGTTCCTGCTGCTTTCGCCTCATAAGAAGAACGGGTTATATTCAGGGTATAAGCTCCTGCCTGTGAAAATTCAAAACCTCTGTTTTTTGTACCTTCGTTGGCATATATATAAAGATTTCCAGACAAACCGGCAATATTAATCGTTGCATCTGTTGTTCCCACTGCATAAATAATCACTGCACCTTTGGCCGGTACATTAATTGTCTCCTGTTTTGCCTGTTCACCAGCTGCAAAATCAACTGTCATTACCGGAGCAGGCGGTAAAACGGCAATATCATTAACTACGGTGGCGTCTACTGCCGCCTGTGCGGTAATCCCCGTTACCATAAAAGCCATTGCCATAACAAATATGGCTGTCATGCATTTCATTGTGTTGCGCATCTTGTTCATTTGCTCAATCTCCTTCTCATTCCTTCTCATAAATTGTGTTAATAAATTACTTAAAAATTTGTTTGCTTTTGGGTAATAAAATTATTTTCTAATCAGTCCTTTCTACATTGCTTAAAAAAATATTATCACCTGACTATGTAACACTAATTAAAACACATTTTCTTCACAATTTCAATGGAATTATTGCGTAGTTTTTTTAGCTAATTATAATTCAGCATTTTGCATAAATATCCTTGGATATATTTTATAGAACAATATAGAAAACGGCACTCCGATTAGAATGCCGCTGTTTCCGATATCATTTTTGGCTGTTTTTAAATTCTTCCACCGCTGTTTCATACAGGTTGTTGCCCTCGCTGTCAATAACCACAATCACAGGAAAATTTTCCACCTCCATGCGGCGGACAGCCTCAGTGCCTAAATCTTCATAGGCAATAACCTCCGATTTTTTGATACATTTTGACAAAAGGGCTCCCGCCCCGCCTACCGCCGCAAAATATACCGCCTTATTTTTCACAATGGAATCTATGACCTCCCTGCTTCTTTTGCCCTTGCCAATCATTCCATTCAAGCCATGCGCTAAAAGCAGCGGCGTATATTTATCCATACGGCTTGAGGTGGTAGGCCCCGCCGAACCGATAACCTGCCCCTCCTTAGCCGGAGTCGGCCCTAAATAATAAATCACGTTGTCCTTAAGCGTTAAGGGAATCTCTTCTCCCTTCAGCATGCTCTCATACATTCTCTTATGGGCGGCGTCCCTGGCAGAATAAATGGTTCCTGTAATATATACATAATCCCCGGCCTTTAAGGAAACCAGCTCTTCCTTTTTGAAGGGGGCCTGTATCTTTTTTTCCATAGCTATCTCTCCTCCATTCCCTGTATCCGCATATACCGTTAAATGATTCCGATATGGCAGAAATTTATATTGCCCGGCTCACATGCCGGTTCACATGGCAGCACATATTTACCGCTACCGGAAGTCCCGCAATATGGGTGGCGTAGGTTTCAATATTTACAGCTAGGGCTGTGGTCCTTCCTCCCAATCCACCCGGCCCGATTCCCGTTTGATTAATTTTTTCCAAAAGCTCCTGCTCCATTTTCCGTATATGGGGAAGGGCAGAGCCTTCTTTCACGTTGCGGGTCAGCGCTTTTTTTGCCATGATGGCCGCTTTTTCAAAATCACCGCCAATGCCTACGCCCACTACCACCGGCGGACAGGCGTTAGGTCCTGCGTCCGATACGGCCTGAAGAACCGCTTCTTTTACGCCCTCTTCTCCATCCGCAGGCTTTAACATAAATATCCGGCTCATATTTTCCGAGCCAAATCCCTTAGGGGCAATTAATAGTTCCAGCCTGTCGCCGGGTATAATATCGTAATGGATAATGGCCGGCGTATTGTCCTTTGTGTTCTCCCGGAGCAGGGGATCGCCCACAACGGATTTCCGCAGATATCCGTCTGTATATCCCTGCCGTACGCCCTCGTTAATGGCGTCTGTCAGATTCATGCCCTCTATATGCAGATCCTGCCCTATCTTCACAAAAAATACTGCCATGCCTGTATCTTGGCAAATGGGAATTTCATCTGTTCCGGCAATCTCCATGTTCTCGCAAAGCTGCCCTAAGATCTGCCTGCCCAACTGTCCTGTCTCCGTTTCTTTTGCCGCTCGGATGGCTTCCTCCATATCCCCGGATAAATGAAGATTTGCCTCAATACACATTTCCCTGACATGCTTAATGATCTCATCTGTATGAATCGTCCTCATCTTTTCCTCCATTACATTCCTCTTTATTTTTATATAAAAGTTCAAAAATTTTCTTTCCTACGCCGTCTTCGTTATTGCTGGGAATTATCTCGCTGGCCCGCTTCTTAATCTCCGGTTCCGCATTTTCCGGCGCATAGGAATTGGGAAAGCGTTCAAACAGGGAGAGATCATTTAACCCATCTCCAAATACCGCCACTTCTTTCTTTCTGATAAAGAGCTTTTCAATCGCCTTTTCCAGACCGTATCCCTTCGTGGCGTTCTTTGCGTTGATTTCTATATTCTCCGGATAAGAAGAAAGAACGGAAAGTTCCGGAAATTGCTCCGCTAATTCCATTCTGTTCTTAACATTTACATTGCCATCCGGATTAAATACAATAATCTTGCGGATTTCCAGTTTTCTTGCCAGCATATCTTTCAAAGAATTATTTCTCGTTATTGTCTTCATAAATATACTGGTTCTTCCTGCTATAATAGCCTGATCTAATGTCATCGTATGACTGCGGTCAAGACAGAGCACACGATATGCCATATTTAATTCTAACTGCTCCGGAGTGCCGCAAATCTGGGCGCCCTCATTGGTCATGTATTCAGGAATATAGCCCATATTTTCCAAAACCTGCGTCAGTTTCCCAATTAAAGAATTATCAATATCCGTAGTGCTGATAATCTTTCTGTGCTCATCTCTTACCTCGGCTCCATTCATCAGCAAAAAACTGCATTTAAGCCCGTACTTATCCACTGTAGGTCCTATGGTATCCATGCTTCTCCCGGTGGCTATCATAAAACGAACCCCTTGCTCCTTAGCGGCTTCAATAGCCGCTAAGTTAAGGGGTGATATCTCCTGATTGGAATTAAATAAGGTTCCGTCCATATCGGATACGATTAGCTTAATCATTCTTATTTATTCTCTTTCTCTTCTTTTTCCTTTTTTTCTTCTTTAGCCTGTTCCGCTTCAAATTCCGCAATGCTTTCTTCCGGTGATTTGTCACGAACCTTGGCAATGGAAGCTACGGTAATATCTTTGGCTTCGTCCATCCGCATCAGCTTTACGCCGGAGGTAATTCTTCCTAACTCGGAAATGGAATCACACTCTAACCGGATTACAATTCCCTCAGTGGAAATCAGCATAATCTCATGGTCGCTGTTTACCGCCTTCATGCCCACTACATTACCGGTCTTGGCGTTAATCTTATAGCATTTTACTCCCTTACCGCCTCTTCTCTGCGGAGTAAATTCTTCCATGGAGGTACGCTTACCCATACCATTTTCAGATACAATCAGCAAATCTTCACCCTGGGTATCCATCTGCATACCGATTACTTCGTCGCCGTCCATCAAATTCATGCCGATAACGCCCTGGGACGACCTTCCGGTACTTCTGACATCCGTTTCATTAAAGCGGATGCACATGCCGAGTTTTGTAACCATAATGATATCCTTGGTATTATCCGTCGCTTTCACTTCAATCAGCTCGTCGCCGTCTCTCAATGTAATAGCGGCAAGCCCGTTTTTCCGGACATTGGCAAATTCGGTAATTTTGGTCTTTTTGACAATACCCTGCTTTGTCACCATGAACATATATTTTCCTTCTTCATATCTTCTAAGGGCAATGACCGCAGTAATCTTTTCTCCCGGATTTAACTGGAGAAGATTAACAATGGCGGTTCCTCTGGAAGTTCTGCCGGATTCCGGTATCTCATAAGCCTTCAAACGGTATACCTTACCGCTGTTGGTAAAGAACATGAGATAATGGTGCGTCGTTGTCATGAACAGATCCTCGATAAAATCATCTTCTATGGTCTGCATGCCCTTGATGCCCTTTCCGCCTCTGTGCTGCGCCCGGAAATTATCCACCGTCATTCTCTTAATATAACCAAGTCTGGTCATTGTAATTACGGTATTTTCCTTCTTAATCAAATCTTCTATGGTGATATCGTCATCATCAAAGCCGATGGTGGTTCTCCTGTCGTCGCCATACTTTGTGGCAATGATTAAGATTTCTTCCTTGATAACGCCTAAAAGTTTTTTCTCGTCTGCAAGAATTGCCTTTAATTCAGCAATTCTTTCCATCAGTTCTCTGTATTCTGCTTCCAGTTTTTCTCTTTCCAAACCTGTCAATGCACGCAGCCGCATATCTACAATCGCCTGCGCCTGAGCGTCAGAAAGTTCAAACTCTTTAATTAAACCTTCCTTGGCTTCCGCCACATTTTTTGAAGAACGAATAATTTCAATGACCCGGTCTATATGGTCTAAAGCAATCAATAATCCCTGTAAAATATGGGCCCGTTCTTCTGCTTTATTTAATTCAAATCTGGTACGCCGGGTAATGACGTCCTTCTGGTGCTCCAGATAATAATTCAACATTTCTAAAATATTGAGCACCTTCGGCTCGCCGTTTACCAAAGCCAGCATGATTACGCCAAAACTATCCTGTAACTGGGTATGTTTGTATAGCTGGTTCAAGATGACATTGGCATTGGTGTCTCTCTTTAACTCAATGGCAATCCGCATACCCTCTCTGGAGGATTCATCCCGAAGTTCTGCAATACCTTCAATTTTCTTCTCCTTTACCAGAGTAGCAATATTCTGAATTAATCTTGCTTTATTTACCATATAGGGCAATTCAGTCACTACAATCCTCTGTTTTCCATTAGGCATTGGTTCAATATCTGTGACAGAACGAATCTTAATCTTACCTCTTCCTGTACGATAAGCATCCTCTATTCCCTGTCTTCCTAAAATTGTCGCACCGGTAGGAAAATCCGGTCCTTTTATGATTTCCAGAATTTCATCAATATCTGTCTCCCGGTTTTCCTGCACATGGTTATCAATAATCTTTACTACCGCATTGATAACCTCTTTAAGATTATGGGGCGGTATATTGGTTGCCATACCTACGGCAATACCGCCGGTACCGTTTACCAAAAGATTAGGATAACGGGAAGGCATTACCAATGGCTCTTTTTCCGTCTCATCAAAGTTTGGAATAAAATCAACCGTATCCTTATTAATGTCCGCCAACATTTCCATGGAAATCTTAGAAAGCCTTGCCTCCGTATAACGCATGGCAGCAGCGCCGTCGCCGTCTACAGAACCAAAGTTACCATGACCGTCCACTAAAGGATAACGGGTATTCCATTCCTGGGCCAATTTTACCAAAGCATCATAAATAGAGCTGTCGCCATGAGGATGATATTTACCCATGGTATCACCAACAATACGGGCGCATTTACGATGCGGCTTGTCCGGTCCATTATTCAATTCAATCATGGAGTAAAGGATTCTTCTCTGCACCGGCTTTAATCCATCCCGGATATCCGGAAGGGCGCGGGCAGTGATAACACTCATGGCGTAATCTATGTAATAGTTTTCCATGGTCTTTTTCAAATCCACATGATTGACCTTATCAAAAATATTGTCTTCCATTCTGTTCTCCTCTTCTCTTTCTATACGTCAAGATTCTTAACAAACTTGGCATGTTCTTCAATAAATTCCCGGCGGGGCTCCACCTTATCGCCCATAAGGGTATTAAAGGTTAAATCTACTTCCGATTCATTATCGTCATCAATGCCTACCCGGAGTAAGATTCTATGTTCCGGGTCCATGGTCGTATCCCATAGCTGGGAAGCGTCCATCTCTCCAAGTCCCTTATAACGCTGAATCTTATTATTCTGATCGCGCCCGACTTCCTTTAAAATCTTATCCAGTTCATCATCACTGTAGGCGTACCATACCTTTTTATTCTTCTCTAACTTGTAAAGCGGCGGCTGCGCAAGATATACATGTCCCTGACGAATCAATTCCGGCATAAACCGGTAGAAAAACGTCAACATCAAAGTTGCAATATGAGCGCCGTCCACATCCGCATCTGTCATAATGATAATCTTATGATAACGAAGCTTTGTGATATCAAAATTCTCATGAATACCTGTGCCAAAAGCAGTAATCATGGCCTTTATCTCTTCATTGCCCAAAATCCTGTCGATTCTCGCCTTTTCCACATTTAATATCTTGCCCCGGAGAGGAAGGATTGCCTGGGTTGCGCGGGAACGGGCGGTCTTTGCAGAACCTCCCGCAGAATCTCCCTCCACGATATAGATTTCACAGTTTTCCGGATTCTTGTCCGTACAATCCGCTAACTTCCCGGGAAGCGCCATGGAATCATTAAGGGTGGACTTTCTTGCCACATCCCTTGCCTTTCTGGCCGCAATTCTTGCCCGCTGAGCCTGAATCGCTTTATTGACGATAATCTTGGCAATTTTTGGATTTAATTCGAGGAAAATCGTAAGCTGTTCTGTTACCACATTATCCACAGCCGTCCTTGCCTCTGAGTTACCGAGCTTAATCTTTGTCTGGCTTTCAAACTGGGGATCTCCTACCTTAATGCTGACAATGGCGGCAAGCCCTTCCCTTAAATCGTCACCGGACAGATTATCTTCATTATCCTTGAGCATCTTGTTATTTCTCGCATAATCGTTAAATACCTTGGTAATAGCGGAACGGAAGCCGGTTAAATGGGTACCGCCCTCTATCGTGCCGATATTATTTACAAAAGTATATACGGATTCGCTGTAGGAGCTGTTATGCTGTAAGGCAACCTCTACCACAACTCCCTCTTTTTCCCCTTCACAGTAGATTACCTTATCATATAAAGGATCTTTATGGCGGTTAATGTATTCCACAAATTCTTTAATACCGCCTTCATAATGAAATTCTCTCTCTTTTTCTTTACCGGCGCGCTTATCGCTCAATGTAATCTTCAATCCCTTAGTCAGAAACGCCATCTCCCGGAGACGGTTTCTTAAGGTATCAAAATCAAACTCTAATGTCTCAAAAATCGAAGCATCCGGCATAAAAGTAACTTTGGTTCCCTTTTTTCTGGTATTTCCGATAATCTCTAAGGGGTGAATCACTTTTCCCCGCTCGTAACGCTGTTTGTGTATCTTACCGTCACGATAGATTTCTACCTCTAACCAGTCGGACAGGGCGTTTACGACAGAAGCGCCCACGCCATGAAGACCGCCCGCTACCTTGTATCCGCCGCCGCCAAATTTACCTCCTGCGTGCAGCATGGTAAATACCACATCCACTGCCGGTATTCCCGCTTTTTCCTGTATTCCCGTAGGAATCCCCCGGCCGTTATCCACAACCGTAACAGAATTATCTTTGTTGATTGTTACTTTAATATCATCACAATATCCTGCCAAAGCTTCGTCTACGGCGTTATCCACAATCTCATACACCAGATGATGAAGACCCTTTTCAGATGTAGTACCGATATACATACCCGGTCTTTTCCGAACCGCTTCTAATCCTTCCAAAATCTGAATCTGGTCCGCTCCATATTCCTGCTCTACTTTATCGCTCATTTTTTTCCTCCCATATTCAATATTGATTAAAAATCTCTATTGTTCCATTGGTTACTTTATAGATTTGGTCAATATTTAATCTTGATTTTATAAAATCATCATAGCCTGTACAGGTTACAATGGTTTGTATCTCTTTAATGCTGTCAAGAAGATAGTTTTTCCGGTTGCTGTCCAATTCACTCATTACATCATCCAACAACAGGATTGGATTATCGTGAATGACGGATTTTACCAATTCAATCTCTGCTAATTTCAGGGAAAGGGCCGCTGTCCGCTGCTGTCCCTGGGAGCCAAACCGCCTTACATCAACTCCGTTAATATAAAAACAGATATCGTCCCTGTGGGGACCGGTCTGGGTAGACTGATATTTTAAATCTATTTCCCTTTTATTTTTTATCACATTTTCATAATCATCTATTGTAACATTTTTTTCATAAACAATCTCTATCTCTTCCCTGCCGCCGGTAAGGTGGGAATGTATTCCCCTGACCATATCATTCAACTGGACAACAAACTGCTCTCTTTCCTCTATAATTCCCTTTCCATATTCCACCAGATAAGCATCCCACATATCTAAAGTATCTGCAAGTTCCGGCTTAAAGTATATTTGTTTTAACAGAGTATTTCTCTGATTCAACGCCTTATTATAATTAATATAGTTATAATAGTACAGCTTATTCAGCTGGCAAAGCTCCATATTGATAAACTTTCTTCGTTCGGCAGGCGCATTTTTTATTAAACTTAAGTCTTCCGGTGAAAAAAAAATAATATGAATAATTCCAAATAATTCTCCACTTTTTTTTATACTTTGTCCATCAACCGCCACACCTTTACTTTTATTTTTGCGAAGATGCATATCAATCTTATGTTCTACACTGCTTTTTGTCAATTTAACCCTTAAATGAGATTCTTCCTCACCAAACTGTATAATTTCTTTATCTTTACTTCCCCGATGAGACTTGGTAGTAGAACACAGATAAATAGCTTCTAATATATTCGTCTTCCCCTGGGCGTTATCCCCATAGAGAATAGTTATTCCTGGATTAAATGTAATTGATAAGCTGTTATAATTCCGATAATGACTAAGCTCTAATGAATTAACAAACATAATAATTACCTTACAACCTGAATCTGTTCCCCGTTAAATTCCACAACCATTCCGTCATATAACTTCCTGCGGTATCGGGATTCTGTCTCGCCATCTACTTTCACTAATCCCTCGTCAATCACTTCCTTTGCCATAGCGCCTGACTCTACCAGATTCATGGCTTTTAGAAGCTGGCTTAAATTAATAAATTCATCTTTTTCCCTTAATTTTAAAGTCTGCATATCTATCCTCTGAATTATGAATGATTTTTCTTTTTATCATATTTTTTGCCATAGTTATAATAGTAATAACCGACGGCCACAAAAGCGGCTCCAATACATATATTTTTAGCGTCGTTTACTGCAAGACCCGCAAGCAGCCAGAACACTCCGCAGGCAGCGACGACGATCCCTGAAATCCTGCACTTCTTGCCTCCGTTTTGCTGGGCCTTCTGCATTTTCTGTCTCTGCCTTTCAGACTTTTCCTTAATATCCTTCCGCATCTGCTGCAATCTTTCTTCTTCAGAAATCTCTGTATTTTCTGCCTGTTCCTCTATCTGCTCTTCCTCCTTCGCCGCTGTTTGTCCGTCGGATATTTCTTCTTTTATCACATTTTTTTCTTCTTCCATAATTACAACCCTCTTATGCCGCCATATTTACCGGCAAAATTAAATATACATATGTATCGTCTGCATTTCTGATAAAGCAGGGAGATTTGGCGTTAATCATATAGATATCTATTTCATCATCATCAATCACCCGCAACGCATCCATTAAGAACTTGGGATTAAATCCAATCTTTAAATCCTGCCCTTCCTTCTTAATCTCAATCTCCTCATTCATGGAACCTAACGAAGAGTCGATTCTTAAATATATATTGGAATTTTCTATATTCATCACAATCGGCTTTTTATCATTTTCTTTGATAAACAGAGAAGCCCTGTCAATACAGTCTAAAAATTCCTTTTTATTGATGGTAAACTTGGTCTCATAATCATTAGAAAGCATATGGTCAATCTTATAAAATTCTCCGTCTAATAATCTGGAAACTACCTTTGTATTCTCATATTCAAATAAAATATGCTTGTCTGTTACATAGATTAAAATCTCATCTTCAATACCACCGGTTAATATCTTGCTGATATCGTTAAGCGTCTTTCCCGGCACAATCACCTTCATATCCTCATAGCTTTCCTTAAGCTCTACCTTTCTGACAGAAATACGGTGTCCGTCTAAGGATACGACCTTTAAGGTATTGCCTGTCACCTCAAATAATTCACCAGTCATAATTTTAGTATTTTCCTGGTCGGAAATACTGAAAATCGTCTGTCTGATTACTTCTTTTAAGGTAAACTGGGAAAGACTGATATAGCGGTTCTTCTCAATTTCAGGAAGATAATTAAAATCTTCGCCGGAAGTTCCGGGGATATTGAATTTTGAACGCTCACATCTGATATTCGCCTGATAATTGGCGTTGGTTTCTATTAAAACTTCGCTGTCCGGAAGCTTTCTTACAATATCGCTTAACAACTTTGCATCTAACGCAATCTTTCCGGCCTCTGTCACCGTTCCTTCAATTACTGTCTCAATTCCTAATTCGATGTCGTTTGCAATCAGGCGGATCTCGCTTGGAGACGCTTCGATTAAAATACACTGTAAATTAGGCATTGTACTCTTTGTCGATACTGCTTTTGATACAATGTTAATACCATTCATTAAAGCTGTCTTAGAACAACTGATTTTCATTGTGTAAAACTCCTTTCTTTAAAAAACCGGAGGCGTTGGCCCCATAAAGTATTAATATAATTCAGTAGTATTTATAGTAGTGTTTGTGGATTTGTGTAAAACCTTAAAAAAGCCTGTTATCATCTTAAATATCAATGTGATTTATTCTGTATGGTTCGTCTTAAAAATCTGTGAACAGTCTGTTTAAAAATAAAATTCCAATATCAGAATTATCTTCCATATAATGAATAAACAAATATATAAACAGGATTAAAACATCTTATCCACAAATTATGTCACATTGATTTTTTTATCAATGGTTTCAATGGTTACTTTTATGGAAGGATCGCTTTCCATAAACCCGTTAATTTTCTTAATGGCATTTAATACGGTAGAGTGGTCCCTTCCTCCAAAACATGCGCCTATCTGTTGAAGGGAATAACGCTCCATATATTTACGGCAGAAATATATGGCAACCTGTCTGGCCATGACAATCTCCTGGCTTCGCTTGGAAGAAATGATATCGTTATAAGGAACATTCATATGGTCGGATACAATGTTAATAATGTAATCCGGCGTAATCTCGTTATTGCCGTTTTTGGAAATCAGATCCTTTAAAATGTCCTCCGCCTTTTCCACAGTCAATTTTTCCTTGTGATTCTCCAAGCGTACATAGACGCTTATCTTGTTGAGCGCTCCCTCTAATTCCCGGATGTTGGAAACTACATTCTGGGCGATATAATCTAAGATATCGTCAGGAATGGTAATATGGTCCATCTCAGATTTCTTCTTAAGGATAGCCATGCGGGTTTCATAGTCCGGCGCATGAATATCAACGGGAACGCCCCATTCTAACCGGGTGCGCATCCGCTCTTCCAAAGTTTCAATCTCCTTTGGCGGCTTGTCCGAAGAAATAATAATCTGTTTGTTGGAATTATATAAATCATTAAATGTATTAAAAAATTCGGTCTGTGTGGAATCCTTTCCGATTACAAACTGGATATCGTCAATTAAAAGGACGTCTAAATTACGGTATTTGGCTCTCAGCTCATCATTTTTGTTATTGCGGATTGCCTCAATTACCTCATTGGTAAAGGTCTCGCTGGAGACATATAGTACTTTGAGGTTCGGATTATGTGTAATAATATGGTAGGCAATAGCCTGCATTAAATGCGTCTTGCCAAGACCGGCGCCGCCGTATAAAAATAACGGATTGTAGGCAGAAGAAGGTTCCTCTGCAACAGCTACACAGGCAGCATGGGCGTGACGGTTGTTATCTCCGATGACAAAAGTATCAAATGTGTATTTGAGATTCAGATTGCTTTTTTCCAAAGCCAGCTTAATGCGGCTGTCCACCGGCTCCTCTTCTTTCTCTTCTGTAAGATTTTCCCCGTCCACACAGAAAATAATTTCAAAAGGATGTTCTAATGTGGCTTCAATAGCAGACTGTAAATAGATGTCGTACATTTTCTTCTTTATAAATTCAATTCCCCGTTCCCCAAGTTTTTTATCCATGGAGAGAATAATCGTGGAATCAGTTACTTCCTTAACAGTAAGGGCGCGAATCCAGGTATTAATCATCATGTGGGAAACATCATATTCAGTTTCTAAGAGGTACAAAATATTGTCCCATTGGGCTATTAACTGTTCTTTCATATATATTTCCTTTCAAACATACGCATACACACTAATAATACACTATAACTAGTTTTTTTTCAAGCAGAAAGAACCAGATTTCGTGGTTTTCATCTTATGTGGAAAACTTTAATTTGGGGAGAAAAGTCAGTAAATAAAAGAGAATTGTGTGTAAATCCACATAAAATATCATAGTTATCAACAAGTTATTCACATTTTGTGGAAAACATTATGTAAACAGCAATATTATGTAAACTATATAAAAATATGCGGAAAAATCCTGCCATCTACAATATATTGTGGTCACAGGATAAATAGGGAAAAAATAAAAGAATAGCTTGACTTACAAGGGTTTTTTTAATATAATGGGCTAGATGTTTTCAGAAAAAAGGAGGTGTGTGGAGAATGAAGATGACATTTCAGCCAAAGAAGAGACATAGATCTAAGGTTCATGGATTTAGAAAAAGAATGAGTACTGCTAACGGCAGAAAAGTTTTGGCCGCAAGACGTGCTAAAGGCAGAAAGCGTTTGTCAGCATAGGTCACAGATTTGTGGCCTTTTTCTTTATCAGGGACATTTATAATGAAACATATTTTTTCTTTAAAAAACAGTTTAGAATTTGGAAATGTATATAAACGGGGAAAATCCTACGCAAATAAATATCTCGTTATGTATATAACAGACAATGATCTGGGGATTAACAGACTTGGGATATCTGTTAGTAAAAAGGTGGGCAACAGTGTAGTAAGGCACCGGATCACCAGATTGATTAGAGAGGTCTACCGGTTACAGGAAAGCCGCCTTACAAAAGGCAAGGATATTGTAGTGGTAGCAAGGGTTAATTCTAAAGGTCATAGTTATTGGGATATAGAAAGTGCATTTCTTCATTTAGCTAAGCTGCATCATATATTAGATTCTTCGGAAGAATATCGCGCAGATTTATCCTGATTTAAAAAATATTATAAAATAATGAAAAAAATTTTGATTTCATGTATACAATTTTATCAGAAATATTTATCACCCTTAAAGAAATATTCCACCTGTAAGTATTATCCAACCTGTTCCTCTTACGCTATGGAAGCCATAGAGGTGCATGGCGCATTTAAGGGAAGCCTTTTGGCAGTGTGGAGAATTTTACGGTGCAATCCTTTTTCAAAGGGAGGATATGATCCGGTTCCTGAAAAGAAGTAAATGGAATTGTTATAATTTAAGGAGGACTTTATTTTGATGTTTTTAACAACACAGGGCGGCTTGTTAGGTCCTATTTCATGGTTGTTTGGTAAACTGTTAGATGTGATTTATAACTTTTTAGCAGGAGATGGAGGAATTGCAAACTTAGGCGTCTGTATTATCCTGTTTACCATTATTGTAAGAATTATATTGTTTCCACTGAATTTTAAACAACAGAAATCTGCAAAGATTAATTCGGTTATCCAGCCGGAGCTTTTAAAGATTCAGAAAAAGTACAATGGTAAAAAAGATCAGGAGTCCATGCTTAAACAGCAGCAGGAAATGCAGGCAATCTATGATAAGTATGGAACTTCCATGACCGGCGGATGTCTTACGACACTAATTCAGTTTCCAATTATTATAGCTTTATACCGGGTTATTCAGAATATTCCTGCCTATGTGGGAAAGATTAAGGAAATGTATCTGCCTATTGCCCAGGGCATTATAGACAGCCAGGGAAAAAATGCGCAGCAGTTTTTGATTGATTTTGTAAGCGACAATAAGATTAGCGGCGCCAGTTATGCGATAAAGCAGTTTCAGGAGCTGCCTAAGATTGGTACGGATAATGTGATTGATGTGCTGTCAAACTTTGGGGTTTCCAATTTGAATACGCTCGCGGACACCCTGCATATGAATGTGGCGTCTAATATTGATAAGATTGACCAGATTCATTCCTTTTTCCTCGGTATTAATATTTCCGAGGCGCCGGGATATAAACTTAGCTGGGCGCTGCTGATTCCGATTTCTTCCGCATTTTTTAACTATCTTTCCATGAAGTTAACTTCCGGAAATCAGGACAGCGGAGACCCAACGGCTAACAGCATGATGAAAAGCATGATGATTACCATGCCTTTGATGTCCATTTTTATCTGTATCTCCTTACCGGCAGGTATTGGTATTTACTGGTCGGCAGGCGCATTGATTGCATTGATTACCCAGTTGATTATCAACGCATATTATAACCATGCAGATATGGATAAGATATTGGAAAAGCAGATGGAAAAGGCGGCCGCCAAAAGAGAGAAGCGGGGAGATAAGAAGACCTTTATGCAGAGAATGATGGATTCCTCTATGGAGGCACAGGAGGAACTGGAAAAGAGAGAGGCCATGAGAAAGAACTCATCGATTTCCCTAAAAAATTATGTGGCTTCCGAAGCTTCCCAGAAGGCGGTGGAGAATAACAGCCATAAGAAATATAAAGAGGGCAGTATTGGCGCAAAAGCCAATTTAATAAGAGATTATTATAATCATAGCGAGGAGGAAAAATAAATGGATTACATGGAGTTTAAAGGAAAAACTGTAGAGGAGGCTGTTACAGCGGCGTCTGTGGAGCTGGGAATCATAAGCTCAGAATTAGAGTATGAGGTAGTGGATAAGGGTTCTGCCGGATTCTTAGGTTTAGGCGCAAAGCCGGCAGTTATCAAGGCAAGAAAGTTAGAACAGGCAAAGAATATTGTGGATAAGACCAAAGATTATTTGGATAAGCTCTTTCATGCCATGGATATTGAGACGAAGGTTACAATCGATTACAGCGAGGAAAATAACAGCATGAATATTGATTTGGAAGGACCGGAAATGGGTATCTTGATTGGTAAGCGGGGGCAGACCTTAGACGCTCTCCAATACCTGATCAGCTTATTTGTGAATAAGGAAAGCGAGTCTTATATCCGGGTAAAATTAGATACGGAGAATTACCGGGCAAGAAGAAAGGATACGCTGGAAAACCTCGCAAAGAACATTGCGTTCAAAGTAAAGAGGAGCAGAAGAAGCGTGACTTTGGAGCCAATGAATCCTTATGAGAGAAGAATTATCCACTCTGCTTTGCAGAATGATAAGTATGTGGCTACCAGAAGTGAGGGAGAGGAGCCTTACCGCAAGGTGGTTGTCTATTTGAAGAAATAAAGTATACAAATTAAAAATTGCGGAACGCCTGTTTTGAAAGCGTTTCGCAATTCTTATTTTAGGTCATAAATTTTTGTGTAATCAGTAAATTTGAGGTAAGAAAGATGACAGCAGTTACAGATACGATTGCGGCAATATCCACAGGCATGAACCAGGGGGGAATTGGCGTTATCCGGGTAAGCGGAAGTGAAGCGGTTTCCATTGTGGATTCTTTGTTTGTGCCGAAAAAGAAGGGGAAGGAAATCAGGAATTTAGATTCTTATACGGCTGCTTACGGCAATATTGTGGAAAAGAATGGGGAAGAGGATAAAGTTATTGATGAAGTCATTGTACTGGTTATGAAAGCTCCTTCCACATATACCAGGGAAGATGTGGTAGAGATTGACTGCCATGGAGGAGCTTTGGTTATGCAGCAGGTGATGAGACTGCTGATTAGAAAAGGCGCAAGAATTGCCGAGCCGGGAGAATTTACAAAGCGCGCTTTTTTAAACGGACGGCTGGATTTATCCCAAGCGGAATCGGTTATGGATTTGATTTCCGCCAAAAGCGAGATAGCCGCTAAGACGGCAATCTCCCAGTTAAAGGGAAATCTCCGCTATGAGATTGAGAATATGAGAAAAGAGCTGATACATCATATTGCCTATATTGAATCTGCATTAGATGATCCGGAGCATTACAGCTTAGATGGATTCTCAGATACCTTAGATAAGATTCTTGTGGAAAAAGAGAAAGAAATTTCTCACTTAATTCAAACCGCAGAAGATGGAAAATTGTTGAAAGAGGGTATACGCACTGTAATTTCAGGAAAACCCAATGCGGGAAAATCTTCTATATTAAATGTTCTTATGGGGAGAGAGCGGGCCATTGTAACGGAGATTGCCGGAACTACCAGAGATACCTTAGAGGAATTTATCTGCATTAAGGGGATTCCTTTAAATATTGTGGATACTGCCGGAATCCACAATACAGAAGATGTGGTGGAAAAGATTGGCGTAGATAAATCTTTAGCCGCCATGGAGGAGGCTGACCTGATTCTCTATATTGTAGATTCTTCCATACCTTTAGATAAGAATGATTATCAGATTATGGACAAGTTTCAGGACAAACAGGTTATTGTCTTACAGAATAAATCTGATTTAAAAAATGTGATAACCCAGTCGGATATTTTAAAGCATTTGAATAAAAAGATAATTCCTATCAGCGCAAAGGAGCAGACCGGTTTTGAAGAATTGTATGAGGAATTGAAAAATATGTTTTTCCATGGAGAGGTTTCTTATAATGATGAAATTTGCATTACCAGCATGAGACAGAAGGAAGCCTTAGAACAGGCCCTTGCCTCTGTGCGGATGGTTCGGAAAAGCATTGCCGATGGCATGCCGGAGGATTTCTATTCCATTGACCTGATGGCGGCTTATGAGCGGTTAGGTTATATTATCGGAGAAGCCGTAGAGGATGATTTAGTGGACACCATTTTCCGGGAATTTTGTATGGGTAAATAGGAATTATGTATTTTCGTTAAGAGTTAAGAAATCATTACGCACATGGATTAAGAGTTGATTTAAAGCGGGGTTATGGCTATAATTAAGTTTGTATATCTGATAAGAAGGATTGTAAATTAGGAGCATAATATGAATACCATACAGGAAAAATATGACGCCATAGTCGTAGGCGCCGGCCATGCGGGCTGTGAGGCGGCGTTAGCCTTAGCGCGGCTTGGCTTTGAGACGATTATCTTTACCGTCAGCATGGACAGCGTGGCGATGATGCCCTGCAACCCGAATATCGGCGGTTCCTCTAAGGGACATCTGGTAAGGGAAGTGGATGCATTAGGCGGGGAAATGGGAAAAAATATAGATAAGACCTATATTCAGTCTAAAATGCTGAACCAGTCCAAGGGACCGGCGGTTCATTCCTTAAGAGCGCAGGCGGATAAGGCGGAATACACAAGACAGATGCGCATGACCATGGAAAATACGGATCATTTAACCCTGCGTCAGGCCGAGGTTTCGGAAATTATGACGGAGACGGAAAATGGCCATTTGGCTGTAAAAGGCGTAAAGACCAGATCCGGCGCCGCTTATTACGCAAAAGTGGTGATTTTGTGCACAGGCGTATATTTAAAGGCGAGATGTATCTATGGAGATGTGGTAAACCATACCGGACCAAACGGACTTTCAGCAGCCAACGATCTTTCGGATTCTCTGGTTAAAAACGGGATTCCACTGCGCCGCTTTAAGACGGGTACGCCCGCAAGAATTGATAAGCGGAGCATTGATTTTTCCAAAATGGAAGAACAAAAGGGAGATGAAACCATTGTTCCATTTTCCTTTACCAATCGGGAAGAAGACATTAAGCGGGAACAGATTAGCTGCTGGCTCACCTATACCAACGAGGAAACCCATACAATCATAAGAAATAATATTGACCGTTCTCCTTTATTTTCCGGCGCTATTGAGGGAACCGGACCAAGATACTGTCCGTCTATTGAAGACAAGGTTATGAAGTTTGCGGATAAGGACAGACATCAGGTATTTGTGGAGCCGGAGGGCGAATTTACTAATGAAATGTATATTGGCGGTATGAGCTCCTCTCTGCCGGAAGATGTGCAGTACGCTATGTACCGAAGTGTGCCGGGTTTGGAAAATGCCCGGATTGTGAGAAATGCCTACGCTATAGAGTATGATTGTATCAGTGCGCTGTTGTTGAAGCCTTCTTTGGAATTTAAGCAGGTGGAAGGACTCTTTTCCGCCGGGCAGATGAACGGAAGCTCCGGTTATGAGGAAGCGGCGGCCCAGGGGTTAATGGCGGGAATCAACGGGGCGAGGAAATTGCAGGGAAAAGAAGCCGTTGTGTTGGACCGTTCACAGGCTTATATCGGCGTATTGATTGATGACTTAGTAACAAAGGAGACAAAGGAGCCTTATCGTATGATGACCTCCAGAGCGGAGTACCGGCTGCTGCTGCGGCAGGATAATGCGGATCTGCGTCTGACGGAGATCGGACATGAGATTGGACTCATCGATGAAGAGCGGTATAGTAAATTTTGCAAAAAAAGGGAGCTGATTGAAAGAGAGATAACCCGTTTAAATGAAACCATGGTTGGCGCTAACAGTAAGGTACAGGAGTTTCTTGAAAAAAACGGAAGCACTACATTAAAGACGGCGGCGTCTTTAGCTGATTTGATTAAACGCCCGGAGCTTAGCTATGAGCAGATCGCCCCACTTGACAGCGAGAGGCAGATGCTTTATGAAACACCTTTTTATCAGGAGGCCATAACAAGAGAGGTAATCGAGCAGATTAATATTAAATTAAAATATGACGGCTACATTAGACGGCAGAAATCTCAGGTGGAGCATTTTAAGAAGCTGGAGAAAAAGAAGATTCCGGATAATATTGATTATGAGCAGATTCATAATCTGAGAAAGGAAGCAAGACAGAAATTAAATGCCATCCGCCCGGAAAATATCGGACAGGCTTCCCGCATTTCCGGCGTATCACCGGCAGATATTTCCGTACTGTTAATTTATCTGAAAGAGTTCCACTGATTGATAAAGTGAAATATGATAAAAGGGAGAAATGGAATATGGATATTCGTCGCGCAGAGGAAAGAGATATAGAGGGAATCAATAAATTATTGTACCAGGTATTGATGGTACATCACAACGGAAGACCGGATTTATTTAAGGCCAACACCAAAAAATATACGGACGAGGAATTGTTAGAGATAATGAAGGATAACAAAAGGCCGATTTTTGTGGGCGTTAATGAGAACAATGAGGTGTTGGGTTACGCCTTTTGCGTATTTCAGCAGCATATCGGGGATAATGTGTTGACAGAGATAAAGACTTTATATATTGACGATCTCTGCGTAGATGAAAATATCCGCAGGCAGCATATCGGAAAGCAGCTTTATGAATATGTAATCCGGTATGCAAGCGAACAGGGCTGCTATAATGTGACTTTAAATGCATGGTCCTGCAATCCCGGCGCCCAGCGGTTTTATGAAAGCTGCGGCATGGTCCCCTATAAAGTGGGGATGGAGAAAAAATTATCCTTGTAATATATAAAATATTTGTTATAATAAGGATATAAAAGCAGTCGCCACAGGAGTGGTTGACCGTAGAGAGTGTAAAGACCTTCCCAGACTGGTCAAAGTACAGGGAAGGTTTTTACTGTTTTATCGGCATATGCTAAATATAAATGTCAGTAATGTTATGAGAAACATGCCAAAAGCCATGAGGGAATCAAATTAAATTATGAATAACTTAAATCAAAAATTATGTGAATGGAATATAAAATTGACAAACTATCAAATAACTCAATTTGAGACTTATTACAATCTGCTAATTGAGACGAATAAGGTTATGAACTTGACCGCTATAACAGAAAAGCAGGAGGTAATTACCAAGCATTTTGTGGATTCTCTTGCATTGGCGGCGGTTTATCCGGATATCTGTGACGCCGATAAAAACATAAAGATTCTGGATTTGGGAACAGGGGCAGGTTTTCCGGGAATCCCGCTTAAGATTGCGTTTCCTCACCTGTCCATTACGCTTATGGATTCTCTGAACAAACGAATCCGGTTTTTACAATCGGTAATTGACAGCCTGGAATTAAAGGATATCCATGCCGTCCATGGTAGAGCGGAGGAAGCAGGCCGGAATGCTGTTTATCGGGAACGGTATGATCTGTGCGTCAGCCGGGCGGTGGCGAATCTGTCAACGCTCAGTGAATATTGTATTCCTTTTGTAAAACCGGGAGGAAAATGTATTTCCTACAAAGCGGCAGAGGTGGAGAAAGAGGTAGAAGAAGCGGAGACGGCAATTCGTATTCTTGGCGGAAAATTAACCGCAGTTAAAAAATTGCTCCTTCCGGATACGGATATCGAACGCTCTTTTGTCTTGATGGATAAGATAAAGGCAACGCCTAAGGCATATCCCAGAAAGGCGGGAACTGCCAGCAGGGAGCCCATTAAAAAAACAGTCCGCTGAAATATCAGCTGACTGTTTTTTTAAGATGCATTTTTCTTCTGCTGTCTTTTTTCTTTACGCCGGTCTCTTAACAAAATCTGGCGTTCTCGGATTCTCTCGTATTCTGTTTTATTGATTTTTTCAACGGTCTTGACAACAAAGACCTTACCCTCCTGGGTAAATTTGAATTTTACTTTTCCGCAAATCAGGCCATGGTTCCAACATTTTCCTACGCAGATTTGTGTGGTGGGATTGTTGATAAACCACCGGATTTTCTTGGAAAGCTTTCGGTTGCATTTGTGACAACGGAGCGTGGCTATGTTCTTATCGTTCATGGCCTCTTTTTTGCTGTCAAAGGTTCGGGTAATATATTCGCTGTAGTTAATGTGCTGGGAAGTAATCTCTTCATCTTCACAGGTGGGATAGTGGTAAAAGTCGATGCTGTACATATCGGAAAGCTTCTTCCGGTTCATTTTCTGGAAAATTCTGGCAGTATAGTAAGCGTCGTTTTCTGCACAGTGGAAAGGTTCGTCAATGGGAATATCCAAATCGGTTACCACCTTTTCCAAACTGGGCATCTGGCTTTTGTCACCGAGATGATTAATGGCATAAATTTCCTGAAGATTATAAAACTTTAAAGGAAAATGAAACTCCTTCAGATAATAAAAATCCATATTCTGCTGAAGGTAGGTTAAATCCAACGGTCCCCAGGTACAGAACATATAATCTTCGCCGCACCATTTTTTAAATTCCCGAAATACCACATCGAAAGGGCGGCCTGTCCGGAGAAGCGCCTCGTCATAATTGAGAAGCTCCCGAATCTGCGATTGAAGTTTCCTATATAATCTGGGCTTGATGATGCTTCCGTACCGGTCGATAATATTAAATTGTTCATCAAGTTTAGTGGCACCAATTTCAATAATCTCAAATGGCAGCCGGGCATTTTCCTTTGCGTGTCCGGAAGCACACTGGTTCCATTCTAAATCCATAACAATGTAATTCATATTATGGTCCTTCCGGTTTTAATTTGCTCTCATTCTTCTTACATTATCCTGACTGTTGTTGTAATAGGTGTCCAGAGTCTTGTTAATCTCTTCCAACACCTCCATGGTTTCCTTGGAGGTACTGGAGGTATTGCCATTCAACTGAACTAACAGTTTGGAAATCCGCTCGGAGCTGTTCAATGTACGGTTATTATTTTCCTGATTCTTCTTTACTAAAATCTTGGTACAAAGCTTCTGCTGTTCAATAAGCTGCGCATTCAACCGCTGATTTTCTTCCGTTAAATGCTGAATCTGTTGTAACAGCGCCTCATGCTGTCTGCCGCCAGCAGTCTCCTCCCGCTTGGCGACGGAGTAAATGCCTTTCTCCACCTTAACCAGCTCGGTCTGCTTATCAATGGACGCTTCGGAAATCTCGTCAATCTTTTTGACGATGCTGTCCACCAGAAAATATGTATCTGCCAGAGCAATTAACCCGAAGACGATAATCAACTGAATCATATTTGGTATATTCAGAATCAAATATAGTAAAATTAGAATAGACGCCACAAAACCTACGGCGCTGAAAGTCAGATTAGACTTTTTCATATTCATAAGATACCTCCTTCCTTCATATAAAAGTGCACCCGGCGGGAATCGAACCCACAATTATTCTTTAGGAGAGAATTGTTATATCCATTTAACTACGGGTACAGTGGTTATTATATTATACATGAAAATTCAGGTAAAGTCTACCTGTCCCTGCAACCAGATAATTCCTTTGAATCTCCGGCCAATCGCAGGCTCGCCCTGCAAGTCGAGGGCATTGATTGCAACATTTAACAGTATGTCATTACAGATGATAGATAGATTATACACCATTTCGTTGGAAAATTCATTAGTAATTTGTTCAATATTTTGAATGATTCCCAAAATGGAATAGTGTTCGTTGTCAATGCCGTAGGGCATAAAATAAGTTTCTACCACTGTCAGCAGGTCTTCGTCTTTGATTCTCTTAGTCACTAAAGAATACATATCCATATCGCAGATTGTTAAATTTTCCAAAGCGTCCATGTCGCCGGACTTTGCCTTGGCAATCAAATTCTGGCGGTCTTTGCTGCTGATGGGCTGCTTGTCATAAGGGCAGACCACATGGTCTAAATGTACGCCAAAAAGAATACGCCCCTCCATGGATAAAGCGCCTAATTTTACTCTTTTTGGAGAATGGTAATAGTTATTGAGCCAGGTGCTTCTCACATAATCTACAATGTTTTGTAAATTATAAATGAGCGTCATGCCCAGATTATAATCGTCGCACACGCCGGAATAAGCCTCTTTATCTGTGTGGGGCTCTATCTGGATATCGTTCTGTGTGGTGGTATGGTGGCCTGCGCAGTAGGGGAAGGAATGATCAATGTGAAACAGACCTTCCTTGTCATATTCCCCGACAACGGAAATCCCTAAGGGGCCGCCAAAAGAACGGTTAATCTGTACAAGTTTAATGTCAGACCGGATTTCAATTTCACGTCGAAAAGTGGCGTCGTTTAATGCGGCAGTAATAATTTTATTCTGTTCAATTTTGCTTTTTACTTTACTGAATCCGATAGCCCGTAAATAGCTATGCATGAAAGATCACTCCCTAATAACCAATTTCCGGTTTTCTCTCTTCTCTTTCCTTAGCGGCTTCCTTTGCCCCGTCTTTTCCCATGGCTACGTTTAACGCCAGCCGCTCTTCCTCTGACAATACATAGTAGGATTCCTCGTTGGTTACTTCTTTACAATAAGTAAAACAGCCCTCTCTGCTATGCATGGAGGTGATGATAATTCCATCGTGGTTCTCTGTCAGCAAGGCAAGGGAAAAACTTAACTTGCCGGACATTTCCTTAAAAGCGTCGTATTTTACCAGACCGATTTTGCAGAAGGTCGTTAAGAACTTGTCGTTGATTAAATCAATATCCCGGTTCTGCTGCTTTTCATTTTTCACAATCTGGCGTATTTCCGAAAATCGTTTTGTAATTACTTCTTCTAAATTAGCTGCGTCTTTGCCGGTAGTAAATTTGGACAGCCTTTTATTTAATTTATTATATTTGGAAATAATTGTCAATATCCATATAAATTGCAGAAATATAATCACAATTAAAAGGATAACAACCCAATCGGTACTGATTCCGATGGATTCAAAAATTTTGGTTTCCATACGATATAATCCTCATTTATACTTGAATGGAATATATTTTTTCCATTATGTGTTCCAGTTCCTCTTTTGAATGATAAGCAATTTCAATTTTGCCGGTTTCATTATTTTTTGCCTTCACAGTTGTCTTTGCGCCTAATTTGTATTTAAAATTTTCTTCTAATTCCTTGTATAAGAAGGACAAATCTTCTGATGTCGCCGCCGCCTCTTCCGGTTCGGGAGGATTGTTGAGTTGGGAAACTATTTTTTTGACAAGTTTCTCGGTTTCCCGGACAGAAAGCTGCTCATCAAAAACTTTGCAGGCGGTTTCATATTGGAGTTTGTCGTCTTCAATCGGTAAAAGCGCGCGGGCGTGGCCATTGGATAGCTTTTCATCAATTACCATTTCCTGAACATCTTTTGATAACTTTAACAGACGAAGAATATTGGTAATGGCGCTGCGGCTTTTCGATACCCGTTCTGCTACATCATCCTGCTTAAGTTTAAATTCTTCTATTAATTTCTGATAAGCCTGAGCTTCTTCAATCGGATTTAAGTCTTCCCGCTGTATGTTTTCAATCAGGGCAATTTCTAATATTTCCTGTTCGGTATAATCCTTGACTACTACGGGAACCTCCTTTAGTCCCGCTTTCATGGCAGCCCGCCAGCGGCGTTCACCGGACACCAACAGATAATAATTATCTTTTTTGGTTACAACCAGAGGTTCAATAATTCCATGCTGTGATATGGAGTCTGCTAATTCCTGAAGCGCATCCTCGTTAAATTGTTTTCTGGGTTGTTTCTTGTTAATTTCAATGTCCTTTATTTTTAAAGTCATTTCTGTGGGAACTTCTTTGATGACTTCTTTTACAATTTCTTTTGCTTCGTCAGCGCCGGATTTTGCAGTTCTGTTGCGCTTGTTTTGAGCGGTATTTACCCCCAGCATAGTATCTAATCCGTTCCCTAATCCTTTTTTCGGCATTTTCTTTCCTCCTAAAATGTTTCACGTGAAACATTGTGCAATGTGAAATGTGATATTAAACATTTATGTTGGTAATGACCTCATCTGCTAAAAGGCGATAGCTTTCCGCACCGGCGCTTCTGGAATCATAGGTGATAATCGGCATACCATGGCTGGGCGCTTCGGCTAATCGTACATTTCTCGGTATAATTGTCTTATATACATTCTGATTTAGATTTTCTTTTACATTTTCTACAACCTGTAAAGAAAGATTGGTTCGGGAATCATACATGGTAAATACTACGCCCTCAATCTTTAAATCCTTATTCAACTTTTGTTGAATTAATTCAATGGTATATATTAATTGGGAAAGACCGTCCAGTGCAAAAAACTCACATTGAATCGGCACCAGTACCGTATCAGCGGCAGTCATGGAATTAATAGTCAACATGCCTAAGGCCGGTGGGCAATCAATAATAATATAGTCAAATTTATCTCGGATTTTCTGAAGATGATTCTTGATAATATACTGCATATCCGGTTCGCCGATAAATTCCACCTCAGCTCCAGCCAAATACCGGTTGGAGGGCAGAAGATTCAGTCCCGGAAATACATTAATGAGTAAGGCTTCTCCTATGTTACAGTTTTCACACATTACATCATATATGGTATATTCCAATTCGTCTTTCTGAATACCAAAGCCTGTAGTTAAATGTCCCTGAGGATCCATATCCACAGCTAAAACTTTAAATCCTTTTTCCGCCAGACAGGCAGCCAAATTGATAGAGGTTGTTGTTTTACCAACGCCGCCTTTTTGGTTTGCTACTGCAATAATTCTTCCCATTTGTATATACTTCCTTTGTCTTGGGATTCTCTGCGGCGCATAAAAAGAAATAAAATGATTACTGTATTTTAAGTCCGCAGTACACCTATTTTATCACAAATACGCAAAATAGGAAAGACGACATATAGTGTGTGAAAAAATAAAAAAGCACTATTTATTGAATAATGTTTCACGTGAAACATTAACCTTCCTTTTGATATATAATTTTTCCGTTACAAATCGTATACTGAACTTCTCCGGATAAGGTCTGTCCCTTAAAAGGAGAGTTATGGGATTTAGACTGAAAAGAAGTAATGGTCTGTGGAGTGTCGGTAAAGATTACTAAATCTGCCGGTCCGCCTTCTGCAATATAACCGCAATCCAGATGATATAATCTGGCAGGATTAATCGTCATTTTAGCCAGCAGTTCCATATAAGTTAAATGACCGGGTTTAACCAGATTGGTTATTCCTAAGGGGAGAGCTGTCTCTAATCCGATAATTCCACTGGGCGCTTCCGTAATTGGTTTTGCTTTTTCCTCTGCACTGTGAGGAGCATGGTCAGTTGCAATAATATCAATGGTATTGTCCCGCAGTCCTTTGATAATTGCCTGACGGTCCTGCTCTGTGCGGAGAGGAGGATTCATTTTTGCCAGCGCGCCTTGTTCTATGGTCGCAGCTTCGGTTAGGGAAAAGTGATGAGGGGTGGCTTCGGCATGAATGGAAATGGATTGAGCGGCCTTCATCGGTATTATCTGTGTGACAGATTGGTTTAAAAAAGTCTGGTTAGAAATATCTGTCATGTTTTCATTTGACTTCGGAAGGGGAAGTTCGATCCGGTGTTTCCGGATAAGGTCAAGTTTGGCCTGACGAACCAATTCTACGCCTTCCCGCGTGCTGATGTGCTGAATGTTAATCGGAGCATCCAACTCGGCCGCTAATGCCAGGTCGCGGTAAATCAAGTCAATTTCTGCGGCTCTCGGTGAACCTTCTATGTCAAAATACGCTGACGCCTTTCCCTGATTGATTCCGTTATGGGTTATAAATTCAGGATTTTCTTCATGAAAGCTTAAAGGTACTTGCAATTCTTTTGCCTGTTTCATGGCGGCAGCAGCCAGCTCCTCGTCAAGAAGAGGGATACCGTCATCTGTAAATCCCACTGCGCCGGCCTGCTTCAAGGTCTGCATATCGGATAATTCCTTACCCTGCAATCCCTTAGTAATGGAGGCACAGGTGTAGACATGAATATCTGTCTCCTTTCCCCTGTTCATTACATAGGAAAGCGTCTCTTCGTTATCTACAACCGGCTTGGTATTTGCCATTAAGACAACGGTTGTGTAGCCGCCCTTTGCAGCCGCCTTTGCTCCGGTATAGATATCTTCCTTATAAGTAAAGCCGGGATCGCGGAAATGAACATGAATATCCACCAGACCGGGAGCAATCATCATGTTATCGGCATAAATGGTCTCCAACCCGTTTTTTTCCTCTTCGGATAAATCGTCATCATCAATAAACGGGGCGATTCGTTTAATCACCTTGTTTTCAATTAATAAATCATAAATCCCTTTTCTGCCAGACAGCGGATCTATAATATAACCATTTTTGATTAGAAGCATAAGAACCTCCTAAAAGCAATCTATCATTTTGACAACAAATAAAATTTAACCGCAGTTAATATTACATCTGCTCCGGACAGTCAATTCCCAGTAGCGCCAAAGCGTCCTTTAAAGTGGTTTTGGTCAGGGAAACGAGCTTCACTCTTGCGTTGCGCAGAGCGTCCTCCTCCACATTTACCCGGCAGGCATTGTAGAACCGGGAGAAAGCCTGAGCCACATCCATGGCAAAACGGGCGATAACAGAAGGTTCATAACGGTCTGCCGCATCCAGAACCACCTGGGGAAAGCGGTTGATTTCCTTAATCAGCGCAACGGCCTCCTCGTCTAACAGCAGGCTGTAATCAATGGGGGCTTTACTGTCATAGGATACGGTGCGGAGAATACTGGCGCAGCGGCAGTAGGTATACTGTACATAGGGGCCGGTCTCTCCGTCAAAGTTTAATACCTTTTCCCATTTAAAGGAAACATCTTTAATTCTCTGGTTATATAGGTCATGGAAGATAATGGCGCCGACACCTACCGTCTTAGCGACCTGCTCCTTATCTTCTAGCTGGGGATTCTTTTCGGCAATAATCTGTTTTACTTTATCGATAGCTTCTAACAGAATATCTTCGGCATAGATGATATTGCCGCTTCGGGTAGACAGCTTCTCCCCTTCTAAGCTTACCAGTCCATACGGAATATGCACCAGAGAGTCTTTAGCCCAGTCGTTTCCCAAAAGCTCCACCACTTTAAATACCTGCGCAAAGTGCAGCTTCTGTTCCTGTCCGGTAACATACAGGCATTTGTCAAAGTTCCATGTTTTTTTGCGGTAGAAAATAGCGGCTAAATCCCTGGTGGCATATATAGAACTGCCGTCCTTTTTGGTAATCAGGCAGGGAGGCATATCGTAGGCTTCCAAATCCACAATCTGCGCGCCCTGGCTTTCCTGCAGCAGTCCAGCGTCGGCAAGCTGGTTTACCACCTCCGCCGTCTTATCCCGGTAAAAGCTTTCCCCTAAATAGTGGTCAAAATCCATGCCAAGTAATGCATAGGTGCCTTTATATTCCTTAAGGCTGATATCCACAAACCACTGCCAGATGGACAGCGCTTCCTCGTTGCCATTTTCCATCTGGTGAAACCATTCCCTTGCCTGGTCGTTTAAGGAGTCGTCCTGTTCTGCGGCTTTGTGAAATTCCACATAAAGGCGCATCAGCTCTGCCACGCCGTCTTTTTCCACAGCCTCCTTGCTGCCCCAGGCTTTGTAGGCGACGATTAATTTGCCGAACTGGGTGCCCCAGTCGCCTAAGTGGTTAATCCGCTCTACCTGATACCCCAGCTTTTCATAGATTTTATATAGGGAATTGCCGATAATGGTCGTCCGCAGATGTCCCACATGAAAATTCTTTGCCACATTGGGAGAAGAATAGTCGATACAGATGGTCTTCCCGTTTCCAACGGAGGAGGAACCAAAATTCTCCACATCGATCGCATCTAACATGGACTTCACATACAATTCCTTCTTTAAAAAGAAATTGATGTAGGCGCCCTGCACCTCAATCCGGTCAATCATATCGGGTTTTTCAATTTTGCTGGAAAGCTCTGCCGCGATCATCTGTGGCGCCTTGCGCATGGTCTTTGCCAGCTGGAAACAGGGAAAGGCAAAATCTCCCATATCCGCCTTCGGTGGAATTTCCAAAATTCCTCTCACCAGTTCTGTATCTAAATCGGAAGCGTTGACGATAAGCTGTATAATCTGTTCTTTCATAAAGCAAATAATCCTCCTTTATTCTCTCTCTTGATTATGGCGCAAACGGGTTTTGCAAAATATTTCTCCGGTATTTACCGCTTTATCGGGAAGGAAAACCGTACATTGGTGCCGGAAATCAAATCCCCCTGAATCTGTAGTTTGCCGTCTAACCGGTAGATTAACTCGTGGAGCCTGTGAAGACCGGAGCTAAAGTCAGAGCGGTCAAGGTAATCCTCCGGAATGCCGACGCCGTTGTCATTGACATAGACGTCAATAAGGCGGCTGCTGATAAAGATTTTGGCAGTAATCTTATTGGCATTGGAGTGTTTAAATATATTATCAAATATTTCTGTCAGCATTTTAATAAGCCGGATCGTAATGACGGACGGAAGGTTTAAATCGTGTTCCGTACAATCACAGGAATAGTCAATGACACATTCCGGATGCTGCTGCTGGTAGCCGGAAATCAGCTTATTAATCTGGTCCCATATGGGCTGCTTGGTGTCAATGTTGTAATTTAGCTGTTCTAACACCTTGTCCAAAGCCTCTAAAACGGACTGCTGGGAGGTGTGAACTTCATCGAGCGTCACCTTTGCCCGCCCGATATCCGAGTGCAGAAGCCATTTTAACACATCTAATTTATTGAGGCTGGAAATCAATTCCTGCTTAATATTCTGGTCTAAAGCAGAGGCGTACAGGTAATGCTCGTAATCCTCTAACATAAACATGGCGTACGGATGGTTGGCAGAATCCGTCTCCCCTTCGGTGTTGATGAACTCAATGCCGTCATCTCCCTCTAAGGACAAATCAGAATCTCCGTCCCGGCTGCCCACCAAAACGGTGTGGATACATTTGCCGGCCTTAGAGAGCATGGCTACCTGTTCCTTAAAAAATGCCACATCTTCCTCCAGGGAGGCAATCCGGTTTTCCAGACTTTGCCTGGCGTCCGTCAAATCCTTAATCTGTAATTCCAACTGCTGCCCTCTGGTGCTGCTGCGGTCATTTTCTCCGGCAAAGGGGGAAAACACATTGCGGCGGTTCTCGCTGGGATAGGAGTAAAGCTCTCTGGTCTTTTCCAGCGTTTCAATTTGTACTTCCAATTCAAACAGCTCCGTCTTTAAACTTTGCACCAGCTCTAAATTATCGACGTAGGTTTTGTTAAAGTAATCTAAAGTCCTGGCGTTGGCTTCCTCTATGATGTTTAATGGGTTGGTTTCATCCTTTGGCATAGTATTCCTTCTTTATCAAAAGTAATAATCGTCGTCTCTTCTGCGCCGCCGTCTTCGTCTGTAGCGGCTGCGTCTTCGCCTTCTTACATTGCGGATAATGGCGGCAATAAAAAGATAGGCGGCCAGTACGGCAATGAGCGCCGCGACTACAATGAGAAGGGTAAAGAGTACCTTTTTGACCCTTGGCCACAGGGAGGGTTTTTCCTCCGTCTTTTCCTTTGTCAAAGCGGTGGAAAGGGAAGGCGTTGAGCTGGTAATCGGCGTGGAGCCAATTTGCTCTCCGTCATAGGAGAAAATGATTTCTCCAAGCGTATTGTCCTTCGCCTGGTCATAAAATGTGATATTGCGTTCAATTTTAGTCGTATCCACAGATTTATTGATTAGCAGGGAATAATTTGTATCCACCTCTAAATCAAACATTTCATGGTTTAAGTTAGAATAGTAATTGTTCAATATGACATTGGCATCTTCCGGCATTTCCTCCTCTGTGGAAAAAGAAAAGTCCGACAGGGGATAAAAATACGAATAATTATTATAACAGTAATTATAAAGCGCTTTGGAGTCCGTATAAGCATACTGGGAACCGTCGCAGTCAAGGATAACGCAGATTAATTCCAGATTATCTTTTTTGCAGAAGGTAACTAAGGTATTGTTGGCCGTCATAGTGTAACCGGTCTTGCCGCCCTCGCAGTATTCGTAATAATGCGCCGACGCCGGATTAATCATTTTATTGCCGTTCCAGAGCACTCTGGTCTCGTCCGTTAAATTGGTGGCGGGAACCGTATAGGACAGGGTGCCTGCCAACTCGCGGAACTGTTCATTTTGCAGGGCATACCGGGTAATCAGCGCCATGTCATAGGCGGTGGTGTAGTGGTTATCATCATGCAGGCCGTTGGGCGTTACAAAATGGGTATTTTCGCAGCCAATCTCCGCCACCTTGTCATTCATCAGTTTGGCAAAGGATACAATGTCTCCGGACACATACTCCGCCAGTGCATAGGCGCAGTTGTTATCCGACTGTATCATGGTGGCGTTCAGCAAATCCCCGATGGTAACCTGTTCTCCTACATCCAGGCCGATTCGTGTGCTGTCCAAATCCACATCCCAGATAGCGTTTTCGGACATGGTAATCATTTCGTTATAGTCTACATTGTGCTCTAATGCAAGAGCGACAGTTAAAATCTTGGTGATACTGGCGGGATATTTTTTGTCATGGGCATTTTTTTCATAGAGTACCTGTCCGGTAGAAGCCTCCATCACAATAGCGGCGTTGGAAACCAAATCCGGCTCTCTGGACGGATCTTCCGGGTATTCCGTAGTTTCCGGATGTTCAGTTGTCGCTTCACTGGTTTCTGTTGCCCGGACGGGGACAGAAAGCGTAAAGCTGATTATCAATGCCAGCAAAACGGCGGCTATCTTCTTCATGAAATTAAGGCTCCTTATAACAAAAAACATAATTATCATTATTTTATTATATCTGAAGAAACGTGTCAACTAGTCAAACAACCGAAAAATCAAAAGAAAAAGGGCATTTCAAAAAATCATTTTCTGTGTTACAATGGATAAAGCGACATAAAAATGAGAGATATTGATGAGCGGGGGAAAGAGTATGGATAACGAATTTCAAAAATTTTTTCTGGAGAGCGTTCCGGTAATCTGTAGAAAATGCGGAGGGAAGCTCTTCTATGAGGGCAACGGGACATACAAATGCCATGACTGCGGCGAAACGGAAATGGACGATTTTGGAAAGATTAAGCAGTACCTTGAAAAGAACGGCGTGACGCCGGCGGTGCAGATTGCGGAGGACACAGGGATTTCCATTAATGTAATCAATGTATTTTTACGGGACGGGAGATTGGAGATTCCGGAGGGAAGCAAGATATACATCAAATGTGAACGGTGCGGGTGCGCCCTGCGGTTTGGAAGATATTGCGCAGACTGTACCAAGCAGCTTGCAGGAGAGATTAAGGGCGCTTATTATGAGAATATGGGACAGCAGCCAAAGACTCTGCCCCAGTCAAAGGATGCAGGCAAGATGCATTCCTTAGAGAACCTAAAGCGGCGGAAAAAGAAATAACCGGCAGCGAGGGAAAAGCAGATGGAGTTCTCTGTCTGCTTTTTAAATAAGAAGAAAGCGGGATTGACGACAGTTAAAGGAAGGATAAATTATGCGGCTTAGAAATGTACCGGGCTCCCGGGATGTGATTGCGGAGAGCCCCTTTACGATAAAAAATGAGACGGAATATCAGGGGAAATGGCATTCCCTTTTTGGAAATGACAATCCGATACACATTGAGGTCGGCATGGGTAAGGGGCAGTTCCTGATGACATTGGCGGCTGCCCACCCGGAGGTGAACTATGTGGGAATTGAGAAATATTCCTCTGTGCTGATTCGCGCGATTGAAAAACAGGAGGAG
Organism: uncultured Lachnospiraceae bacterium; assembly: GCA_947625015.1. Lineage (GTDB taxonomy): Bacteria > Bacillota > Clostridia > Lachnospirales > Lachnospiraceae > CAG-590. Next base: position 63,845 of record CANQMR010000009.1, on the reverse strand, counting down.
GCGGAGCTTCCCAATGTCTTGTTTATCCGTATGGAGGCGGAGCATATTGCGGAGGTTTTCGGCAAAGAGGAGGTGTCCCGGATTTATCTGAATTTTTCAGACCCCTGGCCGAAAGACCGCCACGCCAAGCGGCGGCTTACCTCCCGGCAGTTTTTAGCGCGTTATGCGAAGATTTTAAAAAGGGAAGGACATATCATATTTAAGACCGATAACCGGGAGCTTTTTGATTTTTCTTTGGAGGAGGCAGAGGCGGCGCCGGGCTGGAAGCTTTTGAACCATACTTTTGACCTGCATCATTCGGCGTTTGTAAAAGACAATGTGATGACCGAATATGAGCAGCGGTTTGTGGAAAAGGGCAATGCCATATGCCGTATGGAAATCGCACAGGAATCATGAAATAATATGTTTCCCGCTGCATAGAATATACCAAGAAATTCAGGATGGCCTGTTTATGAAAAAGATGAATTCTGTGCTGTCAGGAAAACTATACGCAGTAAGACGTCAATATCCGGCGTTTGCCCAGTTTGAAAAGGGGATTACTGCTGTGAAAAAGGAACTAAACAAGGACCAGCCCAAAAAGTAGACAGGTGTGCATTTTTGTTGTATTTATGCAGGAAATGTGATACTATAAAGCTGGTTATACATTTAGGAAATCATCAGGAGCATATGCCATGCAGTTCAGACCTTGCATTGATATACATAACGGGAAAGTCAAACAGATTGTGGGCGGCACCTTATCAGACGCCGGCAATCAGGCCAAAGAGAATTATGTGGCCCGGCAGGATGCATCATTTTTTGCCGGATTATATAAAAAGGCAGGTCTTTCGGGCGGACATATCATTTTGTTGAATAAGGCAGGAACGCCCTATTATGACGCGGACGTCAGACAGGCAGAGAAAGCCCTTAGTGAATATCCGGGCGGGTTGCAGCTTGGGGGCGGGATTACCCCGGAGAATGCGGGCCGGTTTCTGGACATGGGGGCCAGCCATGTGATTGTCACCTCCTATGTGTTCCGGGACGGCATAGTAGACTATGACCGGCTTCGGGCTTTGGTAAAAGCCGTAGGGCGGGAGCATTTGGTTTTGGATTTAAGCTGCCGCAAGCGTGACGGCAGATATTATATTGTGACAGACCGCTGGCAACGGTTTACAAGGGAAGAAGTGTCGCCGGCCACTCTTGAGCGGTTGCAGGAATATGCAGATGAATTTTTAATCCATGCGGTAGACGTGGAAGGCCAAGCGGAGGGCGTGGAACAGGAGTTAGTCAGTATGTTAGGGGAATATGGCAGTATTCCCGTTACCTACGCCGGAGGGGTAGGCGCCTATGAGGACATTGAGATAATCCGCCGTCTGGGAAAAGGGCGGGTAAATGTGACGATTGGCAGCGCTCTGGATTTATTCGGCGGCACGCTGGAATATGACAGGGTTGTTTCCATGATGAGGGAAGCCGCAGAGGCTTAATCCTGTCAGATATATATAGGAAAATATTTGCGGAAGTAGATGAAGATACAGATAACATGAACCGATTGACAGAATTTCTAAAGGATAAATATGTATATACCGCTACGTTTTTCATTGCGGTGCTGATGATGCTTGGAGCATGGTGCATTGGGGAGGTAGGCCCTTTCGGGGATAAATGCCTTGTCGTGGTGGACGGAGTCCACCAGTATCTTCCTTTTTTTTCCGAGTATCAGGAAAAGCTCAAGGGTTTAGAAAGCGTGCAATACACCTTTGATGTGGGTCTGGGCAATAACTTTTTATCCCTTTGGTCTTACTATCTGTCCAGTCCGCTGAATCTGTTGGTTATGCTGTGCGCCAAATCCCATCTGCCCATGGCGCTTAATGTGATTATTACGATTAAGATAATTCTTGCGGCGCTTTGTTTTGCTTATTTTTTGATGCATGCAGGGAAAAAGCCGGTAAAGAATCCGGGGATAATCGTATTTTCCCTGTTCTACGCATTCAGCAGTTATGTGGTGGGATATTACTGGAACCTGATGTGGCTGGACTGCATTTTCATTTTTCCCATAATTATTCTGGGAATGGAGAAGATGTTTGCCAAAAAGGACAGCCGGATGTATATTCTGGCGTTATTATATAGTTTTATTTGTAACTATTATATCAGCTTTATGATTTGCCTGTTTTTGGCGCTGTGGTTTTTAACTTTTTCTTTTCGGGGCATAAAAGATTTTTTCTGTAAAGGTCTGCGGTTTGCGGTCTCCTCCCTGATTGCCGCGGCTATGGGTGCGGTCGTGCTGCTCCCGGCTTATAAGGGAATCATGACTACGGCCTCAGCGGAATTTGATCTGCCGGAGTGGGAGTTTTACGGCTCCTTTGCGGACACCCTGCGTTCCCACCTGCTCTGTTCCGAGGTGATGACCAATCAGGTAGGGGATGGGGGAACCAACCTGTATTGCGGGATTTTTACCATAATGCTGGCGATGATGTTCTTTTTTATCCGGGATATTTCTCTGGGGAAAAAGATAAAATACAGCCTGTTACTGGTGCTGTTTGTGATTAGTTTTAATAATCAGATGCTCAACTATATCTGGCATGGCTTTCATAACCAGTATGGTATTCCCAACCGGTTTGCCTTTTTATATATCTTTTTGTTGATTATTATGGCCTATGAGGCGTATTTGAAGCGGCGGCAGATACGGCTGCCCATGCTGGTCTTAGCCTATATCGTCAGTATGTGGTTTGTGGTTTACTGTTATTACCATGCAGAGGTTACCTATGACGGCAAGGTGTATCTGGTAACCGGCTGCCTTTTGACCGTATACCTTGTTCTGTTTATTCTGCATATGGAACTGCCGCGGAAACGGCCCTTCTTTATGGCGCTGCTTACCATGGTTTCCCTGTTTGAGATGGCGGCCAACGGCCTCTTTGCCTTTCAGCAGGTAGGTACTTCGGAGCCGGAATATTATTACGGGGATACGGATACTCTGCTATCGTTAAAGGAACGGGTGGAGGAAGGCGCCGAGACCTTTTACCGGTCCGATATATTAGAGCCCTTGTTTGTGGATGAAGCTACCTGGTATAATATGAAAAGCGTGGGGATTTTCGGCTCTACCGTCCGGGGTGAGTTAGTGGATATTATGGCGGATTTAGGATTTTATACCGGGGCCAACGAATATCTTTACTATGGGGCGACGCCGGTGACCAATGCGCTGTTTGGCGTGAAGTTTGTCTATACCAGGGACGGGGATTTCGTCAATGTGGATATGGATCATTTTGCGGACGAGGAGCACATTTCCGTATATAAGAACCCGTACGTCCTGCCTTTGGGGTATATGGTGAATGAAGATATATTGACTTTTGATACCGGGGATAACGGCCCCTTTACGGTACAGAATGAGTTGTGCGGGGCCTTAAGCGGGATTGAACCGGTGTTTTCCAGCATTTCGGAGCCGTTGCAGGTAAACGCCTATGGCACGAATGTGAATGTGGCGCTTAAGGACGCCAATAATGCCGAGTACAGCAACGCTAACGACAGCGCGCGGGCCGATATGGTGTATACGGTGCCGCATGACATGGATTTATATATGAACTGCCGGGGAAGCAATGTGCATAAGATTGCCTTATTGATTGACGGCAATGAAGTCGCCTTTGACCGCTATCAGGGTCAGATATTCCATGTGGGGCAGGTAAAGGCGGGGCAGCTTGTGGATATCCAGTTTATCTTAAATGACGGAGAGGATTTGAGCGGTACCCTTTACTGCTATCCGATGGAATTTGAAAGGGAACAGTTTTTAAGTTTTTACCAGGTATTGTCCAGCCAGGGCATGGAGCTTACGGATTACAGCGATACGAGAATTGAGGGAACCGTTTCCCCGCAGAAGGCCGGCGTTTTGATGACCTCCATTCCCTATGACGAGGGGTGGACGGTGTATGTCAATGGAAAGAAGGCGGAAAGCCTTAGAATATTGCGAGGTTTTTTAGGCGTTAGATTGGAAAAGGGAGATTATACCATAAAACTGGTATATCGGTGCCCGGGGCTTTTAGCGGGCGCCGCAGCCACTTTATTGGGAATATTATTATTCTGGGGGTTCTGCACATTAGAACGCCGGAAAAGAGTTACTGAGGGAAATACAGAACAAAAAAGGGAGGTTAATGCAGATGAAGAAAAATGATGGAGGGATAACGCTGAAGATAGTGTACGCCGTACTGATTTTGCTGCTGATGGCGGTGACAATCGTGGGTGATTTTATTATCTTCGGCAAGCTGGACCAGGGCGCGCAGGTAAAGGGGACCATGATAGCCGTATCGGTAGTAATCATTATATTAGCTGTGGTGATAGGCGCCGCCATGTTCAAATTTATCGCTGATGAGGAAAAGGAATCCACAGTGAAGAGCGACAAGTACAAACGGCTGTTTTTGAATCTGCCGGTTGGTTTTGCGCAGGCGCAGATTCTTCGGGACGCGCAGACCGGAAGAAATATGGGGTATAAGATTGCCGACGCCAACGAGACTTTCGGAAAATTGTTTGATCTGGATATTTCGGATTATTACGGCAAGGTCATCTCTGACAGCCGGGTAGAGGTGTTACAGGATATCAGCGCATGGTTTGAGGCTTATAATAATTCCGGCACCAAGCAGGGCGAGCTTTTGACGGTAGAGATTACCATGGAAAAGCTGAATAAGGTATTCAATACGGTTATGTACAAATCGGAAAGTGATTATATCAACATGGTGGTTATTGATATTACCGAGCAGAAGGAGACGGAGGATAAATTGTCCGCAGCCATCAAGAATGCAAATGCGGCCTATAAAACCCAGTCTGAATTTCTGGCGAATATGTCGCATGAGATTCGTACGCCGATTAACGGAATTTTGGGTATGTTACAGCTTACCCTTATGGCCGAGGATTTACAGGCGGATCACAGGGATAACTTAACGACCGCCAAGAACTGCGCCGATAATCTGCTACGGCTGATTAATGACATTCTGGATATTTCCAAGCTGGAAGCCGGGAAATATAACTTAAGGGAAGAGAACTTTGACTTAAAGGCTGCCATTGAAGAGACGGTGGCTGCGCAGGTGCCGATTGCTACCAGCAAGGGCATTTCCCTGGATTGTACTTTTGGCGCCAACATACCCGCGCTGGTACGGGGCGACGGCCAGAGAATCCAGCAGGTGTTAAACTGTCTGCTTTCCAATGCCATTAAGTTTACGACGGAGGGCGGCGTCCGGGTTAAGGTGGCCTGTCTTGACGATATGCTGGATAAGGTAAAGCTCCGGATTGCGGTTGCAGATACCGGTATCGGTATTGCGGATGAGGACAGAAGCAAGCTGTTTATCCGGTTTTCCCAGGTAGACGCTTCAGATACCCGTAAATATGGCGGTTCCGGTCTGGGTCTGGTAATTACCAAGCAGATAGTGGAGCTTATGGGCGGCACGATTACTGTGCAGAGTAAGGAGGGACTGGGTTCCACCTTTATCGTAGAGGTACCGCTTAAGCTGATTAAGCCGGCGGATGAGGCAGAGGAAGATACCAATGCGGAAGAATCAGAAGATCCGGCAGTATTCTCTTTAGCAGGCCACTCCAGAGCAAGAATTTTGGTAGCGGAAGATGAGCCGGTAAACCAGCAGGTAATTGGCAAGCTGCTAGGTATGGCGGGATATTCGTACGATATCGCAGAGAACGGGGAGAAGGCGGTAGAGCTGTTCCGGCAGAAGGAATATCAGGCTGCGCTTTTCGATGTGCAGATGCCGGTTATGGACGGCTTGGCAGCCACCCAGGAGATTCGGGCTATCGAATTGCAGGAGAACAGAAAGCGTCTTCCGATTATCGCCGTTACGGCCCGGGCGATGTTTGGGGATAAGGAGCGTATCTTAGAGGCCAAGTTAGACGACTACATTGCAAAGCCTTATAATCTGAATGACGTGGTAGAGACGCTTAACAAATATGTAGACAAAGAGGATTAAACGGTTCCGCAATAATTTGCCGGTTCAGCGACATCTGTTCGTTGAACCGGTTTTTTATTGCGCTTTTTGAATCTGACGGAGCAGGAATTTGTACCGCATATAGGCGCTTTTTAACTGGTATGCGTAGGAGTCGATTAAATCCGGATCCGTCTGGTAATTGAGATGTAGTAAAATCGTGTCGATATCTTTTTTAACATTTCCCAAATCATCTAACAGGGTAGGATCGGTCACCGTAATTTCCTGTGCGGGACGGTTCTTTTTTTTGTGCCGCAGACCGGTGTGGGTGCCTGATGAATTCGTGCGCATAGCGGCCTCCTTTCTTTTTATGTATGAAAAGGTAAACGGGTTTTCCTCTATTTAATTATAGGACAGGAATTGGAAATATATTCATATGAAAAAAATTTTTTCAGAAGAATATAAATTATGTCATTCGTTTAATAAATTTGTCGTTTGTTTCAGAAAATCATGTCACGCATTTCAAATATTTTACCGGGGAGTTCAAAAAAAATCGCTCATTTTGAAATGCGAAAACTTTATTCTTATATTTCGTTCAAAATCGTAGACAGGGAAAAAACCGCACATTATAATGGCAAAAAATAAGTCAGGATTTATTCATTCCGGCAAAGCGGAGGAGGTGAAATATGATTTATATAAAATCAGGAATTGCGTTTGTGTTGCTGGGTTCGGCTGTCTATATGGATATAAAAAAAGGAAAAATAGCAAATCTGTTAACCGGCGCCGGATTTATTTTGGGATTGTTCTGTACAGGGATAGAAGGAGGGAGATCAGATGTTTTGTATTGTATTAAAAAAGCGGTTGTCGTCGTAATCAGTCTGTTTTTTTTATTTGTCATAAAGGGACTGGGTGCGGGAGACATTAAACTGCTAACGGTATTGGCGGTATTTTTTCCGGAAAATATTATATCCATTATAATCATGTCGTTTTTTGCCGGAGCGGCAATTTCGCTATTGCGTATGGGGATGCGGGCTTTAAGGAAGCGGCCTGTATATATAAAAAAAGAAACTATACATTTTTCCGTTCCCATTGCAATGGCGGCCGCAATAGCGCAGTTATGCAGACTCCTGCGGTAAAAACAAAAGGAAAGGTACGAATATATGCATATGGTAAAAATCGGAATACTCGATGAAGAACAGGAATATGTACAGATGCTGTCGGCTTATCTTGGGCGGTATGGCAAAGGAAATTGGCTGACGGCGGCGTTTACTGACAGGCAGGTGTTGAGTTCATATCTTGATAAAGGGCAGTTAGATATTGTAGCAGGCACCAATCAGGAAGAGCTGAGACAGTTGCAGGGCACATATAAGCCGTTATCTTTTTTGTGGTTGTCCGGCCGGCAGGAGACAGAGAAGCATGAATTAGGATTTTATGAAATTTACCGGTATCAGAGTGCAAAAGCGATTGGGAAAATGTTAGAGGAAATGATAGCCGGTATGGCAAAGACCAACGGATTTAGAAAACCGGTAATTGCCATTTATTCTCCGGTGGGCAGATGCGGGAAAACAACGCTGGCGTTAGAAATCGTTCAACAGGAAAAGTACGGAAGATGGATTTATATAGGTATGGAGGATTACAGTTCGTTTTCCGGGGAAGGATTAAGCGGCGGGACAGAAAGCAGGGATTTTTTCTACCATGTTAAAGAGCGGCAGGAAGATAAGTTGTTATCGATTATAGAAAGCAGTAATGGCGTTATTGATTCCGGCAGGTCTCTTTTTGACACAAGACAGATGGAATATGCAGACATGGAATGGCTTATGGAAGTTCTGCCAAAGTGTGAGCATACCGGCGCTGTTTTTGATATAGGGACGGGCGTATTGGCAGATTTTAGGATTTTATCCCTGTTTGACCATGTCTTGGTTCCCTATTTAAAGGGAGAGATTTCCATGATTAAGAAAAAGAATTTTGAGGAAATGCTCGCCATGTATTGCGACGACGTCATAGCGCGGCAGATTGACTTTATCAATATGAGTAACCGGAACGAGGTGGAAGGGATCATGAAACATTTTCTGGAGGAAAAATAGGTTGACGGATTGGCTGGAACAGGAAAAACAAAAACTACATGAAAAACTGATGGAGGAACTGGATTACGGTAACGACCTGACAGACGCGGAGATACAAGATCTGATTGAAGCAGCAGTGTTACAAAGAGGCAGGGAAACTTGTCTGTCTATTGCAGAAAAAAGGACGTTAAAAAAAGAATTGTTTAATGCCCTGCGGAAACTGGATGTGTTATCCGAATTGCTGGAAGACGAAGATATTTCCGAGATTATGATTAACGGAAAAAGCCATATTTTTATTGAAAAAGCCGGAAAGCTGAAGCAGGTGCCGGTAGCGTTTGCCACAGAGGAACGGTTAAGAAATGTAATACAGCAGATTGTCGGTAGCTGCAATCGGATAGTAAACGAAAGCGTGCCTATTGTGGATGCGAGACTTTCGGACGGTTCGCGGGTAAATGTGGTGCTGCCGCCGGTAGCGTTGAACGGCGCTGTGATGACTATCCGTAAGTTTCCCAGAGAATTTTTTACAATGAAAAAATTAATAGAGATAAATTCCATTACAGCGGAGGCGGCTGAATTTTTACAGAAACTGGTACAGGCAAAGTATAACATTTTTATCAGCGGGGGTACCGGCAGTGGGAAAACCACATTTTTAAATGTTCTGAGCAATTATATTCCGTCGGAAGAGCGGGTGATTACCATAGAAGATTCGGCAGAATTGCGGATAGAAGGGATTCCCAATTTGGTGCGGCTCGAAACCCGCAATGCGAATGTGGAAGGGGAAAATGAGATTACAATGTCTCAGTTAATTAAAGCGGCGCTCAGGATGCGGCCGGATAGAATTATTGTAGGGGAGGTAAGGGACTCCGCAGCCATGGACATGGCCAACAGTATGTTGACCGGCCATGATGGCAGTATCAGTACAGGACATGGAAATTGTGCAAAAGATATGATGCTGAGATTAGAGACAATGATTTTGATGGGATATGATATGCCGATTTTGGCAATCCGGCAACAGATTGCTGCGGCTATCGATATCGTAGTCCATTTAGGCAGGTTGAGGGATAACAGCAGGCGCGTTTTAGAAATCAGCGAGATATTGGGCGTAAAACAGGGAGAAATAGAAATGCACTCACTGTTCCAATTTGAGGAGACCGGAGAGGATAAGGGTATTGTGCAGGGAAAACTTTTACCGAAAGAAGAACTTTTACATAAACAAAAATTGTTACAAAATAGCTGGAGGGATAAAAAAATTGATTAAAAAAACGACCCAATCAAATAAGAAATTTAGGAAAAAAAGAATAAATGAAAAAAACAGACACAGAGATTACAGAATATACCGCTTTAAATACAGCGACTGGTTAGAATACATAATCAGGTTGTTTGTGAAAGGCGCGGTTATCTGCTATTTGTTTTACGATTCCGCCAAAGCGGTGATGATTTTGTTCCCGTTTGCCATAATGGATTACCGAAGGCTGAAAAAACAAAAGCACGAAAAGCAAAAACGGGAATTAACGCTGCAATTCAAATCCATGATTGAGGCGTTGGTAACGTCTCTGAATGCAGGATATTCCCTGGAACATTCATTTGAAGCCGCCGGCAGGGATCTGTCTTTGGTCTATGATAAAAAATGTTTTATATTTGAAGAATTGAATATTATTGTGTCCGGTCTAAAAATGAATATTCCGTTAGAACGCCTGCTTAAGGATTTCGGAGAGCGGAGCGGAATCGACGATATTCAGAATTTTGCAAATGTGGTTATGGCGGCAAAGAAAAGCGGCGGCAATTTGATTCGGATTATTCAAAAAACAGTTGCCAGTATTGGAGATAAAATTTCCGTTGAACAGGAAATTGAGACCATGATTTCCGCCAAAAAACTGGAGGAGCAGATTATGATGATTATGCCGTATGCAATTATTTTGTATTTGCGGGTAAGCAACGGGGGATTTTTGCAGGTACTTTATCATAATGCGCTGGGCGCAATGCTGATGACGGCTTTTTTGATTTTAATCTATATCGCTGAGTTGTGGGCAGGAAAAATAATGGAGATACAGGTATGAGAATAATCAATGGCATAATCCTGATAACGTTATTCATTTTAATAGGGGCGGGATTGGCGGTTCCCGTTAAAGACAGGAAAAACCGGAAAGTCCTCTGGTTTGCCAGACAGCATTTGGGAATCTGGCTGTTCTTATCAGGCGTTACTGCGTTAAGCCTGTGCCTTACGTTTGTCAAAGAGCCGCGGGAAATAGTAATTGACCGGGAGGGATATGGAGGAGACGGGGAGCAGATCGGTTTTATGCTTAAAGCGGGCGAGACGACAGAAGCGGTAAGCATGGAACTAAGGGCAAGAGAATTGACGAAGGAACAGACAAAGCAGCGGATGGAAAAAGCATTTTCCTATCTGGACGGACACATGAAGGGCGGTAACAATACGCTGACGCATATAACCGGCGATCTGGATTTTTCGTTGGATGACGAGCAATATCCCTTTGATCTGGAAGTGGAACCGGAACCGTACAGTCTGGTTGGACAGGACGGAAAAGTTTGTAATTCGGAGGAAGAACTGACTGCTTTAGGATATACAAATGAACAGCAGATAAAAGGAATATCGGTAAAATTAAAAATCATTCTTCGCTATAGCGATACGCATCAGGAAAAAACCTACGACCTGATTATTTATCCCAAAGCAAAAAGCGCATTGGAAAAAAAGTTTGACCAGGTTAAAAAAACGATAGAAAAAAAAGAAAGAGAAGCATTGTATGATCAGCAGATGATTCTGCCCACATCCATAGACGGCGTACAGATATCAAGAACAGACGCCGGCGGGATAACGTCTGGGCATGTATTATTGGCAGGTTTTTTAGTAGCGGGCCTTCTGCTTTTACGGGAGCAGGAAAATCTGAAAATCAATGAAAAAAAACGACAGGAATTGTTGCAGAAAAGTTATCCCTGGTTTGTCAATGAAGTGGTTTTGCTCTTCGGCGCAGGAATGCAGATGAAAAGCATTATCGCCAAGCTGATTGAAGAATACAAAGAAAGAGAGGCGTTAAAAAAATACGGTCAGGACGACTACAGAAAAGCGTTGATTGACGAACTGAAAAAAGCATACAACAGCATGGAATTAGGAATGTCGGAGGAACAGGTATATTATCAGTTGGGCCGGAGGCTTAAACTGCCCTGTTATATCAAGATGATGACGCTTTTAGAGCAAAACGTCAAAAAAGGGTCAAAGGGATTAACGTTAGCGCTGGAACAAGAAGAGGCAAACGCTTTGCAGGAGAGAAGGAATCTGGCAAAACGTTACGGGGAAGAAGCAGGAACAAAATTGCTGGGGCCAATGATTATGCTTTTGGTGGTAATTATGTTAATGATTATACTTCCTGCGTTTATGAGTTTTGCATAGGGAAAGGAGGTGATGCATATGGGCTGGCTGAAAAAAACCATTACAGATTTTCTGAGGGACGAATCTGGAATGGGCGTAGTGGAAATTATACTAATCATTGTGGTGTTAATTGCCATGGTACTAATTTTTAAGGAACAGATTACGGCATTGGTAAAAAACATCTGGGACTCTATTAACAAAAGTGCCAAAAAAATTTATTAAACTAAGAAATATTACCGGATGCGACCGGAAAACCAGCAAGAATTTTTGGAGGTGTACTATGAATAACAAGGGATATACAACGGTATTTTTTACTTTGATAATCAGTGTTTTACTGTTATTTACCTTCACTGCACTGGAGGCGGTAAAAATTCATATGGGCAGAGTAAAAATGCTGTCCTGTGTTCATAGTATGCGCTCCAGCATTTTGGCGGATTATCACAATATGTTATTTGAGAGATACCATTTATTATTTATGGATCCCACCTATGGAACAGGGAGCGCGGCGTTAGCCGAAGAAAAAATGCAGGACTATCTTGAGGTTTCCTTAAATGGAGAAAAAGATACGAATCTGTATACTTTTACGGTTGAAGAAATAGCGCTTGTTGATAAGAAGGATATATTATGGAAAAATTTAAGTCAGGTAAAAGAGCAGGTTGCAGAATATGAAAAGGCAGCGGGAGCGTTGAATCGAATAAAAGAGGTTGCAGAAAAATTAAAGGAAAATACCAGCGACATTGAAAGCGCGGCCGGTGAAACGGAGAGAAACGGCGTAGAGATTCCGGTATCTGATGAAGATACACAAAAAAACCATGTTGAGGAACAACAGGGGCCGGAGGAAAAGCCGGAAACAGAAGATCCAAGAGAGACATTAAAAGAGGCTTTGAAATTTGGGATACTGTCCGTTGTAATGCCGGGTAACGCCATTTCTAAAAAGGAACAGGATTTTAGTATGTCCCCATCCGCGGCATATGAAAAGGAACAGGACAAAATAAAAGATAATTGTTTTCAGGATATTTCTTTTCTAAAAAGTTTTCTGAAGGAGAGCGCCGGGGATAATGATATTCATCCCTTAGTACAGCAGGCGGCTTTTGCAGATTATGCAGGCAGTAATTTTTCCCATGCTACAGAGCAGATACCGGATTGTGTTATGCAGTGTGAAGTGGAATACATATTAAAAGGAAAATCCTGTGATTACGATAATTTACAGGCGGTAGTAGACGAAATTATCTGGTTAAGAATGCCGGTAAATTATGCGTATCTTTTAACGGATACCGAGAAAAAAAGCGAGGCGCTTACGGTAGCGGCGGGTATCTGTACGGCGACGGGAACGCCGGCTTTAATGGAAGTGGTTAAATATTTGCTTTTGGGCTGTTGGGCGTATGGAGAAACTCTGTGCGAGATGAAAGCCCTGCTGGCAGGGGAAGAAATTGCCTATTGCAAAACAAAAGAGAACTGGAATACCCAATTAAAGAGCCTGCTTTCCGGAAACCAAACCAAGAAAGTAAAAACCGGACTGTCTTATGAGGAATATCTGATAATTCTGCTGGCAGGAAAAAGGGGGAAGGCATTGGATGGATGTTATGCCAGAATGTTGGATTTAATGGAACTTAATATCCGAAAAGAAGATCCGGCCTTTTGTATAACAAACTGCGTGGGCGAAATGACCGTACAGGGACAAATCCAGGTTGACCCGTTTTTTGTAAATGAAGGATCGGCGGAAGTTTATCATTATTATTTTGAAGAAAATTTAGCATATTAAAAAGCCGGAAAGCAGATACTGTATTTTTTTATAAGTTCTTATATAAAATAGTCCCATTATAAATTCAGTATGATTTAAAAAATTTCTCCAGGTGCGAACAGGATAGTTTATATAAGAACTTTTAAATACATACAGTACAATATTAACAAATGAATAAGGAAAAGAGGCGATGCCGTATGAAAAACAGAGGATACGCCACAGTGGAGGCGTGTCTGGTGGTACCCTTGTTTTTGTTTTTTTTCCTGGCGGTAGGCGGGTTGGCCATGGCGTTATTAGCGGAAGCGCATATTCATCAGAGTCTGGCGGCAGCGGCAGATGATACGGCGCTTTACGGCTATCTGAAGAAAAAAACAGGAGTGGGAAACCAGACCGGATATGTCGTAGACGCAGGGATATTAACAAAGCAGTTTAATACATATCTGGGAGCGGATGTAAATGTAGAAAACGCGGTCAGAAATGGGAAAAAAGGAATTATCATTAGTATAATACCGGACAAACAGAATAGAAAAATTTTTGTCGCGCGGGCGGATTTCTGGGTGGGATTTCAAGTACCCTTATTGGGAAAACAATATATAAAAATGCGTGTGGGCGTAAAGAAAAAAGCGTTTGTCGGGTATGATGCAGAGGAAAACCCCGGTGGAGGCGGGACATATGTGTATATTACGCCCAATGAGTCTGTTTACCACACCAGCAGAAATTGCAGTTATTTATCTTTGCAGATACGTCAAATCGGGAGCGGACAGAAAAAAGGATACCGGCCCTGTAGCTTTTGCGGCGGGAATAAGACCGGTAATGAGGAGGTCTACGTTGCAAAAACGGGAACGGTCTATCATACCAGAAAAGAATGTAGTGGATTGAAACGGACGGTAATCAGAATTTTGCTAACTGAAGCCGCAGGGCTAAACCCCTGTCAGAGATGCGGCGGTTGACAAAAAAGTTCGGTTGTATGTAGAATGCGTTGATTGGAGGCGGATAATTAATGAGAGGCAATCAGAAAAAAGAATCCATAAAACACACCCCAAAAAACAGAGGAAGTGCGATTGTGGAAATGACGATGCTAATTCCGGTCTATATAGGAGTAATTGTTTTATACATAAATTTCTTTCTTTATACAATAGAATATGGATTTATTATGCAAGGTATGTTAGAATGTTTGTATAAACCAGAAACGAAATCTCAAATTCTTCGGGAGCGGGCAGATGTTTCTACTGTACGGCAGGGCAGCACAACGATAATCAGAGGGATGAAAACAGATCGTTTCTATGAAATAAATATAGAGTTAATGGGAAATGAAGAGGATCCCGCGGATAAAATTAGGAGGTGGCAGATTGCAGTCGGTACGGTTTCTTAAAGAAGGAATTAAATCGTATATGTTGGTGCCCTGTGAAGACATGGTTATCGACAGATATCAGTCAGAAGTATTGCAGCAGATTAAGATTCCTTATTTTTTAATGTATGAAATCAGGGAATACAATGGTAAGCGTATACTATATTATGTTCTCCGGTATCGCACAACAATGAAATCCATATTAGCGCATTTTCCGCTTACACCGGAAATAACGAAAAATATATTGATTTCCATAATTTCTGCTATACAGACCATTGACGATTTTCTCTTATTTCAGGACAGAATCGTTTGGAACATGGACAGGATTTTTATGGAAATAAATACCGGACATTTGGAATTTTGTTATAACCCAATGGAGAGACAGGATAATGGCCAGTTAAAAGAGGTTATCGAAGAGATGATGCAGATGACAAGAGGACAGAATGAGGAGGTCTCCCGGATTCTGTCGGATTTTTATACATTGATTACCAATCCGGACGTTACATCAGAGGATATCATTCAGTATCGAATTGATGTACTGGGACAAAAGGAGATTCCCAGTAAAATGTATTCCCTTCGCATGGGCCAGCCGTTGATCGATATAGACGACCTGAAAAAAAGTAAGAATCCGGATGAAGAAGCGGTTTCCGAACAGTACGATATGCAGAGAAAGGATAATATAACCAGAAGCAGAATTGTTAAGATTATCATGTTATTTGAAGCATATGCCGTTGCGATTATTTTACTGCTGTTCATGTTCGGTTTTCTTTTTGATAAGGATTCCTGGATTCTTCTGGTGGCGCTGGGGATTTTGCTGGCGACGGGAATATACTATATTTTTATGGATAAAACGGAAAGTATTGATACCATAATGGAAGAATATTTAGAGACTGTGCCTGAATATAAAGAAACAAAATTGCTGGCTAATTATATTTTGGCCGATGGATATCCGGAAGGGTTTTATTTTATTCCCAATCGGGAGGAATATGGGCCGCCTATATATGTGGATAAAGAAGTGGGTATATTAGGCAGCATGGAAAGTTGTGATTATGTATTTAATTTAGAGGGAGTAAGCCGGATGCATTTAAAAGTGACGCAAAGAGACGGGTCTCTCTTTATAGAAGATTTAAATTCTACTAATGGAACCATAATGAATGGCTGTAGGCTGGAAAGCGGAAAAGAATATGAAGTCCCGCCGGGAAAATCTATTGGTGTTGCCCATTATGGGTTGATTATTGACAAACTATAATTTGTTTTATTTTAAGTTGTAAAATTTGCGGTTTTCAGCTATACTTATAACAGGTATCAGGCATTTGCAAAACCGGTGATTTTCGTAAACTTATATACGAACAGGAAAGAGACCGTCATTGCATTCATGCAAGGACGGTCTTCTTTTAATAGCGTAGATGCCGATAAGTATATGAAATGAGGTGAGGACCCACGAAGATTAATATTTATTATGGCGGAAGAGGAACAATGGATGATCCAACCGTATATGTTCTGAATCAGATTACCGAAGTGCTGACGGATCTCCGGGTAGTGGTTGAACGGTATAATATATTTGAAGTAAAGAATGCCATTGCAACTTTGCCGGCAACCTTACAGGAGGCAGATGGCGTAATTCTTGCCACAACGGTGGAGTGGTTCGGCATGGGAGGCAATATGCAGCAATTTCTGGATATGTGCTGGCTGTATGCCGACAAGCAGCAATTAAGCGGAAAGTATATGCTGCCGGTTGTTATGGCGACGACTTATGGAGAACGTGATGTGGAATTTAGTCTGGTAAAAGCATGGGAAACCCTTGGCGGCATTCCAATTACCGGTCTGGTGGCATATGTAGAAAATTTGGAAGAGTTTGAAAAGAATGAAGAGTATAGGAATCTGATAGAAAAAAAGGCAGAATCTCTTTATCGTTCCGTACACCAGAAAGTTCATGGATTACCTACCAGTAATTATGCAGTTAGAATGAATTTGTTAAAGACCAGAACCATAGAACTGACGCCGCAGGAAAGGGAGCAGCTCTCCAAATTCGTGAGTGACGAGACCTATGTGAAACAGCAGAAAGAAGATATAGAAGAGTTATCTGCTATGTTTAAGAAAATGCTTAGCGGACGGTATGAGGAGGCCCAGGAAAAAGATTTTAATGAAAATGAAGAAGAGAAAAAAGAGGAGCAGGGGCAGTCCCAGGCGGATAAGAATATGGAAACGCTTTTTTCTTTTTTTGCAAACCATTACAAGCCGGAACCGGACTTTACGGCTTCCTATGCGATTATTCTCTCAGATAAGAATGTAGTCCTCCATATCGAGGCGACGCCGGAGAATGTTAAGGTATTTTATGCGGCAACGGAGGAAGCGGATGTAAGGCTTAGAACCACCTCAAAGGTACTGGTTAATATTCTAAGCGGAAAGAATACCTTCCAGAAAGGGTTTATGGCCGGAGAGATTTCGGCGAAAGGTAATTTCAAAACCCTTAGAATGTTAGATACCATTTTTCAGTTTCAATAAATAGTTAGGAAGTGAAGCGTTATGTCATATATGGCCTTGTACCGGAAATGGCGGCCAAATGAATTTGAAGAGGTAAAGGGTCAGGAGCATATTATCACCACATTGAAGAATCAGGTTCTACATGACCGGTTAGGTCATGCCTACGCTTTTTGCGGGACGAGAGGTACCGGTAAGACTACGGTGGCGAGACTGTTTGCCAAGACGGTGAACTGTGAACATAGATTGGAGGACGGAAGTCCCTGCAATCAGTGCCCGTCCTGTCAGGCGATTAATGCGGGTAATTCGATGAATGTAATTGAGATAGACGCCGCCACGAATAACGGGATTGATAATATGCGCCGGATTAAGGAGGAGGTCCAGTATTCTCCCACCCAGGGAAGATATAAGGTGTACATCATTGACGAGGCCCACCAGATTCCGGCGACGGCATTTAATGCGCTATTAAAAACCATAGAAGAACCGCCGCCCTATGTAATTTTTATTTTTGCCACGACGGAGATGCACAAGATCCCCATTACGATTTTGTCCCGGTGTCAGAAATATAATTTTCGGCGGATTAGTCTGGATACAATCTGTGAGCGGCTGGAGGACCTTTTAGAGCGGGAGGGCATAGAAGCAGAGGAAAAAGCTCTCCGTTACATTGCAAAGATGGCGGACGGCTCCATGCGGGACGCCTTAAGTCTTTTGGATCAGTGCATTGCCTTTTATCTGGGGCAACGGCTTACCTACGAAAAGGTTTTAGAGGTTTTGGGCACGATTGATACGGAAGTGTTTAACCGGCTCATGGGGCATATTGCAGAAAAGGAGACAATGGCCGCCTTAGAGACAATTGACGAATTGGTCTGGCAGGGCAGAGAGTTGAATCAGTTTGTAACGGATTTTACATGGTATATGAGGAACTTATTACTGCTTCAGGCAACAGACCATGTCAATGACCAACTGGATATTTCTGCCGATAATTTAGACACGATGAAGCAGGTGGCAAACCGGTTGCAGCAGGAGGACTTGATGCGGTATATCCGCATTTTTTCCGAACTTTCCGGACAGATGCGTTACGCCACCCAAAAGCGGGTTGTTTTGGAACTGGCAGTAATTAAACTTTGCACCCCGCAGATGGATAGCCATAAGGACGCTATTTTAGACCGGCTTCGGACGTTAGAAAGAAAGGTGGAGCAAAGTCTGGAATCATTAGATGTGGATAAGCTGGCGGCGATGATGCAAAAGCGGGAAGACGGAGCCGCACAGCAGATGGCGGAACCGGCGCTGGAGATTGACAGGGAGAAGATTGTCAAAAGGGAATTAACCCCGGCGCAACAGGCGGATATGGCGGCGATTGTCAAAGCGGTTCAATCCATTTCTAAGGAGCAGCCGTTGAAAGAAAAGCTGGGCGTTTCTACAGCTTCCTTATTGCAGGAGGCCAGTATCAATATAGGGGAGGACCGCCAATCCATTATTTTGTCCTTTACTGACGCTGGAAAAGGGGCGTTAGGCTATCAGCAGTTTTCCGACCCGGGTAAGCCGCATTTACAGGATTTGAAAAATCTGATTGCCGACCTGACGGGTAAGGAAGTGAAAATCAGCTGCCAGATAAAGAATAATCTTGCAGAGACCAATATATCCAACATTAATTTGAACAAAGTTAGTTTTGATATAATGATTGAAGAATAGAATCCATATCAAAGAATAAAAGGAGGATTTACGAAAATGGCAAAGCGTGGAGGATTTCCCGGAGGCATGCCGGGCAACATGAATAATCTGATGAAGCAGGCCCAGAAGATGCAGAAGCAGATGGAGGAGCAGGCAAAGGCGTTGGAGGAAAAGACCTATGAGGCGTCTGCCGGCGGCGGAGTAGTCAAGGTTGTGGTCTCCGGTAAGAAGGAGATTGAATCGGTACATTTAGATCCGGAGGTGGTAGATCCGGACGATATTGAGATGTTAGAAGATTTGATTATGGCCGCTGTCAATGAGGCGCTCCGTATGCAGGAGGAGGACCAGAATCAGCAGATGTCGAAGATTACCGGTAATATGGGCGGATTGGGAGGACTTCCATTCTAATGGATTTATATAGCAAACAGGTAAATCAACTGGTTGAGGAGTTAGGCAGGCTGCCGGGCATTGGGAGCAAGTCGGCGCAACGGCTGGCATATCACATTATCAATATGCCTTTAGAGCAGGTAAAATCCCTGTCTGGTACCATTTTATCAGCCAGAGAAAATGTAAAATACTGTAAGGAATGTTATACCCTGACGGATCAGGAACTCTGCCCGATCTGCGCCTCGGATAAACGCGACAAGAAGACCATTATGGTTGTGGAGACGCCCAGAGACTTAGCGGCTTATGAGCGCACAGGAAAATATGACGGAGTATATCATGTGCTGCATGGCGCCATATCCCCGAAGCTGGGAATCGGCCAGGATGATATTAAGTTAAAGGAGTTAATCGTCCGCTTGCGGGGAGATGTGGAGGAGTTGATTATTGCCACCAATTCCGGTGTGGAGGGGGAGATTACCGCCATGTATATCAGTAAACTGGTAAAGCCAACAGGCATTAAGGTGACAAGGATTGCTTCCGGCATACCGGTGGGAGGCGATTTGGAGTGTATCGACGAGGTAACTCTGCTTAGGGCCTTAGAAGGCAGAGTCAGTTTGTAAGAAACGGTATAATAATAAATAGTATATATACGAAAGGAAGGAAAGGATATGAAGAGAATAGGAATGTTGACAAGCGGCGGAGACTGCCAGGCGTTAAACGCCACCATGCGGGGCGTGGTTAAGGGACTTTGCAATATGTATAAGGATGTGGAAATCTACGGATTTTTAGAGGGGTATAAGGGGCTTATCCGCAACAATTATAAGCAGCTTAGCGCTTCTGATTTTTCCGGCATCCTGACAAAGGGCGGAACGATCTTAGGCAGTTCCCGCCAGCCGTTTAAATTGATGGACCAGCCCACAGAAGACGGGATTAACAAGGTTAAGGCCATGAAAGAGACTTACAAGAAGTTAAAGTTAGATTGTCTGGTGGTATTAGGAGGCAACGGTTCCCAGAAGACAGCCAACCTTTTAAGCGAGGAGGGACTGAATGTAATCGGACTGCCAAAGACGATTGACAATGACCTGTGGGGAACGGATATGACCTTTGGTTTCCAGTCGGCCGTAGATATTGCAACGACAGCCATTGACTGTATCCACACCACAGCGGCTTCCCATAACCGGGTATTTATTGTGGAGATTATGGGACACAAGGTAGGACATATTACGTTACATGCCGGTATTGCCGGAGGAGCCGACGTCATTCTGCTCCCGGAGATTCCTTATGACATTAAGTGCGTCTGCAAGGCGATTGAAAAGAGAAGCAAGGCGGGCAAGGGATTTTCCATTATCGCCGTTGCGGAGGGCGCGATTTCCAAAGAGGATGCAGCCCTTCCTAAGAAAAAGAGAAAGGAAAAGCTGGCAAACCGCCCGTACCCTTCTGTTGCTTATGAAATTGCAGAGCAGATTAAAGAGACCTGCGGCTGCGAGGTACGAATCGCTGTGCCGGGTCATACCCAGAGAGGCGGAAGTCCGGACGCTTTTGACCGGGTTTTGTCTTCCCGGTTTGGCGCTTATGCAGCGCAGTTGATTAAGGATGAAAAATACGGGCGTCTGGTTGTGTTAAAGGATAATGAGGTAACCGATATTGCCCTTTCCGATTCTGCGGGCAAGTTAAAATATGTATCTCCTGAGGACAGCATTGTGCAGAATGCAAGAATGCTGGGTATCTCCTTCGGAGATAAATAAAAATCGCAATATTTTGTCACCAATATCTCCTTACGGGCATATTCTGATTATATGGAATGTGTTTGTAAGGAGTTTGGCTATGGATATGAGAGGAATACATTACGATCTGGATTCTATGTTTCCCAGCGAACCGGATTTTTTGGAAGAGGAAGAACTCTGCCTTAAGGATTATGAATATTTAAAAAGGCTTTATCCCAAAGAGATCCGCCTGATTGCTTCTATATTGGAGGAGTATCTGGACCGTTATGAATATGAGGGCAGTCCCATATATGCCCAGTACCCGGATGCGGTGACCATTTACCGGATGGCAGGGGATATATATAAGCAGTTTTCTTTTGAGGGAAGCAGACAGGAGCTTAACAAACTCAAAGACATGATACAGGTTATGGTCTGCCATGAGATATATATTAGAAGAAGACGGCATGACAAATTCTGCCGTAAATTTAACAACTGCCGGATGCGGTAGGAGGTTGGGCGTCACGAGCCGATAGGAGTTAAGGATGGACGGAAGAGTAGTTACAAGAATACTGGTATTGATCTGTATATTTTTCGTAAGCATATTTGTTGTCAATAAAATTCATAATGCAGGGGTGGAAGAGGTGTCTGTGGAAATGGAGCAGGCTACTCTTCCAATCGTTTATGTTCGGTATGAGGAGAATTTTATCAATATTTTGCATGGGTATACCGGTAAAGTAGATACGACGTATTTTCGTGACACCATTACGCCGATGAATTACGGCCAGACGATAGAACTGTGGGCGGATCAGGGCAGTGAGAATTATGATGGCTACGAGTATGAGCTGCGCAGCCAGTATCAGGGAGATTTGATAGAAAATGGTGAAGTTACTGAACAGGAACATGCTGAGGGTTATGATAAGATAAAAATTACATTTAGAACACAATTAGAAGAACTTCAGGAATATGTTTTGGTGTTAAAAGCCATGTCCGGAGAGGAAGCCAGGGTACGTTATTATACAAGGGTAGTCGTGGAAAATGATTTTCATGCGGGTAGTCTGCTGAAATTTGTAGGCAACTTTAATGACGCGCTGTTCGATAAGGAGCAGGCCGAAAAAATCATCACAAAGAGTATTGAACCTAACGAGGACGGCAATAATGAATATCTGTCGCAGGTGAATATCCATTCCAGCTTTGACACCATAACGTTTGCCAATCTGAAGCCGGCAAGACTGACCAAACCCATTCCCAGCATTAAGGAAATTGACGACAGCTATGCCATTATCCAGTTAAAATATATGATATCCGCAACGGAAAATAAGGTGTTAGAGAATTATTATGTGACGGAAAATTACCGGGTGCGGTATGTAGATGAAAAAACGGTGTATCTGTTGGATTATAACCGGAATCAGGAGGCATTGTTTACTACGGATAATGTGGATATTACTGCCAACTGCTTTAAAATGGGCGTGGTTGACGAAGAAGATTTTCAACTGGTTACTGCCGACGAGGAGGAGAAGGCCGCTTTTGTCCAGGCCAGACAGCTTTGGTATTACGACTATAAGGGCGGCACGATAACCAACGTATACGGCTTCTGTCAGGACGATAACTATACGGACAGCCGGGTTACTTATGATGAAAATAATATTAAAATCCTGCGGATGAGCGATGAGGGAAATCTTACCTTTGCGGTATATGGATATATGAACCGGGGAGAGCATGAGGGCAAGGTGGGTATTTCCGTCTATCAGTTTGATGCAGAAAAAGACCGTATGCAGGAATTGCTTTTTATTGAAAATAATAAGCCGTATAATATTTTAAAAGAAGATATGGAAACCCTGCTTTATCTAAATAAAGATGGGGAATTTTATTACTTTGACAACGACTGTATTGTAAAGGTGGATACGACGACCTTACAATCGGAGATTTTTATAGAAGATGTGTTAAATGAGCATCTGGCGGTATCGGAGGATAACCATTTAATCGGCTATCCTAATCAGATGCTTCCGGAAAATACGGACAAGGCTACGGTGCTTGATTTAGATACGAAAGAGAGCCGGGAGATTACGGCGGACGCCGGGGAGCGGTTAGAGACAATCGGTTTTGTGGACAAGGATTTAGTTCTTGGAAAAATCAGAGAGGGAGATATTGAGACGGCCTTAGACGGAACCGTTACCTGCCCCATTTCCTCCATTGATATTATTGATGAGAATAATAAGGTGGTAAAGGAGTACGGAACGACAGGCGTGTATGTCATGAACGCTACAGCGAAAGACGGCGTGGTATATTTAGACCGGGTTCGTAAGATTAACGGCGTGTTTGAGCCGACAACGCAGGACTTTATTACTTATAAAGAGGAGGAACAGGGAGACCGGATCACTACCGCCTATAAGTTTTCGGATAATGCCTATAATCAGATGTATATGTCTTTCCCGAATTATATGTTTGTGGTGGAAAGGCCCAAACTGATGATAACCAGAACCGCAGTAAATGAGGAAGATACCACAGTTAAGATTACCTTTGACCATACCAATAAGAAATATTATGCCTATGGACAGGGACGGTATATGACGGATTACTTAAGTCTGAATGAGGCTGTCCGGGCAGCCTATGAAAATGCGGGAGTGGTGTTAGACGAGAACGGCGTAATCGTCTGGCGTAAGATTGCGGTAAAGGACTATCATACGGTGGCCGATAAGATAGATTTGTATACCGTTTCCGATGTGGAAGATACGCTGGCGGCCTGTATCTATATGATGGGAGTCTACGAGGAGAAAAATCCGGAATTTTCTGCCATGCAGAAGGATTTGGCAGACGGGGTTCCGCCGGAACAGGTTATCTTAAAATATACAGGAAGACAGGGAACGGATATTACCGGCTGCGATTTTGAAAACGGTCTCTATTACCTCTGCAAGGATGCACCGGTTATCACCCGGTTTGCCGATGGAACCTATGTGCTGGTGACCAGCTATAACGGCCAGAAAATCCGTTACATCAATCCTTTAGAAACGCCGGATATCGTGGAGCCGAGAGAGGAATTTGAGCAAAAAGTGAGAGACAGCGGCAATGTATTTATCAGCTATGTGCGATAAGGCGGCAGTTTTTTGCAAAGCCTTTCCCCTGCGGCGGTTCCGCAAGCTTAATAACACGAAAATGCGCATAAAAACAGCCCCGCTTACAAATGGTAAGCAGGGCTGTCTTTGCTTCATATACTTAATTATTCCTCAGAAATTGCTCCGGCAGGACAAGTTCCGGCACAGGAACCACAAGAGATGCAGTTGTTTGCATCAATCTCAAATTTGCCGTCGCCTTCTGCGATTGCACCAACCGGACAAGCGCCAGCGCATGCGCCGCAGGATACACAGTTGTCGCCAATTACAAATGCCATATCATTACCCTCCTTTAAGAAATATACATTGTTATTATTGAAAATACCTCAATAACCCTATTTTAAAACATCTTAGCTCAGATAGCAAGTTTTTTATCACAAATTCTTCCCATATTCCCTTCCCCGCAATTTCTCCCGATTCCCCGCCCGGATAATTTTTATCCTCCGCCTATAACTTCGTGGCATACCGCCGCGGGATAATCCTATCCTACTTTTCCTGACACGCGGTTTTTTAGAAATCCGCCGCCGGGCTGTCCTGCATGATGCATGTGCGGAGAAGTGTCTGAGCACCGGAGCTGGGTGCTGGGCAAACATCTCACAGCCACGCTTGCGCTCTGTTAAGAACGCAGCGGTACTAAGCGGAGGACATATAGGTTATATAATAAGATAATCTTTGGCGTCCTCCGCAAGTACCGGCGTTCTTAAAGGGGCTGTAGATGTTTCCCAGTCACCCGGCCCCGGTGCGAGTTCTTCGTGAGCACATGCAATCAAACATGCAGGACAGCCCGGCGGCAGGATTTCTTAAAACCGAAACCAGTGCAGGAAAATAGGATAGGATTACCTGCGGTGGTATGCTAAATGAATAAAAGGCGGAGAATAAAAATTATCCGGGCGGGGGCATGGTGTGTAAGGGCGAGAAGGGAATATGGGCGGTTAGGATTGTTTGGCTGCATCGTCCTGGCGGCGGCGTTTGGCGGCTGCCAGAATAATTTCTCTTGCGTGGATAGCATCTTCCTTAGCCAGCGGCTTCATGCCCTTTAAGGGGTAATCAATGCCTAAGTTTTTGTATTTGACTACGCCCATGCTGTGGTAGGGCAGGCAGTCCAATGCTTTTAGGTGCTTAAGGCCCCCGATGAAGTAGCCAAGCTCGTCCAAATAGCTGTCAACTAAGGTTATGTCTTTGACGATGACATGGCGAATCCAGATGTCTACCTCATGCTCGTCAATGTATTTGGCAAAATCCAGAATGTTGTCGTTGGGCTGCTTGCAAAGCTTTAAGTGCTCCTCCGGATTGATGTGCTTAATATCCAGCATAACCAAATCTGTGCAATTCATCAGCCGGTCAAACTTGGCCAGCAGTTCAGGGTTGTCCCGATGAAAGGTAACGCCGGAGGTGTCAAGGCAGGTATGGATTCCTTTCGCCTTGGCCTTTTCAAATAATTCAATGAGAAAGTCTATTTGCATCAGAGGCTCCCCGCCGGTAGCGGTAATGCCGCCGTTGGCGTAAAAATCCCGCAGGGATTCAAATTGTTCTAACAAATCTTCTGCTGTGTGTTCTTCCCCGCCAGCCGGGTCCCATGTGTCCGGATTGTGGCAGTAAAGGCAGCGCATGGGGCAGCCCTTGAAAAATACGACAAAACGCATGCCTGGCCCGTCTACAGTGCCGCAGGTTTCAATGGAATGAATGTGTCCAACCATAATATTGCTCCTTTTTTAAAAAAGGCAAGGGCATTGAAGCCCCTGCCTCTTAGTAGTTATGTTGTTGCTATCGGAGATTACATTGTCTCATGAAATGTTCTTGAGATAACATCCTGCTGCTGCTCCGGTGTCAGTTTAATGAAGTTAACTGCATAACCGGAAACGCGGATTGTCAACTGCGGATAGTTCTCCGGATGTTTCTGGGCGTCTAACAATGTGTCACGATTCAATACGTTAACATTCAGATGATAGCCACCCTCTGATACATAACCATCTAACATATTTACTAAGTTATCAACCTGTTGTGAATTCGTTGCCATGATAAATCCCTCCTTATAATATTATATGATATTGCTTGTTAATGTTTCTCTTTTTGTGTTAATTGTTCGAGTTCTTCGTCCATCCCTTCCATCAGGGTTGGTACGCTGCAAGCCAAATCCCCTTTGGCACAATCGGTACAGCCCATTGTGTCAGTGGTCTTCTGACCGGCTTCTATGGATTCGTCCACAGACACATTGACGTGTCCATGGCCGTTACCCATCATATTGTCTAACATTGTTACAATGTCATCTACCTGGTTTCCGTCTGCCATAATCAGCCTCCAAGGTTATTATTTGCTTAAATCAATGTCAATATCCCCGGCAAATACCTGATCTTCTTTGCCAAGCGCTCCCGGAATGATAGAGAAGGTATTAGAAATACCATCCTGTGCATCCCTGAATGGAATCTTAGCAACGGAAGCCAAAGAAGCGACTGCACCATGAGTATCTCTCTTATGGAGTGGGTTAGCACCCGGAGCAAATGGCTCGCCTTTCTTTCTTCCGCAAGGTGTATCACCGGTAGCCTTACCGTAGGTTACATTAGAAGTAATGGTAAGGATAGAGGTTGTAGGAAGACCGTTACGATATACATGCTGCTGACGAACCTTGTTCATAAAGGTTGTTACCAGATTAGCTGCCAGCTCATCTACGCGGTCATCGTTGTTGCCGTATTTCGGGAAGTCGCCTTCTGTCTCATAGCTTACAACAATACCTCTCTCATCACGAATACATTTAACCTTAGCATACTTGATAGCAGATAAAGAGTCAGCCACAACGGAAAGTCCTGCAACACCGGTTGCGAAGTATCTCTTAACATCTCTGTCATGCAATGCCATCTGGATTCTCTCATAAGCATACTTGTCATGCATATAGTGGATAATGTTCAGTGAGCTTACATATACCTTAGCTAACCAATCCATCATGTCGTTGTACTTAGACATAACGTCATCAAAGTCAAGGTAGTCACCCTCTACAGGACGATACTTAGGACCAACCTGTACGCCGGTAACCTCATCAACACCACCGTTGATTGCGTAAAGTAAGCATTTAGCAAGGTTAGCACGAGCTCCGAAGAACTGCATCTCCTTGCCGACAACCATGGAAGATACGCAGCAAGCGATAGCATAATCATCACCATGGTCATTTCTCATTAAGTCATCATTCTCATACTGAATGGAAGAAGACTTGATAGACATCTTAGCACAGAACTGCTTCCAGCCAATCGGCAGGTTGGTTGACCAAAGAACGGTTAAGTTCGGCTCCGGTGCAGTACCTAAGTTGTTCAGTGTGTTCAGATAACGGAAGCTCATCTTGGAAACAAGAGTACGTCCGTCTGTACCCATACCGCCTAAGGACTCAGTTACCCAAACCGGGTCGCCGGCGAAAATCTGGTTATACTCTGGTGTACGGGCAAACTTCACACATCTTAACTTCATTATAAAGTGGTCAACGAACTCCTGAATCTGCTCCTCGGTAAAGGTTCCATTTGCCAAGTCTCTCTCAGCATATACATCTAAGAAAGTAGCTGTACGGCCAAGGGACATTGCAGCGCCGTTCTGTTCCTTAACGGCTCCTAAATATCCGAAATAGGTCCACTGAATTGCTTCCTGTACATTCTTAGCAGGCTGTGAAATATCGAAGCCATAAGAAGCAGCCATCTGAGTCAGCTCCTTAAGAGCTTTAATCTGCTCAGCAATCTCTTCCTTGCCGCGGATAACATCATCTGTGTAAACCCGGCCGAAGGATTCCTTCTGCTCCTGCTTATCCTTAATTAAGAAATCGGTACCGTAAAGAGCAACCCTTCTGTAGTCGCCGATGATACGTCCACGTCCGTATGCGTCAGGAAGGCCGGTAATAATATGATTAGAACGGCAGGTTCTGATCTCCTGGTCGTATACATCAAACACACCTTCGTTGTGTGTCTTTCTGTGCTTAGAGAAGAACTCTACAATCTCATCATCAACCTTGTAACCGTTGTCCTCGCAGGCCTTCATTGCCATACGCAAACCGCCGTATACATTCATACCTCTCTTGAAAGGCTTGTCGGTCTGGAAACCTACGATAGTTTCCTTATCCTTGTCAAGATATCCGGGACCATGGGAAGTTAAAGTAGATACAACCTTGGTGTCCATATCCAATACACCGCCGGCCTCTCTCTCCTTCTTGGTTAAGTCCATAACCTGTGCCCATAAGTCTTTGGTGTTCTGGGTAGGTCCGCATAAGAAAGAATCATCACCTTCATACGGGGTGTAGTTCTTCTGAATAAAGTTACGAACATCTACAAACTTCTCCCAGTTACCACCTTTGAAACCATTCCACTCTGATCTCATTAAAAAAATCCTCCTTAATTATATAGTATTTTGTGAAATTCACCTCATTTTCAAGCGGTGAAATTCTCATAACCTTATTATAAGTTTATATTGTATACACGTCAACGAAAATTTGTCCGATTTTTGTACTTTTTTTAGTACAAAATCAGACAATTTAAAAAAGAGAAAAATGTAAAAAGATAAGGAAAAATCAGCATTTGGCAGAAGTGCAAAATTGTATACACAAGATGTGGGAACGCACTTACAAAACCAGCAGAAGGATACCTAACATCAGAAAATTGGCAAGGGTAAACAGGGCGAGATATTTTCCTCTTTGTTCCGGATAATTAGCCGCCACCTGCTTATAGGAAATGAGGCTTGCCATGGAGGCGATTAAGGTGCCGAGGCCGCCTAAGTTGGTGCCGACAATTAAGGCCTTCCAGTTGTGGGTGAACCCGGACAGCAGCAGGGCAGCGGGAACATTGCTGATAATCTGGCTGGCGAGAATGGTGACAAGCTGTTCCCGCCCGGTCAGAATGTTTTCCAGAAAACCGCAGAATTGCTCCATTCTTCCCATATTTCCAATAAAGATAAAGAAAAAAAGAAAGGTGCCAAGCAGGGAATAGTCAATCCGTTGAAGGATTGCTCTATCCTTTATTAATAAGAAGATCGTCATGATAACTGCCGCCGCCACAGGGGGGAGTACCCGGACAACACATAATATGCAGATAAAAAATCCCAAAATATAGCAGATGCAAAGCTTGTGGTTGAAAGGTTCATCGGATTGCTGATTCGGGGATAGGCCTTCCATGGATTCCTTTTTAATAAAGAAGGAAGCCGCCAGTAAGCAAAGCCCGGCCAAAAGGACATAGGGCGCCATAAGAAGGATAAAAGCCGAAACCGAAATGCCGGACTGAGCATAGAGATACAGGTTTTGCGGATTTCCCATAGGCGTCAGCATACTTCCCATATTAGCGGCAATGGTTTGCAGGACGACTAAGGGAACCACAAGATTTTCCCGGTCAGACATTTTTAAGACAACGATGCCGAAGGGAACAAAGGTAATTAACGCCACGTCATTTGTTATGAGCATACCAAAGAAAAAGGGCAGGAAAACAAGAATGAAAACCATCTGCCTTGTGTTATGGATTTTGGAAAGCAGGCGGCTGCCAATCAGCCGGAATGCGCCTAAGTGCTGTAAGCCGGCCATAACCGCCATAAGGCTGTACAACAGCAAAAGGGTGTCCCAGTCAATGTACGAGATATATTCCCGGTCTGGGGTTATGATAAAAGAAGAGATAACTGCTAAAAGGAAAGCAATGGTAAGCACCGTTTCTTTTTTTATAAAGGAAAGTAATTTTTTCATTTGGAAACTCCTGTATTTAAGATAAAAATTCCCCTCCTGTTACATACAGGAGAGGCCGGTTTTGTTGAAACTGTAAATTATATTATCACAAATGCCGCAAATTTACAAATGATTGTCAGTCACCGGGATTTACCAGCATACATTTTCGTATGGTTTCAAAGTCTGCTGGGCCAATCTCCAAAAGCCTTTGGTGGAATTTCTTTTCTGAGTAATTTTCCATTTCCTGGTTTTGGTAAGCGTTTTTTAAATCCATGATTTCCAGATAACCGATAAAATAGCTTAAATAATTCGCCGGGGCTTCCACCACATAGGAATAGACGTCTTCGGCGTAGTAGCTGTTAAACCCGTTGTCCTCAAAAAATTTCCGGGTGTCGGTTAAAGTCCAGCCCTCATAGTTTACGCCTAAGTCAATGCGGGCGCTTAAGGCTAAGTTGATGATGCTGTCAGCCTGATAAAGACGGCAAAGGGAAATTCCCTCTAAGGGATAGTCTAAAAATGTATAGGCGTTGATTTCTGCATAGGTGGCCCAGCCCTCCACATAGCCGGGATAGTTCAAAACCTGTCTGATACAGTCCGGTTCCATCTGGTTAAAATATACTGTCTGGTACAGGTGTCCGGGAAAGCCTTCATGGGCAAGGGTGGTAAAAAGGTTTCCGTTTTCTTCACTGGTATACAGCGGATTGATATAAATGGTATTGTTCCGGCAGTCGTCGAAGGCGGGAATCATATAAAAGGCCGGACTCTGGGAGGCGGCGAGGCTTTCCGAAACGGTCTTTGTCTCATAGGAAGGAGCCTCTTTTAACAGGGGATAATCCTCCCGAATCATCAAAGACAGGGCCTCTAAGATTCCCTCCGGGGACTGGTAATGGCTTTCCGGGGAATTTTCACAATAATATAGATAGGCTTTCTGGTCGGTAAGGGCGATGTTCAGCACATTGCCTACCGCTTCTTTATAGGCTCCGTCCACCATGGAAATTAGTTCTGTAAGCGGGCGGTAGGAGCCGGTAGCGCTCTTTACCAGCAGAGAATAATATTCCTTCCCGTTTGGCAGGGCGGCAAGGCCGTAAGGCGTATCCTCCTCCATGCAGGATTTGAGAGAACGGAGAGGATTTTTTTCTGCGCGGGGTTCGGAAGAACGAGAAGCGTTCTTTTTTGCAGAACCATCATTGCTTGTTTCGGAGGAGGCCGCTTTTAAGTAGGAATAAAGGGATTCATAGGCGGGAATCACATACTCATTTACATAGGTTTCATTTTGTTTTTTATACCGGGCCTGTTTTCTTTTGGAAAGGCCTGCCAGTCTCGAAATCCGCTCGTTAAAGGTATCGATAAAGCTGTTGTCCCCCTGTTTGAAGCCCGCTAACAGCGTCTTTAGCTTTTCTGTTGCGGAAATCCGGAGAAAGTCCGGCGCGGGGGTAAGCAGCGCGGCCCGCCTGTCTTCGTATTTGATTGCATCCTCGAAATAGTCCGGAACCTGTTTTAACAGGCGCAGATAGGTTTTGATATCCTGTTCCGTCCGCAGGGGGTACTCACCTAAGGTGACCGGCAGATTTGCCTGAATACCGGAGGAACCGCCTAAAAGCTCCTCGTAAAAGGGGTAATCCGCAAGGGCGGCGTTTAATTCTAAATGCTTTTGCAGGAGGGAACAGGTAATCTGTTGATTATCGGTCAGGGATTTTTGGGAAAAGCGGCGCAGACAGTCCGACATGAGAGAAAGCGTTTTCTGGTTGGTCCGGCTGTCGGCAGATTTTATATACTGATTGTAGGAAAAGGAGGTAAGGCGGGGTTCTAACCGGGGAATCCGGTATTGCTCCGGTTTTGTCAAAAGATAGGCGGTAGTGACGGAGTCAGAGGAGGCCTCATAGCAAAACAGGGTATTTGTCAGCTCGTCAAAGCTTTCCGCCTTCTGCATGGTTTCTAAAAGGGCGGTATGATAGGCAACCGCAGAGGAAGGAGCGCCTTGCCCGTTTTCCTGCCGGCAGACGAAGACCGGCGCGATAAGCGCAGCGAAAAGCAGGAGGAAGAAACAGCCGGAAAGAATAGATTTTTTCGGGTTTTCGGAAAGAGGTTTATGTAAAACAGAAAGAATTTTCATAGGGACTCCGAATAAAAAGTTCCATACAGTATATGATATAGGAAAAAAATATATTTACATTTTGCCGAAGTTTTAATATGATGAAGATAAAAATACAGCGCACAAAAAAGGGTTCGGAGAAAATGGAGCCGGAGATTTTTGAAGGCGGCTGGAATCAGGAGGTGCAGATATGGGATTTGACAAAGATTTTATCTGGGGCGCGGCTACGGCGGCATACCAGGTAGAAGGGGCGTATAATGAGGACGGCAGAGGGTTGAGCATCTGGGATGTGTATGGGGGCGTTCATGGCACTACCCGCTATAACGAGACGGGAAAGACAGCCAGCGACCACTATCACCGGGTGGACGAGGACATAGCCATTATGAAGGAAATCGGTCTTAAGGCGTACCGTTTTTCGGTGAGCTGGACCAGAATTTTGCCGGAGGGAACCGGTAAGGTCAATGAAAAGGGTATTCAGTTTTATTCAGAGCTGGTGGATAAGCTGATTGCGAACGGAATCGAGCCCATTGTCACCCTGTATCACTGGGATTATCCTTATGCGCTGCACAAAAAAGGGGCATGGTTAAACAGTGAGTCCTCCGAATGGTTTTTGGAATATACAAAGCTGGTGGTGGACGCCCTGTCTGACCGGGTGCAGTACTGGATTACCATTAACGAACCCCAGTGCATATTGGGCTGCGGCTATTGGAACGGCGGCCACGCCCCCTTTGAGCACGCCCAGTCCGGCGACATTTTAGAAATGGGGAAAAATGTGCTCTTATCCCATGGGAAGGCGGCAAGATATATCCGGCAGCATGCGAAAAAGGAGCCGAAGATTGCTTTTGCCCCGATTGGTCCCTCTTATATCCCGAAGGGCAACAGCGAAGCGGCTATTGCCGAGGCAAAGAAAAAGACCTTTTCGACCATGGGCGAGGGATTTTCCTTCAGCTTAAGCTACTGGTCCGATCCGGTATTTTTGGGGCATTATCCGAAGGAGCTCTATGACGATTTCGGGGACAGGGTTCCAGAATTTACAAAAGAGGAATGGGAGCTGGTAACGGAGCCTTTGGATTTTTATGCCACCAACATTTATTATTCCCAGGGGGATAAGCCCGGAGAGGGATATCCGGAGAACCGCTATCAGGGAAGTCCGGAGACGCATATCGGCTGGCCGATGGCGCCGGAGGTAATGTACTGGTCCGCCAGATTTTTGTACGAGAGATATGGCAAGCCGATTATGATTAGTGAAAATGGCATGGCCGAGCATGACTGGGTATGCTTAGACGGCAAGGTGCATGACACCTACCGCATTGACTACACACACAGGTATCTAAGAGAGTTTATGCGGGCGGCTGACGAGGGAATCCCGCTTATGGGATATCTCCACTGGACATTAATGGATAACTATGAATGGGCGGAAGGGTATACCCAGCGGTTTGGGCTGGTGTATATCGACTATCGCACGCACCAGCGGATTATCAAAGATTCCGCATACTGGTATCGGGATGTGATTGCCAGCAACGGGGAAAATTTACTTTCGATATAAACTTAAATTAAGGGAAAAAGTCCTGCAAATAAGGTGTGGCAGGGCTTTTTTCTTTTATAAGCAATTCTGACGATTTTCTTAAAAATCGGCTATTTTATAGATTCTTATTTTTTCACGTGGTATACTGAAGAGGAAACAGGGGGATGTGCATTGTGTTTGCGAAAGCCTCTTTACGGAAGGAAGGTTTTCGGGCGCTGAACGAACAGGAAGAAAGAGAGGAAACAGGATGAAGATGAGAAAAGCAAAGCGGTTAGCAGCATTTGTGTTAGCGGGAATAATGATGATGTCTTTAGCCGGCTGCGGTAAGGGCGGCAGCAAAGACAGCAGTAAGAAGAAAACAACAGATGTAAAGAATGTAACATTTGCCGTCAGTGATTTTGCTTTGGAGGGCGTAGAAGGAGACATAAGTACGATTGTGGTTAAGGGCGACAAGCTCTATTTTACCAGCTATGAATGGATTGAAGGCGATTCAGCCGGTACAAAGGCGGAAGATTCCTCCGAAAAAGATGCTGCTGACGAGGAAACAACGGGAGAAGACGCAGACAAAGAGGATACATCGGAAGAAGATACATCAGAGGAAGACGCAGACAAAGAGAATACATCGGAAGAGGATACATCAGAGGAAGACGCAGGCAAAGAAGATGCGTCGGAAGAAGATGCATCGGAGGAAGGCATCGACGGGGAAGATACTTCCGCAGAAGAAGGCGGGGAGTCAGAAGAGAAGGAAGAGACGATAGAGGGCACCTCTATTACCAGAATGTATACGGCTAATGTGGACGGAACCGGCGTGAAAGAAATTCCGCTGCCGGAGATGGGGGAGCAGGATTGGATTAATACGCCTATGGTAAATGATGCAGGGGAAATCGTCATTTTGATAAACAGCTATGATGAAAAAACCGAGAAGCAGACATATAGTCTGGCGAAGTTAGATGCGGATGGCAAGGAGCTCCAAAGGGAAGATGTGACAAAAGTTCTGAATTTCGGCACCGAGGAGTATATAAATAAGATTTTTCTGGACCAGCAGGGCAGAGTGATTATTACTACAGAGCAGGCGGTTAAGGTATTAAGTGAGGATTACAAATCCTTAAAGGAGATTAAGAATGATAAATATATTGAGGCTGCTGCTTTGACAAAAGACGGACAGATTATATGCGGAGTCAGTGATGAGGAGGGTACCAAAGCACAGGTCTTAGATATTGACGGAGAAAAGTGGGGAGACAGCTACAAGCTGGGCATACAGTATTTTCCCAGTCCGGAAGCAATGATGAATGGCAATGCAGATTATGATTTCTATTATTCAGACGACAAGGGTATCTATGGTTACAGTCTGGCAGATAAAAAGGAGACGAAACTGTTGGACTTTGTTGCGTCAGATATTTCTTCCCAGAATACCTATGATATTGTGCCTGTTAATAAGGACGAGATGATTGGGCAGGTCTGGGATTCGCAGGGAAAGACCAGCGTGGTCAAATATGTAAAGGTAGATCCTTCCCAGGTGGTAGATAAGACGACCATAACTTTTGGCGGCATTTATATCGATGATAATATTAAGACAGCGGCTATCGAATTTAATAAGACCAACAAGGAATACCGGATAGAGTTTATCGATTACTCTGATAATGAAGATCCGGCGACGAAGATGAACGCAGATATTGTAGCCGGTAATATACCGGATATTATATATGCAGATACAGGCGATTTGGAGCGATATGCCGCAAAGGGGATTTTAGAGGACTTGATTCCTTATTATGACAAGGATGAGGAGTTAAATACCAGCGATATGATTCCTGCTGTTTTTGAGGCGATGAAGATTGACGGCAAGCTTTATTATGTGAGCCCGAGTTTTGGTATCAGTACCATTTGGGGAAGTCCAAAGGTACTGGGGACGGAGAAGGGCTGGACCTTTGATGAATTTCTGGCATTAATGGAGGAGCAGGACGATTCCGTACAGGCTTTTGCTTATAGCACGAAAGAGAGATTGATCTATGATTTATTGGGAACCGGTCTTTCCGGTTATGTTGACTGGCAGACAGGAGAATGTAGTCTGGACAGCCCGGAGGTAAAAGCCATTTTGGAGTACTGCAATACCGGTGTGGACGAGGAGGATATGGATTATGAAAATGAGCCTTCCCTGCCGACTATGGTGCAGGAGGGAAAAGTGCTGTTAAGTGACGGCTGGATGAGTTTAGATGAATTGCAGATGCACAAAAAGATGTTTGGCGGCGATATAACTTTTATCGGTTATCCCAACAAGGACAAAGAAGGCTCTTATTTCAACATGACAACGCCGGTTGGTATCTCTGCCAAGTCCGAGTACAAGGATGTGGCGTGGGAGTTTGTCCGTACCTTTATGACCAAGAAATATCAGGCGGTAAATGAACGGTGGAATACGCCTACCCGTCAGGATTGTTTTGATATGATGATTAAGGCCCATACCACGACCGAGACCTATACAGATGAATTTGGACAGGAGATTACGCCTGTGGACAGCGGTTATAGCTATGACGACTGGGAGGTAGAGGTTGGTCCTAATACGCAGGAAGAGGTGGAGCTTTTCACCGATTTGATTAACAGTACCCACAGAGTGGGCGGTTATGATAATAAGATTATGGAGATTATTCAGGAGGAGGCCAAGGCTTATTTTGCCGGAGACAAGAGTGTAGATGAGGTGGTTGATATTATCCAGAACAGGGTATCTACCTATGTTAATGAGAATCGGTAATATGAGAGAAGAAGGGGACGGGATATGTCAAAGCAGCCAGTGACCGAAGACGGAATTGCATATAAGAAGCCAAAGAAGAGCAAAAAGGACAGAAGAAATGCAGCGCTTTATTTATCGCCCAGCTTGCTGGGCCTGCTGTTTTTCTTCATTGTCCCCTTTTTTGTGATTATTTTTTATGCAGTGGTGGATAATCCGGTTAACCGGGAATTTGTATTCCTTGATAATTTTATCAGCATTATACAAAATTCCTCCTTTCAGCAGGCAGTGAAGAA
This sequence comes from uncultured Lachnospiraceae bacterium, assembly GCA_947625015.1. Lineage (GTDB taxonomy): Bacteria > Bacillota > Clostridia > Lachnospirales > Lachnospiraceae > CAG-590. Next base: position 27,780 of record CANQMR010000009.1, on the reverse strand, counting down.
CACGATAACATTTTCTCTGGTTGCCGTTCCGCTGGCAGTTATTTTATCTCTGGTCATGGCAATGCTTTTGGAGCAGAATATCCCCATGCGCAGCCAGTTCCGAACCTTTTTCTTAAGTCCCATGATGGTTCCGGTAGCCTCCATTGTGCTAATCTGGCAGGTGCTGTTCGACTATCATGGCGTGATTAATGAGTTTATCCAGAAGTTAAATATGGCGCCGATTGACTGGTTTAAATCCGATTACAGCCAGATTGTGGTGGTGGTGTTATTTTTGTGGAAGAATCTGGGGTATAACATGATTCTTTTTATGGCGGCCCTGAATGCGATTCCAAGAGATATCTTAGAGGTGGCCACCTTAGAGAGCGCTACGGAATTTCAGAAATTCTGGTACATCAAGCTTCGGTATCTGTCCTCCACCATACTGTTTGTGGCAATTCTGTCTCTGATTAATTCCTTTAAGGTATTTAGAGAGCTTTATCTGTTAGCCGGGGATTATCCATACAAATCCCTTTATATGTTACAGCATTTTATGAACAATACGTTCCATTCCTTAGATTATCAGAAATTGTCGGCGGCGGCAATCCTGATGGCCATCGTCATGTGCATTGTCATCGGCATATTGTTCTTTGTGGAGGATCATTTCGGAAAGGATGTGGAGGAAGCATGAAAAAATGGAAGCGACGCCTTAAGAAAATACTCCTGACCTTTGTGGCTTTAGTCTTTGCAGTTTCCTTTTTGCTGCCGACCATACTGACGATAGCCAATTCCTTTATGTCGGAGGGAGAGATTAACACGAATTACGGCGTGATTTTCAATCAGTTTAAGGAACCGGAATACGGGGAACGGAATACGGATTATGTGTCGGAGACAGTCAATCTGAAATTCATTCCGGATATGGTGGATTTTTCCCAGTATTCCACAGTGCTGTTAAAAAGCCCGGAATATCTGCTTAAATTCTGGAATTCGGTTATTCTCACAGTGCCGATTGTCATATTCCAGATATTGATTGCTTTAGGGGCGGCCTACAGTTTTACCCGGTTTCGGGGGAGAATCAGGGAATTAATCTTCTTTTTGTATGTGGCGCTTATGCTGATGCCCTTTCAGGTAACGCTGGTGCCTAATTATCTGGTGGCGGACTGGCTGCATATCTTAGATACCAGGTGGTCTATTTTGCTGCCCGGATTCTTTGCTCCCTTTAGCGTGTATCTGCTGACGAAGTTTATGCGGAGGATTCCTACCTCCCTGATTGAGGCGGCGCAGTTAGACGGGGCGAATGAATGGCAGATTTTTACCCGGATATGTATTCCGCTCTGTAAGGGAGCCATTGCTTCCGTAGCCATTCTGGTGTTTATTGATTACTGGAATATGGTGGAGCAGCCGCTTATTATGCTTTCGGATGCGGATAAGCATCCGCTGTCGGTCTTTTTGTCCCAGATTAATTCCGGCGAGGTAGGACTGGCGTTTGCGGTGGCAACGATTTATATGGTGCCGACGATTTTAATCTTTTTATATGGGGAAGAATATCTGGTAGAAGGTATTTCCTACTCAGGAAGCGTGAAGGGATAGGAGGATAAGGAAAATGGAAAAAAGCCGCAAGGAAATCATTAAAAAGGCAGCAGTAATATTTTTGGCAGCAATGCTGGTGCTGACATTTTTTTCAAATACCATTATGAACTATTCTCTGCCGGAGGTGGCAACGGAGCCGGTGTACAGCGGTTCGGTATCCAATAAGGTGAGAGGACAGGGTGCGGTGGAGGCCAACTCGGATTATGAGGTGACGGTAAGCGGCGCCAGAGTGATTAAAGAAGTAAAGGTAGAGGTAGGCGACTCTGTAGAGAAGGGACAGGTATTGTTTACCTTTGAGGAGGGCGAAAATACGGAGCTTACGGAGGCGCAGGACACCTTAGACCAGATGGAGTTAGACTACGCCAAATCCCTGTTAAAAAGTATGCCGGACTATGAGAGCGACAACATGGATATTAAGTCGGCAAAGGAGGACTTAGAGGCTGCGGTAAAGGCAAGGGATAAGGCGAAGACGACGGAAAAGAATTTAAAGTCGGCAAAGTCGGCAGAGGAGGCGGCAAAGAAGAATGTGGCAGCTTTAGAAGAGAAGATAGAAGCCTTGCAGGAGCAGATCGAAACCTATGGCACTGTGGGCAGTTACGAGGAGGCCAGCGCCCAGGTAACAGCGCTTTCGGATGAGCTCGCCACATTAAAGAGCCAGCTGCAATCTTTAAATGACGAACTGGCATCGGCAAAGGGAGAAGAGGTTTCTGAACTGCGGAGGGACATACAGAATAAGGAACTGGAGATTACGAATAAGACCTCCGAGTTAAATGCGGCTAAGCAGACGGCTGCCGCGATACAGAATACATCAGCCACATATAACAGCCTGAAAAGCCAGTTAAATACGGCCAACAAAGACTTAAAAAAGGCACAGAGTACGTTGCAGGATAAATCAGCGGAGGTGGAGAGATTAAGCGCGCAGCCGACGCTGGCAGATGCAAGAGCGGCAGTAAAGGAAAAGCAGAAGGCGTTGACCCAGATGTTACTGGCGTTAAAGCAGAAAAAAGAGCAGGATTCTTTGGCACAGCAATCGGAGGATCTGGATATGAAGGCCGCCGGGGAACGGCTGGAAAAACAGAGGGAACTGGTAGATAAATTAACAAACAGCAATGATTTAAAAGAAGTCAAATCCAAGGATGCAGGTGTTGTTTCCCAGATTGATTTCAAGGCGGGGGACAGTGTGACGGCGGATGTTCCTTTGGCAAAGATTCAGCTGGCGGAAAGCGGTTATATTGTAACGGTTCAGGTGACCAAGGCACAGGCTAATCTGGTCCGGACAGGGAATGAAGCTACCATAGAAAACATATGGGATGATGATGTGTCTGCCACTGTAAAAAGCATAAAGGCGGACCCGGAGAATCCCAACCAGAACATGTTGATTACCTTTGAGGTAAAGGGAAATGTATCTATAGGGCAGAATCTGGCCTTGTCTGTCGGAGAAAAGAGCAACCGTTATGACGCAGTCGTTCCCAACAATGCGGTGCGGGAAGACAGCAAGGGAAAATTTGTGTTAGTGGTTACGGTGAAAGGAACGCCGCTTGGCAACCGTTACAAGGTAAAGCGGGCGGATGTAGAGGTTCTTGCCTCTGATGACAGCTATACCGGTCTTCAGGGCGGAGTCTATGAAGGGGACAATGTGGTAACCAATTCCTCCCAGCCGTTAGAGGAGGGTATGCAGGTAAGATTAGTGGAGTAAGCCATGGTGATTAAGATAAAGCAAAGAGAACTTCATATCAGCCGGAAACAGATATATCTTCTGGCGTTGAATGTATTTCTGGTTGCGGTTTTCCTGATTATGGGGAGCCGGGCGAAGTCGGCAAGGGAGGCGCTTTACTCCCAGCAGGCGGCTGCCAGGTGGGAGGATAAGGCCGGCGCTTATGCCCAGGTCAGCGCATTTATTTCCCCAAACCTTAAGATGCAGCAGGAGGGAATCGCCGGAATCCGAAGCTCTGTCATGGAAACCCTGTCTGCGGATTCCCTAAATGAGAATCCGGAAGGCGGAAGGGTGTGGTTAGACGCTTTCAGCGGGGAGTGTCAGGCGCAGGTCCGCAGAGAGAATAATGTGCTGTCTGTGACGGCGGTAGGCGTGGGCGGAGATTTTTTTCAGTTTCATCCGCTGCCGCTATTGTCCGGCAGCTATATCTCAGACGAAGACTTGAATCAGGACCGGATTGTCGTGGATGAAAATTTTGCCTGGGCCATGTTTGGCTCTAATGATATTGTGGGAATGCAAGTCTGGATGGGCAATGTGATATACACCATAGCGGGGGTAGTAGCGGTAGACGACGATTCCCTGTATCAGATTGCCTATGGGGAGAGCAACCGCATATATGTCCCCTATACCATGCTGCAAAAACAGCAGGAGCAGCTTCAGATTACCTGCTATGAGGCCATAATGCCCAATCCCATTTCCAATTATGGATACCGCACTCTGCGCAAGGCTTTTGGCATAGAGGAAGAAGCGGAGGAAGCGGTTAAAAAACCGGATAATCCATTGAATTTTGGGGATGTGGAAGTGGTGGACAACAGCGTCCGTTTTGACTTCGTTCCGCTGTGGAAGGGCATTGCCAACCGCAAGTATCAGATGATGCACCCGGCCTTTATCGGCTATCCCTTCTGGGAGAATCTGGCAAGATTAGAGGAACAGCAGCAACAGAACATTTTAATCCTGCGGCTTTTACTGTTGATCTGCCCGCTGGTTTGTCTGGTATTATGGTTATACCATCTGTGGAACAGCAGGAAGTGGACGTTGAAAGGTCTTTTGTTAAACGCCTATGACCGGATATCAGAGCGGCAGGCCCGGCGGGCGGAGGAGAAAAGGGCGGCGGAAGAAGACGAAACTGTGGAAGAGGAGACTGGGACTTTGGAAGAAGAGGAAATTGTGGAGGAAACAGCCGGCGTTCTACAGGCTGTCACTGCGGAAGATATATTTCATTTGAAATAAGACGGATAAGGATAATTAAAATATAGATAGAAAAGGGAGTTATACACATATGGGGATTATTTTTTTGGAACCGGTTTTTAAACAGATGATATGGGGAGGCAGCAGACTTAAGACAGTCTTTGGATACGATATTCCCGGTAATGACACAGGCGAATGTTGGGCGATCAGCGCCCATCCTAACGGCGACTGCCTGATAAAAAGCGGCGGTTATGCAGGTATGACGTTAAGCGCTTTGTGGGAAAACCACAGGGAACTTTTTGGCAATGCGCAGGGAGCGGTTTTTCCGCTGCTTACAAAAATAATTGATGCCAAAGAGGACTTAAGTATACAGGTACATCCTGATGATGCCTATGCAAAACAACACGAGAATGGTTCTTTTGGAAAAACAGAGTGCTGGTATGTTTTGGATTGTGATGAAAACGCAACGATAATTATCGGACATCATGCGCAAAGTAAAGAAGAATTAAAAAACATGATTGACAAACAAAAATGGAAAGATTTAATTCGGGAAGTTCCCGTCAGAAAAGGTGATTTTTTTCAGATTACGCCCGGTTGTATTCATGCAATTAAAGGCGGAACATTGATTTTAGAAACCCAGCAGAACAGTGATATTACCTATCGGCTTTATGATTATGACCGGTTGAGCAACGGGAAGAAGAGGGAACTCCATATAGAAAAAAGTATTGATGTTATTGAAGTACCTTATCAGGAAAAAAAGAGTTCGGGCGCGCCTTTGGCAACGCCCAACCATTGGTTTAAAGAATTGATAAACTGTGATCATTATATTGTCTGGAAAGGTACGGTAGACGGAGAAACCGTATTGACACAGGACAGATTATTTATGCTGGTTTCCGTTATAGAGGGAAGCGGCTATATCGGACAAGAACCAATAAAGATGGGGGATCATTTTATATTGCCCTTTGGCTATGGAGAACAGCCGGTAAAGGGCAAATTTACGGTTATATGTTCTTCTGTCCAACAGGCTGTATATTCTTGACAACAATGGGTAATTTTACTATAATAGAAATTAGCCAAAAATAGAATGAGCGATGAAGAGAAGAGTAGATTTGGAAAGTCCTGACAGAGAACCTGATAAGCTGAGAACAGGAGAGGACGGAACAGGTTGAAGATGGTCTTGGAGCTTCTTTTGTGAGAGCATATTTCCGGCGGGGACACTTACATTCGGCAGAACCGGCGGGGAAGGCTTTAGCGAAAGACGGGTGCACCCGTTACAGTGTAGGCTGGTGAAAGCCAGCTAGTAAGGTCAGTATAGTAATATGCAGATGAATTAAAGTGGTACCGTGAGAGATAAACTCGCCTTTAATAGTTTTAAAGGCGGGTTTTTTTTACTTAAGAAATCATGCTTACGGTACGGATCACACTCTGAAAATCTTTCATTCGGATAACAAGGAGGGAAATGAAATGGCAAAGAAACCGTATTACATTACCACTGCGATTGCCTACACATCCGGCAAGCCGCATATTGGTAACACCTATGAGATTGTGCTTGCCGACAGTATTGCCAGGTATAAGCGGTTCGTAGGCTATGATGTCCGTTTTCAGACAGGAACGGATGAGCATGGACAAAAGATTGAGCAAAAGGCGGCGGAAGCCGGTATTACACCAAAGGAGTTTGTGGACCAGACTGCCGGAGAGATCAAGCGGATATGGGATTTGATGAATACCTCATATGATAAATTTATCCGCACTACGGATGAGGACCATGAGAGACAGGTTCAGAAGATTTTTAAGAAGCTGTATGACAAAGGGGATATCTATAAGGGCGAATACGAAGGTCTTTACTGTACTCCCTGCGAGTCCTTTTTCACCGAAGCGCAGTTGGTGGACGGCAAGTGTCCGGACTGCGGCAGAGAAGTGCAGCCGGCCAAAGAGGAAGCATACTTCTTTAAGATGAGTAAATACCAGCACAGGCTGATTAACTATATTAACGATCACCCGGATTTTATCCAGCCGGAATCCCGGAAAAATGAGATGATGAATAACTTCCTGCTGCCGGGATTACAGGATTTGTGCGTGTCCCGTACTTCCTTTAAGTGGGGCATACCCGTAGACTTTGACGACAAGCATGTAATTTATGTCTGGATTGACGCATTGACGAACTACATTACTGGACTGGGCTTTGATTTAGACGGCAGAAGCGATAAGATGTTTGAGAAATACTGGCCCTGCGATCTTCATCTGATCGGCAAGGATATTCTTCGGTTCCATACCATTTACTGGCCCATTATGCTTATGGCATTGGGACTTCCGTTGCCAAAGCAGGTATTCGGACATCCGTGGCTGATTCAGAGCGATGGAAAGATGAGTAAATCTAAGGGAAATGTAATCTATGCAGACGATTTAGTGGAGATGTTCGGCGTGGACGCCGTCCGTTATTTTGTGTTGCATGAGATGCCTTTTGATAATGACGGCGTGATTTCCTGGGAGCTTTTAGTAGAACGGTTAAATTCTGATCTGGCCAATACCCTGGGTAATCTGGTGAACCGGACCATTTCCATGTCCAATAAATATTTTGACAGAGAGGTTACAAACAAGAAGGTCAATGAGGATGTGGATAAAGAGTTGATAGACTATGCCTTAGACACTAGAATCCGGGTGTCCAATGCCATGGATAAGCTGCGGGTGGCGGACGCCATTACGGAGATTTTCAATCTCTTTAAGCGGTGCAATAAGTATATTGACGAGACGATGCCATGGGCGCTGGCTAAGGAAGAGGATAAAAAGGACCGTCTGGCAACGGTATTATACAATCTGGTAGAAAGCATTGTGATTGGGGCTACTTTGCTTGAGCCTTATATGCCGGATACCGCTGAAAAAATATTGGCCCAGTTAAATGCGCCGAAGCGGAAGGTAAATGACCTGGTAAGATTTGGCAGCTATAAATCCGGAACCAAGGTTACCGACAAGCCGGAGATTCTATTTGCAAGACTGGATTTGGATGAGGTTATGGCAAAGGTGGAGGCTATGCAGCCGGAGCCGGAACCGGAGCCCGTAGATGATAATTCGGGAATCGATTTGGAAAATAAAAAACCGGAGATTACCATTGAGGATTTTGATAAACTACAGCTTCAGGTGGGCGAGGTTATCGCCTGCGAGGAAGTGCCAAAGTCCAATAAGCTGCTGTGCTCCAAGGTGAAAATCGGCAGCGAGGTGCGGCAGATTGTATCTGGAATCAAAGCCTGGTTTTCACCGGCTGACATGGTGGGCAAGAAGGTTGTAGTGGTTACGAACCTTAAGCCTGCAAAGTTAGCGGGTGTGGAGTCCCAGGGTATGATTCTCTGCGCAGAGGATGCGGAAGGAAAACTTTCGCTGGTGACAACGGAAACCGAGATGCCTCATGGCGCGGAGGTTCGGTAAAGAATAATAAAAACGGTCACAGGAGAAACCTGTGGCCGTTTTTAATTAATGTTGTCCTATTCATTTATGGTGTCCAAGGTGTCATAAATTTTCTGTACATTATATTCCGGGGCAAAGGCTTTTGCTGTTTCACAGATTTTAGCGATAATTTCCCGGTTTTCCTCTAATTCTTCCGCGATGGTATCTATATTTTTTCCCTTTTGAAGTTTGCGGCAGATTTGGGAAATCAACTTCAAATCCTGGCCTTCTTTTTTGCCTTTAGCAGTAGCAGCAGCCATATCCCAGTTATATTTTTCTCTTGCCTCACATTGTTCCCGGATTTTCTCGTCTTCTGTCATTTCGTGCAGGGTAAAAATGGTATCTTCAATATATGGATTTTTTGCGGCTAACATTTTTAAATCCCTCCAATCTGTGGCCTTAAATAATACGGCCCAGTCATACAGTTCACCATATTCTTTCCGTAGGGAAGAATCTTCTATCATTGTTAAGTCTAACACATAAAGTACAAATTTACTATTATATATTTTCCTTGGCAGTTCGCTGGTATCACTATTTTCTTCAATATAATTCTGCGATGTCTGTTTATCTGCCGGTGGCTTTATGGAAATATACACAACCAAAATGATACATATTACCAACGGAATCATAAATATAAAACCGAATATTCTGGGAATGATGTATGTTTTCTTTATCTGATAAGAATAGTTTCCTGCCAGCTCAGCCTCTTTCTTTTTGGTTAACTGTTTCTTTTTCATTACGGCTGAAATAATGAATAGCGCAATCCCAATCAAGGGGGAAACACATGCGGCAATTACAATAATTATCGCAAAAAATATAAATATTAATGAAACAAAGGCCATATCATTTCTCCTTCTCCAGAGTTCTATTAAATTTCCGGTTTGTAATTTGTATATGACTTAGATTGTATCATTTAAACCTCTGATTTGCAACTTACAGTCAAAATACTGATTTTTGCACATATCATCACTGAATTTTGAGGAAAAATTTATCATATTAAGATTTTCTTCATTTTTTATATGACTTTTTCTTAATTTTTATCCGTTACAATATAAAAAGCAGGCATTTTTTCAGAAGGAATTATAAATGGCAGTAACAATACGGAAGGAGAATAGTATGAAACAATTAAAAAGGAAACGGCTGCAAGGAGAGTATAAGAGCATACAAGGCGATATGAAAAAAACAAGGAAATGGATTTACATATTACCAATATGGCTGATGTGTATACTGGGGTGTGTTTGAGTCAGCGGAATAAAGACTCATGCTGCGACAACGGCTGATGGGTATGAGTACGAGATTCTTCCGGGTAAGGTTGATGCTGTGCAAATTACCGGGTATTCTGGGGGGGCAATACGGCAATAATAATTCCAAGTGAAATCGAAGGAAGTACGGTGACGAGGATAGGTGAAGGAGCATTTGAGTATTGTACTGGCTTGACGAGCATCACAATTCCGGCAAGCGTGACCAGCATAGAACGTAATGCATTTTGGGGCTGTGACGGCTTAACGAGTATTACGATTTCGTCTGGAGTGACGAGCATAGGGAGCGGAGCATTTTATGGTTGTAGCGGTTTAACAGGGATCGAAATACCAGACAGTGTAATGAGCATAGGCGGTTATGCATTTGAGAATTGTACCGGTTTGACGAGTATCAAAATTCCATCTAAGGTAAGCAGCATAGAGAAGGAGATATTTCGTGGCTGTGACGGCTTAACGAGTATCGAAATTCCGTCTGGAGTGACGAGCATAGGGAGCGGAGCATTTTACGGTTGTAGCAGCTTGACAGGTATCAAAATTCCATCTGAGGTAACCAGCATAGAGAAGGAGGTATTTCGTGGTTGCAGCGGCTTAACGAGTATCGAAATTCTGTCTGGAGTGACGAGCATAGGCAAGTATGCATTTTGGAAATGTAAAGGCTTAACAAGCATCAAAATTCCATTTGGCGTGACCAGCATAGAGCGTTATACATTTGAAGGATGTACCGGCTTGACGAGTATTACAATTCCATCCAGTGTGACCAGTATAGGGGATAGTGCATTTACTCTCTGTACCGGCTTAACGAGTATTATGATCCCGTCTGGAGTAACCAGCATAAAGACAGGGACATTTGCACAATGTACCAGATTAATGCATATTGCCATTGTAAATGGTGAAATGAGTATCGGAGAAGTTCCTTACGATCCATTTTATAACTGCCCTAAAACGATGGTTATATATACAGTAAAGGATTCCAGTGTAGAAAAATGGGCAAAAGACCATGGCTTTATTGTTAAAAGCCTGAGTGAATACGCAACAGATCCTTCTGTCACCCCGGAAAATCCAGATGTACCGGATACCAACGATAAAGGGCAGACTGCACTGCCGAAAGTTGGAGAACAATACAAGATATCAAACGGAGTTTATAAAGTAACCCAATCCTCTTCCCAAAATAAAGAGGTGACCTATACAAAACCAAAGAACGGCAAGAAAACAACCCTTACGATTCCTGCCGCGGTCAAGATAGATGGGCAGACCTATAAGGTTACGGAAATTGCATTCAAGGCATTCAAGAACAACAAAAAACTGAAATCCGTTATAATAGGAAAAAATGTGAAAAAGATTGAGAAAGAAGCATTTTCCGGCTGTAAAAAGTTAAAAAAGATTACCATTAAGAGTACGGTTTTGAAGTCTGTAGGCAAGAATGCAATTAAGGGTATCCATGCAAAAGCAGTCATTAAATGTCCGAAGAAAAAGCTGGAAAAATACAAGAAATTGTTTAAGAGTAAGACCGGTTATAAGAAAACCATGAAGATTAAGAAATAGAAGATGGGGAAATGGTAAGACATTTTCCATACGGTAATTGTGTGTGTATTAAAGAGAGAGGTAGAATATGATAGTGGGAAGTATATTTTTAATAATAGGATTGATTTTATTCATAGTAGGTATCATTTTTGTTATTTGTTGGAGACATCTTGACCGATATTCAGGAGAGACAACAGGAGTAATTATAGATATCACGAGGTCAGGATATTGGCATAATAGGCAAAAAGAAAAGGTTACCGTTTCCCAGGGAGATCGTAAACTTCGGGTTCAAATGAATGCGAATACCGGCTCCGCTACCAGTCGTAATAGTAATATGTATGCGCCTGTCTTTCAATATGTTGTAGATGGAAGGACTTATTCCAGAGCCAGCGGATTGTCCTATAACAAAGGAATTGCGCAAAAAAAACTGGGGAAAACAGTACCGGTATATTATAATGTGAATAACCCCCAAAAAGCCTCCTTATCAAATGGAAAAGGGTATAAGATGCTTGGGCTTAGCTTCTCCATCGGAGGGATATTATTTTGTATAATTGGTTTTGCGTTAATTTTGGCTAATCGCATGTATCTGATTTAGTCGGTTATTTTTCAATCTTTTGCTCAATTTGAGATGAATAGAAAGGAAACTGTATAGATAATGGAAAAAGAAAGCGTAATCCGAGTGAAACTGCCAGCGGATATAGTGATAGAGAAATTAAATGCAGTAGTCAGAACAAAGGTTAATTTCAAAGATCAGTGGGGGGAGACCGATTATTTATTTTGGGGAGCGAAAATTGAAAGAAATGAATTTGTATGGGACAATGTAAGAAATAGAAATGGATTGCAAAGGACAAAAGGAACGATTGTAGATATGGGCAATAGTAATACAGAAATTCATATTAAGGTAATGAATAGAATACATCCGGGTTTTATTTATGCCTTATGTATATGGCTCCTGCTGATGGGAATTATAGCAAAACAAATTTTCGGAATTATTTTCTCTTTTGTATTTGTAGCAGCTTACCGGATAGAAAAACAAAATTACCTGGACAGGGTAACAACCGATATTAAAAATATATTTAAAAGATTTATCTGATTTGATCAGGCGTTTTTTCAATTTTTTAATCAAAATGATTACGATACATAAAGCGGAAATTTGAGTAATATTTTATAATATTAAGATTTTCTTCATTTTCTATGTGACTTTTTCTTAATTTTTATCCGTTACAATAGCCTCATAACCAAAGAAGACAATTCTAAAAAAATCTAAAGATTATGCCGCCGGCTTGCAGATTATCCTGCTCCGGCGTATAGTAGAGACGAGGTGAAAAAATGACGATTTTGGTTTGCGATGATGACAAAGAGATAGTGGAAGCCATTTCTATCTATCTAAAGCAGGAGGGCTACGAGGTGGTTGCCGCCTATAATGGCAGAGAGGCTTTAGCGGCGGCAAAAAAGCAGGAGATTCATCTGATGATTTTGGACATTATGATGCCGGAGCTTGATGGAATCCATGCGCTGCTTCGGCTTCGTGAGGAAAGCTCTATTCCTGTCATTTTATTATCGGCCAAATCCGAGGATGTGGACAAGATTCTCGGATTAAATGTGGGCGCAGACGACTATGTGACCAAGCCCTTTAATCCTTTAGAGCTGATGGCGCGGGTAAAATCCCAGCTTCGGCGCTATACTTCCTTAGGGGGAATCGAGCAGGCTGACCGGGAGGGACTTCTGGTGAATGGCGCGATTACCATGGACACAGAGAAAAAGCAGGTTACAGTCGACGGGGAGCCGGTGAAACTGACGCCTACGGAGTTCAAGATTCTACAGCTTTTCATGGAGAATCTGGGGAAGGTATTTTCCTCCACCCAGATTTATGAGCGGATCTGGCAGGAGGACGCCTTTGCAGCCGACAATGTGGTATCCGTACATATCCGCCGTATCCGGGAAAAGATAGAGATTGATCCGAAGAACCCGGATTATGTGAAGGTAATGTGGGGCGTGGGATATCGAATGGATAAGAAGTAAGGCCGATGATTTAGAAAGGAGTCGCAGTATGGAAAAGAAGAAACGAACCGGAAAATGGTCTTATTCCACCTCAGGAAAATGCATACGGGGACTGCTCTTAATTGTTACTTTTGCGGTTTTTGTGGCATCATTTATTGTGGTCGCATACGCAATGGATGTGTATGGCGAGGATATTCTTGTTGGAGGGATGGAAGATTTTAATAGCGATGCAAAATATGTTAATGATTTGGAAAATGATATTGGCAGCCTGATACGCAATATCCAGAAGTTATATTATGGCAATACCCTTAATCCCGGCGTGGTGGGCGTTGCAGATTTGGAAAGCGGGGAATCCCTAAAGTACAATCTGAAAGAAATCAGCAATTATAAGAATGAATGGCTGGCTGCAGGAGACTTGGATTTTGGAAACTATGCAAAGAGCAAAGGAGAGCTTATTAACTGCCGTCTCGCCGATTACGGGAATGTGAGGGAGACGCTGGCAGCGTTGTCTAAGGATAATGATTATCTTCGGCTGAATGCGGCAGCCTTTAAGAATCTGTTTATAGAAAACGGGTTGAGGAACAGCGGAAAGAGATTTTCCGACGACTTCTCCGAAAAAGCATATTTCATTTTTCCTTTAAATGAGGATATCGGAGCTTATCTGACAGAGAAGGAGCGCCAGGAACGGGGGGAGTCTAATACGGACAGCGAAGAGTTGACAGATGTGAGCGGGCGGGATATGTTTTTTGCGGTATACGATCCGGACGAGGATGTATTTTATACCCCTTCCGATCAATATTTTGCGCCTGTGGATTATTACATTTATGATTTAAGGGAGCTTGAAAGTTATCTGGATTCGGAAGACCCGTACGGCCGGAATTATGACAGCATTATCATTCCCCTGTTAGGCTGTTATAATTATTCTACGGAAGAACTTATTTACAAACTGGTCGCCGACTGTCAGGAGGCGGCGGAGGCACAGAAGGCGCTGGATAAGTTATACAGTGCCGGGCTATATTATTACTATGTGGGCGGTAAAGAAGCGTATTCCAATTTGCAGAACCTCTCAGAAGTTACCTCTATGCCGGTGAGCTATGAGGTGGTAATGGATAGTCTGGGAAACGGAATTATCAGCCTGGACGGTGGTGAGGTTATGGAGATTTCCCTGACGGATATCCCGTTTGAAAAATTAACCGGAGACAGATTGTATGTAGGTTTTGATGTTGAACAACGAGGCAAAGAAGTCTGCGCCGTTGTGGCGGATTATCAGGAATCCTTCTTTTTAAGCCAGAGTGTCCGCAATTTTGGCATTGTGGCGGTTCTCGCATGGCTCCTTTTTGTGGTTCAGTTTGTATGGCTGATTAAAACTACCGGAAAAAGCAGTCCGGAAAGCGAGGAGCTTCAGTTGTACCGGTTTGACCGGATACATACGGAACTGTGGCTATTGTCTGCCTTTGCGCTGGCAGCCGCCTGCCTGACATTTTCCCGTTTTGTCGTCAACAATATGCCTCTTGTAAGCGGTCTGGCGGGGACGGTAATCGGTTCGCTGTTCGTGGCGCTGCCGATAGGGTTGTGCATTATGGTTTTTACTTTGAGCTTTGTGCGGCGGGTAAAGGCTCATAATTTTATGAATAGCTGGTATATCGGCAGGCTGTTTTCTAAGGACAATAAAAGGCTTTTCGCAGTAGTCAATGCGTTTAAGCGTATGCGGGGCACCACCAGGCTTGCCATGTGGTTTGCCGTATATCTTATCATCAACCTGTGCTGTGGTTATTGTCAGATCTATTTGTCAGTGTCGAAGGATCTGTTCTTGTTCGGCTTGCTGATATATATTATGATTCAGGTGTTTTTTGCAATCAAGGTGGCAGGGATGATTAAGGATACCAAGAAGCTGATTGCCGGGGTTGAGGAGATTACGAAGGGGAATCTGGATTATCAGATAGAGATGGATAAGGCTACGGGAGTCTTTAAAGAGCTTACGGACGGCATTAACCATATTGGCAATGGACTAAAGGCGGCGGTGGAGATGTCCTTAAAGGACGAGCGGATGAAGACGGAGCTGATTACCAATGTATCCCACGATTTAAAAACGCCCCTTACCTCTATCATCAATTATATTAACCTGTTAAAGACAGAGAAGATGCCGACGCCGGAGGCCGAGCATTATATAGAGGTGTTAGAGACGAAGGCAGAGCGGTTAAAGCAGTTGACCGAGGACTTAGTTGAGGCAGCCAAGGCCACTTCCGGGAACGTTGAGCTGGAAATGATGCCTTTAGCCTTTGATGAGCTGATGAAGCAGGCTTTAGGGGAGTTCGAAGATAAGTTTGCCGACAGGGACTTGAAGCTGATCGCCAATTATACGGATCAGCCTGCACTGGTATTGGCAGATGGAAAGCGGCTTTACCGGGTTATAGAAAATGTGCTTCAGAATGTGTATAAATATGCCCAGCCGGGAACCAGAGTGTATGCGGACTTAAATTGTGAGGAGAAGGCGGTAATCTTTATGCTTAGAAATATTTCCTCCGATCCGCTTAATATCAGTCCGGAGGAGTTAATGGAGCGGTTTGTCCGGGGGGATTCTTCGAGAACGACCGAGGGCAGCGGTCTTGGCCTTTCCATTGCAAAAGATTTGACCAGCCTTCAGGGGGGCAGCTTTGAAATCCGGCTGGACGGAGATTTATTTAAGGTTATTATCTCATTTCCCCGGTATGAAAAAACGGAAATATCTTAAAAGTACACATAGAATATATAAACGGCGCATATAATTAAATTTGGACAGATATTTAATTTAAATGGCAGGAGGTTTTAAGAATGAAGGTAGGATTGACCCAGATGGATATTGCCTGGGAGGACAAGCAGAAAAATATGGAAAAGGTAAAGAAGTTAGCGGAGCAGGCGGCGGAACAGAAGGTGGAGCTTTTGGTTTTTCCGGAAATGACGCTGACCGGCTTTACCATGAATACCGCCCTTGCAGGCGAAGAGATGTTGTTTTCCCCTACCTTGCGTTTTTTTAAAGACCTTTCAAAGCAGTATAAAATAGCTATGGCCTTCGGCTATGTTGAGGATTTTGGCGGTGAATTTTACAATAAGTTCATGGTGGTGTCCGAGGGACGGATTCTCTATGATTACGATAAGATTCACCCGTTTAATTATGGCGAAGAGGGACAGCATTATATCGGCGGCCATGAGGTAAAGACGGTGATACTGAAGGATATGGAGATGTCCGGATTTGTCTGCTATGATTTGCGGTTTCCGGAAATCTTTCAGGCGGTGGCGGATTCGGTGCAGGTGATACTGGTCATTGCCAACTGGCCTAAGGAGCGGGTGCTTCACTGGGAAACCCTGCTCCGGGCGAGGGCGATTGAGAACCAGTGTTACATTATCGGGGTCAACCGTACCGGGAAGGGCAATGGAATTGAGTATATGGAAAGCTCTATGGCTTTTGACCCTCTAGGGGAGCGTCTGACGAAGGCCCACAGCAAATCAGAGCTGATGGTGGTGGAGGTAGACGGGAAAAAGGTAAAAGAGGTCCGGGAGCAGTTTCCGTTCCGCCAGGACAGGCAGCTTGAATTGTACGAGAGCTTTTATACGAAAAATATAACAGAAATGGCAGCCGGGGTTATGTGACCGGCTGCCGTTTGCGTTATATATACAGGGACAAAACATATAAAATAAGCAGATGCGCGGGATAGAACCAGTAAAAAATCATTTTTGGCGACGGGCCCCGTTCTCCGTTATAAAGGGCAATCGGTATCAGGGCAATCAGCCCGTAAAGCTCCGGAGCGCCCCAGAATACATATAGAATCAGGGCGGTTAAGATAAACCGGGTACCCGGTGAATTTTGCGTCACATAGAACATACAGATTAACAACACACCGCCAAGGCTGTAATCACAGTGAATCACATAAGCCGCCACCCAGGTTAACAGCAGCGGGAAGATATACCGCCTTGACCGGTTCATTTCCTCCATACAGAATATGCAGATTAATCCCAGCGCCAGGGTAATAAACACATTCTGGTGCTGCCAGTCAAAAAGGGTTTGGCGGAACGCCAAATCAAAGGGTATCTCCGAAATCAGGGCAAATATAATCAGCCGGATTAGATAATTCATATGATTTCTCGTGTGGAAAAATCCCTCAACAATCAGAAAACAGAATATGGGAAAGGCAATCCGGCCAATGTAGCGGAATACAGGCTGATCCGGGAAGAAAATATACCCCACATGGTCAATGACCATGGTGATTATGGCAATCATTTTCAATGTAAAGTTATTCAAAAATCCCTGTTTTTGTTCCTCCATCCTTTGTACCCCTTTTTGGTTATTGCGTGAAATGTATATGTGGTTTATTTATCCCATAGGTTGAACATTGCCAACGCAGGTGCCGCTTGCGCTTGGTTATGCCACGCAGCGGTACTAAGGTGCCGCTAAAGCACCACCTAAGTACCGGCGGGCATAAAAACACCTGCTTATGGCAATGGTTCAATCTATATATTATAATAAAATAATAAAGATTATGAAAAGTTTCGCAATTAGTTAAGAGTAGTATAGCAAAGCGATAAGGAAAGTACAACAGGTTTTCCGTTGTTTTCACCATTATTCTACGATTAGTCGATTGGAAAAATTCAGGACTGCAAATAAAATAGGAGTGTAACAGATAACGGTAACAGGAAAGGGGTAAAAATGGATAATCAAAAATTTGGAGCATTTATCGCTTCTGTAAGAAAGGAAAAAGGGTGGACGCAGTTAGAATTGGCAGAAAAATTAAATGTAACGAACAAGGCAGTTTCAAAATGGGAACGCGGACTGGGATTTCCGGACATTAAGACAATAGAGCCTTTGGCCGAGGCGCTTAATGTAAGTATACTTGAAATTATGAAGTCAGAACGGTTAAATGAAAGCCAGGTATCTGCTGATAATGTTTCTGAGGCTTTAATTAATGTAATCGATGTTGCAGCATATCAAAGGAAAATTGAAAAGAGAAACAACCTGATTTGTGTTATTTTAATCATTTCCATAATAATGGGAATATTTTTGGTTGATTCCATGCGTCCGGAAGGGGTAATTTTTGTTTGTATCCCTGTAATATTTTTATTGATAGGGATATGGCTTATTCTTATGAGTTGGTACAGATATAAACGCCGTCTGGCATATGCAGCAACTTTGATTGCAGGAATATTATTTTTATTATTGCCGATTTTGTTAGGCTTGCTGTTATATTTTGCATTTGTATTAGGAGGTCCAGTTCCTCAATAAAATTTTATTGAAAATTTCAAATTTTGCGTTTTAAAATATAAGTAGTTGATGTACAATTAATCATAAAGATTATGCAACGGGTGTTTCGATTCAGGTATCAGTATATGAGGATAAGATTATTATATTTAATATGGGTTCATGGTCAAAACGTGTGCCTACAGATGAAAGGGTATATGAAAAGGAGAACGGCGGTGTTTCTGTTAGTGCGTCAGGATGTGAGCAGTATATGTCAATATTGCGATATGGCCAGTATGGACAAGTTGGCGCCGATGGTGTTTGGAGAAATAAAGAAAAAGATAACAAGAAAACCGGCGATAAAAAAGTAACGAAAAAGACGCAAAAGCAGTATAATGAAATTCTTGCATTTATGGAGCCCGGAAGGGAATATGATATTTGGGATTTTTGTGAATTGTTAAATTTGAAAGAAAGTCGTGTAAAAGAAATTCTAAAAGGGCTTTCTGATTATCTGGAAATTGTTGGCAGCAATCGAGACAGGCGTTATAAGAAAAAGTGAATGTATAAAAGAGAAAATTTCCTGCCTATTCTGATTTATTATTGGCAAAACAATCGTTAGTAATGAAAAATAAAAGCATATATTCAAGTTTGAGGTAGCATTTATTGAGAATAATTGTTATAATATTAAGTAATAATGTCCTTATGTTGCAAATTGATGGAAATGGATGAAGGAGATGTTATCATGGCAAGAGAGGAACAATTCAAAACAGTATCCTTTGGTGGATATGATAAGACTGCGGTGGACCAGTATCTTGAGGAGATGAGAAAAGGCCATCAGCAGGATATTGCGGATTTGAAAAATACGATTAGCAAGTTAAGCGAGACGGTTAAGAGCTTACAGTTAGTAAAGGACAGCATGACCTCGGAGAATAATCAGGCCATTGAGAATATGCAGAAATACAATGAATCTTTACAGAAGGAATTAGAAAAGGCCAACCGCAAATTAGCGGAGCAGGAGGAGAATAATAAGGGGTATGCCGATAAATTAGAGATTATTTCAAAGACATTGGTAGAGACGAACGAGCGCTGCGACATTATGTTAAAGGACGCAGAGGAAAAGAGTAAGAAGATGCTTTCCGAGGCGGAGGAGCAGAGCAAGAAGATGTTAATCAGCGCAAAGGAAGACAGCGATAAGCTGATTAACAATGCCAAGAGCCAGAGTAATTTCATGGTGACAGAGGCGGAGAAGAAGAGCCGGAATCTGTTGGAGGATTCCGAGACACAGAGCAGCAATATGCTCCGCCGGGCGGAGGAGGAGAGAGACGCTCTCCGCATCCGGGCGGAAGAGGAATACAAGCAGGCTGTAGCGCAGCGGAACGCAGAGTGTCAGAAGCTTCTTGAGGACGCAGTCAATGAAAAGGAACAGATGCTTTCCGAGGCCAGGGAGCGGGTAACCTCTATACGGGGTTCCATGAAGCGGGAGTGCGAGAATGTCAGCAATTATATGGCAAGCCTGATGGAGTCGGTGGAAGGCGTGGTGAGAGCCTGCAACGAGACCAAGAGCATTACGGATAAAGCCTTTAAGGGAATCGAGGCGCCGAAGGAAAGACCGGCGCTTCCGGATGAAGATGCGGAGGAGATTCCCCAGATTAAGTTTCAGTAGACAGGAATCCTCCGTCGGAGGAGATCAGGGTAAAGGAGCCGCCTATGGATACACAGAAAATGGATAGCTACAAAGAATTTGCAAAACATATTGAATATCCCATGGTCATATTTGATGCAGACAGCGGAGAAGTGCTTCACATTAATTATGAAGCCGGGGTATTAATCGGAACGCAGGTAAAAGAGATTCATATTGAGCCGGGAAAGGCGTTAAATCAGAATGAATTTTGGGAGACATTGCATGGGCGCAAAAGTCTGATCTGGCACAGAATCCGGATGATGGCGGACGACAGGGAATATCTGGTAAGCGGCTTGATCCATGAGGCGGCCATAGAGGACCGGACCATTTATACCCTGTTGTTTGAGCGGCGGGCGGATTTGAATATCGGCAGCGTTACGTTAGAACGCATAATCAACCATGCGGGGATTGTGGCGCTGCATATGACCAGAGGGGAGTCGGGCTTCCAGCTGGAATATGTGTCCCAGAATATTAACCAGTACGGCTATACCAGAGCCCAGTTTTATGAGCGGCTTTTGGATATTACGGAGATGGTGTGTCCGGAGGATTTGGAGAGCATTAATGCGTCAATGAAGCGGGCGATTGACCTGCATATGGAGGAAGATACGCTGGAGTGCCGGCTGTTTACCGAGGAACGGGAACTGATACCGGTGCGCCTGCTGGTGCATTATATATATGACGACAATAACCGGCTGACGGATTTTGAGATTTTGATTATCGATTTGCGGGAAGAACTGAGAAGAAGCAATGAGAATAATTACCTTAGAACCGCCATTGACAAGATGAAGAGCGTGGTGCTGGTAAAATCCTATAACGCAGGCAAGCGTATCCTGAAATATGCCTCTCCCAATGCGGGAATGGTGGGTATGAATATAGAGGCTCTCCGCAAGGGATACAAGCTGACGGAGGATTATATTCATCCGGATGACCGGGATGTGGTTATAGACGGAATCTATCAGGCGGTGGCTAACGGCATTACCGATTATGTTCAGACCTACCGCATGATTCGGGACGACGGCAAGCAGATCTGGGTGGAGAATGTATTTACGGTCAACCGGGTTTCCGACGGAGAGGCGGAGATTTCCTTCCTGTTGACAGACATAACGGAGCAGAAGGACTTGGAAAAGGAACTGGCGGCTACCCTTGAGGCCTTAGAGGGACCGAAGGAGGAGAAAGAGCAGCAGTCTTCCTTAGAGCTGGTTACAATTAACGAAAATGATACGGAAATGCTGGCCCAATTCCGGCTTATGGCGGAGACCTTAAGCCGGAATGCGGATTACTACAGCGTTGTGTTGGATACGGCGGGAAAACTGTTAACCCAGCCTGCAGGACCGGCCGGGGATTTAGGGCAGTTCTATGACCTGTTTGAGCGGCCCTCCTTTAAAGAGCAGTTTCAGGAGTTGTCAGAGCGGGCGCGGGAACAGAAGATTCCCCAGAGCGCAACCGTTCAGGACGGTTCCCTGGAGGTGCATCTGGTGCTGGCGCCGCTTACATTAGAGACCAATGTAACGGCCTACTGGACTTTAACCAGCTTTGCAAAAAACGGCAGGGAGCTTTTAGGCTCGGTTGCAGAGCAGCAATGGAGGTTGGCGAACTGCATTGCCCAGTGCTTCTATGCGGAGGAACTGGTACAAAGAGAGCGGCACCGCCGAAAATTAGCGGAGATGCGGATTCACAAAAAGCAGCAGGAACGCCATGTCATGGAGGATTTAGGCGCTTCCATGCTGAAGGAAGGAGACGCAGCCTTAGGCGAGATGTGCCAGAAAGCCGGTATCTATCTGGGCGTTACGAATATTGGCGTGTATTTGAAGAATAAAGAGACAGATACTGTGGAAAACTATTATGCATGGAATCAGAATGGGGATATGGTAGAATTTTTCCATAAAATGATATTTACCGAATCGGAGTATGAGGTAATATGCAGCCGGTTTGAACAGCAGCCGGTTCAGGTTATTGACCGGCAGAACGATCCCCTGTTTAAGAGTCCCGGCAGGATTTCCCAGGCGGAAGCCATTATGCTGATAAAACTTCCTTTTGTACAGGATTTAGAGGGCTATATGGTTTTCGGCCATACGGAACGGGGACAGGAATTTGACAAGCGGGATGTGCGGCTGGCCAACTATCTGTGTACTTTAGTGGCCGCAGTAATCCAGAAGGGCCGGAACCAGTTAAATGTGAATATGCTGAATGAGGGATTTCTGTCTGCCTACGACCATATAAGAGACGCAGTTTTTGTCAAGAATAACCGGACCGGGGATATCGTCTTTGCCAACAAATCCATGGACAAGCTGTTTGGCTATAGTCTGGTGGGGATGCAGGCCGGAGATGTGATTAAAGACCAGATGGAGCAGTACCGGAATATGCAGAGCGTGCGCAAACGGCTCATTGCAGATAAAAAAGTGACGAAATGGCAGAGTTACCTGAAGGAATTAGACCAGATTATGAATATTGTTGAGGTTCATCTGGATACAATAAATGGTACAGATTACAGCTTGGTTATCCTGAAAAAGAACAAGAATAAAGATAAGAAAAAAGGATAAACCGGCAGTTGGTATTAAGAAATACTCTATTTTTGACGATAGATATAGGAAAGGAGTTTGTCATGGCAAGTTCAGACATAGGAATTGATTTGGGTACAGCCAGTATTCTGGTGTATGTAAGGGGCAAGGGAGTTGTGCTGAAGGAACCCTCCGTTGTCGCCTTTGACCGGGATACCAACCGGATAAAGGCAATCGGCGAGGAGGCAAGGCTGATGCTTGGAAGGACGCCGGGCAACATTGTTGCGGTTCGTCCCCTTCGTCAGGGCGTGATTTCCGATTACCGGATTACGGAAAAAATGCTCAAATATTTTATTCAGAAGGCAGTGGGAAAGAGCTTTTTCGGAAGAAGGCCGAGGATTTCCGTATGTGTGCCGAGCGGAGTGACCGAGGTGGAGAAAAAGGCCGTCGAGGATGCAACCTATCAGGCGGGCGCAAGAGATGTGTCCATTATTGAGGAGCCGGTGGCTGCGGCTATTGGCGCAGGAATCGACATTGCCCGTCCCTGCGGCAATATGATTGTGGACATCGGAGGCGGTACCGCGGATATTGCAGTCATTTCCTTAGGCGGAACGGTTGTCAGCACTTCCATTAAGACGGCGGGAGATGATTTTGACGAGGCCATCGTCCGCTATATGCGTAAGAAGCACAATCTGCTGATTGGTGAGCGGACCGCAGAGGAGATTAAGATAAAGATCGGCACCTGCTACCGCCGTCCGGAGAATCTGACTTTGGATATCAGGGGACGGAATCTGGTAACCGGCCTTCCAAGGACGGTAACAGTGACTTCCGAGGAGACGGTAGAAGCCTTAGAGGAGGTTACGGAGCAGATTATCGAGGCGGTCCATTCCGTTTTGGAAAAGACGCCGCCGGAGCTTGCCGCTGACATTGCAGACCGGGGAATTGTTCTTACCGGCGGTGGGGCTATGCTCCATGGTCTGGAAGAATTAATTGAGGAAGAGACCGGAATCACTACCATGACCGCAGAGGATCCGATGACCTGTGTGGCGATTGGTACCGGTAAATATATAGAATTTTTAAGTGGAGCTATGGAACAGGAATAAGAAAGAAAGGGAGTTGAAGTATGGTAAGAGGTCTTTACACAGCGTGGACCGGTATGGTGAACGAGCAGAAACGTCTGGATGTCATTGCGAACAACATGGCTAATTCCGACACCATTGGATACAAGAAACAGGGCGTAACCTCACAGTCCTTTGATGATGAGCTTACCCTCCGTATCCACAATAACAATGCCCGTTCCGCTTTAAATTACCGCATCGGTGATATGAATCTGGGCGTGAAGATAGGGGAGACCTATCACGATATGTCCCAGGGAAGTTTGCGGGAGACCGGGAACACCTACGATCTGGCATTAAGCGGAGACGGATTCTTTACCATTCAGACAACGAACAAGCAGGGAGTGACCAGCACCAAGTATACGAGGGACGGTTCCTTTACTGTTACCACGGATGGTTATCTTGTGACCAGGGACGGAGATTTTGTACTGGATAACAATGGTGAGAGGATTCAGATTCCGGGGGCGCAGACGGCCCGGAACGTGGCGTTTGACGAACGGGGAAATGTGTTAGTGGACGGACAGCAGGTAGCCACCTTAGGCATTGCCGGATTTGCCAATCCGCAGGCGTTGCTTTTATACGGCGAGAATATGTATGACGCAACAGACGCAGCGGGATTACAGGCGGGAACGGCAACGGTGCATCAGGGCTATTTGGAGATGTCCAACACCAATGTGATTAAGGAAATGGTGGATATGATCACCATCACAAGAGCCTATGAGGCAGGACAGAAAATGATACAGACCGTTGACAATACCTTGGATAAGGCGGTCAATGAGATTGGAAGGGTATAATAAAGGAGGGTTAAATTATGATGCGTTCATTGTGGTCTGCTGCATCAGGAATGATAGCACAGCAGACAAATTTAGATAATGTGGCCAACAATCTGGCCAATGTGAATACCGCCGGGTACAAGAAAGATACGGTAGAATTTAAGTCGTTGTTATATCAGACATTACAGTCCACATCTACAAATAATGCAGGAGAAAATAAGCCGGTACCCGCACAGGTGGGATTGGGCACAAGGGTGGCCTCCATTACAACGGTGTTTACCCAGGGCAATTTGCAGGATACGGATAATACTACATATATGGCGATTGAGGGAACCGGATTTTTCAAGGTCCGGGATACAGATGGCAATATCTGTTATACCAGAGACGGCAGCTTCGGCTTCCAGCCGGTGGAGGGCGGAATGATGCTTTGCAGCTCCCAGGGATATCCGGTGCTTGACCAGAATAACAACCCGATTGTAGTGCCGGAGCCTGTCCGCGCAGAGGATGTGGTCGTGGATAAACAGGGAAATATTTTTACCAAGACGGGACAGAACGGACAGCAGGTGCCTCTGGTGGGAATCCAGGATGGACAGAATTACAATCAGGTAATCGGTCTGGTACAGTTTAACAATCCGGCAGGACTTAGCAGCGTGGGCGGCAATCTGTATCAGGCAACTGTTGCTTCCGGAGATGCGTTAGAGGAGTCCACAACGGAAGGAATTACCAGAAGTCTGGTGCATCAGGGTTATATCGAGATGTCCAATGTGCAGGTGGCGGATGAGATGGTGAATATGATTGTTGCCCAGCGGGCCTATGAGATGAACTCGAAGGCCATTCAGGCATCAGACGAGATGTTACAGCAGGCCAATAACCTGAGAGGATAATATTCATGTTGACAGATAGAATACGATATGTTAAACATTTACTATGTAAATGTGGGAGGTAAGTATGGCGATTACAGGAGTGGATCCAAGCAGTTATTACAGCGATTATTATGCAAATGTCAGCAATGCTTCAGCAGACGCGTTGGAGAACACCTTAGGCAAGGTGGGCGAACAGGCTACGGAGGCGGAGCTGATGAATGCCTGCAAGGAATTTGAGGCATATTTTATCGAACAGATTTATAAGGGCATGGAGAAGACGATTATGAAGGCAGAAGACGAGGATTCCGGCAGCGCCAGCCAGTATATGGAATATTTCGGGGATATGCGTACCCAGGAATATGCGAAGATGGCAGCTAATCAGGGGGAGGGAATCGGTCTTGCAAAGCAGCTCTATGAGCAGATGAAGCGTAACTATGGACTTTAGATTAAGAAAGAGGCAGATTATTTATGATGATTATTGAAAAGCTAACAGAGAGTGAAGAACTGGTAATGAAGGCAATCTGGGACTGCAAAAAGGAACCGGTATTGTCGGATGTGGTTGACCGGGTGAACGGATTTTACGGCAAGGACTGGCGGCCCCAGACGGTGTCTACCTTCCTGGCGAAGCTGGTGCGGAAGAATTACCTTAAGATGCAGCGGGACGGCAAAATTTATACATATAAGGTGCTGATCCCGGAAAGCGCTTACCGCCAGAAGTTATACAAGCATCATATCAGCTTTTGGAATCACAATGACATTGGGGAATTTGTGACAGAGATGTTTGATAACGGCGATTTAACACAGGATGAGATAAAGGATTTACAAGACAAGGTTAATGATTTATAAAATAGTTCATAATATTATATTCTGCAAAATTTCATATGTGTTATTAGGTATACTGGCAGCGTCCATTGCGGGGACACTTAGTTATCTCATTTGGCTGTTTCTGGAAAAGGAGACGGCCAAATTTCATATTAGGATTTCCATGCATTTTCTGCGGATGGTAGTGGCCTGTTATTTGATGCCGATTTTCCCTTTTGTTATATTCAGCTTTTTGGACACCAGTGCAGGCGGGTATGATTTTGTTCCGCTATCGGTGGCTATGGTCGTCATGCTTGTGGTATTGGTGCCGATATGCGGGATTACGCTGGTTGGCATACTGCTTGCAAAATACTGGAATTACCGCAAAAAGCATTATACCTGTCTCGACAATGTGCCTATAAAAGATAAGGAGCGGCTTGCCCTGCTGGAAAAGTGGCGTAAGCGGCTTAAGATTCGTCAAAAGGTATATTTAAGTACGAACAGTCGTATGGATTCACCCGGAATCCTGTACTATAAGGGCTATCAGATTATCATGCCGGACTATATAACCGAGGACAAGGATTTTAATATGGCTTTGCTCCATGAGCTGGTACATTTAAAGCACAGGGATTTGATTACTAAGGAGATTGTTGCGGTCATCAATATACTTCATGGTTTTAACCCTGCGATAAAGCGCCTGCGGGAGAAAATAGAGAGCTGGTCGGAGGTGGATTGCGACTTTGCCGTCTGCAAGTATGGAGCGGGTGAATTTACCAGACAGGAATATTACGACTGTCTGTTGAGGCTGAAGGTGCAAAGCCAGAGCAATTCATATATCGAGGATATGTGCGGTCTGGTGGAGAACCAGAATATCGTGTCTTTCCGGGTGGACGCCGTACATAAAGTGACTGCGCAGGAGATGCGTATGCCTGTATCGGGGTATCTGCTGACAGCGGCAATTCCGGTTATGGCAATCCTCGGCTCTATGGAGCTGTTTCATAAAGTAAACCAGAAATGGATTCTTGAAATGGCGGATTATAATCAAGAAGCGCTGGATGTATATTCGGCGGAAGCGGATTCGGACAGGCTGTTTGGCGACCGGCGTATTATATATTGTGAAGAACGGATATTAGACCGGGAGGAAAGTTTCGATTTTGTAATCCGGCCGAATGAAGTCTGGCTTTTCGATATCTCGGATGGGGATGCAAACCGGATATGGTTATATACCCAGTGTAAGGGCGGCGAATATTTCTTCGGCTGTGTTGATGATAAGGGACAGTTATTGGTAGTGGACAGCAATAAGAGCTGTGCCGACTGGCTCGCTGCGGAAAGCGGCAGCTTGCGGAAGATTTTTGTGGAGTACAGGGGCGGAACCCCAATGAAGATTGAAATAATGGCGTTAACTCAGGAATAGTGATGTAAATATAATGTGAACATAGCCGGTGAAAGACTTGCAAAACAGGGCAGTTTATGGTAACTATTAACTATAAATCTAGTACCTAGGAGGAAGATGTGATGAAAAAAGGTTTATTGTTTTTAGGTTTATGCGTGATGCTGTTAGGTATGGCTGTCCCCGGCGTGACGGCGTCTGCCCAGGAGTTAGAGGAGCATACGGCCCACATTACCGACCCGGAGTTTGCCGGCGTACTGGAGGAGATGGTGGGAAATACATTCAGCACCATGTCTAAAGCATATTCCATTGACTGGTCCATCCGGAAAAACTGTTTAAAAGCCACCTCTTACTTCAGCAAGGATGTGGGTACAGAGGTTGCCATCGGCTTCCGTCTGTCCGGGTACGGATATGCGGGCATTATGGATTTTGACGGCAATATCCGCTATGTAGACGGAACGGATCTTTCCCATGTCTTTGTGATTAAAAAGAAGAACGTGTACTGCGTGATTGTGCAGAACCGGTCAGGGAGCAAGATTACCGCTAAGGGAAATTATGCAAGGTAATTGACATTGGACGGAGAATAGTTCTCTGAAGCAACTTAACCTTTTCAAAAATGGTTTCGGAATCCATATTCCGGAACCATTTTTTGGTCTATGCCCGGAATAACCGGAAATATTTCACAGGCTAGCGTAAAGTTTTTGTAGGAAAATAAAATAGAGAAGAGGATACCAACTTGTGTTAAAATATAAGTGCAAAAACA